>DATINM010000044.1:0-103425 GCA_035474235.1 Pyrinomonadaceae bacterium
ACTCCTGACTCTAGATGAGGAGAGGCGGTTGCTGGAAGCCTGCGACTCACACCCTTACAGGAAGCACTTGAAATCGCTCCTCGTCTTTCTGATTGATACAGGTTGCCGGAAGTCCGAGGCGCTGAAACTCCGCTGGCGTTCGGTGTGCTTCGCGTCCCGCGTCATCACGATTGAGGGGATGACCACGAAGACGCTGAAGACCCGACAGGTGATGATGACCGAGCGAGTCGGAAGGGGATTATTCGCTCTTTGGGAAGCGTCGGAAGGTCTGCCGGATGGAACGGTCTTTCAGGTTAGAGACAACGTGCGGAAGTCCTTCGCGTCGGCCTGCGAGATTGCTGGTATAAAGCACGGCGGGATTGATGGTCTAACGCTTCACTGTTTGCGTCACACGGCGGCGACACGGCTCGTTCAAGGCGGTATGCCTTTGCAACTCGCGGGGCGCATACTTGGTCATTCACAAGTGAACACCACGTACCGTTACCTTTCGGCCAGCACTCAGACTCTGTCTCAAGCTGCGGCTATCTTTGAGGCCATGCAGTCCGGAAATCTTCAAAGTGAGCAAAGCGGCGAGGCATCTAATCTGGTCAACTGACGAAGAGAGACAAGTCAAGAAGGCCGTCCGCAAGCTCGCGGGCGGCCTTACCTGTTAGAAAAGTGTTCTAACCGCCAAGCGAAAATTGCTGAAATCCAAGTTTCGCCGTCTCCTCATCCACCTGTACTACCGGCGCGTTCTCCAGATTTAGGAAGAAGATAATGCCGAACAAATCAATGAAAACAGGTGTCCCCTCCGGCAAGTCATAAAATCTCGTATGTATACTTGCGTGTGGTTTAATTCTCGTCTGCATTATCAAATTGTTATTGACGCCTTGCCCTTCGCGGATAAAACTTCTTGCCGCGTCAAACTTACTGTTACATGCTTGGTCGCGTCCCTGCTTGAAAGCCACCATGCCGAGCGCAATCTTATAAAGCGCCCTGCCGATTAACTTCCAGTTAATCTTTTTACCCTTCCACTCGACGTTGAAGGAGTGCAAATCATCCCCGATTTGCTTCAGGTTCTTAATCTCGCCCGCCTTGTTTTTAGGCGTCATTTTTAGGTGTCGCGGGCCTGTCTTCTCTAGCGTGAACGTCGAGAAGTTAGCTTTAGGGAATTTCCCCTCTTTTGTGTACGGTACATGCTGAACTCGGAAAAATGCGACCGGTTCAAAATTTATGAGTGCATTATCAAGGCCGGATAAGACCTCATTATTACAGGCATCGCATACAAAGCCTTTAGGCAGAACTGCATCATCGTTACCCAGAGACTCAGCGATAACGTGCTCCTCGGAGGTAAAGCTCCCTTCCGTAGTTAAACAGTAGATGCACAGATTCTCAACAATCGTCTTCGCCTGAATAGTACTGCCCTCTATCCTATTCTCAATTTGTAGAATGATGTCGAAAAGCGACGAGACTATCCTAAAAGCTCGGAGCGAGTAATCATAAAACTGATGGCGCAAGAGTGGCCCCATGACCGGCACTTGTGTCATTTCTTCTAGGTACTTTATAGCTTTTTCATCGTCATCAAAAAATCCGCCGTCCGAAATTGTTTGGTAAATCTTTTCGGGAGTAAGGTTGTCGTTATTGTAGGTGGTTTCACCGCTACCCATATCAAGTTGTTTGATAAGAGCATTCACCTCGCCCACACGTTCATTCGAAATTTCAAGGCCAAACTCAAGTTGCAACGAAGTCCAGACGGTCTTGTAGTACAGACGGTCGTTTGGGTATAGGAAACGGCCCATCAAAGCCACGAAGCGCACCGTCTCCGCTTCGTTGGGGGTTTCATTCGTAGCCTGAAACGTGTCCCCACCAAACTTCCTCTCGAATTTAATTTCGAACTTAAAACCGCCAGCATTAGCTAGTTCGGAGTACACTTTCCTTACCTTGTGGTAATGTCGCTTGAAATCTCTAACAACCTCTTTTTTCATACATCACCTGAGTTCGAAAAAACTCCACTAACTGGGCGCACTACAATACTACAAACTACTTTACTTGGCAAAGGAGGGAGATACTTTTAAGCTGCGTCAATTTGGCTTTGACCCGATTTCATGTAGCCTTCGCGGTGCATTCTTTTCTCGCTCAGGGTGTGCAAAGTGGGAGTCGGCAGAACTATCTTACCGGGGCTTTGACGACCCGGCAGTGGCGGAAGGTGACTAGGCCGCGAAACTGACCGTCTTCCGTGGAGCCTATGACGAAATTCCGGAAAAAATTGCGGGGAGGTGGGTGGCTCGGAACATAAACAGGAAAGATGCCACAGGGCAATTCTGGACAAAATAAAGGCATGTCAGGGAATCATCCCGCAACCAGCCCGGATTTCTCATGACTCCATTGCGTTTAACAATATTATTGTGACTAATCTTTGTTGCATCAATGGGTTACGGGTGGTGTATTGACAAAGTACGCTCCGCGTGGTAGGATGTAGTTGGTTCGGAGGTCGCGGTTAGCTCAAAGGCAATCTGTCTTTAAGCTTCTGACCTCCGTTTTTTTAGTTTGAAGCAGCAGAAAAGCCGCTCGACTGCCTTCGGAGGCCGGTTCGGGCGGCTCTTTCATTTTCTAGGCGGTCTGATGTGGATGTTACACGAAATACTTACTTCGGCTGAAATTACGGCCATTCTCGCGGGGCTTTCGCTCTTGGCGGTGGCTCTTTACTACCTCCTCCCGGAAGACTGTTGGATGACGGAAAAAACGCTCTCACAGGCTTTAGGAACGCATAACAGGGCTGTTTCCGCAGCTAAACGGGAGTTGGAAGCGGCTGGGCTGGTCAAAATCCTGCACGAACAGAATAAACCTAACAGGCTCAATCCGATACACAGAATACTTAAAGTACCTTGTACTGGTTTACATCCAATACCAGAAGAGTTCCTGTTTCTGAGGGATGTGCGGGAGAAGATACTATCTCCTCATCTTCAAGAGGATGTGTCTGAGAGTGCTAAAGAGACAGAAAAAGAGACTATTCAACAGTTAGAGAATTTCGGCGACGCGCTAAATTGGGAAATTTTAACCAATTTCTCGGCGGCGGAAATCAACAAGATGGGCAAGCTCCAACAGGTGGAACTTTATCAGGAAGTCGGTCTGCTCGTCCTCCCGACCAATTACCCCGTGTTCAGCCCGACCGGGAAAGTTTCCTGCTCCTGCAAGGACGCCGAATGCCCGAAAATCGGCAAACACCCGAAGGTAAAAAGTTACAAGGGACTCACGCCGGAAGCTTACTCGAAGCGTCGCGGCTACTTCCTCGACAGGTTCAAAAAGGACAAAGACTTGAACATCGGCTTCAAGGTCTTTGGCTATTCGGTTCTCGACGCCGATTACAGGCACGGCGGCGGGTACTCGTTGGGGCTGCTGCGCGAAGAGTGTCCCGGCCTTGATGAGACCCTTTCGGCGACCACTCCCGGAGGCGAACACCTGTACACTTCCACGGGAGGCTTCGGCCAAAGCGTCGGTTCGCTCGGTAAGGGGTTGGACATTCGGAGCGACAAGACGACCGGCTTCATCGTCGCGCCCGGCTCTTTACACGTGAGCGGCGGGATGTACGCTTGGTCGAGCGTGAGCGATTTGCAGCCCATACCCGACGAGTGGCTGAGTCCGGGTGAGTCAAAACATTCGAAGGGCGGCAAGCTCGCCGGTAAGAAGACCGGCAAGAGTTTAGCGCACATCAAAATTCCCAACCGGATACCGCCCGGCTACGTCATACCGGAAGGCGAGCGTAACAGCACGCTCTACAAGTTCGCGTGCCGGGAGCGCGGGCGCGGGGCGAGCGAGCAGCACATTTACGACGTGCTGGCGACCATCCGGGACACTTACTGTCAGGGTAGCGAGAACCCGGAGGACGACGTTTCGGACGCCGAGTTGCGCTCCATCGCTAAGAGCGCCGCCGATTACCCGACTAACGCGGAGAAGCTTACGAAGCTCAAGGCGGCGTGAGATTCCGCCATGCTCACTGCCTATGAAATTTCAGACAACATAAATCACGAAATTTACCCCCCCACGCCCCTTCGAATTTTGATTGATGAGGTAAGCGACCTAGACCGGAATTCAAAAAATTTCGGAAGCTTATACAAGAGCGGAAGCGAATTTCGAAATCAATTAACGCACAAGCGAACTATCGAACTGAATTTACGGCAGACGCAACGGTTGAACAGAAGTGAGAAGTACGTCCAGCCCTACAAAAAAACGTCCGAATATTCAAGCTTAAATTTGTATAAAAGCTCGACCGGCAGAAATAGTGAGTTAAACTTTTGATTCACTTGGAGATACAGGGACGCGAGCGGAAAGTTAGTTTTTACGCGCACAGGAGATTACAGTATGGTTGCTCCTAATGCTCCTCTGGCGCACCGAAATTTGGAGAAGAGCTTACGTTCATAACGAAGTCCCGAAGAGGTTTTTCAGAACCAAACTTCTTCACCTCTCCTTAGCCCATTCCCAACAGGGGGAAGTATCAACGCCGTAGGCTTCCCTTTGCCTTACGCACTCGTCGTACCTCCTTCTGGTCGTCTCAGCCTCACGGTCAGCATCGGCGTTCGGAAGCACTAAAGGAGTTTGCCTCTCAGGGTTAGCCCTTAGACGAGCCTCGTACTCCTCTCTCTCGTGCACGTCTTCGAGAGAAAAGGTCGGGGACGTATCAGGCACTTCGCCGCCGAAATCAGCGGTGGCTCTGAAGTCATAACACTCGGCAACTTCTGAATCTTTTTTCTCTGCCACATTCGTAGTACCGAAGGGGACATGAAAGATTTGAGATTGCCTTGACGTGAATTCAGTGAGGTTGTTAAGGCTTGAGTCCTTGTTATATTTGAATCGGATTTCATTAATCCTGCCGTCTAAAAAAACCAATGAAATTTCGTTCAAGCCGCTCACATCCATTTTCAGGGGCGGCTTAGAGTCCGAACTGTGAGCATCACTCAAATCCGGCTCGAAGCCCGAATTCAGGACATCCCAGCTTTTATCCGAATGAGCATACCAATGCGTTACAGGTTTGGTAGAGCCGTCCTGCATTTTGGCAACCAAAGACTTCACACTGACGATAATGGCCGTTCTGCCCCTCTGGTCAGAAGGTGGAATTACATTCAGCGCCGGGAATCTTGCCTCGACATCTTGAATACTCATGCCTAGCCTCAGCCCGCGCACCTCCGGCAACTCGGCGATTGTGAGTTTACAGTTCCCGTCATATTTCCCGTTCGGCGGTTTTGAGCAGCCGCATAGAACACAAGTGATAAGAATGGCCGATAGCGGCCGCCTTCTGGTAGTTGCCGAGCGTGGCATTGCCCTCATTCGCATGGCTACGAACCCTTCCACGAGTCGGAGACGTTTTGTTATCCTGTTTGCGTTTCTTTGAAAACAGAATGAGTCGGGCTGCTTCCAGTTAAGGGGATGGCGCTGCTCGTCCGAGGCGTTAGAGGTCTCGCGGCGAGGAAAAAGCGCGATGCAATCTTAGACGTAATTACGTCCCCCGGCAAGCCGCTCATCGGTCTCGTCGCGTCAGGAAAGGAGCATTCCTGATGGGACGGGTAGCCCGACCGAAGCCGGAGCGTCTTGCCGAAAAGCTGTTACAGATTCGCCTCGCGCTCGGCCAGTCACAGAACGGGATGCTGCGCGTGTTGGGGCTGGACGAGAAAGTTTTTCGGAGTGCTATTTCGGGCTACGAATTGGGGACGCGCGAGCCACCTTTACCCGTGCTGTTGGAGTACGCGCGGGTCGCCAATGTTTACGTTGACGCCTTGATAAATGATGCCGTGGAACTACCGCCGAAAATCCCTAGCCGCAAGAAACATGAGGGCATTATGCGAGTTGCTGTGAGCAGACGCAAGCGTTAACCACATATAAGTCACTTCTCTGGCGTAACAATTTTCATTTCCTAAACGGATTCTTAAGATTATTAAACAAGGATTGTGGTTATCATCCGCTCCACTTCTAGCTGATGTTTACGTGAAAAAACTTTCCTCAAGTGTCTCGTTTTCCTTTACATCTACAATGGGTTTCATAATCTTACTGAAACTCTTAAAATTTACTTTTGCTGTCTCTGCAATATCGGCAATCAAGTTCTTCAGTGTTAGTGGAAAAGCATTCAGTAAAGTGGTACGGAAGTATATTTTATACCTTTGGATTTCTAAGTCTGCCTGCTCTTCTGGTGTTAATTTTATCCCCTCGTTAGCTAATAAATATCCAATTTTGTTTATTACCTCGTCCGTCATAATATAAATATAATCAACGTGATTACCATCAGATAATGGTACAAACCCATTACTTCTCTTTATAGCGCTATACATATCCTTTAACCGAAAGAACTCCCTCTTTTCTTTATCAAGAGTCCTGTTCTTTTGAATTATATCGCTGGCGATTTTATACTTAACCAAGACAGCGACAGTCAGTTCATCACTAATGTCAAATTGGGGGAAAAAGTTAGTGAGAAGCAAATCTTTCAGTAGTTCTTCACTACACAGTGAGAGCAAGTAGCATGATAAGGAAAGTGTATAAATCTCTTTTTTTTCTAACCCTACTCTGAATTTATCAGCTAGGATTTGAATGAAATCTTCATCGCTGTGAAAGTAACGAAGGATTTCTGAAGGCACAGAGAAAAAACTGTTGGTGTCAAGACAATCTACAAAGAACTTACGTATAGGTAAACTAGAATTATAATCTGGTGGCCTTCTTCGTAAGCAATTTATTAGTAAGGAATTGTAATACTCTACATCAAGAGTATTTTTCAGCTTTGAAAATATAACTTCGAGAATCCTGTCTTGAGATTTAGAACGATTAAAAAAGACATATAATAGTTCACCAAGACTTTCTCGTTCTATATTATCAATTAAGTATTGATGACCATGTTCTATAAAATATTCTGCGGCTAACACTTCTCTAAAGCGTAAATGTGGGAAGTCATACGATAACTCCTGTCCTTGCTTATCTACGATTACGAAAATACCTGTATATGCTAATTGCCAAACAAGGTGTGGTTTATCAATAGATTCATCTGTAAAGCCTAATAAAATTCTTTCCTTGTTGATAGAGAGGGATTTCTTCTCAAAGAAAAATACTGCCTTTTCGATGATATAGTTGAGTGTAAAAACTTTTATATTTTCATCGAACAGACAGAAAGCAAAAAAGTGTAAAAAGTCTGTCTTCTCCGCCAGAAATTCTCCTCGTCTATTTAGCAAAGCTGCTCGCCGTGCCTCTGGCAAATCACGAATTTTAATCTTATCAAGCTCATATAGAAGTAGGCTTATGCATTTCGTGATTAAGTCATTAAAGCTGCTAGACCACTTCACATCATATCGTTCTTCTTTGAGGGCACTCTTAGCATAGATGAAACACATTATTGTAAGGAATAGGGGGTTAAATGACAGTTCCCTCAACTCTTTTTCTGGTGAAGCATCAACCTCGTTAACAAAAAACTCAGCATCGAATATGTCCTCAAATTTATTTGTTTCGCTTCTGTACTTATCGAAGATTTTTCCTACAAGATTCATTCTATTATCGCCAATCCCTTCTAATCGAAGTATGTAAACAATTTGAGCTTTATATATATCTGCACTAACCATCTTAATGCGATGTTGTTCAAAAAACTCTTTCCTGCTTGAGAGCCAGATACGGCATAAGGATAATGATTCATAAAATTCTTTCAGTTGTTTATCCTCACTATTAAAGACTTTTGTAGGGAATGGTTCTGAGGCCACCATTAGATTGAGTTCTTGTCTAATGAATCCTGCCCCACGTTGCCCACCTGTAAACTGAATTTCATCATACCCATCTATAAATAAGAAAAGTCTCTGAGACTTAGCTAACGTAATAAGTTGTTTAATAGCTGCGTCTTTAGGGCGAGTTGATAAAAATGAATTGCTGCGCAGTATATATTTAATGATTGGGAATTCAACCGTATTGTCAACTGCTTTAAGAGGTATGAAGAAAGGTACTGGATTTTCCTCTTTTTCTATGAACTCAACTTTAGATTTATCCTTGATAATCGTGAGTATGGTATATCTAAAGAAAGTTGTTTTGCCTATTCCTGCCCCTCCAAGAAAAAGGACTCTTCTTGACCTTTTCAACCTTTCGTTTGTTTCAATTTCATTTTTTTTACCCACTGGCTCCAAGTCAACGATATTTAATTGCTGTGTTTGAATACCAACAAAGTCCTCCATAACCTTGGCTTCAACACCTTCATAAATGAAAGGCATTTTGTTGATATTCGATTCAACCTCTTGAAGATGAAAATACAGAAGCTTATCAGGGCTAAATAGATGCTTGGCCTTCTTCCAATGTCTTAAGGCTAGTGTGCCTGCGATTGAAGACAGTGCCCCAAGAATAAATGTTGATACTAAGTCCATGGTAGGTCTGCCTAACAGTACACTTCCTTGATTTATTGGAATGTGCTCGAAATACGTGAGGCTAACGAGCCTATATAGATTCGTTAGCATTATGAAACCCTCAAAGCGAGGCCAACATATACCCGTTAAAGTTCCAAGTCAATAACCTGAAAATTAGAAGTACATTTGGGGAACCGTTTACTCAGAGTTAGTTGCAAAATTAAACTTCGGGCACGCGGTAACGCACAATCGGTTTAATTTGCAACCGTCTCTTATTCCCGAACTGCTTGAGCGTGCGGTGGCCTGCGTCGGGAGGCTTTATCGTGAAGGGTACAAGTTCAAGAAGGCTGGCGTGCTGCTTAACGGCCTAGTCCCGGCAAGCCCGATGACGATAAGGATGCAGGATGATGAGAATTGGCAGCGGTCGAGAAGGGTGATGAAAGCCGTTGACGAAATCAATGCCAAGTTCGGGGCCGACACAATCCGGTACGGGGCTGCGGGATTCGAGCAGAAGTGGAAGACGAAGCTTGAGAAGCGTTCGCCGCGCTACACGACGAATTGGGGCGAAATTTTGAATGTGGCTTGAACAGTTCTTTAGTCTAGGACGGTTTGTGGCTAAGCTGATAAAATCGTTCGGTATGGTTAAGTTATTTTTCTCTTACTCACACAGGGACGAATCTCTGCGGGACGAGTTGGAAATCCACCTGTCAGCCTTGAAGCGTCAGGGGGTTATTGAGACTTGGCACGACCGCAGAATAGGTGCGGGCAAAGAATTCGATTCCGAAATTAGTGAACATCTGGAAACGGCGCAAATCATCCTTCTCCTAATCAGCCCTTATTTCATAGCATCTGATTACTGTTACGACATAGAAATGAAGCGGGCGCTTGAACTTCACAAGTCAGGCGCAGCCCGCGTCATACCCGTCATCCTTCACCCTTGCGATTGGCACAATCTTCCGTTCGGAAAGTTGACTGCCGCCCCGAAAGACGGGAAGCCTGTTTCAAGATACCCGAATCATCACGACGCTTTCCTCGAAATTACGTTAGCCATTCGTGATGCCGCGAAGGATTTCGCCGCCGCTACCGACGAACAGGCTAAGGGCGAAGCTCCCGCTGCTACAAGTTATCCAGCCGCGCGTCCTGTTTCAGATATTCGGTCGAGTAATCTCCGAATCAAGAAGACCTTTACACAGCGCGATAAAGATAAGTTCGAGCGGGATGCTTACGAATACATCGAAAAGTATTTCGAGAACTCGCTGGCCGAGTTGGAAGCGAGAAACGCCAACGTAGAGACTGAATTCAGAAGGATTGACGCAGACCAATTCACGGCGGCTATTTACGTTGGTGGCGCTGAGGCGAGTCGCTGTTCAATTAAGTTCGGCGGTGGCGGTGGGTACATGGGCGGTATCACTTACTCGTTCGGGCGTTCGTTCGGCGGCGGCAGTATGAATGAAGCTCTAACCGTAGAAGACGACGGGTACAGCCTCTATCTGAAAGCTCTAGGTATGAACTTGTACCGCTCGGACAGTGAGAAGTTAACTTTCGAGGGCGCAGCCGAGGCTTATTGGGGGCTGTTTATTCGACGGTTGCAGCAATGATTTTGCCTTATTCTTCAGGCGGCTTGGTTATAAATGCTGTGTCCTGCGTCTATATAAGCTGAATAAATGTGTTTGTAGGTTCGCTCGCACTTCTCGTCGTAAAGTTCCTTCGTGTACGTCTGCGGGAGTTGGTCAAAAATCTCTTTAATCGTTTCTTCCACTTCGGCGCGGGCTTGCTGTTTCAGACGCCAATCGAGAACGAGCTTTTCGCGCTTCAAAGTATTCAACAAGTCCTTTGCGACCTTCTTTACTGTCGCCTCCTCATTCGGGGTAAGCTTCGGCTCAGGCTTCGTGAGAATGTCGAAGAGGGCAAGCTCCTCTTCTTCCAGTTCTTCTCTGATGTGTCGCTGCTCTTCATCCGAAAGGTTCTGTGCGAAGTTCTTCAACTCCTCGAATAATGTTTCGACGTTTTTACTCCCGGCGTTGTACTCGTCAATCATCTGCTGGAACTTTTGGAGGTAGTCAATGCGCGAGTGGTTTAGTTCCACTAGACGCTTTAACCTTTGCTCGATTAGCCCGCGCAGCTTTTCGGCCTCTGTTCGTTTGTAGGTTGATGAGTTGAAACGCGCCGCCAAAGCCTCAAAATCAATCTCGCTCAGATTAAATAAGCCCGCCGATTCGAGGTCTTGTCCGACGGGCGCTTTGATGATGTAGCCCTCGGTTGCTATTGACTCGTCAAGCAGCCCTTCGACCTCGCGCATGATTTCTGATATGTCGGCGGGTTCAGAGAGCGAGCGAATCTTTTGCACCAGCACGCCGAAGACGACGGCATCATGCGCCACTTCGTTCGCGGCCTTGTCTGGAAGAATGGCTTTGTAGATGCGGACGACCTGATTAGCCTTGAGCAGAAAGGTTTTCTTCTCTTCTTTAGTCGCTATCAAGGCTTCGACGGCATCATCAAGCAACTTCACCCGCTCGAACTTCGTCGCTCGCTGAATCGCGCCAACCTCAACGCCCTTGCCCTCGCAGTAGCTTCTGGCGTCCGCGATGTAAACTTTTAACTGTTCGACAAGAGCCTGCTTGTCCTCAATCGGGTTGTCAGACTCCCCGCCTGTCGCCTCGGCTGTCGGCGCGGCGTAGATGGCGAGCGCCTTCTGTAAGTCGCGGAAGACGCCGACGTAATCAACAATCAGCCCCGCGACCTTTCCCGGCGCGACGCGGTTAGCCCTTGCGATGGTCTGCATGAGCGTGTGGTTACGCATCGGCTTGTCGAGGTAGATGGTCGAACAGCTTGGAACGTCGAAACCCGTTATCCACATCGCGCAGACGAAGACGAATCGGAGGTCGCTGTCCGGGTCTTTGAAAATCTCGTCAAGGTTTTCGCTGACCATCCGGCGGCGGTGCGGCGTGATGTCAACGCCCTTCTTCTTGAGGTCTTCGATTTCGTTCTGAGACTGCGAGACGACAACGGCCATGTCGGTCGTCTCCATCTCTTCGATTAGCGAATCTAGGCGTGCGCGTTCTTCGTCTGATGCCTTCGGAAGCTGTGCTTTGAGGCTTGCGAGCTTGGCTTGCCAGTGATTCTGCACCTTGTCGTACATCTTCACGGCAGTCGCCTTATCAACACAAATCATCATGACCTTGCCCTTGTGACCCCGCCCCAAGAAGTGCTCCACAACATCGGCGGCGATAGTTTCCAAGCGGTCGTCGCGGGTGATGATTTGATACTGTTGCGAGAACTGGCGTTCAAGCTTCTTCTCTTGCTCTTCGTCAAGTTCTGCCTCTTCAAGCAACTGCTCCATATCTTCGTTTAGTTGAGTGTTCGTCAGTTGCAGTTCGGGGATGCGGTTCTCGTAGTAGAGCGGGACGGTCGCGCCGTCTTGGATTGACTGACGGAAGTTATAGACGGAGACGTAATCTCCGAATACTTCGCGGGTGCGCTGCTCCTCGCCTTTGATTAGGGGCGTGCCGGTGAAGCCGATGAAGGCGGCGTTCGGCAGCGCGTTACGCATATTCAGGGCGAGCATGTCGTACTGGCTGCGGTGCGCCTCGTCGGTGATAACGATGATGTCTCTGCGGTCTGAGAGCTTCGGGTATTCTTTGCTGTCCGTCGTGCGAAACTTCTGAATCAGGGTGAAGACGTAACGGTGGTCTTCCTGCAATAGCCGTTGAAGATGCAGCCCGCTCGCCGCCTGCGCCTCGGCCTCGCTGATTGCCCCCGTCGTGACGAAGGTTTTATAGATTTGCTCGTCCAGTTCGTCGCGGTCTGTGACGACGGCGAACGTCCAGTTGCCCGGAATCTTTCTGAGAATCTTCTGAGTGAAGAAGACCATCGAGAGGCTTTTGCCAGAGCCTTGCGTGTGCCAGAAGACGCCGAGCCTGCCCTCATTATTCTCAATCTCGCGGACGGCTTTGATGGCTCGGTTGACGCCCAAGTATTGATGATTCTTGGCGACCTTCTTGACGAGTCCGCCGCGCACTTCCTCGAAGACCGTGAAGTTCTCAACTATGTCCAAGAAGCGCGAAGGCTCGCAGACGCCGCGCAGGACGGTTTCGAGCGATATGACGCCCCGCTCTTCTTCGTCCGAAATCTTCTTCCATTCGGAGAAGTGCTCCCACTCAGCAGTCAAAGTTCCGACTCGTGTCTCGCTGCCGTTGGAGAGGATGATTAGGGCATTGGGGATGAAGAGTTGCGGGATGGCCGTCTTGTAGTCGCGGAGGTTGTCCTTGTATGCGTTCTCGATGTTCCGATGTGAGGCTTTCAGTTCAACGAAGAGCAGGGGCAGGCCGTTGACGAAGCCGAGCAGGTCGGAGCGGCGCAGATAGAGTTCGCCCTGAATCCAGAATTGAGAGGCGAGGAAGAAATCGTTGTTCGCGGGGGTAGTCCAGTCAATGACTTTCAGCGTCTCAAATGAAGTGCTTCCGTCTTCGCCTTTGACCGAGACTTTCACGCCCTCTTTTATCAAGCGGTAGAACTCTTGGTTGGCGTTGACCTGAATCATTGCCGAGCGGTCGCGGGTCAACTCTTCGACGGCTTGTGTGTAGGCGTCTTCGGGCAGGCCGGGGTTGAACTCTTTGAGCTTTGCGAGCAGGCGATGGGTGATGATTACTTCGCGGTTGTTCCTGCGCCCTTCTGTGCCGTTTGCGCCGAAGGTTTCTTTGAAGAGGTTGGCGGTCGTCCAGCCAAGCTCATGCAACAACTCAATCGCTGGCTGCTCGATGAGCGCGTCTTCGGTGTAGTCGTTGGCGGGTGAGCGCGGAGGAGTCATAGTTAATCACTCATTGGTTCGGGAAAGTTGGAAACGTCTATTTCACCTGAAATCAGTTTAGGGAGAAGCAAGTCGCGGGTACTGCGAAGGTTATTGTTCTTTGCTTGTAACTTTCTGGATAAACCAAACAAGTCTTTTGTAAGTTCATCAAACTTCTGTAAAACATTCTCTTCCGGCAAAAGGAATGGTAAAGAATGTGCCTGATTTCGATTTAATCCGGGAACGGCAGCATCGTTATTGATGAAATTCTGGCGTTTCAAGTTGAAGAACACATAGGACAAAGGCAACTCTGTTTTTGTGTAATAGACAGTATCTATTGGATAGAATGGAACGTCTGATAGATGAACGCTTCCCACATTCCCTTTTCTACCAACGATGATTCCCGCTTCATTAACCAACGGGACATTATGAAAACCTACTACTCCACTTGAACCATACACGGGCACATTTCCTGCTTCACGTTCATCTGCTTTTAGGGCTTTTCCATAGACGAGTTCTACGACTTCCCCTAACCTCTTAACTTTCCACGTGTCAGGAATCAACCCAAGCTCGCTTTCAATCATCCTGACATTTTCATGTCCCGGAAAACGAAACTGCACAAACCATTCTTCATAAATCCGCCGCGCCATTTCTTCCAAAATCTGAATCCGCCGCGTGTTGTTTTCGATGAGGTCGTCGTAGGCAGAAAGTATCGCTGCGATGCGGCGTTGCGTACTTACAGGCGGTAAAAATACTTCCAAACTCGATAATATTCCCTGATTAAGATTTGAAATGTTTGCGCCGTTTCCATGAGCAGATAATGTTTGGCGAATTAACGAAGTGCGAAACAGGTAAGCAAAAAATTTCGGAAAGGCATCGCCGGTATTAAAGCGGAGCTTAATGGTAAACGCTGAGTGGCTTACAGGCTCATTCAACTTCTCGATAAGAAGGCTGCGTCCTATTAGTTCTCGATTGCCGTTGGAACGGACGAACACAATGTCACCAACGCGCAAGAGGTCTTCATCACGGATAATGCCTTCGGGGTTTATCTCATCAAGATTTCCATAAGACGCGATAAGGTGGTTTTGAAAATCCTTGACATTGATAACCTTGAGTCCGCGTCCGAAATTCTCCTTAGTGTAATTCAGTCCGTTCCTGAACTGTGCAATGTCTCCAAGTTTGACAGTTTGCCAGCCCTTAGAACCTAACTTTACCGTATCTGTCCATCGCATTAAACGATTACCTCTAAAAGACTGCTTACATTCTTGGATATTTTGTCTTCAAGTTCCCGCCCTTCTGTGTTGAGCACCTCTAACTCTTCATTAAGTTCCTCCAACCTTTCAGCGAATATGAAATCTTCTGCTGCGCGTTCTGCAACGCCTACATATCTGCCGGGATTCAAGCTCCATCCTTGCGCCTCAACCTCCGTAACCGTCGCAACCTTGCACAAGCCAGCCACGTCCGCGTAACGACCTTTGGGGAACTTCTCCTTTAGCATCCCTTCGCTTCCCGCGCCAGTCTCTACCTCTTCACCGCGATACAGCCGCACAATATTCGCCAGAAACTCTATCTGCTCATCCGTGAAGTCTCGATGTGAGCGGTCAATCTGTCTGAAGACGTGCCGCGCATCAACGAACAAGACCTTATCTTTGCGCTCAGTCTCGGCCTTTCCCTTATCGTAAAACCAGAGCGTGCAGGGCAGCGTGACGGTGTAGAACATATTCGAGCTTGTCGCCACCATCACGTCAACCAAGTCCTCCTGAATCAACTTCTTTCTAATCTCAAGCTCAGAACCCCGCGCATCACTCGCGGAGTTCGCCATCACGAAACCCGCCCTGCCCCGCTCGTTCAACGTCGAATAGAAAAGCTGTATCCACAGATAATTCGCGTTGTCGGTTGTCGGAACGCCGAACGGGAAACGCGGGTCGTCCTCGATTCGCTCCTTATCAACCCCGCTCTGATTGAACGGCGGATTAGCCATCACGAAATCAAAACGCCCCGCCGATTCGTGCGGGTCTTCGTAGTAGGTGTTCGCCTCGCGTATGTCGCCCGACAGCCCGTGCATCGCCAGATTGAGCTTTGCCATTCGCAAAGTCTCTGCCGTCTTCTCAGTCCCGAAAATCGTTATTTCTTGGCTCGGATTCTTCCGGTGGTTGCGGACGAAGTTAGCGCTGTGTACGAACATCCCGCCCGAACCGCAGGCCGGGTCGAAGATGCGACCGTGGAAAGGCTCTATGATTTCGACAATCAAACGCACAATGCTCGCGGGCGTGTAGAACTCGCCGCCCTTCTGCATTGTCTCGATTGCGAAGTTGCCCATGAAGTATTCGTAAATCCGCCCGAACGCATCGCCCTCCATTTCGAGCGGCGAAAGCAACTTCAACATTTCGACCAAAACGGAGTTCGGGATGCGCTGGTATGTTCGCGGCAACACGCCCTTGAGTTCTTCGTTCTCCTCCTCGATAGCGGCCATCGCGTCGTTAACGGCCTTGCCGATGTTCTCTCCCTCCGGGAGATTCAACAGGTGCGAGAACCGCGCCTCCTCCGGCAGATAGACCACACCCAAGCGTTGATACGATTGCGGCGTGATGCTCCGCCTTCCGCTTCCGCCCGATTGAAGTTGCGCCCGCGCGTCAACAAAACGCTTCTCCGCGTAGCGCAGGAAAATCAAACCGAGGACGGGCGCGGCATATTCGTTAGGACGCAAACCCGTGTTCGCCCACATCTGGTCTGCCGCAGCCCACAGACGCTTTTCGATTTCGTTAAGGTTGGTAGCCATCGTTCATCAGCCTGAGTGTTGGCAAGAAGCCGAGGTGCATGAAAGTAAAGATTTGATTACAAGGGCAGAGAGTAAAGCGTGAGCACCGCCCTTGCGAGCATTCGCAATCGGGAGACGATAGATTAAACCATCAGCCGGAGACTGAAAAGAAAATTCGTTGAAAGATTACAGCCCCTACTTCTTCCCGCGCCCGTTCGTCTTCTTTACCTGAATACGAACTATCAAATCCGCTGGCTCGCAACCTATCGCCTCACAAAGCGCGTCAATGGTGTCCAGACCTATCATCCTCATTTCGCCGCGCCATAATCGTGCAGCCGTTCCCGGCGGGACGTTCATCCTCTTTTGAAGCTGATACGCGGTCGTTATCCCTCGCGCCTCAGCCGCCTCTTTTATCCTCAGTTCCACAGCCATAACAGGCAGGATAACACAAAAAATAATCGCAGAAAAGCTATTATTCGCTATACAGATATTATCTAATCTGCTACTATCCACTTGTCAGTTAGTAATACACCAAAGGAGAAAGAAAGCCGTGATGAACATAGACCAAATCAAACTTGAGCGAGTGACGCGGGATGCGTTCGACAAAGTTTCAGGGAACCGCCGATGGGAGACCGCAATCGTCAAGGCGAAGCAGCAGATTGAGAGCAACCCTTACCTGCACTTCGACGGCCAATCACTTCTGATTCTCTCGCCTTCAGGAGAGATTTACACCGCCGACGGTTCGCGCCAATGCAAGGCTTACGAGCAGGGATTCCCGTGCTGGCACAGGGCGGCGGCTAGGCTCGTCAAGCGGTACAACGAAACTTCGCACTAAGCGAAACGGGATAGGTGAGTGCTGGAACACTCGCCTATCCCTACACACCAACCTTCGACCCGTAGCGTACAGGAGAAAGATTCGATGCAAGATAACTCTACTACCACGAACGCGGACGCCACAACGCCAGCCCAATGGTCACATCTGCTGGCCGAAGCAGTCAGCAAACCGGGACTACTGCTCGAAGCGTATTCGGCCTTTCATAATTACAGCGTCGGCAATCAACTTCTCGCCCTTACGCAATGCCAGCGGCGTGATATTAAACCCGGCCCGTTAGCTACCTTCCAGAACTGGAAGGGTAAAGGCCGATTCGTCCGCAAAGGCGAGAAGGCTCTAACGCTCTGTATGCCGGTCACGGTTAAGAGTAAAGAAGAAACGGGCGACGGCGAGACCTTCACGCGCTTCATCTATCGGCCTCGCTGGTTCGTCCTTTCGCAGACCGAAGGGCAGGACGTAGAACCGACTTTGCCGCCATCATGGGATAAGGCCAAAGCACTAGCGGCACTCAACATCACGGAGACGCCTTTCGAGTTTATGGACGGCAATACTCAGGGCTACGCGAGAAACAGGAGCGTTAGCGTTTCGCCTATCGCGGCTTTGGCTCACAAGACGTTTTTCCATGAAGTCGCGCACGTCGTATTAGGCCACACATCTGAGGGGCAACAGACGAACGACGGGGAGAACACGCCGCGCAGCCTGAAAGAAGCTGAGGCAGAAGCTGTGGCGCTTATCTTGTGCGAGACGTTAGAACTGCCGGGCGCGGAATTCTGTCGCGGTTATATTCAAAACTGGCTACGGGGCGACGTGATACCGGAGAGAAGTGCTCAGAAGATTTTTCACGCCGCCGACAAGGTTCTTAAGGCTGGCAACTGACATATAATGACGCGAAGGCGAGCCGCCGATGTTTCGCGCGGAGGCGGCTCAAAACTTTCAACCCGTCGCTTTGGCTTGTCCTTTGAAGTGAAAGAGACCCACGAAAGAGACCCAAAGTAAAAACGGCCACCGTGTTGGTGGCCGCGAACGCTGGATTTGATTGAGTGAAGCTTGGTTTGTAAAACCCCTGACCTCGGCGTTGCGAACGCCGCGCTCTGCCAAACTGAGCTACTGCCCCACGCGAGGTCTGAATTTTATGGGCCGGGCGCGCGAACGTCAAGTTCGACTCGGACGTTGATTGAACGTTCGGCGTGTGATGTCCGGCGGGATGAGGCGCTCAACCGAGCAGCGTCCGCGCCGCCTCTTCGATCACGCCGGAGAGTTTTTCGGCGTGGGGGCCGCCTCCCTGCGCCATGTCCGCGCGACCGCCGCCGCGACCGCCGAGCGATTGACAGGCCCCGCGCATGAGCGCGTTCATGTCCGCGCCCACGTCCGCCGCGCGCGCGAAGACGAGACGCGCGCCGCCTTCGTCGCGCGAGCCGAGCAACGCGATTGTCTTCGAGTGCGCGACGAGCGCGAAGGCGAGTCGGCGGAGCGCCTCTGCGTCCCGACCGTCGAAGACGCGCGCCACTATCCTTGCGTCGCTTCCGCCGGCGACTATCCTCGCGTCGCTTCCGTCCGTCTTCGTCTCGCCGCTTGCGTTCTCGTCCGCCTCCTCGACAAGCTCACGAGCCTCGGCCCGCGCGGCCAACTCTTCGGCAGAGCGGAGGCGGCGGACGAGTTGTTTGTTCTCGTCCTGAAGTCGGGCCGCAGCGTCCGTGGCCTCGTCGCGCGCGACGCCGAGGAGCGAGGCGACGGAGCGCGCCGTTCGGTTCGCGCGCCGGTAGTCGGAGAGTGCGCGAGCGCCCGCGACAAAGGTGATGCGAGCGAGTCCCTTCGCGCGCTCCCAACTGCGCGCGGCGACAATGCCGACCTCGCCCGTCGCAAGCGCGTGCGTGCCGCCGCACGGACTGAAGTCGAATCCCTCGATCTCGACGACGCGAAGCTCGCCCTCGCGCGCCGAGTCTTTGCGCAGTGGCAGACGCGCGGCCTCATCCGGCGTGACGTTGTGGACGCGCACCGCACGGTCTTCCCATACGACTTCGTTCGCCCGCTCGACCGCGCGCTCGACACGCTCGTCGGAAGGATCGCCGAGGTCAACGTCTATCTCGCAGGCGTCCGACATCATTCGGAAGCTGCGCGTCTGCGCGCCGTAGAGTTCGACGAATGCCTGCGAGAGTACGTGCTGCCCCGTGTGCTGCTGGATGTGGTCGAGACGGCGGGGCCAGTCAACGCGACCGCTCACCGAAACGCCCGCCTCCGGCACTTCGCCCTCGACGACGTGAAGCACGCCCGCGTCTTCCGCTTCGACGCAGTCAACGACGCGCGCCCGACCGAGCGCGCCCGTGTCGAATGGCTGACCGCCTCCCGTCGGGTAGAATGCCGTGCGGTCGAGGACGACAGCCGCGCGCCCTTGCGCGTCTCGCGTGACCGAGACGACGCGCGCGTCGAAACTCGTCAGATGCGAATCTTTGTAGTATAGTCGCTCGGTCATCGCGCAGTAGTTTACCACTAAGCAAAAAGTTTCCCCCAACTCTGGTTCTTCTCAGTCGAAGCGCGAGACTTCCGTCTCGTTACATGATTCAGGAGAGTGTGACGACCCGGACGCGAAAGTACGCCTCTGTTCACACCGAAGACGGCCGCCGCGGCGTCACGAAAGATCGCCGGGCGGCGACTCCAAAAAAAATTGCATGCCGGACGAAACGCAACGGGGCGTTCGTTCGTCTAAAGCTCGACTCGGTTGCCCGCAGCCGTCAAACCCTTTCACTTTTCAAACGCGATGAGTGACAAAACACCCTCGAAGAATTTTGAAGGCGAAAAAATCTGCTCCTGGTGCGGAGCGCGCTTCAGGCAGGAGTGGTCGCAGAGCCGGCCCGTCTGCCCGCACTGTCACCGCCTGCTGGCGAACGCGGGAATCGGGGACGGAGAAATTTTCGGCGAAGGCAAGCCGCGGGAATCCGAAAATCGGGATGAAGGTTAAGGCGCGCGCCGGTCGCGAGTCTTGCTTTTGACAGCCGGACGCGGGCGCGCGGATAATCGCGCGCGGAGCACGAGCGCGAATCTCTGATCCGAATCCAAAGCCCCGGAGTCCGAACCCGATGAAGCACTCAGCACGACGCGCGGACGCGCGCCTGCTCGCACTCTTCGCACTCTTCGCACTCCTCGTCCTCGCTCCCGCCAATACACCGGCGCAGGACACCTCAGCGCCCGCATACAAAATCTCTTACTCGATTACGACGCCGCAGCCCTCGACGCATCTCTTCAACGTCCGGGTGGAGGTGTCAGGACTTGCGGGCGCGGGATACGTTGACTTTCAGATGCCGCGCTGGTCGCCGGGGCGCTACGCGGTCTTCGACTTCGCGAAGAACGTGCAGGAGGTGAGAGCGCTCGGCCCTTGCGACAAGGGCGAGCGGTGCGGCTCGAAGTCTTACGAGATCGAGCGGCTCGACACTCAGACGTGGCGCGTCGGCACGCACGACGCCGACAGGCTCAGCTTCAGTTACAGAGTCTTCGGCGACGATCTTTCGGGCACGTTCTCGCAACTCGACGAGCGGCACGCGAACTTCAACGGCGGCTCGGTCTTCGTCTATGTCGTCGGCCACAAGCAAGACCCCGTGATTCTGAGTGTCAGCGCGCCCGACGGCTGGAAGGTAATCAACGGCTACTCGACCAGAGACGACCAGCGAGAGTTTCAGTTCCCGAACTACGACGTGATGATTGATGCGCCGACCGAGATCGCGCCCGACTTCACCGTCCAGAAGTTCGAGGTCGAAGGAAAGACTTACCGCGTCGTCGTCCACTCGCTCGGCCCCGAAGGACACAACCGCGACGAACTCGTCCGGGGCGTCGAACGAATCGTGCGCGCCGAAGTCGCGACGATGGGACCGCCGGAGTTCGACCAGTACACGTTCCTCTTCCACTTCGCGCCGAACGAGCGGCGCGGCGACGGCATGGAGCATTTGAACTCGACGCAGATAGTCGAGACGGGCGCGCTCGCCGAACGTCGAACGCTCGAATCGGCGCTCGACGGCGCGGCGCACGAGTTCTTCCACGTCTGGAACGTCAAGCGCCTTCGGCCCGTCGGACTCGGCCCTTGGGATTTCACAAAGCCGGTCGTCACGCGCGGGCTTTGGATAGCCGAAGGGTTTACGAACTACTACGGAAAGCTCTCGCTTGAGCGCGCGGGGCTTTGGACGCAGGAGCGCCTGCTCGACTCCTACGCGCGCAACATCACGGGCACGGAGAACGCGCCGGGAACCAGATTGATGAGCGCCGTCGAGTCGTCGCTCCTCGCGCCGTTCCTCGACCGCGGCAGCAACGACCAGCGAACGAATCTTGAGAACACATCGATCAGCTACTACCCGAAGGGCGAGACGCTCGGACTCGTGCTCGACCTCTTAATTCGCGGACGCTCGCACGGACGCGTCTCGCTCGACGACGTGATGCGCCGCGCCTACGAAGAGTTCTACCTGAAGAGTCCGAACGACAGCTACTATCTGAAGGGCCGAGCCTACACGGTCGAAGATTTCGAGCGCGTCGCGTCCGAGACGGCTGGCTCCGACCTCTCCGACTTCTTCCGCTTTCACGTCTACGGAACCGTGCCGCCGCCCTACGAAGAGGCTTTGGCTTACGTCGGACTTCGGTTCATCCATGCGGACGAGCATAGGCCGACGAACGCGGGCCTCAACGTCGTCGCCGACGACACGCCGCGCCGGCGCGCACGCGTTGGCGCGGTACAGATGTCTTCGCCCGCAGACTCTTCGGGAATCAAAGCCGGCGACGTGATCGTCTCAATCGACGGCAAGGACGTGACGGCAGCCGACTGGCTCGCGGCACTCAACTCGAATACCTCGGCGCACGTGTCTCTGGTCGTTCTCCGCGACGGCAAGAGCGTCTCGCTCGACCTCGCGCTCCCGCCCGCGCAGGAGCGGACGACCTACCGCATTGAGGAAGACAAGAACGCGACTTCGGAAGCGCGCGCGCTGCGCGAGACTTGGCTGAAAGGAAGAAGGTAGAGTTCCGCAATCCTCAGCCGGAACTTTTCCAGCCGCGCGGCGTCTAACCTGCCCGACTGGCACCGGGAGAACGAGAGGCCCGGAAAAATGCGCGGAACGATCAGAAACATCTTTGCTGCGTCCATCCTTCTACTGCTCTGCTCGCTCTCAAGTCTCTACGTCGGCTCGCAGAAGTCCGCTGCGGCTCCGCCGTCCACAAACATACTCGCGCAACAGTTCGGCGCAGACCCCGGCGACGGCTGGCTGCTCGCGGGCGGCTTCCTGCTCCTGCTCGCGCTCGCCTTCGCGTTCGCGGGCGCGATGCTCTGGGCGCAGGAAAGGGAAGGATAAAGAGTGATGAATGCGGAGTGTTGAATGACGAGTGTGAGGCCGCTTGTGCTTTTCAATTCATCATTCATCATTTCGCATTCATCATTTTAAGGGATGATAATCTCGACGCCTTCCGGCACGATCTCGAACGTCATCGGGAGCGCGCCGATGAGTTCGCCGTCGGCCTGAACTTGTACGTCGCCCGCGCAGCGCAGCCGCGTCGCCGTGCGGAACGTGACGCCGCGCGCGTTTTCGTGCGCGCCGCGCATGGCCTGTGTGAGTAGATGCAGGTAGCGTAGGCGGCTGCGCGAGTTGATGACGCAAACCTCGAAGGCTTCGGCGTCGAGTCGCGCGCGCGGAGTAATCCTCAAGCCGCCGCCGTACCAAGGCGCTTTGCCGATGGCGGCGTAGGTCGCCGGCATCGTCTCGCCTTCGACTTCGACCGTGAACTCGCGCGGCGTCCAGTGCGCGAGGTGTCCGAGTCCGGCATACCAGAACGCTGCCTCGCCCACGCGCCGCTTCAGACGCGGGCGCACGTGGCCGACGACCGAAGCGTCAAGCCCCACGCCCGCGAGCATGAAGAAGTAACGGCTCGCGCCCGTTCGTTCGCTCGTCGCGCGGCCCAGAGTGATGCAGCGCGAGTTACCGCGCAGGAAAACTTTCGCCGCTTCTTCCGCACTTGAAGGCAACTCCAACTGCCGCGCCAGAACGTTCGCAGTCCCCGCCGGCCACACCATCAGACGCGCCGACGCGCCGACCAGTCCTTGAATCGCCTCGTGCACCGTGCCGTCGCCGCCGCGCACCAGGACATCGCTCGCGCCCTCGCGGGCCGCTTCGGCTGCGAGTCGCGCAGCGTCGTCGGGCCCGGCAGTCGGCGCGACTTCGATCTCGACGCCCGACGCGCGCAGTCGCTCGCAAAACGTCTCGACATCGCGAGCCGCGCCCGCGCCGCCGCGCCCCGCCTTCGGGTTCGCGATCAGAACCGCCCTTCGTTCCTGTGACTTCATCATCGGCGGATTGGCAAGCCGGGTGCCGCTCGCGTCTTGCGCGCCCTTTCTGTCTCGAATATGCCGAACGCCCGGCGCGCGCCGCAAAACTCGTGCGGACACGTGTCGGGCGTTCCCTGCACGCGGGCCGGCGACGGTCAGCCCGCAAGACTTATGTCAAGCAGTGGCCGCGTCACTTGACGAGCCAGTGGAGGTGGTTGTCGTGGCCGGCGTGCTGCTTGGTCAGTCCCGCCGCGATCAGCTTCGGGTCGTTGAAGAGGATGACCGAGTTGGGGAATTTCTGCTTCATGAGTTGCGCAAGCTCCTTCGTCAACGCGCCGTCGTAGTTCGCAGAGTTGAAGGTGGTCGGCACGAGCGCGCCGCCCTTTGCAATGGGGCGTATATCTACGGCGCGGCCCTCCTTGTGGTCTGCGTGATCCACCTTGTTGTGGTTCTGGGCGTTGAAGAAGGGGCCGCCGCCGCGCCTGCTGATGTCGCCGAACTGTATGAGCACCGCGGGGTGCGTCTGCGCCCAAGCGAGCGCGAGGTCTTGCAGCGCGCGGATGGTCGTCTGCGTGCCGAACTGATCGACGCCGCCCGGCTCGCGGTTGAAGGTCGTGAAGCCGGGGCCGTTCTCCGGCAGCACGGTGTCTACGGCACCGTTGTCGCCGTGCACGATGTCGGGCGAAATGACAGGCTCGGTCTTGTAGAGCGCCTTATACGTATCGTTCGTGAGCACGCCCGAAGGCTGGATGTTGTTGTTGAGTTGGAACTGCATCAGCGCCCTCTGAGTCTTCTTGCCGAAGATTCCCTGTCCCGTGTCGAGTTCCTGCTGCGTCAGGAGCTTGGCGGCGACAAGGAGGTTCTGCATCGGCAGCACGACGCCCCCTTCGCTGCCGAGTTGGACGCCGTTGTCGAGTTGTTGGACGGCGGCCTGCGTCGCCGCGTCGTAGGTGCCGTTGGAGTCGAGCAGGTTATCACTCTGGAATACCTTGAGCGCCGCCTCGGTCTTATTGCCGAACTTGCCGGGGCCGGTCTTCTTCTCGGCGAGCGTCAGGTAGCCGAGGTTGACCAACTCGTCCTGAAGCACTTCGACCGCCGGGCTTTCCATCCCTTTCGAGAGGATGGCGACCGCCGCCGGCGTGACGCTGAGCGGGGCCGCGCCCGGCGTCGGCACCATCACGCTCGTCGCCGCGCCGAGCCTCTGCCTGACGCGCGACGCGGCCTCGGCTACCGTAATAAGGCCGTCGCCGTTGAGGTCTAGCCCCTTGTTCTGCGTGTAAGCCTTGCCGGGGCGCGTGAAGAGCACGAAGCCGGGGCCTTTGCCGACGGCTGTGGGCAGGAGGACGGCCATGTATGCGTCCTCGATGGTCTTCAGGCGACCCTTGAAGAGCGTGAAATACTTCTCGATGAAGTCGAGTTGGCGCACGGCGGTCATGGCGGCCAACTCCTGCGTCGAAGTGCCGAGAGCCTTGGCCGTCTTGGGCATGAACTGGATGAGTCCGACCGCGCCGCTGCCGGCGGCATTCTTCTTCGACGGGCTGAAGGACGCGCCCGACTCGAAGCTCATGATCGCCATCAGAAAGTTCGGGTCTATCTGGAGATTGGACGCGATCTGTATGACCTTCTGTCTGAACTCGTCGCTCGTGTTTTCGATTCCGGGGACGTTAATCAGGTTGGGCATGAGGATTCTCCTTGCTTCAGTGTTGACGTGTGGCGAGATGGCAGCGCAGGCAAGCCGCAATCGAAAGTCGCGTCGAAGCTGCCGGGGCAAATCGAGTCGCGCGAGCCGTGCCGCCGCTAAGACTCTTATGTGACACCGCGAAGTGTCTTCGTCCGTTGACGTGAGAGTCTATGAGTTTGGCCGTATTCCGCCGACCGAAAGACCGAGACCTTATATTGCGGGTGAGGGCCGCTGTCAACAACAATTTTCTCGCGCTCGCTCCGCAGCCCTATTCCAACCTGTAGTTCGGTGCTTCTTTCGTGATGATTACGTCGTGGACGTGCGACTCTTTGAGTCCGGCGGGGCTTATGCGGACGAAGCGCGTCTTCTCCTGAAACTCTCGCACGTTGCGGCAGCCCGTGTAGCCCATCCCCGCGCGAAGGCCGCCAACGAGTTGCGTGACCATGTCGGCGAGCGTGCCCTTGTACGGCACGCGGCCCTCGATGCCTTCGGGGACGAGCTTCGACTCCATCTCCGTCATCTCTTGCGCGTAGCGATCCTTCGAGCCTTCGCGCATCGCGCCGATTGAACCCATCCCTCGGTAAGCTTTGAACGAGCGTCCCTGATAAAGAATCAACTCGCCCGGAGACTCCTCCGTGCCCGCGAACAGAGAGCCGACCATCACAACGTCCGCGCCCGCCGCAATCGCCTTTGCAACGTCGCCGGAGAACTTCACGCCGCCGTCGGCGATAACGGGCACGCCCGAGTCGCGCGCCGCACGCACGCAGTTGTAAATCGCGGTCATCTGCGGAACGCCCGCGCCCGTCACGACTCGCGTTGTGCAGATCGAGCCGGGGCCGATACCGCATTTGACTGCATCAACGCCTGCCGAAATGAGTTCGCGCGTGCCCTCGCCGGTGGCGACGTTTCCGGCGATGATTTGCGTGTCGGGATGACGGCGCTTTATTTCGCGCACTGCTTCGACGACACGCGTCGAGTGCCCGTGCGCCGTGTCGATGACCAGACAGTCAACGCGCGCGCGCACGAGTTCGTCGGCGCGCTCTTTGAAGTCTCCGGTCGCGCCGATTGCGGCGGCGCAGCGGAGCCGTCCGAGATCGTCCTTCGCCGCGCTCGGATACCTGATCGCCTTCTGAATGTCTTTGACCGTGATGAGACCTTTGAGGTGCTTGTCGCCGTCGATGACGAGCAGCTTTTCGATGCGGTGCTTTTGGAGTACGACCTTCGCTTCGTCGAGGGTTGTGCCAACGGGGACTGTGACGAGCGGCTGCGGCGTCATCACCTCGGAGACGGGTATGTCGAAGCGAGTCTCGAATCGAAGGTCGCGGTTTGTGATGATGCCTACGAGGTGTCCGTCCTCGTCAACGACGGGCACGCCCGAAATCTTGTATCGCTCCATGACGCCGAGCGCGTCGCGGACGGGGCGGTCGTGTCGGATCGTGACGGGGTCAACTATCATCCCGCTCTCCGAGCGCTTCACGCGGTCAACCTCCTCGGCCTGCAACTCGACGGGGAGGTTTTTGTGTATGACGCCGATGCCGCCCTGCTGCGCGATTGCGATTGCGAGGCGGCTCTCGGTCACCGTGTCCATCGCGGCGGAGCAGAGCGGGATTTGAAGAGTTATGTCACGCGTGAACTGCGTCGAGGTGTCCGTCTCGGTCGGCAGAACGTCCGAGCGCGCGGGCACGAGCAGAACGTCGTCGAAGGTCAACCCCTCTTCCATGTCGGTTGTGATCATTGCTTGTAACTCCGGTTCAAAATTCAAGGTTCAAAGTTCAAAGTTGAAGGCCAGGAAAAGCTCAAGGCCCAAAGCTCAAGGTTGTCCTTGCGGGGCGACTTTGAGCTTTGAACCTTGAACTTTGAACCAAACATTCTACTGAATGAACTGCCTGTAATTATCCTTCGTGATCTTCCATTGCCCGGCGGAGGCCGCTTCGTCCGGCAGTCGCGCGGGACGCCCGTTGATGCTCACCTGAAGAAATTCGACCGAAGGCTTGTCGAACATCAAGTTCAGGCTGTCCTGCGGCGCGAAGTCCTCCGGCTTGTCGGGCGAAAGCATCCGGCCCTTCTTCTTCTTGTCGTCGTCTTGCAGCGTCGTCAGCCAGAACGCCTTGCCCTTTGCGCTCACCTGAATCTGAAGCCCCTGCGCGGACGCGGGCGGCGCGGTCGTCTGCGCGGCTACGCCGGCTGCGGGCGTCTGCGCGCTGGCGGGCGTCGGCGTTGCTGCGGGCGTCTGCGCGACTCCGGTGCCGCGGTAGTAGTGCAGACCCGCGTAGATGATGAGCACTAGTATGATGACGATGACGGCGCTCAGCGCGAAGGTGACGAAGGGAGAGCGCGCGGGGTCGCCCATGTAAACGCGCGAGCGTTGCGGCGTGGTCGGAATGTCGTCAACGGACTCGCCGCGCTGCCGCGTGTAGAGTTCGAGCGCGCGCCGCTCGTCGAACCCGACGCTGCGCGCAAACGACTTGATGAAGGACTTGTTGAAGATGCCGCCCGGAAGGTTCTCGTAGTCGTCGGCCTCGATGGCTTCGAGGTGGCGCATGGTGATGCGCGTCTGCTCGGAGATCTCGCGCAAAGTGACGCCGCGTGCCTCGCGCGCGCGGCGCAACTGCTGGCCCAGAGAGCCGTCCGCACCTCCTCCCCTAGCGCCGCCTTCGGGGGTCTGGTCAGAAGTCTTCGAGTCCACTTAGCGCTCGGCCTTCGGGATGTTTACAAATCTCAGCGGTCGGGAGGCAGTTTGCCGCAATGCTCAACTCCTGCGGCCTGCGCTGCACGGTGTGGCGAGCCGCGCCGGAAGCCACAATATAATGTGCCCTTCCGAGGCATGTCAAACTTCTCGCGCGGACGGCTTTCGGCGCGTCTTGAACTTTGCCGCGCGCGGTGCTACGGTTGCCCTACATCCGAACGAAAGAGCGAATCAATTTTCTTCTACTAAACCAGAGAAGCGAGGACAGAAAAAGCGATGCCTCTCGAAGCACTCGGAATGGTCGAAACCAAGGGGTTCGTCGGCGCGGTCGAGGCCGCCGACGCGATGGTCAAGGCCGCCAACGTTCAACTCATCGGCAAGGAGTACATCGGCGCGGGCTACGTCACGATATTCGTTCGCGGCGACGTTGGCGCGGTCAAGGCCGCGACCGACGCCGGAGCCGCAGCCGCGCGCCGCGTCGGCGAGTTGATAAGCGTCCACGTCATCCCGCGCCCGCACACCGAGGTCGAGCGCGTGTTGCCGCACAACGGTCGCACCGGCTACAGCCCCGACGAGCGCGCGATTGGCGGCGGCGGGAGCGCGGGTCAACTCGGCGAAGGCGAACAGGGCCGCTCGCTCCCCGCAGGCCAGCGCGAGAACAGCAAAGAGCGAAGTAAATAGTGAATGGTCAATGGTAAATGGACTTCGAGCGTTATCCGGCGTGGGCGTCAACAGTTCGACATGATCGGCGCTCAAACACCATTGACCATTGACAATTTACCGGCTTTGGAGGGGCTATGGCGGCTGATAAAGACCTCGCGTCGGTGCAGCAGGCGCGCGACCTCGTGGAAGCCGCGCACCGCGCGCAAGGCTTGCTCACGCGTTTCGATCAGGCGAAGGTTGACCGCATCTGCGAGGCTATGGCGCGCGCCGCTCTGCGCGAGGCCGCACGCCTCGGCGCGCTCGCCGTCGAGGAGACGGGCTACGGCATCGCCGACGACAAGCGCGAGAAGAATCGCTTTGCGGCGGAAGACGTTTGGAACTTCTTTAAGGGACTCCGAACGGTCGGCGTCATCAACGAATCAAAAGACGTTCTTGAGATCGCAAGCCCGCGCGGCGTCGTCGCAGGCATCATCCCTTCGACCAACCCGACCTCGACCGCTATCTTCAAAACTCTCATTGCCATCAAGTCGCGCAATGCGATAGTCCTCTCGCCGCATCCTTCAGCCGCAAAGTGCATCAACGAGACAGCGCGCGTCATGCGCGAGGCAGGGGTCAAAGAAGGTCTGCCCGCCGAAGCCGTCGGCTGCATGACGACGACGAGCATCGAGGGCACCGAAGCCCTGATGAAGCACAAACAGACCGCCGTGATTCTGGCGACCGGCGGCATCGGACTCGTGCGCGCGGCTTATTCGTCAGGCAAGCCCGCGTTCGGCGTCGGCCCCGGAAACGTCCCCGTCTTCGTCGAGCGCACGGCGGACGTTCCGCTCGCGGTGCAGAACATCCTGACGGGAAAAACTTTCGACAACGGAACGATCTGCGCCTCCGAGCAGGCCATCGTCGCCGACGCGCCCGTTGCCAAACAGGTCAAGCAGGAACTCGAAGCGCAGGGCGCGCACTTTCTTTCGGCGGCGGAAGCAGACCAACTCGCGAAGGTCGTCTCGACGCCGCAACGCGGTCTGAATCCGCAAATCGTCGGAAAGTCGGTCGAGGTGATCGCGAAGATGGCGGGACTCTCCGTCCCGCAGGGCACGCGCTGTCTCGTCGCCGAAGTCGGCGGCGTGGGCCGAGAGCACCCGCTCTCGATGGAGAAGCTCTCGCCGATACTCGCCTTCTACGTCGAAGACGGGTTAGAGCGCGGCGCGGCACGATGTTTTGAAATTCTGTCTTACGGTGGCATGGGCCACACCGCCGGAATTCACACGCGCTCACGCGAGGCCGCGACCGTCTTCGGAACCGAGATGCCGGCATCGCGCGTCGTCGTCAACACGCCGACGACGCACGGCGCAATCGGATTCTCGACGGCGCTTCCACCTTCGATGACCTTGGGCTGCGGCTCTTGGGGCGGCAACGTCACTTCGGACAACATCTCGCCGTGGCACTTGATGGACATCAAGCGCGTCGCCTTCGAGACGCGCCCCGTGCCGTCGAAGCGCCCCGCGCGAGCCGCGCAACAACAGTCCGCACCGCTTCAAACCGCGCCCGCGATGGCCGCGAGCGGCGGCGGCGTGAGCCGCGACGACATCGCGAAGATCGTTGACCGTTTCTTAAGTCAGCGACAGCCGAGCGCATCGCCGTCGGGCGCGCAGTCGCTTCCTGTCTCGCACCCGCACTCAGTCGTGCAGGCGGGCGTTGACATCGAGCCGCAACGTGTCGCGCACTCTGGCGGCGCGGCCCCGCACCCCGAAGCCGCGCCGACCGCGCAAGACAACGGCGGCGGCTCGCAGCACAGCGCAGCCGCGAGTCGGCAGGCGACGAACGCAGAAGCGACGACGAGCGCGAAGCCGTCCGAGCAGCCACGTTCCACCGGAAACTACGCCGCGCAGTCGAACGGTCACAAGGCCGTTGACTTCGTATGCGAGGACGACGTGCGCCGCGCCATGCAGAAGGGTGAGAAGATTTACACGAACGCGCGCACGATCATCACTCCCGCCGCGCGCGACATGGGCGAGGCCGCGGAGGTCTTCGCGAAGGCTTGAGGCAGTTTTCAGTTTTCAGCCGGATGAAGGCTGCTCGCTGAAAACTGAAAACCCAAAACTGAAAACTGAAGTCCATGTTTCTAGGCAAAGTAGTCGGCACGGTCTGGTCAACAAAGAAGACGCCCGATCTTGAGGGCGTCAAGTTTTTGATCGTCCACCCGATTGACCTCGACAAAGAGCCGACGCGCAACATCGTTGTCGTCGCAGACCGCCTCGGCGCTGGCGTCGGCGAGGTCGTCATGTGCGCTTATGGAAAGGCCGCGCGCTCGGCGGTGGGCAATCAGGACATGTCAATCGAGGCGGCTGTCGTCGGCATCGTTGACCGCGTTGACGTGCAGGAGACTGACTCACGCTCCGACGAACTCGTAGAGACTTCGCGCGAGTTGCGCGGGCGCGATAACGGGAGGTGAGAAAGCAGTGATGAGTGACAGAGTGATGAGTGATGAGTTAAAGCGGCTTGCATTAAACTCATCACTCATCACTCTGTCACTCATCACTTCCCAATGGCTAACGAAGAACTAATCTACCGAATCACGCGCGCCGTTTACAATCGTCTGGGCGCGGAGGCGGACGAACGCACGGTCGAGGCGCTGGTGATGGACATCTATCGCGCGGTCGAGCCTGTCGCGGGCGTCGAAGGCGGCGCGCAGTCGCGCGAGCCTGCGGGCGGCGAGGGACGTGCCGACCGTTTCATCGTCTCTGTCTTCGGCGTTGACCATCCGGGCATCGTCGCGGGCGTGTCGCAGATTCTGGCGGAGGCGCGTTGCAGCATCGTTGATATCAATCAGACGGTCGTACAGGGAAAGTTTGCGATGGTCATCGTCGCGGACATCTCACGCGCGCAGGAGCCTGCGGCGGCGCTGAAGGATCGCTTCCGCAAAGAGGGCGAGCGCCTCGGCGTTCGCATCTACGCGCAGCGCGAAGACCTCTTCAACGCGATGCACAGGGTTTGAAGACGGTGATAAGTCATAAGTGATGAGTGATAAGAAACAGCCCTTGCCTTTCTCTCATCGCTCATCACTTATCACTCATCACTTTTCTTATGTCGCTTCCTGAAATCTCTCGAAGGTGTCTGTCGTGCGGCGCGGCTGTGCGCGCGGGCGCGCGCTTCTGCCCGCAGTGCGGGAAGTCTGTGAATGATGAAAGTCCGGTCGCGCAGGCGGCGGAGGGCTTCGGCGGCGCGTCTGGTAACGGCGACGCCGCGGGCGGGGCGAACGAATCCGCCGCGCCGACGACGCGCGACACGGAAGCGCCGCACGGGTGGGCGACGCCGGCGCGCGAGTTCTCCACGTTCGCCGGCGATCTCGACTTCGACAAGTCTGGCGAAGAGAAGAATGTCGTTCGCGCCGCGTCGGACGAAGCGGCGGCGAGCGCGCGTGCGCCGGACGCGGGCTTCGACCCCGCGAAGACGACTCCGATCATTCGTCCCCCCGAAACCGTCGGAATGAACAGCGCCGCCGGTGCCGCGGCTGACCTTGTCGAGACTGACGCGAGTGCGGATGACAGACGAGGCCGTGCCGCGGGCGTCCGCGAAGGCACGCGCACGCGCGCGCAGCGCTTCGGCGACGACGCGCGCGTCGCGCTCGAAGAGAGGCCGGACGACGGCGGGCTTTGGTTCGTCGTGGCAGCCGCGGTGCTGTTCGTAACCTTTCTCGTCTTCCTCTTCCTGAGCACGACCGTTCTCAGGTGACTCTCCCGAAAGATCATGGAATACACGCAGGCCGAAATCTTACAAACCGTCCGCATGACCGAGATGGAGCATCTGGACGTGCGAACGGTGACGCTCGGGCTGTCGCTTCGCGACTGCGTGCGCTCGACGGTTGCAGAGACGGCGGACGCCGTGCGCGAGAAGATCGAGCGCACGGCCGCGCGGCTCGTGCCCACGGTCAACGAGATAGGCGAAGAGTTCGGCCTTCGCGTCGCAAACAAGCGTATCTCGATCACGCCCGCCTCGCTCGTCGCGGGTCAGGCGCGCTCCGCGGAAGAGTTGATGCCGCTCGCGCGCGCGATTGACGGCGCGGCGAAGACCGTCGGCGTTGACTTCATCGGCGGCTACTCGGCGCTCGTGCACAAAGGCATGACACGCGGCGAGTCGGCCTTTGTTGACTCTTTGCCGGAGGCGCTCGCCGCGACCGAGCGCATGTGCTCGTCGCTGAACGTTGCGACGACGCGCGCCGGAATAAACATGGACGCGGTGCGGCGCGTCGGCGAGCTTATCAAGGAGATGGCCGAGCGAACGCGCGAGCGCGGCGGCCTTGCCTGCGCGAAGTTCGTCTGTTTCGCAAACGCCGTTGAGGACAATCCTTTCATGGCGGGCGCGTTCCACGGCGTAGGCGAGCCGGAAGCCGTCATTAACGTCGGAGTCTCGGGCCCCGGCGTCGTCAACCACGCCGTCCGTCACGCGCCGGTGGATGCGCCGCTCGACGAGATGGCCGAACTAATCAAGAAGCTCTCGTTCAAGCTCGCGCGCGCCGGAGAACTGATCGGGCGCGAAGCGGCGCGTCGTCTTGGGATTCGCTTTGGCATCATTGACCTGTCACTCGCGCCGACGCCCGTGCCGGGCGATTCGGTGGCGGAGATAATCGAGGCTTTGGGATTCGAGCGCGCGGGCACGCACGGCACGACCGCCGCGCTCGCGCTTTTGACTGACGCGGTGAAGAAGGGCGGCGCGATGGCTTCGTCTTCGGTCGGAGGGATGAGCGGCGCGTTCATCCCCGTCAGCGAAGACGACGGGATGATAAAGGCCGCGCAATTGGGGGCGCTCACGCTCGACAAGCTGGAAGCGTGGACGAGCGTCTGCTCGGTCGGCATCGACATGGTGGCCGTGCCCGGCTCGACGACGGCTGAGACTATCGCCGCCATCATCGCGGACGAGATGGCCGTCGGCGTGATGAACAACAAGACGACGGCTGTACGAATCATCCCCGTGCCCGGCAAAGACGTGGGCGACGTGGTAGAGTTCGGCGGCCTGCTCGGCACCGCGCCTATCATGCCCGTCCACAAGTTCTCGTCCGACGCCTTCATACACCGCGGCGGTCGCATACCCGCGCCGATTCACTCGCTCAGGAATTAAAAGGGATTGACAGGATAAGCAGGATAAGAAGCAGGATCGGCGGCTGTTAAAATCTCAGATTGAAAATCTGCTATCCTGTCCGTCCTGTCTATTCCTGTTAAATTCTTGCGGTCATAAATAAATTTCGAGAGGTTGCTAAATGGATGCATTAGGAATGGTCGAATGCCGTGGACTCGTGGCGATGATCGAGGCGGCGGACGCGATGGTGAAGGCCGCGAACGTTCGGCTCGTCGGCTACGAGAAGATTGACGCGGGGCTTGTGACGGCGATAGTGCGCGGCGAGGTCGGCGCGGTGAAGGCCGCAGTTGATGCGGGTGCGGCAGCCGCGCGTCGTGTCGGAGAAGTCGTCTCGACGCACGTCATACCGCGACCGCACGCGGAGGTTGACGAGGGCATTCCGGTTTTAGAGACGGGCGAGACGACTCGAAAGAAGATCGCAGGCTCGGTCAGAGCCGAACGGCGCAAGGGCGAGTGAGCGCGACTCGATTGCCGTTCGCACTGTCGGAGTGAAAAGAAGTTCGTCCTGATTGGACGAGGGATGTGAGTTCGTTTTGGTCGAGAGCGAGTTGAAGACGGCTGCTGCTGCGCGCGCTTCGTCGGTCGCGTCTGCGAACGCGGCGGCGTTCGGCGTAGGCGCGAACGCCTCGCCGCAGGCGTTCGCGGACTCGCCGCAGGCGCTCACGGAGGATGCCGCTTCGCGGCAGGACGAGGCCGCGCCGGCATGCCCGGAGTGCCGCGCGGAGTTCGTCGGCGACTACTGCCACGCCTGCGGCGAGAAGCGCCCGGAGGCGCGCGACCTCTCGATCAGGCATTTCGTACACGACGCGGCGAAGGAGTTGACGAGTCTCGACTCGAAGCTCTATCACACGCTGCTTGCGCTCCTGTTCCGACCGGGCCGGCTCACGCTCGAATGGGTCGCGGGGCGGCGCAGCCGTTACCTGAAACCGCTAAACCTGTGCCTCGCGATCTTCGCCGTTCAGATATTCGCGTTCACGGCCACCAAGCAGGCTTCGATGTTCAACATCGCCATGATCGTCGAGAACGAGAAGCAGATGTCAGAGCAGATGCATCTGCCCAACGGCGGGGTTTACGCAAGGCTCTTCAGCCGCGCGTCGGCGCGAAAGGGCGCGAGCGTCGAGAGCCTTGAAGACGCCGTGAACGAGAAGTGGCAGCGCAACGTCTCGCTCCTACAGCCCCTGCAAATCCTCGTCCTCGCCGTCCTGCTCCAACTCTTCTACTTGCTCTCGCGCCGCTACTTCGTCGAGCACCTCGTCTTCTCGATGCACTTCCTCGCCTTCTCGTCTCTGACGACGACGCTGATGTGGCCGATCTACTACTTCCTCGGCATCGCGCCTACGCGCTACAACTTACTGGTTGCCGCCTTCAAGTTCCTGCTCGACATCTTCTATATGTTCGTCGCGCTGCGCGCGGTCTACAGAGGGTCGCACGCCTTCGCCGTGCTGCGCGCCTTCGTCCTCTTCTGCGGCTACTTCGTGACCTACATCTTCGTCTACATGGTCTCGCTGATCGCGGCCATGTTCGCCGTGCTCAGGTGAGCGCACGCGCTCAGCGCACGCCCGCGACGGCGTTGAAGAAGAGCGGGTAGGTCGCGAGCGACTGTCCCCGGTACTGCGGGCGGAAGCCGAAGAGGTAGATGTGGCCTTTGCCTAAGCTCACGTCCAGAAGCGCGGCCTTGCCCCGAATCTTCTCCGCGCCGAGAAGCCAGCCCGACAGCAGAGGCGTTCCTGCTTCGGGGTAGCGCGCGACGACTCTCACGCTAACGTTCGGAGTCTTCTCATTCGTCACTTCAAAGACGGGCGAGTCTTCGACCCAAGCGATTGACTCTCGCAGCATCCCCTTCGCGACCGGCTGCGTTGTGTCGAGTATCGTGCGAAGTATCGAGCCGGGGCAGTAGAACTCCGTCCGCTTCAATCCTTCGGTCACGTCGCGAAGTGGCAGCCCGAACTGTTCGACGGCGAAGTCCGAAGCTTGATTTAGAGTGACGAGCGTCCCGCCCTGCTCGACGAACTCGCGCAGAGCCTTCACGCCTTCACTCCCAAGCCCGCCCGTCAACTCATCCGGCATCGAGCCTTTCCTGTAGCCTTCGAGTATGGCGCGCGGCGACTGGTCGGGGATGATGATCGTGTCGTACTTCGCTCGCAGATTCCCGGCGCGCGTTTCCTTGTCTTCAAGCGACGAGTAATAGATACACTTGCTCTGATGTTCGAGAACCCAGCGCGTCCACCCTTCGTCAAGACTCGGAATGTGCGACTTGTAAATGGCGCGGCGCGGTGGGATTCCTCCGCCACAGCCGCCGTTCCACCCTCTGCCCTTCGCCATCGGAACTATATATTTGAAAGGAGTAGAGATCGGCTCAGCTTCGACGCCCATTAAGAGTGACAGCGTGTGCGCCGTCACGTCGTAAGGCGGAATCGGGCGTCCCGATTCGTCGCGCAGGTCGGGATAGTGTTGCCTCTCAAGCAAGGCTTTGGCGAAGCTTCCGTAAGGTTGAGCCATGCGAATAACGGCCGTGCCCTTCGGATACTTCCTGTTATTAACCGTGAATGCGTTAGCAATGTCTATCTCCACGTCGCCCCTCGTCAGGATGTTGAGCAGGGCGGGTGAATTCTCGGAGGGCGGCACGACGAAGGCGAACAACTCGCCGGGGCGTCGCGGGCGCACGGCATCTTTGCCGATTGAGTAGAAGCGTCGGAGCCACGCCTCGCGGTTCGAGGATGCGTGCTTCAAGAGTTCAAAGGCGGCGGTCGTCATGTAGTTCGTGATGTCGCGCATGTGCCACTCGCCGCCGGGCCAGAGCACGGGTATGTTCGGCGCGGCCTTGCGCGCATCGTAGCCTTCGCCCTCGCGCAGTTGGTCGGGCTTCACAGTGATGGGCGTTGCTATCTGCACAGAGGCCGTCTCGGAGAGTATTCGCACGCCGCCGTGATAGTGCGAGTATGCGCGCGAGGGCGTCCATGCGTCGTAGGTCGAATCCCAAGTGATGCCACGGAATCCTGCCTTCAACATATCGTCCGCGATGAAGTGGCCGAGTTCCGTGTAGCCTTCGACTATCTGACGCGGGACGTTCGGTTCGACCGGCTTCATGTAGGGCGGAAGGAACAGGCGCGAGCCGTAGGCCCCCTGCTGGTGTATGTCGTGGACGATCTGCGGATGCCAGACGTTGTGAACCTTATCAACCGTCAACTGCGTCTCGACCTGTGTGAAGGCGTACCAGTCGCGGTTGTCGTCGTGTCCGACGTACTTGTGATAAAGCTCCGGCGGCGAAGTTCCCTCGTAGGGCGTGCCGAGCGTCCGGTCGTACCAGTTCTTCACGATGTCAACGCCGTCGGGGTTCAAGGAAGGCACGAGCAGTATGATCGTGTTGCGAAGAATCTCCTGAATCTCCGGCTCGTTCGACGCGGCGAGGCGGTGCGCGATGAGCATCCCGGAAAGGTACGAGCCGACCTCGGTCGAGTGCACGCCGCACGTGATGAGCACGACCGCTTTGCCGCGGCGTATCAACTCTTCGGCCTTGAGGTCGGGATTTGCGCCGAGCGTGCGCGGGTCTGCGAGTTGGCGCTGAATGCCGCGGAACTCGTCGAGTCGCGCGAGATTCTCAGGCGCGCTGATGGTCACAAGGACGAACGGCGCGCCCATCGTCGATTTGCCCAACTCATCTACGCGAACGCGGTCGCTCGACGCGGCGAGACGCCGGAAGTATTCGACTGTCTGCGCCCAACTCGCGAGCCGTCGGTCGTCGCCGGGCGTGAAGCCGAGCACGTCGGAGGGCGCGGGCACGCCCAAGGGTTTCTGTTCGGCGGAAGTCGCGCGAGCCGTATCGCGCGGGGCATCGGCGCGGAGCGCGCTCGAACCTTGCGCCGCCGAATACGAAAGGAGCGCGGCTAGAATGAGCGCGAAGAGGAGCGTGCGTCTCGGCATCGTTAAAGACCTCTGCTTTTCAGTTTGAATGCGGCGGACGTTACCTGTTCGGGTTGGGCGGAGAGTTTAGCACAAGTTCCGCGTCAAGACTTTCCGCCGTGCCTTCGGCGCGAGAGGCTTGCTTCCCCGCGCGCGTGGCGTGTAAAGTAAGCGCCACGATCCCCAGTCAAGGCTCTTCCCGTGTGGCTCTTAGAACTTCTGTCGGAGGTCAGTTCTGATGTCGTCTGAAGCACTCGATCCCGCAAAGCACCAGATCGCCGTCACAAACGAGTACCCGGACATCGTCGGTGCGAGGCCGGAGGACGAGCATACGGTCGCGCACCGGCCCTACATCGCGCCGGAGACCGATATCCCGGAGTTGACGGTTCGCGCCGTCGTCGTCGGCACGATACTCGGCATGATCTTCGGCGCGTCGTCGCTCTACCTCGTGCTGAAAGTGGGTCTGACGGTCAGCGCTTCGATACCCGTCGCCGTCATCTCGATTACGCTCTTCCGCATCCTCTCGAAGATGGGCTGGCGCAACGCGACGATACTTGAAAACAACATCGTGCAGACCGCGGGTTCGGCGGGCGAGAGTATAGCCTTCGGCGTCGGCGTCACGATGCCCGCGATCATGATCCTCGGCTTCGACCTCGACCTCACGCGACCGATACTCGTAGCCATACTCGGCGGGCTGCTCGGCATTCTGATGATGATCCCACTGCGGCGCGCGCTCATCGTGCAGCAGCACGGCATCCTGAAGTACCCGGAAGGGACTGCGTGCGCGGAAGTCTTGAAGGCGGGCGCGTCCGAGGAATCGAGAGCGGCGGCGTCGGACGCGGCGAAGGCCGATTGGGCGCGCTCGGACGAGGCCGACTCGGAGGCGGCGGCGGGGACGGGCGCGAAGACCATATTCACGGGCTTCGGCATCGGGCTTATTTACACGACGCTCCAGAAGTCTCTCTACGCTTGGAAGGAGATTCCGTCGAAGGTCTTCGTCGCGCCATATCGCAATGGCTCGATCTCGGTCGAGGCGTCGTCGGCGCTTCTGGGCGTCGGCTACATCATCGGCCCGCGCATCGCCTCGATCATGGCGGCGGGCGGCGTGCTCGCATACCTCGTACTCATCCCGATGATCGCGTTCTTCGGCGACGCGCTCGGCACGACGGTTTTGCCGCCGGGCACAACGCCTATCAAAGACATGGGGCCCGACGCGATACGCGGCGCATACGTCCTCTACATCGGCGCGGGCGCGGTCGCCGCGGGCGGCATCATAAGCCTCTTCCGCTCGCTGCCGACCATCTGGCACGGGCTGAAAGGGGGTCTGCGCGATCTGCGCGGCGGTCAGGCGGCGCAGGGCACGGTCGAGCCGCGCACCGAGCAAGACCTCTCGATGAAGTTCGTGCTCGGCGGCATCGTCCTTCTGATTGCGGCGATAATGATCGTCCCGCAGTTGCACCTGCAATGGAATCTGCCCGGCGCGCTGATGATCATCGCGTTCGGCTTTCTGTTCGTCACGGTTTCTTCGCGGCTGACGGGCGAGATCGGCTCGTCGTCGAACCCTATATCGGGCATGACGGTCGCCACGCTTCTACTGACCTGCCTGATCTTCCTCGTCTTCAACTGGACGGGGCCGTCCAACTACGTGACCGCGCTTTCAATCGGCGCAATCGTCTGCATTGCCGCGTCGAACGGCGGCACGACTTCGCAGGACTTGAAGACGGGCTTTCTCGTCGGCGGCACGCCTTGGCGTCAGCAGACGGCGATACTCATCGGCGCTCTGGCTTCGGCGCTCATCCTCGGCCCGATCCTGATTAAGCTCAACACGGCCTCGACCGTTTACGTCGCCGCCGCGGGACTGCACCTGCCGGAGCAAGTAAAGGTTGACCCCTCGACGCTCACGGAGCACGAAGTCATCCCCGCAGAGCAGGGCATCGGCGACACGAAGGAGTATCTCGTCTGGCACAGGGTTGACGAGACGGGCGCGCCCGCGGGCAAGTATCTGGTTGACGCGAGCGGCGTCCCGGTCTATTTCGCAGACCCCGGCATAAACGGCACGCACAAGGAACGCGCCAACGGCGTCAGGGTTGACAAGTACGACGCGCCGAAGGCGACGCTGATGTCCTACATCATCAAGGGCATACTCGACCGCCGCCTGCCCTGGGGGCTTGTGCTTCTGGGCGTGATGATCTCGGTCGTTCTGGAGATGGCGGGCATACCTTCGCTCGCCTTCGCCGTCGGCGTCTATCTGCCGTTGTCCTCGTCTTCGCCGATACTCATCGGCGGTCTTGTGCGCTGGCTGGTTGACAAGGCTTTGCGCCGAAGGCTCGCACACCGCAACCTGACGGAAGAGGAACTCGTTGCCGAAGCCGATAAGAGTCCCGGCGTGCTGATGGCTTCGGGCTACATCGCGGGCGGCGCAATCGCGGGCATCATCATAGCCTTCATGGCCGGCGTTCTGACGGACACGAATCAAAGGCTCACCGAGTGGGCGACCGCGCACAACCCGTTCTTCGAGGGCGATTATTCAGACCTGCTCTCGCTCATCCCGTTCATCATCCTCGTCGTGCTGCTCTACGCCGTCGGGCGCGAGTGGTGGCTCGCGGGCAAGCGAGGCGCATACGACTCTCCGCCCGCGCCGCCGACGTTTAAGTGACGACGCTTGACGCGCGTCTCGCGCGGGTGAAAAAATGGCTGACGGTCGAGGTTGAAGCGGCCCCGACCGTCAGCCGTTTCTCTTTCGTCGGACTTCGACGGCCTCTTTTTAGACGAGACTTGAAGGCAGAACTCTTCGCCGCCCTCCCCGACACGCGCGGCACGCGAGCCGCGACCGAAACCCCCGCCTTGCAGAAGGATAAGAAATGAACACAAGCACGAATCTAAAACTCGCGGCGCTCGCGCTCTGTCTCTTCGTCTCGTTCGCGAACGCCGCCGCGTCGCACGCGCAGTCGAAGTCGAAAGAGAAGTCGGACGCGACGACGGCGCAAGGCGCGGGCACGCCGTCCGACGTTGTGCGCGCCTACTACACGGCGCTTCGCGAGGGTCGCGTGCGCGACGCGATGTTGATGTCTGTGCTCAGACCCGCGGTCGAGGAGTTGAGCGCCGCAGACCTCGCCGAATACCAGCCGGACTTCGAGCGGATCAAGCAACTCGCCCCGACCGACTTCGAGATAACGGGCGAGCAGATTAGCGGCGACGAGGCGACCGTCTTCGTCAAGACCGGCGAGGAAGGCAAGGATTTGAAGGTCGAGCCGGTCAACCTCATACGCGACCACGGCGTTTGGATCGTCGGCGACCGCGCGAACGCGGCGGAGGTCAAGAAGCAGGGCAAAAAATTCTTCCCCGAACAGCGCATCGCCGCGCACGAGGAGGACGCCGAAGATATGCTCAAGCGCGTACAGGCCGCCGAGATCGCATACGCGCTGCAACACGGCGGCATTTACGGCGACCTCAAGTCGCTCGTCGATGCCGGCTTCATGCCCGCCGACATACTCGGCTCGGAGACGACCGGCTACCAGTTCACCGTCGCGACCCCTGCGGATCGAAAGTCCTACACCGCGCACGCCGAACCCGCGCGCTACAACCACACGGGCCGCCTCTCCTTCTACATGGACGCAGGCGGGATACAGAAAAAGGATGCGGGCGGGAAGCCCGTCGGCCCGTCCGCCTCGAAGAAGTGAGAGCTAAACGGATGCCCCGGCTAACGCCATAGGCTCACGGCACTCTCGCACGTTTCTCGATGGCCGGGCGTCCGTCTCGCCACGCTCGTCGGAGACGATGGCGAGCGTCGCATTCATGATTGATTGCGCGCGCCGCTCGCGTGCGGATACAATTCGCGTCGGCGGCGCGTCGAGCCTCACGGGTCGAAAGACGTTTCGCCGCGCCCGGCCTCTTCCGTGGTTTCGTTTTTTAATTCGTTGCGCGGCCCGCTTAAGAACGTTCGCGTCCCGGCGGGTGGCGAAGAAAGTCTCTCCCAACTTTGCCGGCGACGTGTCGTGCGGGGCGCGGCGTCGAGCGAGGTGAATGAGGAAATGCCGGAGCGACTACGCTCGATTGCAAGCCGCCTGCGCCGGCTCGTCGCAGACCGCCGCCGCGCCCCGCGCCACAAGGTGCGCCTGTCGGTTCTCGTCTCGCTGCTCGACGCGTCGGGCACTCAGCCCGCGAACGTTTCGGGGCACACGCGCGACGTGAGCGAGGACGGACTCGCCCTCATCCTCCCGATCATACGCGTAGGCGACCGCTATCTCGTCGGCGACGCCGCCACTCTCCGCATCACTCTGCGGCTTCCAGACGCGAACGTGCGGCTCTACGGCACGCCCGTACGGTACGAGCGGCTCGACGAAACGCAGCAACAGGACAGAGGCTTCCTCGTCGGCATACGCCTCGAACAGTCTTCCGACCACACGCTGCTCGTCGATTACCTGAAGACGTTGGAGAAGTGATGAGTGATGAGTGATGAGTGATAAGAAAAAGCGGGCCGGATTTCCTCATCACTTGAAAATTATCCAGCCGAATTTTTCGGGGACGTGGAAGCTCGGTTCCGGCGTGTAGGTCGGCTGCCACGCGAGATAGCCGCGCGTCGGGTCTTTGCCAACACAGCGGAAGAGATTGCAGCGCCAGCGCTCGCCCGCTCGCGGCGTGCGCGCGAACGACTTCCAAGGCAGGCGCATCGCGAGCGCGATCTCTTTCTCGCGGACGCGCGACGCGACCGTCATGCCGGAGTCGTACTTCCAATCCTTCTCAAGCCCTTGCGGGCGGACGGCGATTGCGAGGTCTAGCCATTCGTTCGTCGGCGCGACCTCGAACTCGAAGTAGCGCTTGATCTCACTCGTGTCAGGCGTGATGAAAATCTCGCACACGTCCCTGTCCCAGAGGCCGATTGTCTTCCGGTCGAGCCGTGGCGACGCGCTCACGACGAGCGGCTCGGCCTGCCGGCAGTCGAAGCGCACGGTGAGCGCCGAGTCGTCCCAAAGCGCGCGGGCCTGCGCACGCCGTTCGAGCGGCGCATCGTCGCCCGACCAGTAGCGCGCGATCTGCGCCGCGCGCGCGCGCGTCCACGCCGCGTTGTCGAAGTCGCCGGCACTCACATCGACGCGCGCCCGCTGCGCCTCGAAGATGTTCGTTATCTCGTAGCCTCTCGCCACCATATTTTTAGAAGTGATAAGTGATGAGTTAGGAAACTGCTTCTTGCTGTTTCTTATCACTTATCACTTGTCACTCATCACTCAAAAGAGTCCTTTCACCCAACCGCCGTCAACGACGACGGTCTGGCCCGTGATGTATGACGCGCGCTCGGACGCGAGGAAGACGACCGCCGCCGCGATCTCTTCGGGCCGCGCCATACGCCTCAAAGGGACTTCGCTCGTCCAGCCCTCGATCATCTCATCTTTCGTCTTCCCCGTTCTCGCGCCGCGCTCGACGGCGTGCTGCTCCTGCCGCGCCGTCAGAGTCCAGCCCGGCGCGACGTTGTTGACGGTGACACCGTCCGCCGCCACTTCGTTCGAGAGCGTCTTCGCCCATCCCGTCAGCCCTGCGCGCACGGTGTTCGACAGGAGCAGTCCAGTGATCGGCTGCTTCACGGAGATCGAAGTGACGTTGACGACGCGCCCCCAACGACGCCCGCGCATCAGCGGCACGACGAGATGCGCGAGTCGTATAGCCGAAAGAGCATTCAACTCGAACGCGCGCCGGTACATCTCAAGCTCAGTCTCGGCGAACGTCGAGCCGGGCGAGCCGCCCGCGTTGGTGACGAGCACGTCAACGCGCCCCGCCGCATCGCTCGCTCGCCCGACGAACCTCTCCGCATCCGCGTCGCTCGTCACGTCCGCCGCGATCCCTTCGACCTCCGCTCCCGTCTCCGCGCGAATCTTCGCAGCGGCCTCGCCGACGCGCCCCTCGTCGCGCGAGCAGATGAACAGGCGTGCGCCCTCGCGTGCAAGCTCCAAAGCCGAAGCGTAGCCGATGCCGCCGCTCGCCGCCGCGACCAGAGCCACACGCCCCTTCAAACCTAAGTCCATCGCTTCAACCTTCCTCGCCGCGAAAATCCTTCAACGCTTCGAGACACCTGTCAAGCAGTCGAGCGGGATCGTCGTCGAAGACGATGGCAGAGCGAGTCTTCTTCGGAAGGACTCGCAACAGCCGCTCGGCCTCGTCGGCGACGCCGCCCGTGCCGGTCAAACACCCTACGACGCGTCCCTCGTCGTGCGCAACCGTCAACTCGTTGAGCGTGCCGACCCCGCCGCGGAATATCAGTACAACGTCGCACGACCTGACGAGCACGACGTTACGCCCTTTCAAACCGAAGCCTGTGAAGATGAGAACGTCCGTGTCGGCGACCGGCAGACCGTAGCGCCCTGCGTGCTCGCGTTCATCTGAGGCGGGCGAAACTCCGACGTGAAGCGCGCCCGAAGCGTGCGCCGCCGCGCCGGCCAGAGCGGGCAGCCCCGTCGTCGCGCCGGTCAGCACCACGCACCCGCGCCCCGCAATAGCTCGACCGAGCGCCCCGGCCTTCGCGCGCAACTCCTCCGCCAACTCTCCGTTCAGCGCCTCGCCCGCCGAACCCATGACGCCGACTTTTGTTCTCATGAGTTCAAAGTTCAATGTTCAAGGTTCAAAGTTCAAAGCTAAATGTTTTGGGCTTGAACATTGAACTATTTTCTCCTGTACTTATCGAACCATGCGCGCAGGAAGAGAATCTGCGAGACGCGGTTCGAGGGATGGCGCAGGGTGAAGTCGGCGTTGAAGCCGTGGTACTCGTCCAAGAGTCGAACCATCGCCGTCGGGACTTTTCGCATCCTGAGCGCCCGGTAAAACTGCTCGGTCTGCTCGGTCGGCGTGCGCAGATCGATGTCGCCGACGAGGATCATCGTCGGCGTCTTGACGTTTCCGACGTAGGTTATCGGCGAGCGTCGCATGTGCTCTTCCGGGTCTTCCCAAGGGAGCTTCTTGAAGTTGTAGTACCAGTCCGCCGAGTCGGTCGTGCCGACGAAAGAGTACCAGTTCACAACGGGCTTCATCGCGACCGCCGCGGCGAAGCGGTCTGTGTGGCCGACGATCCATGTCGTCAAGACGCCTCCGCCCGATCCGCCCGTGACGAAGAGGTTACGCTCGTCTATGTAGCCGCGCTTGATGAGTTCGTCAACGCCGCGCATAAGGTCTTGGTAATCGTCGCCGGGGTATGCGTTGTTGATTGCGTTGCCGAACGCTTGCCCGTAGCCGGTCGAGCCGCGCGGGTTCGTGTAGAGCACGACGTAGCCTTCGGCGGCGTGATTCTGAAACTCGAAGTTAAAGCTCGCGCCGTACATCGAGTGCGGGCCGCCGTGAATGTATAGAAGCAGCGGATACTTCTTCGACGGGTCGAAGTCAGGCGGCTTAACAATCCACCCTTGCACGCGCGTCGAATCACATCCGACTTGCTTCGGCTGGAGCGGGTCTGAGTCGGACGCGACGCACTTCTGCTCTCCGGCGAGCGCGACCGAGTCGTACCAGATTTCCTCGACCTGTCCGAGCTTTCGGCCTTCGAGCAGATCGTCGTTGACCGCGGTGAGTTTGGTTATCTTGGGAAAGGCGACGGTCAGAGACCTTTTAACGACTCCCGTCCCGGCGCTCGCGGCACCGTTTAGATTGCCTACGCTCACAATGTCTGTGGGCTTATCGGGCGCTGTGAGCGTACCGACCGCGAGGCCGTTGTTGCTCATCGATGAGATGCTGAGAATCTGCGCGCCCTCCGTAAGTTCGCGCGGCGGGCCGCCCTTCGACGGCTCGAACCAGAGATTCTGCGAGCCTCTGTCTTCCGTGACGAAGAAGATGCCGCCGCCGTCCGCAGACCAGATGATATCGGACGGTGAGCGGTCGAAGCCTTCGGCGAGCGAGCGCTTGTCTGAGCCGTCGGCGTTCATCAGGTAAAGATGAGAGACGTTGTAGGTATTGTCGTTCTGGTCGTTGCCCGTGTAGGCGATGAGATGGCCGTCGGGCGAGACGCGCGGGTTGTTGTCCGGGCCTTTGCGGTCTGTGAGTTGACGAATCGCGCCGCCGCTCAAGTTGGCGGCGTAAATCTCCGAGTCGCCGCGAAGATACTCGGCATCGGATTTTCGTATCGCGCTGAAGATGACGGTCTGCGAGTCGGGCATCCACTGGGGCGAGCCGTGTTGATAGTCGCCGTCTGTTAGCTGGCGCGGCGAGCCGCCCTCTGAAGAGATGACGAAGATGTGCGCGAAGCCTTCGGGACGCCAGCCCGAACCGTCGCTCCGGTAGTTCAGACGGTCAACGACTCGCGGCGCGTCAATCCACTTCGCACCCGAAGGGCGCGCGGGCATCTTTATCGTCAGCGCGGGGCTGCCCGCCACGAGCATGTTGAAGGCGATGTGCTTCCCGTCCGGCGACCATGCGAGGTTCGACGGCGAGCGTTCGAGGCGCGTCAACTGCGTCTCGCCCGGCGCGTCCGTCCACTTGACGAAGACCTGCGCGCCTGTCGGTTGTCCCTGCGCGACGTAGGCCACGCGCCGCGAGTCGGGCGACCAAGCGGGCTGTGCTCCCTTGACGAAGAAACGATTTCGCCCGCCGTCCGCATCCATTATCCAGACCTCGTCCTCATACTTATCGTTCACCTTGTCGGGCCAGCGCCGCGTGTAAACGATCTGCCGCCCGTCGGGCGAGACCTGCGGCGAGGCGACCAACTCCCAGTCTAAAAACTGCTCGACGCCGAGGCGTTCACGCTGCGTCTGCGCCACAACCGCGTGCGGCGCGAGCAGCAGTGCGAGCGCGAAGGAGAACAGAAAGGCGCTTCTAAGTCTCATCGTTTGAAACTCCACGTCGGACTGCGTGTGTTATGGCTTGGACAAGAAAACTCGCACGGCGCGCGATAAAAATTTCGACGGGCGCGACGGCTCTTTGAACTGTGCGGCAGATGATAAAGGAAAAGGCGTCGGGTTGAAAGGATGAGAGGAGTGATTAGTTTCCGTCTGCTTCGCGGGCGGGTAGATATCTGTTAAATGGGGTCGTTGCCGTCTGCCTTTGCCTCCCCGTTCCTACCTTCACTGATATATCTCTCCAAGACGCCGATGAATGCGTCGAGTTTCTCCTCGGTGTGCCTGTGTGTGTCCACCATGACGGCGACGACTTCATTCATGTGTGTCTGCGCCCGCGCCATCTCTGCCATGTTCGTTTCAAGCCGGGACACTCTCTCGCTGACTTGCTGCTGGTTGGACGCGAATTGTGCCTGCTGCTCAAGGATGAACTGCATCGCCTTTTCAATTTCTTCGTTTGTCATGTTTCATTCCACCCTCATAGTCTCCCGCCAATGCCTCCTCTGATATCGAACATCCTACACGGAACGCAGTTACTTGTGTCACGTCCAATCAGGCAGCCGTTAAATGGATGACACATTGCAAGGCATTATAGCTTACCAAGATCTTCATAAACCTGACGAGCCAAATCTTCTATTGTGTCAAACATGTATGGGACATAGCGCTTCAATATACGAGCCTTGAAATTATCTAATTTGACTTTACTATTCGGGTCAGTTTCAATGTCTGAAACTTTGATTTGAGCATCGTCTCGAATGATGTAAAGAAGCATGGGTTTCACGCTGGCCTCAGCTTCATTAAATTCCAATTCAGTCATAGACAGACCAGTTGCTTGATCCACAAAACCATAACGCACTCCGAAAATTCCTAAATACACATCAGTTTTGCGAACTTCATAAACAATCTTCGTTGCAGGAGCAAGCCCATTAGGGTCAGCACCAAAATGCTCCATCCCACGGAAAAGCATATCTCTACGCGTGATTTGATCTTTTACAGCATTGCGATAGCCAAGCAAATCTTTATAGGTAGAGCTTAAAAATACGGACAAATGTTTCTTCTCAAAGTTTACCTTTTGTGGAATCAATGAATCTTTTTCTGAGAGAGTCTTCAATTCATTTAGATAGCCTAATCGGAGTTCTTCATTTTCATGAAGTTTCTGACGAAGCTTTTTCATCTCTTGATCTTCTTCGGCGTTAATAAGAATTATCAAGCGCTCTTCGAGTTTATATCGCTGCTCTTCCAAAGCATTTATTAACTTACGCAAGTTATGAACGCGGCGCATTTTTATTTCTTGATTTGTTTCAGAAACATCTTCAGACATGGAGTCTTTATAAGGAACTAATAGTTCTTCGGCTGGTGACGTACTATCTTCGCAACACGGCGATTGTGCATGACTGGCAAGTCGGGGAACGCGCGCAGCAAACTCTTCAAAGAATCGTATAAAGTCCATCTCTCTCATTTCACCGAACCTATCAAATAAGTAAATAGTTACTTCAACAGGCGTTCGTCGCTTTAATAAATCGTCTGCAATCACTTCGGACATTTGGGCGGCAACATCTTCATAGCTAAATTCCGCAACTCCCGCACCTATAGCGGGAAAAGCAATTGAGCATAACTGTAAAGTGTCAAGCATCTGCATACAACGCTTGGTTGTTTGCTTTACGGTTTCTTGAGAAGATGTCGTTACGTTATCAGGGCCGATGGTAACGGCGTGGAAAATGTATTGCGCTGGTAAAGTACCGGCTGTAGTTACTACTACATCACCTAATGCGGCTGGAACCTTCTTCGCCGCATCCAAAGCTATGACATTTCCGCCTGCCATAAGGAGGCTACGTGATACACCGCCACCCATCGATAAATAATAATCATCTGAACTAACTAGAACTTGAGCCTTTGAGGTAGTAATGTCACCGAACTCAAGAGCAAGGCAAGATTTACCGAATAGATATGTGCGCTTATTTCCCATCTCTTATCCCCTCTAAACATTTTCTTATAGAATAGGGAAGATTGCCTATTTATCGTATGAGCGAAATTGAATTTTTGGCAACACCTTTATATAGGCGGAATCATTCGGGTTTGATAATCGTTCATTGAATGAGATGAATTGGCGGAGGCGAACGGATAGGCTGCCCGCCTCCGGTGTTTGGTTGTTGGTTAAGGGGCGATTTTCATCGCGGGGTTGCTCCAACCGCTTTGGCCTGTGGTTGTGATGGTTGCGACGCGGAACCAGTAGCGCGTGCCGCTGGTTAAGTTTTCGATGGTTATGTGTGAGCGCGTCGAGACCGCTGCGTGCGTCCAGGATGTTTCGGTCGGCGGGTCTGCGCTGCGCTCGATGACGTAGGAGCGTGCGCCGCGGACGGTGTCCCAAGAAAGATCAATCTCTCCGTCGTGGTCGCCGACCGTGGCGGTAAGCGTCGGCGGCGCGGTGTGTGTCGCGGTGGAGGGCGCGGCGGCGGCGCGCACGTCGAGTCCCGCGCTCAGAATAATCGCCTCGTCGTTCCCGGCGATTGATTCGACGTGTCCGACCAGTTGCGTAACGATGCGGTCGAGCGCCTCCTCCTTTGCGTTCTGCGCGGCGGTCTTCGCCTTCGCGTCCTGCCGCGCGGCCTGCGCGGCGTTGCTGGCCGTTTCCAGTTCGTCGATGGCCGCAGTCACCTCCGAAAGAGGCGGGTGCGGCGCGGTGAAATTAGGGTTGCCCGTCAAAGCCGCGACGATCTGTTGTGAACGAGCGATCTTTTCGGGGATGGTTAAGCTGTGTAGATTGAGCTTAATTTTTGACATTCTGAGGTCTCCCGGTTTCGAGGCCAGAGTTTGTGGTTGCGTGACGTTTGCGAAACCCTTTGGGAAAGGACGGCGGGAGAATACTGCCAAAGGCGCATCAAGGCAAGACTTTTTTCCGACTTTCTAACGGAGACCGGCGTGGAGCGAAACGTGCACATGCGCTTGATTCTTCGGAATCGCTATCTCCGGCCCGCTCAAACTGGCTAAATTCATGCTCCGTTTGAACTTAAACGTGCCGCAAAAGCCTCGACACGCACACGCGCCCACAAAATCCCGACTCGAATTATGTTAATTCATACCCGGATTGCTCCAAACTCAACTCGGATTAGAGCAATCCTAGTATGAATTGAGGCGATCCGAGTTTGAATTACCCTGATTCAAACTCGAATAGGAGCGGTTCGAGCTTGACTCGCCGCAGTCCGAGTCGTGTCTGGGACAAGCTTAATGTGAATTGCGCGATTTCGAATGCTTTTGCCACAAACTCTGTACGGATTGCTCCGAACTCGAAAGAGATTACCGCCGGGTCGAATCGAATCGGAATGAAACTGAACTCATCGTTTGAAACTCTCGGTCGGACTGCGTGTGTTCGTGAGTGGATGAGAAAACTCTCGCACGGCGCGCGATAAAAATTTCGACGGGCGCGACGGCTCTTTAAACTGTGCGGCAGATGATAAGGGAAAAGGCGTCGGGTTGAAAGGATTAGCGGCTACTTCCTGATGACCATCCCCGGCATTTCGGGGTCGCGGGCTTTGAATCCGTACCTTTCATAAAAAGGTGCGACTCCCTTGTTAGACATCAGGCAGACGAGAGAAGTCGGCGGGGCGTTGGCGTCAACGTAGCTCATCAAAGCGTCCATTATCAGTTTGCCCACTCCCTGTTTCTGATGCTCCGCGACGACCGCCACGTCAACTATGTCGTAGAACAAGCCGCCGTCGCCTATGACGCGACCGATACCGACCGCTACGCCGTCGTATTCGACGCAGACTCCGAAAAGCGTGTTGGCTAAACCACGCCGCGCCGCGACCTCGTTCTTCACGCTCAACCCTGCGGCCCCGCGAACGCGATTGTATTCTTCGACGGTCGGCGTGCGTTCGACGACGGCGTATGCTTTAGTCATGCGTCGGGCCGTCCCGTCATGAAACTCGTTTGCGACCTGTGAACACGGCGATTACGAGCAGGCCGATTGCCAGCGCGCGGCTCAGGCCGCCGAGCAGGCCGACAGCGCCGCTCAGTTCGGAATACTGTGTCATCGTCCAACCCTGCTCCATCCGTGCGGAAGCAAAGTAGGTTTGCAGGCCGACGACCGCGACGGTCGCGAACAGAAGGATGAGCGTTGCTATCAAGGTCAGGAGCGACGCTGCTGGACAGCGCTTCCAGAAGATTGGCGGAAGGATTAGACCGAGAAGTCCCGCCAACAGGATGGGAGACTGACTCAACAACTGTTGCATCAGGTATGACGCACTACTACTGCCCAATTGTTATCCTCCTTGTGACACGACGCTCGAACCGGACGCGTGCGAACAGCACACAAGATTATGGAACTGTTCAATGTTGAAAGCCACGCTCGTCCCGCGCTCCGGCTGAACGAATAGTTTGGCGGCTGGCGGCATTGTCGCACAAATAGTCGCGGATGCGGCACGTCCGCCAGGTTCGTTGCGCAAGTAACAAACCTAAGCGTCGATGCCGCATCCGCAACCTTGCGGGCGCGCCCGTCCGAGCACCTCAAAATCTTAAAGGCTACGACCGCGACACAGCCGTCACGCGAAAGCCTTAGTACACGAGGCGAACGCCGTGTAAATTACTGCCGCGGCTTGGCGAAGCGTAGGACGTTGACAACGACGCTCCGCCGCCGCGTCGCCTCATTATTTTTCAACCTTCGTTACCTTCATAGAACAAGAGCTTCCGTCGGACGAGACGCTCATCTCGCCGGTCAGCTTTACCTTGTCGGCGATATTGATGATCTGGCCGTCGGCGGCGTGAATTTTAATGTCCTTGCGCTCGTAGCCGGCAGACAGTTCTTCGGCCTGATTTGCTGATTTTCCCTCTTTGATGTTTGCTTTAATGCCTTTTTGGTCAGCCGGCTTTTCTTTCAACCTGTATTGGCAATTATATTCGCCGCCGCCAACGACGGTCTCCGAACAGAAAACGCCTTCGTCTCCGTCGAGGTAGCCACTTATTTCGACAGTTTTTTTGTCGTTCTCCGCGCTACAAGCCTTAGAAAATTCTACGGGAACGCCCGACTCTGCGGGAGCGGCCGGTTTTGCGGTAGCGGCAGTCGTCGCGGGAGTGCCCGTTGTTGCGGGAGCGTTCGTTCCCGCCGGAACGTCCGTTTTGCTGCCGCACGCTGCGACGAAAATGCAGCACGCGAAGATGAAGCACGCGAAAATAGAGATCACATGGTTTCTCATGACTGATGTCTCCTCTGTAATGGCCTCGCCCTCTTCAAGCGGCGGGCAATGGTTAAGTGTCCAGATATTTAAGACGATTCGGGGAAAGTATTTCGTCTGAGATTTTCTCGACGAGCGCCGACACACTTCGACCGCCTCCGTTGTCGGGCCCGACGAGGATTGGAATCTCTTTGAGGATTCGGTTTCGATGCTAAGAAGGAAAGCGCCCGGCAATGAATTGAACGGAGGCGGGCGTCAGAGAGAGTCGATTCGAGCCTTGCTTGAAGCAAAGAGAGCGCAGCCCGTTTCAAATTGCGCGCGGGTCGAGCACGGTCGAGCTTTTCATTCTCCCGCTCTATCCCACAGTCTTCTCGACGCGAACCAGAGCAGCCCCGGCACGACGAAGAATATCCCTATCGCGGAGACGACCACGCGCGGAGAGATTCCGAGGCGGTCGAGCGCATCGCCCGTCAGGTAGTTCGATGTAGCCATCGCCAGAGTCATAATCATCAGTTCCGCCGCGAAGACACGTCCACGGAAATTATCTTCCACGCTCGTCTGCAAAAGGACTGTCGAGAAGACCCAGAGGACGCTCCCGCCCATGTGCGCGACCGCGACGAAGACGAGCGCCAGCGTGAAACTCTTAGTCACGCCGAATGCGACGTAGAAGACGCCCGCGAAGATGAAAGAGAGGCCGATGGCGTTCTGCATCTGCTCGCGCGTCTCGCTGTAGAAGCGGCGCGTGAACATCGGGCCGACCGCAGTGCCTATGCCGCGCGCGACGTAGAGAACGCTCATGCCGAGCGCGGCGCTCCCTCTGACGGGGAAGATTTTTTCGCCGAAGACCGGAAGCAGCGTCAGAATCCCCCCGCCCAAACCCCACGCGGGCTTAACGAGTAAGAGCGCCATCACGCGCGGTCGCTTTCGGACGTAGCGCAAGCCTTCGAGCGTGTCTGTGATGCCGAGAGCTTTTGCAAACGTCAGCCGTCGCTTCTCTCGCGCGGGTCTTCGCGGAAGAGTCACGCTCGCGATGAGGAGTGCCGATACGACGTAGGTCAGAGAGTCTATGACGAAGGCCGCGTCCGTCCCGAACCACCCCGTCACGGGGCCGCCGATTGCCGCGCCGAGCGTGAGCATCGCAGACCATGTGACCGACGAGAGACTGTTGGCAGTAACAAGGTCGCGCGCCGGAACGACCGAGGGAATCGCAGCCGTGCGCGCAGGCTCGAAGAATGAAGAGAAGCCGAGTTGAAGAATCGTCAGGACGTAAACGAGCCAGACCTGTTCGGGTCTTCGGACGATGAGAAAGCCGAGCACTACGACGGCGCGCGCGATGTCGCTCGCGATCATTATGTGTCGCCGGTTGAAGCGATCCGCGACTACGCCGGAGAGCGGCCCCAAAACTACGCTCGGAAGAAATCGCGCGACGAGAACGAGTCCGACCGCGCGCCCCGAACCCGTCAGACGCAGCACGAGCGTGAAGAGTGCAATCGTGTCGAACCAGTCGCCAAGTTGGCTTATTACCTGTCCGAACCAGAGCAGACGGAAGTCGCGTCTGAGCCGCAAAAGCTTGACGTAGCCCACAGACTCTGCACGCTGCTCCGCCTGTTCGACTGTCTTTGATGAGTCCAAGCGTTGAATCCCGCCGACGAAGTATGTTTAGAACAAACGCCTCTCAAGACGATTGCGGAAGGGTGCGCCCGCACGCTTGAGTTGTCAAACGGCGGCATCGAGACGAGAACGCTTTACGAGAACGCTTTCTCTGGTCACTATGAACTGCACGCTTCAAACTGACCCGTCACGCTGACCTGCCGCGCGGCTCGCGCTTCGGGCGCGAAGACTTTTCTTCGCCGCGGCGACGAATTCTCAGGCAAAAGGGGCCGCGCGTGAACACGATGCGCGCGGCACGCGGGTTGTTAAAGGATTATGCGCGGCTTGCAGGAGCGCGGCACGCGCGCCCCGCGAACTCTCCGCACGGAGTTCGTAAAGCCGCGCCAGTTTGAAACGCGAGGAGCGTAAATGTTTTTAAGCGGAGGCGTCGAGTGAGCGAAGACACGCGCGCCTTCCAAGTTACTCACCCAGCATGGGCGGGAAGAGTGCCCTGTAGAATCCCGCCGCTTGCCCCCAATCGTCGCCGGAAGCGAGAGCCGAGTTGCTCCGGCCCTCACTTCCGGCGACGGACTTATTTTGAAGAAATAATGAATGCGGAATACGGAATGATGAATTGAAAGACTCAGTCTGGTTTTTTATTCATCGCTCATCATTCCGCATTCATTACTTATCCGTTCGGGAGGGCGCTGGTTGATTCGCATGAATATGTCGGACTACAGCCGCGCGGCGAAGGCGTACTGGTTCGCAGTCGTCTCGGCGGGCGCTTGCGTCTTCGTCTGGGGCCTTTGGAGTTGCCTTTCGTTCGGCGCGGCGCAGTGGGCGCAACTGCTCGTGCTCGCGAGCCTCGTCGTCATCTCAGGCATCGTCCCCGTCCGCATCCCCGGCACGAAGGCGAGCATGACGGCGGGCGACTGCTTCATCTTCCTCGGCGCGATCTTCCTCGGCGTCCCCGCCGCAATCGTCCTCGGCGCGCTCGACCTCTTTACGAGTTCACTTAAAACTTCGAGTCGCGCGACGAGTTGGGTCGCCGCGCCCGCGTGCATGGCGCTGACCGCTTTCGTCGCGGGGCACGCCTTCTATTTCGCGCTCGCCGCGCACGGCGGAGTCGCGCGCCGGCCCGTAGGCTTTACAGCGCCGCTCTCGCTCGAACAACTCCTGCTGCCGCTCATACTGATGGCGCTCTTGCAGTACGCCTTAAACGGCGCGCTCGTCGCGGCGCTCATCGCCCTGAAGAGCCGGCGCTCGGTCTGGCGCTGCTGGCGCGACGGCTATCTCTGGACTTCATGGACTTTCTTCGCGGGCGCGCTCGCCGCCGGATTAGTCTATGCGGCGATCATGCGGTTCGGACTCGTCTATGTTCTGCTGAGCGTGCCCGTCATCGCCGCGACGTTCGCGACCTACAGGACTTACTTCGAGCGCGTGGCCGAGAAGACGCGCGAGGCCGCAGAGACGAGCCGCGTACACCTCGCCACCGTCGAGGCGCTCGCGACCGCGATTGACGCGAAGGATCAGACGACTCATTTCCACGTGCGCCGCGTTCAGGTTTACTGCGGACGTTTGGGCGAGTTGATGGGACTATCGCCGGGCGAGATAAAGGCTCTGAAAGCGGGCGCGCTCCTTCACGACATAGGCAAGCTCGCAGTCCCCGACCACATCCTTAACAAGCCCGGCAAACTCACCCCCGCGGAGTTCGAGAAGATGAAGATTCACACGACCGTGGGTGCGCAGATTCTCGAACGCGTGGGCTTCCCGTACCCGGTCGTGCCCATAGTGCGCCACCACCACGAACAGTGGGACGGTCGCGGCTACCCGGAAGGCTTGCGGGGCGAGGAGATTCCGATAACCGCGCGCATACTCTCGGTCGCAGACTGCTTCGACTCGGTTCGGGAGGAGCGGCCGTACCGGCGCGGTAAGACGCGAGAGCAAGCCTGCGCGATGATACGCCGCGGCGCGGGCACGCACTTCGACCCGCGCGTCGTCGAGACGTTCCTCGCGCATCTGCCGGAGTTCGACGAGGAGATCGCGGCGCAGGGCCTTGACAATCGCGGCCTGACGAACGAAGAGTTCGACCAGCGCGAACTGCTCGGCGAGCCGGGCGAGGGCGTCGCCGCCGCGCCGCCGGCGCAGGCGGTCGCGTCGATTCACCACTCGGACGCGCCAAATTATCTGAGCCAGATTACGAGCGCGCACAGGGAGGTTTACGCGCTCTACGAGATCGCGCGCACGTTCGGCTCGTCGCTCGACATCGAGGACACCGTCTCTGTCCTCGTCAACAAGGTCGGGCACGTCGTCCCGTTCGACCTGTGCGCCGTCTATCTCTACGACGACGCGAAGGGCTATGCGACAGCCCAACACGTCGCGGGCCGGCACTCGGAAGCCTTGCGCGGTCGCGCGGTCGCACCGGGCGAAGGCGTCGTGGGCTTCGTGCTTGCCAACCGCCGCGCGTCGTTCCTGCTCGACCCGATGCTCGACTTCGCGGACGTTCTGCTGCCCGAAGACTGCATGTTCCGCTCGATGGTCGCGCTGCCGCTGACGAGAGACGAGCGGCTGCTTGGCGCGCTCGCCATCTATTCGTCCGAGCCGCGCCGCTACACGGACGACCACCTTCGCCTGCTCGACACCGTGGCACGCCTCGCCTCCGACGCGCTCGCGAACGCGATGAGCCACGCCGAGGCCGAATCGAACGCGCTCACGGACACGCTGACGGGGCTGCCGAACTCGCGCGCGATGTATGTTCGCTTCGAGCACGAGGCCGCACGCGCGCGCCGGACGGGCAAGTCCTTTCAGGTCGTCATGCTCGACCTCGACGACTTCAAGCAGGTCAACGACTCGTTCGGCCACAAGACGGGCGACCGCGTGCTGCGCGAGGTCGGGCGAATCATTCAGGCGCAGTTGCGCGAGTACGACTTCCTCGCGCGCTACGCGGGCGACGAGTTCGTCGCGATACTGCAAGACCTCTCGGCGGAGCAGACCGCCGAACTCGGCGAGAGAATCGAGCGCGCCGTCTCGCGCTTCTCGCTCCACGTCCGCGGCGACAAGCACGCGCGCGTCGGCATCTCGGTCGGCTCGGCCACCTACGGCGCGGACGGCGAGACGCTCGACCACCTTCTCATCGCCGCCGACGAGGCCATGTACTCCGTCAAGTCCGACCACAAACAACGCACCGTCGAACCGAAGTCCGGCGAGGCCGCCGAAATCCCGACGGGCAATCTGGCCTCGACGGCGATAAATTAAGGATGAAGGCGGAAGGCGGAAGGATGAAGGCGGAGGCAAACGGCCTGCGGCTTCATCCTTCCGCCTTCCGCCTTCATCCCTTTCTTGACTTTCCCCGCCCGGTCGTTTTCAATCAGAGATGGTCGCGCCTCGTGTCGAAGGGCGCACGCCGCCGGGGCGCGCATGCCCGGCGCGAAAGTCTCAGCCTCGCGCTGCGGGTCAAACGCCCCTCCGGGCCCGCGCCGAAAAGTTCTCGAATCGAAAGCATGACCGTCTCTTCCCAAGTTTCAAACAGAGCCGCGACGATCCTCGTGGTCGAGGACGACGAGCGCGTGCGCCGCGGCCTTGAGCGCGCGTTCGAGTCGGAGGGGCACAGGGTCGTCGGCTGCGGCGACGCGGCGGAGGCGCTGCGCGAACTGCATCGCGACGACACCTGCGATCTCGTCGTCCTCGACATCGAGCTTCCCGGTGTGAGCGGACTCGCGCTTTGCCGTCTGCTGCGCGCGCAGACGGCGACGCGAAGGCTTCCGGTCATCGTCCTTTCGTCGCACGACCGCGAAGACTACAAGATCGAGGCGTTTGCCGCGGGCGCGGACGACTTCGTCGTCAAGTCCGAGACGGCGCGCGAGCTTGTCACGCGCGTCGGCGCTCATCTCGAAGCCGCGGAGCGCGAGCGCGCGCTCGAAGGCAGCAACCGCGAACTCGCATTCATCGCAGACCTTGGACGTGGGCTTCTGCACGCGCTCATGCCTGCCGAGGTCGTCCGCCGTGTCGCGGGCGCGACCTACGAGGGCGCGGACGCTGCGCTCTGCGCCGCCGTGCTCTTGAAGGGCGAAGGGCGGAAGTTGAATGGCGAGAAGGAACACAACGCTCTGGCCGTCTGCGTCTTCGACCGTGAGGGCAGCGCCGAAGAGACAGCCTCGCTCGTCGAGGTCGAGCGCCTGCGCGCGTGGCTCGCTTCGTCGCCTTCCGTTTCATTGCGCGTCGAGAAGCCGGAAGAATTTTTTCTGCGCGACCGCGGGCACGCCGTCGAGTTTGCAGCCCCGCTCCGCTTCGAGGGTCGCTCGCTCGGCGCGCTCGTCGTCGCGTTCGACCGTCGCGGCGACTGCGGGCAGACCGAAGAGAGACTGGTTGACGCGGCGGCGCAGCAGGCCGCTCTCGCCGCGCGCATCTCTACGCTGTACGAGGCCGCGCGCTCGGCCTCCGTCCACCTCGCGCGCGAGGTCGAGCGGCGGACGGCGGAGGCCGAGAGCCAGAGACGTTTTACCGAGGCGATCATTGACAGCTTGCCCGTCTCGCTCTACGCGATTGACCGCGACTACCGCGTCGTCGCGTGGAACCGCAACCGGGAACTCGGTGGTCAGGGCATCCCGCGCCGCGACGTTCTCGGTCGAAACATCTTCGAGGTCTTGACGCGCCAGCCGCGCACCGCGATGCGGGGCGAGTTCGAGCGCGCGTTCGAGACGGGCGAGATCGAGCATATCGAGCAGGAGTCGATGGGCGCGGACGGCTCGACGCGCCACTGGCTCGTCAGCAAAGTGCCGATGAAGATTGACGGCGACGAGGTATCGCACGTCATCACGGTCGGCGAAGACATCACTTCGCGCGTCAACGCTAACCGCGCCGTCGCGCGCACCGAAAAACTCGCTGCGGTCGGGCGGCTCGCCGCCGGGGTCGTACACGAGATCAACAACCCGCTCGCGACGATAGCCGCTTGCGCAGAGGCTTTGGAATCGCGCGCCGACGAAGGCATCTACGGCGAGGGCGCGGACGTTGAAGACCTGCGCGAGTACCTTCAACTCATACGCGGCGAGGCTTTCCGCTGCAAGCAGATCACGAACGGCCTTCTCGACTTCAGCCGCGCGCGCGCAGTCGAGCACGCGCCGGTCAACGTCTCCGAAGTCGTCGAGTCGGCGGCGCGGCTTCTAATGCACCAGAAGCGCGGCGTCTCGATGAGGATAGACGTTGAACTCGCCGAGCACCTGCCGCTCGTCTCCGGCGACATGGGGCAATTGCAGCAGGCCGTAATCATCCTCGCCGAGAACGCGATTGACGCGATGCCGGGTGGCGGCACGCTCACGCTCCGCACGTTTCGCGATGAGACGGACGAGGGCGGCGCGATTCTCATCGAAGTGCGCGACACGGGGCAGGGAATTCCGGCGGAGATTCGCGAGCGCATCTTCGACCCGTTCTTTACGACGAAGGAGGTCGGGCGCGGCACGGGTCTTGGACTCGCGGTCTGTTATGGTATTGTTACCGAGCACGGCGGTCGCATCACCGTTGATTCGACCGCGGGGCACGGGACGGCCTTTCGGATTTCGCTGCCCTCGATGAAAACTTCTGACGGAGACCTACCCTGTTGAGCGAGAACCGACAGCCCGCACGCATACTCGTCGCCGAAGACGAAGCCAATCTCCGGCTCGTCCTACAGAAAGAACTCCAACGCATGGGCCACGACGTTCGCGCAGCGGCGGACGGCGAGGCCGCTCTGAAGCTTCTGGAAGAGAGCAACGTTGACGTGCTCCTCTCGGACATCTCGATGCCGAACATGGACGGCATGGAGCTTCTGCGCCGCGTCCACCAGCGACCGAACCCGCCCGAAGTAATCATGCTCACGGGTCACGCCACGGTCGAGTCGGCGATTGAGGCGATGAAGCTCGGCGCATACGACTATCTCTCGAAGCCCTACCGCATCGCCGAACTCGACGCGCTGGTGAAGCAGGCCGCCGAAAAGAGACGCCTGCGCGTTGACAACGCGCGCCTTCGCACGCTCGTCGAGCGGCGGACGGCGACGCCCGAGATCATCTTCGTCTCAGACGCGATGCGCGAGGTGATGCGACTCGTCGAGCGCGTCGCGCCGTCGGACGCGAGCGTGCTGATCACGGGCGAGTCGGGCACGGGCAAGGAACTCGTCGCCAACGCGATTCATCGTCTGAGCCTCCGCTCGGAAGGCTCGTTCATCGACTTGAACTGCGCGGCGTTTCAAGAGTCTCTTCTCGAATCCGAACTCTTCGGCTACGAGGCCGGCGCGTTCTCCGGCGCGAAGGGTCGAAAGCTTGGACTGTGGGAGTTGGCCGACAACGGCACGATCTTTCTCGACGAGGTGACGGAGCTTCCGCCGCCGTTGCAGTCGAAACTTCTGCGCGCGATTGAAACCAACTCGTTCTACCGCGTCGGCGCTGTCCGCAAAGTTCAGGTCAACGTGCGCGTCGTCGCGGCGACGAACCGCGACGTTAACGAAGTCACGAGCGACGGGCGCTTCCGCGCAGACCTTCTCTATCGCATCAACAGCTTCCAGATAAACCTGCCGCCGTTGCGCGAGCGCCCCGAAGACATCGAGCCGATTGCCGCGCACCTCCTGAAACAACTCGCGGGCGCGGGCGCGCCGGAGCTTATGCCCGAAGCGCTCGCGGCGCTCAGGTCTTACGCTTGGCCCGGCAACGTCCGCCAACTGCGAAACACTCTGGAGCGCGCGGTGCTTCTCGCCAACGACGGTCGCGTCACGACCGGCGAGCTTCCGCCGGAAATCGTAAGCCCCGCTTTGACCTTCCGCCCCTCTGCGGTCGCGTCCGACGCCTCCGGCGCACAGGGCGCGACTCAAGCGTCGAACGTCCCGCCGCCACTCCGCGAGGTCGAGCGCCAGCAGATCATCGCGGCTCTGGAACAGACGGGCTGGCACCGGGGCAAGACCGCCGAGATGCTTGGCATCTCGCCATCGACGCTCTACCGGCGGCTTCGCGATTACAATCTGACGAAAAGACAGTGAGGCAGAAGGCAATAAGCAGAAAGTAGTCTAGCATCCCGTCGCTTGAAAGTACTTTATTCACCGAAAGGAAAGTAGGCGAAGGCTACATAACCTGTATAGCCTTGTGTTTCTAAATATGCCTTCATCCCCCACCCGAATTTCAATTGCAAGGGTGCGGCATTGATATAGGCGAGACACTTATTCTCGTCTAGCGAAATAGTTCCATCCTTAATGGCATTAGCTAAGTATTGATAGTTAGGATTCTCTTTGTCGAAGTCCTCGAATTTTGTGCACGCTATAGTTCTCTCCTTACGAACATACACCGTCGCTCTTAACTACCTTTCGTTTTTCTACATAGCGGCTGTACGCCTGCGATTCCGATTGCTTTCTGTTCTTTAACCTCCGCCGCCCGTCGTTGTCTTCTGCGGGTTCTTCGGCTGGCCGAGGGTTCGGCGAGCCTGTTCGGCTTTGTCGTGTTCGCCGGCGCGCTCGTAGAGTGCGACGAGACGTTCGAGGACTGCGGACGTGCCGGGCTGCATCCTCAGAGCGGCCTCGTAATGCTTGATTGCGTCGCGGTCGCGCTTCTGGTCTTCGAGAACCGAAGCGAGTTTCAGGTGCGCGTCGTACTCGTTCGAGGCGATTGCGAAATACTTGAACGCGTCGTCGTAGCGCCGCAGCCGCGCATAGACGATGCCGAGGTTGTCGTAGATGACGGGCGTGCCGGGCGCGAGCTTCGCCGCCTGCTTCAGACGCTTGAGCGCACCTTCATAGTCGTCGGCGAGGTAGAGCGAGTAGCCGAGGTTGGCGAGCACTGCGACGTTCTTTGGCGCGACCGTGAGCGCGCGCTGGTAACATTCCGCGGCCTGAAGGTGCTGGCCCGTTCGGTCGTAGGCCACGCCGAGCAGGTTGTTCGCTTCGGCGAAGTCGGGGCCGACGGTCGCCGCAACCGAGAGTTCCGCCAACGCCTCCTGCAAGTAGCCGTGCTCAAGCAGCGCGCGCCCCTGCGTGAGCGGGTCTTTTGAAATGCCTTCGATGACGGGAATCCACATTCGCGGCTTCTCCGCGAGAACACCGTTCGCGTCGGGCCTTATGACGCGGACGGCTTCCGTCTGTTGAGCGCCTGACGCGACCGTCTGTTGCGTGCCGCTCGCGACACCGCGCGTTATCTCGGTCGCCTCCTGCTCGGCGGGAGTCGTCGTCTTCGGCCCTTGCGCGTTCGCGCTCTGAGTTGCGGCGGAAGGCTTCACTTCAGACGTGTTCGACTCGCCGCCCGCTTCGCTCTTGTCTGCGCTCGCGTCCGTCGTCGTCGAGGGGCGGGGCGCGGACTTTTTCGCCTCTTCGGACTTCTTCGTGCCGCCGAAGAGTTTGGCGAGCGCGCGGAAGGGCGCGGCGAGTAAGCGCGCGAGGCCGCTCTCTTTGTGCTTCGGCTGCTGCGCGTCGTCGGTCGCGTCGGCGGCGGGCGGCGTTGCGTGGGACGCATCGCTCGCGGTGGTCGGCGCGTCCGGCGCGGGCGCGTAGAGTACACGATTGCCGAGCGCGACCCGCGGCGCGCAGACGGCTGCGAGAATGATTGCTAGTGCGAGCGAGACGGTTCTGCTCTTCGACAAGGCGGCGACCTCCTGCCGCTCCGGCGCTGTTCGTGTTCGAGGCTTTCGGCGGAAAGACTTTCGAGGCGAGTCCCGGAGGGCGCACGAATTATATGCCACCGCGAACTCGATGTAAAAACGTGCGGCGTCTCGTCGCGTGCGCTAAAAGTAAAGCGGCGCGTGGAAGGTCGCTTCACCCTTCCACGCGCCGCGTCTGAAAACTAAGGACGACGGATGAAAATCTAGACGGTTCGGTTCGCTCTCTGGCGGCGCTTGCGCGCGTAGAGTCCGGCGAGTCCCGTGCCGAGCAGAGCCAGCGTCGCAGGCTCGGGCGTCGTCTGGGCCGGAGCCGTGAAGATTTGAAGGCTGATGCCGTCGTTGAAGAAGTGGCAGTCGGGGTCGAAGCCCAGAGCGAAGTTGCCGCCGTTCGAGATGTAGTTGAAGAGCGCGGTCAACTGCGAGGCCGTGAAATTGTAAACGAAGTTCGTGGGCGTCGTCGTGAACGACTGCGAAGTCAGGAACGTGTCCGCGGTGCCGTTGGCGACGAGCCAGTTCGCGTTGTTGTGATAGCGCGTGTCAACGAAGTCGTCGTCAATGTTGACGGTCGTGTTGTTCTCGTTCGGGTCGTCGGCGAACGACGCGACGCCTGCGTTCTTGGCCGTGTCGAGCAGGTGTATGAAGAGCTTGTTAGCCTGATCGTTCCAGTTGGCGATGTTCTTGATCGTGATGCGAGCGCCGGTGATCTGCTGACCGTGCAGGTTCACGTTGTCAATCCGCCATGTGTAAACCATGTGATGGTCGAGGTCGTTCAGGTCAACCGGGTTGGGGGTAAACGTCAGCGTGTCAGCCTTCGCTGCGGAAGACAGACACAGGACAAAGAGCACTGCAAGAGAGATGGCGAGCTTTTTCACGGACTTTTTCTCCTCCGGTAACGAAGTGCGTTGCTGGCTGACGACGAGCGGGGCTACCCGGCTTTTTTCAAGCGCCGTCTGCTTTTCGTTTGCGAGGGTAGTAAAAGTTGATTGCGGGCGATTTTCCACAAAACCGCCCCGATTGGCAAGAGAAAATCGCCGCGCCGTTTTACAGCGGCAAACAATCGAAAGGGTCTTCCTGATGCCCGCTCCCTGATGCCCGTTCACGCCGCGCTTCGCTCGAACGCTTCGCGCAAAGAGGCGGGAACTGGGACGGCCCGACGCGCGTCGAGGCTCATCGACGCCTGCACGAGAGTCGCGCTCGCGCACAGAAGACCGTCGGCGGCCCGGCGCAGACGATACTCGAAGGTCGCCGAACTCCGCCCGACGCGCGAGACCCAGACTTCGACCTCCGCCTCGTCGCCGTAAACGAAGGGCGCGAAGAACTCCGCGCGCACGTTCACCGTTGGAAAACCCAGACGCTCATCCGCTACGAGCCGCGAATAGCTCGTCCCGCAGCGAGCGGCGAAGAACTCCTCCATCGCCGCGTGGCAATAGTGAAAGAGCACAGGATAGTAAACAAGCCCCGCCGGGTCGCAGTCGCCGAAGCGGACTTTAATGCGCGCGAAGAAATGCATTGGACAGCGAGCGTCTCGTGTCTGGTCAAAAGTCTGGCGAGACTGAGCCTGAAAGTCTGGATTCAATCATCGAGGACTGATGCCCCGCGCTCGTCTCAAGAGGCGAAGTCACGCGGCGAGTATATGTTTCATTTGCCGAAGATGAAAAAGAGTAACGGTCGTCAGGCCCAAAAGTCTGACGACCGTTGCGAGTACGAACCTCTGCGCGAAAGTTATAGAGCGCGAGGCCCGAAGACGGAGGCCGTTCGGGCGTGCCGTTGCCGGCACGAACCATGTGTCAAAGTTGCCGACGAAGCAGGCCACGGTGCAAGCACTAAGCTATACACCGTGACCGGCTCCGGCGGCCGTTGTCTTAGCGTCGGCCCAGCAATGGTTGATTGCGGATAGACGCCGGCAGGTTGTCGAAATCGTAAGTAATCAGGCTGCTGCCCTGATTGATTTTTAACGCATCGACATTGCCGTTGAAGCCCGGTGCCCAAGGCCCGCCCGCCTTGAACAGCAAACCGCCTCCGCTGTTCCAGACACCGGCGTTGGGGAAGAGCGCGAGCACCTGTTGATATGTGCACGGGGTAGCCTGTTGGCACGGCTGAGCCACGTTAACGTTGTTAACCGGAACCGTCGTGCGCGTCCCGTACCAATTGCCTGCCCTCGGATTCCAATTCTGCCAGACGTTCTGTTGTACGCCGCCTTGGGCGGGCGTCTGGTACGGCTCGAAGACGAGCCGGCCCTGATAGCTGGTGGTCGTGTCGTTGAGATCGTAGTCAATGTCGAACTGGAGCGAGGCCGCGACGACCGTGTTCGAGTTGTTGTTCTGATAACTGCTGTAGAGCAATCCGAGAAGGTCGTCCATGCGTGTCCCGGCGTAGGCGGCCGTTGCGAGCGCGAAGCGTCCCTGACTGTCGACCGTCAGGAAGGCGCTCCCGGTGCCGAGCGGCGGCGTGGCCGGGCCGGCAGCGAAGCCGCCCGATCCGGTGCCCGTTCCCGGATTGTCGTCGAAGAATGTCCAGCCGTTCTGGTTGGCGGGCGAGACGATGACTGTGTTCGGGACGCCCTGAAAACCGAAAGTGCCGCGCCCCGGCGTCGTCTCTACGTCGGTGTCCGTGCCGCTCTGGAGGAACGGGACGATCTGGAAGTTCGCGGAAGCAGGGCCCGCGATGTCGGGCTGACCGCCCGGAGGCGTGGCCGTGCCGCCGTAGGCGACCGGAATCTGGGCGGCGTAGCCCGGCTCGGCGCTGTTGGCGGTTGTAATCACCGGGCTGGTCGTCCCGAACCAATTGCCGCGGAAGTTCTTGTAGTCGGTGGTGGCAGGCGCGGGAAGCGAGCCGCCCGTCTGGCGGTCAACGATCTGTGCGTACCAGTTGGCGCTGATGTTGTTGTTCGAGAACGTGCTGTGCAACGCCGTCTGGACGGGGCTGTTAGTGCCGCCGCTGGCGTCGAGGAAGAGAACGCCGACCGTCCAGTTGTTCGTGATGAAGTTCTCCACGACAGTCTGAAAGTCGGTCTGGTTGCGGTAGATCAAGCCCGTGCGGTTGAAATCAATGACGTTGTTGCGAACGGTGTGCCCGTTGCTGTTATTGATGTCAATGCCGGTGCGATTGCCGGTGAGTATGTTGTCGTGGATGAGCGCGCCGGTGACTGCCTGTCCCTGAATGGAGATGCCCGCGGAGTTCAACCCCGGATCATTCCAGTCGGTCGTGTTATTGCCAAGCCGGGTGATTGTAAATCCGGCGATGGTCACATTGTTGGCGCTGACGGCAACGGTGCTGCCGGGGCCGCCGATGGGGCCGCGGATATTTGTGTTGTTCGCGCCCGCGCCGATAAGTTTCAGGTTGGCCTTATTGACGTTTACATCTTCGTCGTAAGTCCCGGGCTGAACGTTAACCTCGTCGCCGGGCGAAGAGGCGTTAATCGCCGCCTGAATTGTGGAGAAGCAACCGCCTGTGCCGCCGTTGTTCACGCAATGGGCGGCCACGGGGTTGCAACTGAAGGCTTCGATCTCGACGACGCGACTGAAGAGGTGGTCGGCGGAGTCGTTGACGACGACGCGTATCTGACTGGTCGTGATCGGCGCGAAGATGAACCTACGCATCGCGAGGGTGTTGCCCGCGACCGCGCCGCCCGGCACGTCAACGAACGACGAGCCGTCGAAGTATTGCACGTGGAAGTCGCGTATGCCGTAGGCGCTTGCGGACGTTGAGGCGTTGACGATTGAGCCGCTGTTGAAGTCGTTCTTCAGCGTGTAAACGTCAATCGCGTTTATGGTCTGCGAGACGTTGAAATTGACCTGAATGTTGTCGGGGAATGCGCCGCGCGTGGCATCGTTCCAGCCGCCGGCTGAACCCCAGTTGTTGCCGTTGTGCTCGCCGTCAATGACGCCGCTCGCGGGGAAGCTCGCGCTGTACTGCGAGGACGCCGTGGCGGTCGAGCCGTTGCTCGCCGTCGCGATGTTCGTCCCGCAGGGCGTCGGAGTCGGAGTCGGAGTCGGCGTGGGCGTCGGAGTCGGGGTCGGAGTCGGGACGGCGACCGGGTTGCAACTGTACGCCTCGATCTCGACGACGCGGCTGAAGAGGTGATCGGCGGAGTCGTTGATGACGATGCGTATCTGGTTGGTCGTAATCGGCGTCGCGAAGATGAAGTGGCGCTTGACGTGGTTGTTGCCCGTGACGACGCCGCCCGGCACGTTAACGAAGGTCGAGCCGTTGAAGGCTTGCACCTGAAAGTCGCGTATGCCGTAGAGCGAGAAGATCGTGAAGTCGCCGGCGGGGCCGGGTGAACTGAACTGATCCTGAAGCGTATAGACATCAATTTCGTCTATCGTCTGCGTGACGTTCAGGTTGACCGTGATGCTGTCGGGGAAGACGCCGCGCGTGCCGTCGTTCCAGCCGCCGGAGCCTGAACCCCATCCCGCGCCGTTGTGTTCGCCGTTGATAGCGGCGCTCGCGGGGAAACTCGGGTTGACGGTCGAAGACGCGGACGCGGTCGCGCCGAACGACGCGAGCGCGACGTTGGTCGGGCAGACTGCGGGGCAGTTCGACGTTGAGGTCAGGAAGTTCGAGAAGTCAACGCGCGTGCTCACGCGGTCGCCGCTGCCGGGGCCGACGGGGCCGGGGCCGTTTGAAGCGCCCCAGAAGTTAGACTGCGCGTTGACGGTCGCGGGGCCGTCGTTCTGAAGGCCGAAGCCGTTGCCCGCGATGTTGCTATTGTGAACGGTCATGCCGTTCGTTGCGTCGGTGCTCAGGTAGATGCCGGTCGTGTTGTTCGCGAAGTTGTTGCACTCGAAGTCGGGGACGGCGGGCGTCTCGTTGAACGCGCCGCGGATGAAGTTCTGCGAGTCGTTATAGCGGAAGACGATGTTGGGCGACGTGTTCGACGAGTTCGTCAGCATCAGACCCTCGTCGCGCGTGTAGCCGCCCGACTGCATCGCCGAGCGGTTGCCGCTGAGCGTGTTGTCTATGACGTTGACTGCGACGGTCTGCTGTATGGACTCGACGCGGATGCCCTGATAAGCGGTCGGCGACGCGCCGACCTGCGGCGGCAGAGGATTCTGCACGTAGGGCTGAATGGTGTTGCGGCTGATGGTGAAGCCGGGGGCCGTGTAAACGTAGTGCAGGTTGTGGCGTATGCCTATGCGAAACGACGTGACGTTGTTGTCGGAGATCGAGGAGGCCGGGTGCGTCGTGACGTTGCCGCTGAAGTTCTCTATGACAATGCCGACGCGGACGCGCGTCACGACGTTGTTCGTCACGTCCGCCCACGCGTCGTCCGAGATTCTGATGCCTTGGCCGAAGATGCCGAGGTTGTTGTCAACCTTGTTGGCATTGATTCGGGTGTTGGCGTCGCGCGCGCCGCCGAAGCCGAAGGTGTTTAGCCAGATAGACATCTCGCCGACGTTCTTGACGATGTTGTTCTCGACAACGGCGTCGAGGTTGGCCGATCCGTCGCCGTAGATGCCGAACTCGGCGTCAACGTCCGCGCCGTTGTAGGAGACGCCCGACGCGATTTGCGGATTGTCGCCGTCAACGGTGAAGCCCTTGAAGGTAACGCCGCTCACGGACAAGTAGGCGACAATCGGCCCGTTGAAGTTCGAGTCATTCGGGTTGCTCGAAGTCGGAATGATTATGGCCTCGGCGACGCGCGAGCCTGTGTTCGGGTTGACGTTGGCGTTCGGGCCCAGAAGCGTCAGCGCCTTGTTGACGTTTATCTGTTCGGCATAAGTGCCCGGCCCGACGTTGATCGTGTCGCCGGGCGAGGCCGCGTTGATCGCGGCCTGAATCGTCGTGAAGCAAGGCGTGTTGCCGCCGCACGTTCCCGCCGGGTCAACGAACAGCGCGCCGGCTGCGCGCGCGCCGCTTGTGAACGTCAGCGCGGCGGCGGCGGCGAACAGGGTGAACGCGAAAAGAATGCCGAGTCGGGAAAAGTAAATGAGTGGTTTGGAGTCGGGGCAAGAGAGCAGTCGGAGGCTTTTTTTCATCTAGCGTGTCCTTTCAGTGGAGACTTGTGGTTGGTGAATGCGGTTGACGACCTCGAAGCTGATGACCGTGCCGGAGAGTCGGACGTCGCTGGAGCGGCGCGCGCAGGAGAGCGCAGGGGCAGTTGCAAAGCGACGGTCGAATGGGGCATTGCTTCCTGCTTGATAAAGTAGCGCGGGGCAAAGTCCTGCCCGCATGACTCAGGAAAGTCGCTCTAAGGATGAAGTGCAATCCTTATCGCGATGGCGGTAGAACCAAAGACGGAACGCGAATGGTATAAGAGGTGGCATTGCCTGTCAAACGTCGGGGCGTGCGGCGTGCTGCGGCGTCGAGAGGCTCGGAGACTCGGCGGGCGGATGACGAGAAGAAGGCGGCTCGACTCTCAACTGCCGCGCGTCTTCGCCAAGCCCTTCAACTCTCTTTGAGTCTCTTCCTGTCAATCTTGCCGCGGTCGTTCTTCGGCAGCGACTCGACGAACTCGACGCGGCGCGGGTACTTGTAGAGCGCGAGCCGCGACTTGACGAACTCTTTGATCGCCTGCGCGAGTTCGTCCGACGGCGCGCGTCCTTCGCGCAGGACGACGAAGGCTTTGGGCTTGACGAGGCCGGAGCCATCGTCGAAGCCTACGACCGCGGCTTCGACGACCGCTTCATGCCCGATCAGGCAGTTCTCGATCTCGGCGGGCGCGACGAAGACGCCGGAGACTTTCAGCATCTCGTCCGTGCGACCGTGGTACCAGTAGTAGCCGTCGGCGTCGGCGTGGAACTGGTCGCCCGTCGTGCACCAGTCGCCCGCAAAGGTCGCCTTCGACTTTTCGTGCGCCTGCCAGTAGCAGAGCGCCGCCGAGTCGCCCCGGACGCGCAGCGTTCCCATCTCGCCCGTCGCGACGCGCCGGCCTTCGGCGTCAACGATCTCGGCACCGTAGCCTTCGACTATTCGTCCCAAACTTCCGGGCTTCACGTCGCCGGGCCGGTTCGTTATGTAGATGTGGAACATCTCCGCCGAGCCGATGCCGTCGTAAATCTCGACGCCGAAGGTTTCGACCCAACGGCGGTAGAGTTCGACCGGCAGTGCCTCGCCCGCCGACAGACACATCCGCAAAGAAGACAAATCCTTCCGCTCCGCGCCCTCTGCGTTGAGCATCGAGTTGATCATCGTCGGCACGCTCGTCAGGATCGTCGGGCGGTAACGCTCGATGACCTCGAACAACTTTTCGGGCGTCGAGCGCTCCGAAAAGAGCGCGGTCGCGCCGCCCGCGGCGAAGGGGAAAAGAAGATTCGTGCCCGTCGCGTAGCCGAAGAAGAGTTTGGGCACCGAGACGGTCAAATCATTTTCGCCGACGCCGAGCACGCGCTTTGCATAAGCCTCGGTGTTGTATGGCAGATCGTGTTGCAGATGAACCGCGCCCTTCGCGCGCCCGGTCGAACCCGAAGTGAAGAGCCAGATGGCAGGGTCGTCGCGATGCGTGTCGGCGGGCGTCAACTCGTCCGGTTGCGCGTCCGACACTTCAGCGAACGAGTGGAAGCGCCCGCTCTCACGGCCTACGACGAGGACGTTCTTCAAATGCCTCGCGCCTTCCGTGGCGCGCGTGAAATTCTCAAGCAGCGACGTGTGTACGACGGCGACGCGCGCCCGCGTGTATTCGAGATAGTAGCTGTAATCGTCTGCGGGCAGCAGCGGGTTGACCATCGTTATAACGCCGCCCGCGCGGCTCGCGCCGAACCAAGTCCAGACGAACTCCGGGCAGTCCGGCAGAGCGATCAGCACGCGGTCTTCCTGTCGAAGACCAAGCTCGCGCAGAGCGTTGCCCGCGCGGTTCGACCGCCTCACAGCGTCCGCGTATGTGAAAGTTTCGTCGCCGAAGTAGAGGCAGACCTTGCCCTCGCGCCCTTCCTCTACGTTGTGATAGAGGAAGTAGTCGCTCATTCGGAAGCGTTCGGGAAACTCGATGTTCGGCATCAGGTGTACGAATGTCCGCGTTTCATGAATTGCCGGCGAAGGGGCAGCCACGTGCGCCGTGCGCGCTGTCGAGATGCGTGCGCGCCTCCCAGAGTTCGGGAAAGAATTTTTTGTCGAGCGTCGTCTTCAGGTAGCCGACGCCCTCGCTGCCGCCCGTGCCGCGCTTCGAGCCGAGCATTCGCTCGACCATCGCGATGTGGTGGTATCGCCAGAGCGAGAAGAACTCGTCGTGCGCGATTAGAGACTCGGCGAGTTGGAATTCCTCGTAGCGCGACTCGAAATGCGTTATGACTTCGAGCACGGCGCGCACGCGCCTGCCGTAAGCACCGCGCCGCGCCTCGCCGTCGAGCGTCGCGTCGTCGGGCGGCGCGTCGAGTCCGCGACGAGAGAGCAGCGCGAAGAACTCCTCGCCGAGCGCCGGAGAGTCGAGCCGCGCGCGAAGCCGTCGAGAGGCGAACTCGTCGCCTCGGAACGCGCGCATGATCTCTTCGTCCTTCAGCCCCGACGCGAACTCGACCTCGCGGAACTGCATTGACTGGAAGCCGCTCGCAGGGTTGAGTTGGTCGCGGAAGGCAAGGAAGTTGATCGGCGTCATCGTCTCAAGCGTGTGAATCTGCGCGACCAGAAGCTTCTCGATCTCGACGACGCGGGCTATCGCGCGCGCGGCCACGGGCGCGCGGTCTTCGCGCATCGACGTGATGGCCGCGTCAATCTCGTGGAGAATCTGCTTGAACCAAAGCTCGTAAGCCTGATGCACCGTGATGAACAGAAGCTCGTCGTGGTGCGCAGGCTCCGACCGGCACGTCTGCAACTCGATCAGTTCGCGCACGCGCAGGTACTCGTTGTATGACAAAGGCTCGGCCACGTTTAACCCTCTCTTTTAGTTCGGCTCCACGATAGTTTCGCGCGGCGGCGCGGCGCTCCGCAAGGCGCGAGGACGTTGCGAGTGCCGCCGGAGACTGCCTGCCGTCGTGTGGTGTTTGCCGCCCGCCCCCGCTGATTCAAGAGAAAGGCCGCGGGATAATCTCCGCGGCCTTTCTCTGTGCGCCCGATTAAGTGCGTCGGCTGTAACTACGGACTGCACCCGTTGACGGTGTAGTGCGCGCCGCTATCGACGGCCGGGCCGCTGCCCTTCGGCACGAACACCTGTCGCGTCGCGGTCGTCACGTTGCCGCCCGAATCTCTGACCTTCAACGTGATCGTATAGACGCGACCGTCGCCCGTGCCGTCGCGCTCGCTGCGGAGTTGAACGGACTTGCAGTCCGGCGCGATGACGATGTCGTGCGTCGTGTTGCCGCTGCCGCCGCCCGTGTCGGCCTCGTCGCTCGTAACCTGCGAGATCACCACGTCGTTGATGTCGACGCTTGCGTCACAGTGGTCGCTGACGCTCGCGACGAAGTTGGCGATGGTGAAGGTGTGGTACGAGTGATTCGGCGGGCTGAGACTGATCGCGCCCGAAGTGAGCGTGATCACGGGCGGCGTCACGTCCTTGACCGTGACGGTCTGTGTTCCCGTCGTTGTGTTGTTCGCCGCGTCGGTCGCCTTCCATGTGATCGTGGTCGTGCCCACAGGGTAGGGCGCGTTGAGCGGCTGGTTGTCGCTGCGCGTGCCGGTGACGGTCACGCCGGAACAGTTGTCGTTGGCCGTCGCCGTGCCCGGATTCACGTTGGCGCTGCACGAGTTGGCCGGGGCGTTGACGACGATGTTGGCCGGGACGCTTATGATGGGCGGCGTGTTGTCAATGACGGTCACGGTCTGGAATGCGCTCTTCGTGTGGCCGTGGCCGTCGTTGGCCGTGTAGGTGACGATGGTCTGCCCGACGGGGAAGTTGTTGCCCGCCGACACGCCCGTACGTGTGACCGTGACGGACGAGGAACAGCCGTCGCTCGCGGTCGCGTTTCCGAGTTGCGCGTTGCTGACGACCACGCCGCACGATGTCGCGCCCGGCCCGGTGTTGACGGTCACGTTGGGCGGAGCGGTGATCATCGGATCAGTCGTGTCAACGATGTTCACGTTGACCGTGTCCGTGCCGAAGTCGCCGCTCGGGTCTGTGACCTTGAGCGTGATCGTGTGCGGGCCGAACGGGAGCGACGTGTTGAGCGTCGCGCCGGTGCCGAGCAGGGTCGCGCCCTCGCGCCACTCGTATGTGAGCGGCGTGTCGCCGTCGGGGTCGGACGAAGCAGAGCCGTCGAGCGTGACGGAGGTAGAGCCTCCGCCGCACTCGATGGTCTGGTCGGGCCCGGCGCTTGCGACGGGCGGCGTGTTGCAGCCGCCGTCGGTGTCGCCTCCCGTCAAAGTGTTTCCGCGCAGTTCCCAGATGTCCTGACCTATCTGGCCCGCGGTCGCGTCCTCGACGACGATGCTCAGGTGGTAGTTGCCCTGTTGCTGCACGCCGAAGAGAAGATGCAGGTCAACGGACGCGCCCGAGGCGAGCGGCGTCGCGAAGGTGATCGTGCCGACGCCGAGCGACGAGTTGACGCCGCCGCCGTTTGACTGCGCGGGCGGCTGCTCAAGAGTCGTGCCCTCGACGGCCACGCTGCACGGCGCGGAGCCGCCGCACGTGGCCGCGTCGTTGACGCCCGACACGACGATTGCCGAAGAGGTGAGCGCGCGAAGGTCTGCCGCGCCCGCCGTCGCCGGGTTGATTGTGTTTGTGATGCGGAAGCGCAAGCGCGTCACGCTCCCGCCCGTGTTGTTTGTGAACCTGCGGCGGAAATCAATCGTGCCGAAGGTCGAGTTGTTCGCCGGATTCGACGTGTTGTCGCGGACGAGGTTGGGTGCGGTGGCCGCGTCCTGCGTCGAGTCGAGACGCGACCTCTGGAACTTGGTCGCGCCCGGAGGCTCGCTGCAAGGCACGGGGCCGCGTGCGCCCGTCGAGTTCTCAGGCCCCGGAGCGCCGAGCGTCGGCGTGTTGCTGCCGACCGGAGCGGTCGTCGTCGAGACGACGATGAAGTCCGCAGAGTTGTCGCCCGTATCCTGAGTTGCTCCCTTCTCAACCTTGCGGACGAAGCTGTACTCGCTTGTGCTGCCCGACGCATTCGGAAGCGTTCCGCCCTCTCTCAGCAGGTCGCAGTTGCCGCCCGTGTTCGAGCCGAAGCCTACGGCGTCGAGCCGCGCCGCGGTCGAGATGTTCGAGAGGTCTGCGGTATTGAAGAGCGCGACGTTGCGGTCGTCCTCGATGCCGAAGACGAGCGTCTGGTCGCCCGCCGCGTAAGCCGAAAGCGAGTAGGCCGCGCCCGTCAACAGGTAGTTGCCGCGCGCCGGGATGACCGTGCCCGCCGGGATGACCGCGACGACCACGGGCGTCGTCCCGCAGCCGCTCGCCGACTTCACGAGCGCCCAGCCGCCGGAACTGTCCGGGGCCGAGACCGTGATGTCTGCGTCGGTGTTGTTTTGCAGTTCGACGAACTCGTCGTCCGGCCCGGCCGGCCCCGAAGTGCGAAGCTCGCTGATGATGACCGTGCCCGGCGTGCCGTTCGGCGTGATCGTGCCGGTGGCCTGTGCGCGCGTGATCGTGCCGACCGAAGCGCCGCTGATGTTGACGAGGAATGTCTCGTTCGTCTCGGTGTTGTCGGCGTCGGCAAGTACCGGCACGGAGACTGTCTGCACGGTCTCGCCGGGGTTGAAGGTAAGCGTGCCCGTGGTCGGCGTGTAGTCCGAGCCTGCGGTCGCAGGATGCGCGCCGCCCGTGTCGTCAGCCGTTGCGAAGTTGACCGTCACGGTGTGCGTGTACGCGTGCGAGAGAGTCACGGCGAATGCCGCGGGTGAAGAGCCTGTCTGTGGCTCGGCGACCGAAGCATCTTTAACCGTGATGTTGGGCGCGGTCAGCACAGGCGTCACCGTCGGGTCTGAAGAGCCGCCGACCGACGGGTCGTCCGTGACGACGGGCGAGAAGTTGTCGCCCGAAACCGTACCCTGATTCGAGACGTGATCCGTCCCGCCGAACGGGTTGTTGACCGTCACCTGAAAGGTGATGTGGACGGTCTTGCCAGCGCGCAGTGTGCCGATGCTTGCATTGACCGTCTCGCCGGAGAAGGGTTGCGCGAGAGTCGCCGCGTGCGGCGCGAGCGAAGCGACGCTCGGCGCAAGCAACGTGGCGTCGTGCGCGTTGCGAGCCGTGCTGCCTTGCGACGGCGCGGCGTCGGCGCTTGCTGTAGCGTTGAAGCTCGCAGTCGTCGCGCGCGGGCCGGAGAACTTGGCGTGCGCGGCCCTGCTTCTGTTGCCGATAGCGTACTTCGCCGCGTCGTCGAGCGAAGCCACCTGAACTGCGTCGGCGACGTTGAAGCGATCCGTGTAGTGTACGCGGGCGATTGCGGTGTCACCCGCATCAGTGGTCGCTGCGGACGAAGCCGCGACCGTTCGCGTTGCGTCGGACGCCTGCGCCAGTTCACCTCTGCCCGACGGCGCGACGCCCAGCAGCGCGAGCGGCGGCGTGCAGGATTCGTCGATGGCGGGCGGCAGAACGGGCGTCGTCGAAACGACCGCGATGCCGGAGTCGGCGAAGGAGGTCGTGTCGGGCGGCGAGTTGTTGTCAATCGAAACCTGCGTCGGGTCTGTCGAAGACGAGACGCCCTGCGTCAGGTTGAATTGGCCGAACGGCGTGTTGAGGAAGATGTCGTTGAAGTCGAAGGGGTCGCCCTGCGAGAAGTCGTTTCGCTCGCCGGGGCCGCCGCCGAGCTTGAGGTTGGTTATCGAGTTGGAGTCGGTCGAAGGGTCTGCGCCCGCGTTGACGAAGACGCCCGCGAAGGCTACATCGTCCGGCTCCGTGACCGTGTTGCCGATGACGGTGGCGTTGAGCGTGGTGTTGCTGCCGAGGTCGTCAACGTTGTCGAGGCGTATGCCCGCCTCGCCGTAGCGGCGTATGACGTTGTTCTTGATAAGCACGGTGCCCGTGCCCGTGCCTTGCTGGTCAACGCTGAGCGCGCTGGAACCGCTGCCCGCGCCGGAGCCGACCTGCCCGCCGATGCCGATGGCGTTGTCGAAGATAGTTCCGGTGAAGTTGCCGGGGTTCGTGCCGAGGGTGTTGTGCGCCTTGAAGACGTTGATGCCGATGCCGGAAGAGTTGGCCGTCTTGTTGCAGGCTATCTCGTAGGTCACGTTGCCGAGACCCGCGACGGTGAGAATGCTCGCGCCGCCGGCCTGACCCGACTGCGGGTTCGAGTTGACCATCGAGTTGCCGCGCACGACAACGTCCATCTGGCCGACGGTGCCGACGTTGTCGTTGTTGACGACGCGGACGACATCGCCGACGCCGTAGTTGAGCGTGTTGTTCGAGAGCGTGACGTTCATCGTCGCGATGCCGTCCTCGGCCACGAAGAGAACGTCGCTGTTGCCGCCCTGCGCTGCGGTGGCGAGTCCGCGCTGCGGGCCCGCGCCGTCGGGGTCGCCGACGGTCGAGTTGCTGACGGTCAGGCGGTCGAGCGTGCCTGTGTTGTTGACGACGCGGAGGTTGTCGGCGAAGCCTCCGGCGATGACGCTCTGGTTGACGAGCGCGCTGCCCGTCAGATTCGTAAAGCGCACGCTGTCCTCGCCCGCGCCGATGCCGACTTCGTTGTCGGCGGTCGCGCTCGTGCCGTTGTTGCCGTTGACGGTCGAGTATTCGAGCGTGAAGCCGTTGACGTTCTTGCCGCGGACGGCGTAGTTCGGGTTGTCGTTAATCTGCATACGGCGCAGCGTGACGTTGGTCGCGCCGTTGAGATAGACGCCGATGCCGTCTGTCGTGCCGTCTGCACCGGCGGTGTGCTGGATCGTGCCGCCGCTGGCGTTGCCGCCCTTCGACGTGTCCGTGCCGTCGCCGTCAACGGTAAAGCTGCCGGTCGTGTTCGTCAGCACGATGGCGTTGGCCGGGTCTGGGCTGGCGTTGTTGTTGCCCGCCGAGATGCTCTTGAAGGTCGCGTTGAGCGCGCCGTTGTTCAGGTTGATGGGCGTGCCCGCGGTTGTCGTGTTGCTGAGGACGACGTTCTCGGAGACGGTCAGCGTGCCGAAGCCGTTGCCGGAGATGCCGCGCCCCGTCGTGTTGACGACCGAGAGGCCGTGGATGCTGTCGTTCTGCGCGAGGTTGATGCCGTTGGTGGCGGGCGCGGTGGTCGTGACGGACGGGTTCGTGCCGCCGGTTGGAGGGAGCGGGTCGCTGTCGGGCGCGGGCGTGATGCCTGCGAGCGCCGCTATCGAAGAGACGGCTCCCTGCCCGATGACGCGCTGGTTGTTCTCAAGCGTCAGGGGTCCCGTGTAGCTGCCGCTTCCCGAATAGAGAAAGATGTTGTCGCCCGCTTCCGGGTCTATCACGACGCCGAGGCTCGTCGTGCCGTTGCCGTTCTCGGCCTCGAAGGCGGCGAGGCTCGTGAACGGGTGAGTCAGGCGTCCGTCGCAGCCGACCGAGCATGCGCCGGCCGCGTTGTTGATGAACCAGATCATGTCGCTGACGGTGATGACGACCGTGCCCTGATCGCTCCCCGCCGCGTTGCTGAGCGTGTAGTTGAAGCTGTCGCTGCCCGTGAAGCCGCGCGGCGGGTCGTATGTGAAGGTGCCGGTCACGGTGTCCATTGTGACGTTGCCGCCGTGGACGCTCGTCGAGTCGAAAGAAGTGATGACCGCGCCGGGGGCCTGATCGTTGGCGAGCACGCTGTAGCCTGAGTTCGACGAGTCTATGCGCACGTTGCCGGTGGCCGAGCGCATGTCGTCAACCGCCAGAGGCTTCACGCCGAAGCTGAAGATGTAGTCGGCGACCATCTGATCGGGCGGGTCGAAGTTGTCGGAGTCGGTGATCTGGTTGGCGATGACGGTTACGGTGCAGGTCTGACCGGCGGGGAGGTCTGCCGTCGGGTCGAGCGTGAAGCTGGCGGAGGGCGAGGCGCTCAGCGTGAACGACTGCGGCGAGCCTGTGGGGCACTGGATCGAGAAGGAGTTGGTCGTCGCGTTGACCGGCTCGCTGAAGTTGATCGTGATGTTCGAGTTCGGCGCGACGCTGGTCGCGCCGTTCGTGGGCGAGGTGGAAGCGACCGTCGGCGCGGCGTCAACGTTAATCGTTACGGTCGCCGTGTCGTTCGGTGTCTGTCCGTTGGTCGCCGTGTAGGTGAAGGTGTCCGCGCCCTCGAAGCCCGCGGGCGGCGTGTAGGCGAAGCTGCCGTCGGCGTTGAGCGTCACGGTGCCGCCCTGCGTGGTCGCACCGGCTGCAATCGGCTGTGCGGTCGGCGAAGGCGTGCCCGTGTCGTTGGCGAGGACGCCGGGCGCGGGGACGCTGAGCGCAACGCCCTTCGTCGCGTTGTAGCTGTCGGCGAAGGCCAGCGGCGAGACGCGAAGCGAGCCGGGCACGAGCGTCGTGGCGGGGTCAACAGTGTCGTTGAACTGAACGCCGGTCGCGTCCGACGCGCCCGCGTTCGAGACGTTAACGTCGTATGTGATCGTCTGTCCCGGCTCGGCCTTGCCGTCGCCATCCGGGTCAGGGAACGAGTCGGTCTTCGTTGCGCTGATGATGGCCGCAGGCGGGTCGAGCGCGCCCGGTTCGGAAGCGCCGAGCCGGCGAGTGCCGTCCGCCGAAGAGGTCGGTTTGGTATCTGCTGCGACGCGCGCCGTGGCCGACACGAGCGGCGCGGCGGGCGCTACGAGCATCAAGTAAGAGACGAGAATGGCCGTAAAGACTCTGACGTTTTGGGGGCGGGGGAACGATGTTTTCATGATTAACTATCCTCTGGTTTGAGAGAACTTCGCACGGCGCTCCTCTGAGGGCGGAGGAACGCGAACGTTAATCTTCAGCGATTGATTGAAGGCAGGCTAGTCGCTAAATACGCGAGAGCGAACTATAGGGCAAGAACGACCGGCCTTATAACCTTATGAACGCGGGTAAGGCTTTACGTACGTGAGAAGCGCGCACAGTATCACAGAAAACGGAGTCGGGCAAGAAGGTGTTTCAAGAGTCGCCGCTGCGAAGAAGAGTCGCAAAATTTTTTACATCGGACGGATGAAAGCCGCGCTGTTTCCAACTTGCCGCCCGCCGCTTCCTAAAACGCCGCGCCCGCGGCTTCGTGCGCGGCATAGGCGCGCGTGTCAACGATTCGTCGCATCTCCGCGACGACGCGCTCGACCTCTTCGTCCTTCGTGTAGAAGTGCGGCGAGACGCGAACGCCCGCGCCGGGGCGATAGTCGACGATTATCTCGCGGCGTATGAGTTCGCGCGTGACGGCGGGCGCGTGTTCAACCGAGATGGTGATCGTGCCGCCCCTCTGTTCCGGGTCGCGAGGAGATGTGACGCGGAAGCCAGCCTCTTCTGCAAGCTCGATTAACCGTTGCGTCTGCCGCACGCTCTTCGCGCGAATCCTCTCGACGCCGATCCGGTTGATGATTTTGTAACCCGACTCGGCGGCGTAGAGCGCCGGAATAGCGGGCGAGCCGTGGAGGAAGCGCGCTATACTGCCGGCGTAGCGAATCGGCGCGTCCTCGAAGGCGAACGGCTCGGCGTGCGCCATCCAGCCCGTGACCTTCGGCTCTAATCTCTGTTGGAGGCGCGGCGCGACGTAAAGATAGCCCGCGCCGGGGCCGCCGCAGAGCCACTTCACAGAGCCGCCGGTCGCGAAGTCAACGTCCAAATCCTTCACGCTGAAAGGCACGGTTCCGGCGGACTGATAAGTGTCTAGGACGACGAGCGCGCCGACCTCGTGCGCGCGCTCGGTGATTGCGCGCGCGTCCTGCAAAGAAGCGCTCTTGAAGAGTACGTGCGAGACGGGGACGAGAAGCGTCTCCTCGTCTATCGCGGCGAGCAAGGGCGCGAGCGGAGCCGTGATGCCATCGTCCGACTTTATCTTTTCGATACGAAAACGTCCGTCGCGCGCGTGCGCTTCGTAGGCGTACATGACGGAAGGGAATTCGAGTTCGGAATAAACTATCTTGTTGCGTTTCGTCTCGGCCGTCGTGTCGAAGCACGAGAGGATGACCGACTGGCAGACCGAAACGTTCTGGTGCATCGCGACCGTGCCGGTGTCCGCGCCGATGATGCGCGCCACCTCGTCGCCGACCTTGAGCGGCATCTCCCACCAGCCTTCGGCCCAAGCGCGCACGCCCCGCGTCGCCCACGCATCGGCGTATGCGTGCACGCGCTCGAACGTCTCGCGCGGCATCGCGCCGAGGCTGTGCGAGATAAGGTACGTGGTCTCGTCGAGTATAGGGAACTCGCGCCGCCACTCAAGAAGATTGTCCGTCAAGAGATGACTCCTCCGCCTCGTGTCCGCTCAGTATATCCGCACGCAAACTGGATGGCTACCGCGAGGCGCGGCAAGGCTCGCGAGCGAGACGATCTCAGGCTTGAGTGTCGCGCATGACCTGCCGGATTTCGCGTTCGGCGTCAACGGGTGACTTGCGGAAAGTGTCGGAGGGCGCTTTGAGGTTGTAGGCGGCAATGCGCCGGTTGAGGTCTGCGACGTGGCGGCGGAAGGCGCTCAGAACTTGGAGCCAGTCGTTCTCGGCTCGCGCCGCCGAGCGCTTCGACTTCAGCCCCTCGCGATAGACGTTGAACGAGCGCATGAGGTCTGCGCGCGCGCCGTGCGCGTCGCCGTCGAGCGCGTCGCCTTCCTCGATCCAGGGGAGCGCCAGAAGATTGTTTTTGAAGATACGGAAGGTCGTGCGCGCGACCTGTGTGGCGAACGCCGGATCGCAGGCGCGTGCGATTTTCGGCGCGGCGCTCAGGCCGCGCATCGCGCCGCGCCGGAACGCATTTTTGAATATCCGTCCGAAAATTTCTTCCCACTTGCCCATCTGTCCGAGTCCCTCGCGAAAGCCGCGCGTCGCGTCGCGAAAATTCCGACCTCCGACTCCTGCCAGCCACTTACGCCGCCGCGCCGCGCAGGGTTCTACTTTTCGTGTCGAGCCTTAAAGCGTCGAGCCTTGCGAAATTCCGCGGGCGGCTTTCGGAAATAAAAATCTGCTACACTCAAAAAACCTGTAAGCCGATGTGGCATCCCGAACCCGCCGTCAGACATGAGATACCGGAGGCGCGCTGGCCGACCGAGGAAGAGGCCGCGCGCTCGCTTCTGTTCAGCCCCGCGCGCGTCGGCGCGACGCGGCTTGAGAGCCGCACGTGGGTTCCCGCGATGGTTCCGTGGCGCGCGACCACAGACGGTTTCGTCACGCGCGAGAATCTGGAATGGTACGGTCGCTTCGCCTCGGGGCGCCCCGGCGCAATCGTCGTCGAAGCGACAGGGATACGCGACGTGCCTTCCGGCCCGCTCCTACGCATCGGCCACGACCGATTCATTCCGGGCCTCAGAGAACTCGTCGAGACAGTCCGGCGCGAGAGCGAGGGCCGCGCGCGGCTGCTTATACAGATCATAGACTTCCTCTCTGTGAAGCGGCGGCCAGAACGCGCGAAATACTTTGAACGCTTCCTGAGCATCAACGAACGACACCGCCGGGCGCTCGCCGGGTTGAGCGAAGACGACGGCTGGCTCGTGCGCGGCGAGCCGGAGGTGCGCGAGTTTCTGAAGTCGGCGGCGGACGATTTAATCGAGCGAGTGCTCGACGAGCGGGAGCTTGAGTCGCTGCGCTTCGGCTATCGCGAGCGCGTCACGGACACACATCTGGCGCACGTGCGCGAGCTTCCGCGAGTCCTCCCGCGACTCTTCGCCGACGCCGCGCGGCGCGCGCGCGAGGCGGGCTTCGACGGCGTTGAGCTTCACTACGCGCACGCATACACGATGGCCTCGTTCCTCAGTCGTCGCAACGACCGCGCCGACGGCTACGGCGGCTCGCCGGAGGCGCGCGTCCGACTGCCGCTCGAAGTTTACGAGGCCGTGCGCGCGGAAGTCGGCGGCGACTTCACGGTCGGCGTGCGTTTCCTCTCGGACGAAGTCGTTGAGGGCGGCAGCCGCGTCGAGGACGCGATCTTTTACGGCGTCGAGTTCGCGCGCGCAGGCTTCGACTATCTTTCTATCTCGAAGGGCGGGAAGTTCGAGGACGCGAAGCAGCCGCAGGTCGGACAGGCCGTCTATCCTTACACGGGCCGCAGCGGCTACGAGTGTATGCCGACCGTCATCTCGGACGAGCGCGGGCCGTTCGGTCGAAGCGTCCCGCTCGTCGCGCGCATCAAGCGCGCCGTGGGCGGCGCGGGATTCAAAACGCCGGTCGTCGCGGCGGGCGGCATCGCGACCTTCGAGCAGGCCGAAGAGATTTTGCGACGCAATGATGCGGACATCATAGGGATGGCGCGCCAGTCGCTCGCAGACCCCGACTGGTTTCTGAAAGTGAGAGCGGGGCGCGGGCGCGAGGTGCGCCGCTGCACGTACACGAACTACTGCGAGGCGCTCGACCAGATGCACAGGCAGGTGACTTGCAAGCTCTGGGATCGCGCCGGCTTGGACGAGCCGGGAGTCTCGCTCTCAAGCGACGGTCGCAGGCGTCTTCTGCCGCCGCGTTGGGAAGAAAAGGATTCTTGAGCCGACGCGCATCGAAGTCTCAGCCGACGCGAGTTGAGTTGAGGCTTGATTCGTATGCGGCGACGAACGCGGGGTCGCGCTTCTTCAGGCTCTCGCGCGTGACGCGGCGGCTTCGCGTCATCAGGCTCATGGCGAACTGCGCGGGTTCGAGTCGGACGTAGTCTTCGACGTGCTCGAACCAAAGGCGGCTCTCGTGCGCGGCCTGCTGGTATTCTTCGACGACGGGGCGGCGAGTCTGCTCGAACTCCGCGAGCGCCGCCGGTACGTCGCGACCGGCGGCGAAGAGTTGAAACAGCGCTATCGAATCTTCCATCGCGAGTTTCGTGCCTGAGCCGATTGAGAAGTGCGCCGTGTGCAGTGCGTCGCCGAGCAGCACGACGTTGCGATGGCTCCAACGTCCGTTCCTCACGAGAAGAAAATTTATCCAGCGCGAGTTGTTCGATAGAAGTTCGTGTCCGCCGAGGTCGCGCGCGAACACTTCGCAGAGGTAGCGCCGCGTCTCTTCGTCCGTCAACTTCTCTAGCCCCGCGCGCGCCCACGTCTCCTCGCCGCACTCGACGATGAAGGTGCTCGTCGCGGGGCTGAACTTGTAGGAGTGTGCGGCGAAGACTCCGGCCTCCGACTCGCGAAATGTGAGCGTGAGACCGTGGAAGAGTTGATGCGTGCCGTACCAGATGTACTTGTTGCGACCCGCGTCGAGCGTGGGCCGAAAGTCCCCGGCGTATCGCTCTCGCACAAGGCTGCCGACGCCGTCCGCGCCGACGAGCAGGTCACATCGGGCGGCGAGCGCGTCGAAGTCTTCGACCTCTTCGTTGAAGCGAAGCTCAACTCCCAACTCCGCGCAACGCTCTTGCAGGATGTTCAGCAATCGCAGGCGCGCGATGCCTGAGAAGTGGTTGCCGCGCACGCTCGTCTTCGTGTCGCGCAAAACAACGTCAACGTTGTCCCAAGTCTCGAAGCTTTCGGTGATGCGCCGGTGCGAAACCTCGTCGGCCTCGCGCAGATTCGAGAGCGTGCGCCCTGAAAAGACCACGCCCCAACCGAACGTCGCGCCCGGCGGGTTGCGCTCGAACACCGTGACCTCGTGCGAAGCATCGTGCCGCTTCATCAAAAGCGCGAAGTACAAGCCCGCCGGCCCGCCGCCGATGACGTTGATTCGCATAAGTTCAAGGTTCAAAGCTCAAAGTTCAAGATTCAAAGTTCAAAGCGACGACTTTGTACATAACTTTGAACTTTGAACCTTGAACCTTGAACTACTCTTTCAACAGTTCTCTCGCGATGATGAGTTTCTGAATCTCGGACGTGCCTTCGTAGATTCTGAGCGCGCGAACTTCGCGGTAGAGACGCTCGACCGCGTTGCCGCGCACGAGGCCGTCGCCGCCGTGAATCTGCACCGCCTCGTCAACGATTCGCTGCGCCGTCTCGGTCGCGTGTAGCTTGGCCTCGCTCGCGGCGCGCGTCATCGAAGAGCCGGTCGCGCCGCTATCTTTCAGGTGCGCGGCGCGATAGACGAGCAGGCGCGCGGCGTCCAACTCGGTCTGCATGACGGCGAGCTTCGCCTGAATCAACTGGTGCATGGCGAGCGTGACGCCGAACTGGCGGCGCGTCTTCGAGTGATAGACCGCTTCGTCAAACGCGCGGCGGGCCATGCCGCAGGCGGCGGCTCCGACGCTCGCGCGGAACACGTCCATCGTCAGCATCGCGAGGCGGAAGCCGTCGCCCTCTCTGCCGATGATGTCTTCGGCGGGGACGCGCACGCCCTCGAACTCGACCTCGCCGATTGGGTGCGGCGCGACAAGCGTCGTGCGCGACGCGACGCGAAAGCCGGGCATGCGCGCGCCAACGATGAAGGCCGAAAGCTCTGCGCGACCGTCCTCGCGCGTGCCCGTGCGCGCGAAGACCGTGTAGAAGTCCGCCAGACCCGCGTTCGAGATGAAGCGCTTTCGTCCCGTGATGACGTACGAGTCGCCGTCGCGCTCGGCTGTCGTCTGTATGTTCGACACGTCGGAGCCTGCTTCGTGTTCCGTGAGCGCGAAGGCGGCGATGGACTTACCCGCGCGCGCTCTCTCCAACCAGAAGTCGCGCACGTGCTCCGTGCCCGTGAGCGAGAGCGCGTATGTGCCGAGTCCCTGCATGACGAAGGCGAGGTCTGCGAGCGGCGAGTGGTATGCGAGCGCCTCGCGCACGATGCAGAGCGAGCGCGAGTCGAGAGGCGTCGCGTCGCCGCGCGCGACCGCGTAGCGCAGAAGGTCTGCCTGCGCGAGCAGCGAGAGGAGTCGCCGGAAATTCTCGTCAACGTGCGCCTCGTCATCGTCCTCGGCCAGAGGCTCGATCTCGCGCGCGGCGAAGTTCGCTACGCCCGCGGCAAGGCGCGTGTGCGCGTCGGTGAAGAACGGCGTCTCTTCGATGAATCGGTCGCGTGGCATCCTATTTTTAATTCACCCCTTTATCGCTCACTGGATGCGGATTATCTCGCCCGTCTTCTTGTCCGCAACAATCGTCTTTGCGATATTCGGATCGTAAGTCCTTACGAGATTCTCATTATACCTCTCCTCCCTGAACAGAATCTCGCCGCCGCTGACTTCAGGCTCGTCGAACGCACCGAAATATACGAACTTGCCAGGCTCACGCTTCACGAGGTTCGCGTGCTGCCAGTCGTACTGACCCGAATTAAGGTTGAGCCGTGCGATGAAGCCGATGCCGGCCATGAAGAGGGAAGAGCCTTCGCGGTGCGCGCTGATGCCGTTGGAAGGGATGCGCTGCGACCAGCGCGCGCGCATGGAGGGTTGCAGGAGGCGGAAGATCGCGGCCCCGCCGATGTTGACCTTGCCGGGCTTGAACTCGCAGATGAGAAGCAGGTCGCCATCGTACTCCGCGAAGAGAACGCGCAGAATCTCTTCGCCTCCTTCAAGGCGGAGGTTGAAGCCGCGCGTCGGCTTGCCCTCGCGCGTCCTCGCTCCGTTGCCGTTGACGGAGACGCGGTACGCAAAGTCCGAAAGCTCGAACTCGAAAACCGCAGGCGGGCCGGACTGACTCTCCCGTGCCTGCTGAAAAGTTTTATGGAGAGTCTCAGCGGGCGCGTTCCGCTCGTCTTGCGCGGTGGCGAATGACGCGAGGCACAGCAGAAGGAGTGACGCGGGGATGAGTCTGCCGCGATTCATTGCTCGCCCTCGCGCGCCCGGTTGAAACGCGGCTCGCGCTTTTCGGTGAACGCGCGGTAGGCTTCGGCGTAGTCCGGGTGCTGCATACACAAGCCCTGCGCCTGCGCTTCGAGTTCGAGCGCCGCGTCGAACGATACGTCCAACTCTCGCACGAGCATCTCCTTCGTTACGGCGAGCGCGAACGCGGGGCCGCGCGCGAGTCGCCCGGCCAGAGCGTTCGTCTCCGATTCCAACTCCGCGGCGGGCACGACCCGGTTATAGAGTCCTATGCGCAGCGCCTCTTCAGCCGTGATGAAGTCGCCCGTGTAGAGCAACTCCGTCGCCTTCGATAGCCCTACGACGCGCGGCAGAAGGTGCGCAGCGCCCATGTCCGCGCCCGATAGTCCCACTTTGACGAAGAGGAATGCGATGCGCGCCTCCGTCGATGCGACGCGCAAGTCCGACGCGAGCGCGATGCAAGCGCCCGCGCCCGCGGTCGTGCCATTCAAGGACGCGATAACGGGTTTGCGAAGCGCGCGTATGTTTCGCACGAGTTCGCAGGTCATCTGCGTGAACTCAAGCAAGCCTTCCGCGTCGCGGCCCTGAAGCGCGCCGATGATGTCGCGCACGTCGCCGCCCGAACAGAACGCGCGTCCCGCGCCAGTCAGGACGACGACGCGCACGCCGTCTTCCGTTCGGAGCGCAGCGAGCGTGTCGGTCAACTCTCGATAGACCTCGAACGTCAGCGCGTTCAGGCGTTCGGGACGATTGAGTGTTATGCGCGCGACGCCGTCGCGCACGTCGTAGAGAAATGATTTCGGTCGAAGCATTGGAAGCTCTTAGCCGTTAGCCGCTCACAAAGCGGCGATTCCTTCGATCTCGACCTTCGCGGCGTCGTCGAGCAGCGACTTGACTTCGACGAGCGCCATCGCCGGATAGTGTTTGCCCATCAGCCCGCGCCAACGCTCGCCGATCTCTTCGGTGCGCGCGATGTATTCGCGCTTGTCCGTGACGTAGATGACGAGCCGCGCGATTGATTCGGACGTTCCGCCCGCCTCGCCGACGACCGCGAGGACGTTTCTGAGCGCGCGCTCGAACTGCTCGGCGAAATCGTCGGAGACGATCTGCTGCCGCGCGTCCCAAGCGACCTGACCCGCGATGAAGAGCAGCCGCGCGCCCTTCGGCGCGAGCACGCCGTTCGAGTAGCCTCGCGGGCGTCCGAGCGATTCGGGGTTGATGGGCTTGAGAGACATTTAAAAAAGAACCGCCCCGCCGTCAACGTTGATTGCCTGTCCCGTGATGCCGCGTCCCTCGTCAGAGGCGAGAAGGAGTGCGAGCGCCGCGACCTCTTCCGCGGTGACGAGACGGTTCTGCGGACTCATGCGCTTGATCGCTTCGAGCGCGTCGGCACGACTTCGGCCCGTCTTCGCTTCGATCTGTTCGACGGCGCGCGCGGTCATCTCCGTATCAACGTAGCCGGGGCAGACGGCGTTGACCGTCACGCCCTTCGCGACGACTTCGAGCGCGGCGGAGCGCGTGAGGCCCAGAACACCGTGCTTCGACGCCGAATAGGCCGCGATGTATGGTGCTCCGGTCTTGCCCGCGATTGAAGCGACGTTGATGATGCGCCCCCAACCGCGCTCGATCATAGAAGGGAGCGCGGCCCTCATGCAATGAAACGTGCCCGAAAGGTTGACGGCGATGTGTCGCTGCCAGAACTCGTCCGTCGTCTCCGTGAACTTCGCGCTCTCGGCGATGCCTGCATTGTTGACGAGTATGTCGGGGGGGCGACCGAAAGACTGTCGCGCCGCTTGAAACGCGCGCTCGACCGAACTCGCGTCTGCTACGTCGCAGACTGAATGAGACGCACTCTCGCCGCCGCACTCCGAGCGAATTTCCGACACGACGCTTTCAACTTCAGACGCCGAACGCGCGACGACGAAGACGCGAGCGCCCTCGCGCGCGAATTCAAACGCGATTGCGCGACCGATGCCGCGTCCTCCGCCCGTTACAAAAGCCGTCTTGCCATCCAATTTCATGCCAATCACAGCACGAGTCGCACTCGCGTCACTTCACGTCGCGGGGCGTGCGGCGTTCGAGGAAGGCGCGCACGCGCTCGCGAGCCTCGCGCGACTGGAAGCATTGAAGCTGCGCCTCAGTCTCGTACTGGAGCATTCGTTCGAGGCTCTCGTGCTCGCTCATGTAAACGGCACGCTTGGCTGCGGCGATTGACGTGTGCGGCGCGTCGCGAAGTCGCGCGGCGAGTTTGCGCGTCTCCTGCGCCAACTCGGCGTCCGCGACGACGCGATTGACCAGACCGAGTTCGAGCGCGCGTCGCGCGTCAATCGCGTCGCCCAAAAAAAACATCTCGCACGCGACGTTTGAAGGCACGGCGCGCGGCAGAAAGAAAGAGCCGCCCCAGTCCGGGTGCAATCCGACCTTGACGAACGACTGGCTGAAGGTCGCAGACTCGGCGGCGAGCCTTATGTCGCACGCGAGCGCGAGGTTGAAGCCCGCGCCGTAAGCCGGGCCGTTGATTGAAGCGACGACCGGCTTGAGCATCTGCCTCATCGTCGTCAACACGCGCCGCCCTGTGTTGAGCAGGCGCTTGAACTCTTCAACGTCGTCCGCCTCCATCAACTCGCACATGCGCCGCACGTCCGCGCCCGCCGAGAACGCTCGCCCCGCGCCCGTGATGACGACGACTCTCACTTCCGGGTCGCTCCCCGCGTGCTCAAGAGCCTCGGCCATGTCGCGCCGCATGTGCCCCGCCAGCGCGTTCAACTTCTCAGGGCGATTCAGCGTTACCGTCGCGATGCCCGCGTCAAACTCGACGTTGATGTTTTCGTACATATTAAGAGCGGTGATGAGTGATGAGTGATAAGAAAATCCGTCCGCTCTTTCTTATCACTTATCACTCATCACTCATCACTTTCCTTTCTTCCTTATCACTTATCACTCACCACTCATCACTTTCCTTTAAATTGCGGCTTGCGTTTCTCGACGTAGGCGCTCAAGCCTTCGCGCGCGTCTTCGGACTGGAAGAGTTGTTGTTGGAGTTCCCGCTCCAAAGCGAGCGCCGACTCGAAGGGGATTTCCGCGCCCGTCTGCACCGCGCGCTTGATTCGACCGACGGCGAGCGCGGCCCTGTCGGGCGTAGTGAATCGTCTTGCGTAAGCCAACGCTTGTTCCATGAAGGACGCGGCTGTGTCGGCGTCGAAGATTTGGTTGACGAGGCCGAGTCCGGCGGCGCGCTCGAAGTCGAACAAGTCGCCCGTCGCCATCAGTTCAATCGCGCGCGACTTGCCGACCGTCCGCGCAAGTCTCTGCGTTCCGCCCGTGCCCGGCAATACTCCGAGCGTGACTTCGGGCAGACCCATTCGCCCCGCGCCTCTGCGCGCGACGCGTACGTCGGCTGCGAGCGCAACTTCGAGTCCGCCGCCGACGCAGTGGCCGTTTATCGCCGCGACGACGAGCTTCGGCGTCTGCTCTAACCGCGAGAGTGTTTCGTTGGCGTGCAGGCAGAAGAAGTATTTGAAGGTCGGCGTCACTTCGGACAGCATCTTTATGTCTGCGCCCGCGCAGAAGAACTTCTCGCCCGCGCCCGTGATGATGATGACGTTGACGCTTTCGTCCATCCTCGCCCGAAGTATCGCGCGGTCGAGTTGCTGCATCATCTCGTAAGAGTACGTGTTCGCGGGCGGGTCGTTGAGCGTCAGGATAGAAACTCCCTCGCTCGCCTCGTAGCGGACGAGTTCGCCTTCGGATTCCGGCCCCGTCTTCTGAGCCTTCGCTTCGGCCTCTGCCATCGGGTTTTTGACTCCGTGAAATTTGATTGTCTGTGCGGTCGAAATTCGCGGCAATGATGGCCGCCCGGAACACGCGAGTCAAGCGCGTGCAGGGCGACGCTCGCGACGGCACGCGCCGCGAGCGCGCCGCGCCTTGACAGGCGAAGCGCGCGCCACTTAGGGTTTGTCGCGTTCTTGCACGGAAGTGGAGGCGCATCCGTTCTGGTGAGCGGCGCGGTCTTCAAAACCGTCTGCGCGCCTGTGAGAGCAGTCGCGGGTGGGTTCGATTCCCACACGCCTCCGCCAAGAAAACTGTCGGCTTTTTGCTTTCAACTCTTCAAAGTCAGCCGTCGGAGCTTTACCCTCGCCCGAAGACGAAGCTGACCGCCGGATGCCCCTCATTATGAGAGACTGGATTGCGCTGAACATGACGCCGGGCGTGGGGCCGCGCGCGGCTGCGAAGCTTTTGGAGAGGTTCGGGTCAGCCGAAGGAGTCTTCGGCGCGCTGAGGTCTGAGCTTGAGCGGCTGCGTTTGCGGCCCGAGGCGGTCGAGTCAATCGCGCTGCGCGACCGTCACGAGGCGGCGGCGCGCGAGCTTGAGCGCGTGCGCGAGATCGAAGGGGCGGACGTGCTCGTCCTTGACGACGGCGCGTACCCCGCTCTGCTCCGCGAGATTCCAGACCCGCCGATCACGCTCTACGTGCGAGGCGGCTGGCAGCAGTCGCTCGAAGCGCCCTGCGTTGGCGTCGTAGGCTCGCGGCGCTCTTCGACCTACGGGCAGAACGTCGCGCACGCGCTCGCGCGCGATCTGGCCTCGCGCGGCGTGACGATAATTTCGGGACTCGCGCGGGGCATTGACGCGGCGGCGCACCGCGGCGCGCTCGAAGCCGGCGGGCGCACGGTCGCAGTTCTGGGGACGGGCATTGACGAAGTCTATCCGCGCGACCACCGGAAGCTTGCCGACGAGATTCTTGAACGGGGCGGCGCGCTCGTCACACAGTTTCCTTTGGGGACACCGCCCGTCGCAGAGAATTTTCCTTACCGCAATCGAATCATCAGCGGTTTAAGTTTAGGAGTCGTCGTCGTCGAGGCGGCTGAAAACTCAGGCTCGCTGATTACGGCGCGGCTCGCGATGGAGCAGAACCGAGAGGTCTTCGCCGTGCCCGGCAACATAACTTCGCGCAACTCGTTCGGCACGAACTTTCTAATCAAGGGCGCGGGCGCGAAGCTCGTGCAGGCATGGCAGGACGTTGCCGCGGAGTTCCCGCCGGAGATCGCCGCAACACTTCTGCCGCCCGAAGTGAAAGCGAAGGGCGCGGGCCGACCGAAGACGGAAGCGCCGCTGCCCGAAGACCTCTCGGACGGCGAGCGCGCGCTGCTGAAGTTGATCTCGACCGACGAGGCCGCGCACATAGACGCGCTCTCGGAGTCGAGCGGGATGGCGGTCGCGGAGTTGTCCGGCGTGCTCCTGAGTCTTGAGATGCGCGACCTCGTTCGTCAGCTTCCGGGCAGGTGCTTCGTCAGAAAACTTTGACGGCGGAGGCAGACGCCCGCAAGTGTCGCAGAAGACGATGAGGTCGAAACACGCCGGGGATCGAGCGTCTTTGCGCGGCGGGTCGCGCGAACGAAACTGCACGCTTCGTGCTGGCGGGAGAGGCCGCTTGTGTGGTATTCGTTCAACGCGCATTCCGTGCCGCACGCGACGGGGACAAAAGATGAGCGACCATAAACCGAGTCCGCGAGGCGAATCCATCCGGGTGACGATCTTCAACCATACGTACAGCCTTCGCTCGGCGACGGGCGACGGCGAGTACCTGCGCCGCGTGGCGCAACTGGTTGACGAGCGCATGCGCTCAATCGCTTCGCAACTCGCCGTCCACGACGTAGGGAAGGTCGCAGTCCTCGCCGCCCTAAACCTCGCCGACGAGCTTGAGGTGTTGAAGGACTCGTTCGAGAGAGAGTTGAGCGCGCTGCTCATGCTCCCGCCGGAGGACGAGGTCGAGACGGGCATCGCCGTCGAGAGCGAATCGCTGGACGCTCTGCGTCAAGAGACGCAGAGCGAGGCGCTCGGCACATCGCACGACGACGAGATCGAGCCTGAGAGCAATCCGTCAACGCCTTCGGGCGGCGCTGACGAGCCGACGCCGGACGACGAGATCGCGGAAGGGCAGACGTGGTTCGACTCGGTCTTCGACCCCGGCCCGACGCGCGGCGGCGAGAGGCTCAGCGCGCAGGTCTCGACACGTCTGAAGAGCCACGTCGCCGCGCGTCTGCGAAGACTCCGGCAGCCCGCGCCGAAGCCGTCCATCACGGAAGACAACGGCAGAGACCACTGAGTCGCCGCGCCGCACGCGCGCTCGATACGAGACAGCGACGCACGCGCGTTCGACGCGTCAACGCGAATCGCACGCGCACGGCGACGCTTCACTGTCGCCTCGCCGCAGAACCGGCAACCCTTAGCGCCTCGACGAAGATTTGCCGCCTCGCCCTCGAAAAATTTTCAAGATTTCAAAACATCGCCGCGTCTTCCAGCCGTCAAAGTCTTGACAGTCCAGAAAGGAGCTTTGCAGATGAGACTCTTTCAAACGCTCGCCGCCGCAGCCGTTTTGCTTCTCGTCGCCGCGTCGCCCGCGCTCGCCGACGTTGCGGTGCCCGACAAAAAGAAGGTGGAGAAGCCGGACGCCGTCAGAAGCGATCTGCCTTACGGGCGCATGACGATTGAGACGGTCGAGGGCCTGCGCGAAGCACGCCTGCAAGTCCCGCGCGACATACTCGCAAAGCTCGCGCCCGCGCAGACGACCACCGCCGGACTGACGGGCGGCGACCAGCCGGGCGCGTTCAGGACTCTGAGCACGGTCGTCGCGGGACTATTCCTTTCGCTCTCGCTCGTGCTCGCAGGACTCCTGCTCGTCCGCTCGCGCCGAAAACTCGCGAGCCGCGCAATCGCCGCCGCGCTCGTCTGCGCCGCCGCCGCGACGCTCGCGGCGGTCGCGGCATACGCGAACGCAGCGCCGCCCATCGGCTGGCGCGTGCAAGACCCCGGCACGCTTCGGAAGGCCGTCTCAGGCAAGCCGCTCGCAGGCTCAGTCCGCGTCGAGGTGGTCGAGGACGGCAGCGACATCAAACTGCTCGTCCCCGCGCGCGGCTCGAAGGACGACGACGAGGAGTAGCGCGTGCGGAGCGCGACCGAGATAGCCCCCGTGCGAAGCGTCGCCTCCGCGAGCGCGACGCAACGTGCATCTGACGCCGCGACAGACGCGCGTGCCGGCTCGGCTTCCCTCGCGAGTTCGGGCGCTGCGTTCGCGTTCGCATGCGCGTGTGTCGTCGCGGCGTCGGCTACGCTCGCAGGCTTTGCGCCGCTCGGACTCTCGGTCGCGACGGTCTTTCTCTTCGCGGGGCCGCACAACTGGGTCGAGCTTCGATACTTCATCGCGCGAATGCCGGCGCGTTTGGGCCGCTCGCGCAACTTCTTCGCGCTGGCCGCCGCGGGCGTCGTCACGCTGACGGCCTCTTACGGCGTGCTTGCGCTCTACGCGAACTCAAGCATTTGGGGCGGCGAAGAGTTGTATGCGGGCGTGGCTGTCTGGAACAGCCTGTTCGTCGCGTGGGTCGCCGCGCTCGTGTGGATGCGCGGGAGGTTGTCGCGGCGCGAATGGGCGTGGGCGCTTCCGGCGGGTTCGGCGCTAATCGCGCTGAACTGGCTCGCGCCGCAGTTGTTGAGCCTGTCGCTCGTCTATCTTCACCCGCTCGTCGCGCTCTGGTTCTTAGACCGCCAACTCAAGCGCACCCGGAGCGAGTGGAGGCGCGCTTATCATTCGGCGCTCGCGCTTCTGCCGCTCGCGCTCGGCATTTTGTGGTGGCGGTTGGCGTCCGCGCCGTCGATACCCGGCGACGACGCCGTTACGCTTCGCATCGTCAGGCATGCGGGCGCGGACGTGTTGCCCGTCGTCTCGACGCACCTTCTCGTCTCGACGCACGTCTTTCTTGAAACGCTGCATTACGCCGTCTGGCTCGTCGCGATGCCGCTCGTCGCGGGCGCGTTCGGAGCGCCGTGGCGACTCGGCTCAATCCCGCTCGTCCGTCACAGAGAGGGTTGGCCGCGTCTGATTCGAGCGCTTCTCTTCGCGGGCGCTTTCGCGGTCGTCGCGCTGTGGCTTTGCTTTCTGAAAGACTACGCGACGACGCGCGACGTTTATTTCACGCTCGCGACGGCGCACGTTCTGGCCGAAGTGCCGTTCCTTTTGCGGATGGTTTGAACTCCAGAGCCGCCGCCGTTGATTTGAACTCGCAGGCGGACGATCCGAAAATTCCATGCGCGTCGAAGACCTCTGGCTCTTTCTTCCGTTCGGCTATCTCTTCTCGGTCGCAATCGAGACGCCCGTCCTCGTCTTCGGTCTTTCTCCGCGCCACACACTTCGTCAAAGACTCTTCGCCGGACTCTGGCTGACGGCCTGCACATATCCAATCGTCGTGCTCGTTCTTCCTGCGCTCTTCGAGGGCACTTCGCGCGCGGCCTATCTCGTCGTCGCAGAAACATTCGCGCCCGCAGCCGAGTGCGCTCTCTTCTGGCTCGCCTTCGGCGAGAGAAGCGAACTCGTTCGCCGCTCGATGTGGCGCGACTTCGCGGCAATCGTCGCCGCCAATCTCGCATCGTTCGCCGCGGGCGAAGTCGCAGGCGCGTTCGGTTGGTTCGGACTGTTCGGCTGAAGCAGGCCGAGTCGTCGTCGGCGTTGACGTTCAATCGGTTTCCGTGTCGAAACTTTGCGCGCGTTCGGCGGGCGACTGTTCATCGGTTGCGGCGGCGGGTTAGAATCCGTGCAAACGTCAAATCAGTGCAAGGGGTAAATGATGAGCAGTCTTTTCTCGGCTTTCACTATCCGAAGCGTCGAGTTTCGCAATCGCGTTTTCGTCTCGCCGATGTGCCAGTATTCGAGCCGCGACGGGATGCCGACCGACTGGCACATGGTTCATCTGGGCAGCCGCGCCGTCGGCGGCGCTGCGCTCGTCGTCGTCGAAGCGACGGGCGTTTCGCCCGAAGCACGCATCTCGCCGGGCGACTCCGGCCTCTGGTCTGAAGAGCACGCGCGGGCGTTCTCGCCGATTGTGGCCTTCATCAAGTCGCAGGGCGCGCACGCAGGCATCCAACTCGCGCACGCGGGCCGAAAGGCTTCGACCGAAGTTCCTTGGCGCGGCGGGAAGCCTCTGAGCAAAGACGAAGGCGCGTGGCAGACGCTCGCGCCGAGCGCCGTGCCTTTCGGCAATTTCCCCTCGCCGAAGGAGATGACGAATGAAGAGATTGACGCGGTCGTCGCACAGTTCGCCTATTCGGCGCGGCTCGCGCTCGCCGCGGGCTTCGATGTCATAGAGCTTCACATGGCGCACGGCTACCTGATGCACGAATTCCTCTCGCCTCTGTCGAACAGGCGCGAGGACGAGTACGGCGGCTCGCTTGAGAACCGCGCGCGTTTTCCACTGCGCGTTGCCGAGGCCGTCCGCGACGAGTGGCCGAAGGAGTTGCCGCTCTTCGCGCGCATCTCCGCGACCGACTGGGTCGAAGGCGGTTGGGACTTGCGGCAGTCCGTCGAACTCTCGCGCTGGTTACAGCGACGCGGCGTTGACCTCGTTGATTGTTCGAGCGGCGGCATCGTCCCCGGCGCGCGCATACCCGTCGAGCCGGGCTATCAAGTTCCTTTCGCCGAAGCCATACGAAATGAGGCGGGCGTCGCCACGGGCGCGGTCGGACTCATCACAGAGCCGGAGCAGGCCGAAGAGATCATCGCCAACGGCAAAGCTGATGTCGTGTTCCTCGCACGCGCGATGCTGCGTGACCCGTACTGGCCGCTCCACGCTGCAAAGCAACTCGGCGTTGACGTGTCTTGGCCCGTTCAATACGGTCGCGCGAAGGAATGATGTTGGATTAACCGAGGATTCAGAGGAGCTTCTTAAACTCTTCGACGCTCAGGCCGGCATCCTTAACAATGCCGCCCATCGTAAAAGCGTTAACAGGATTATGTCGCGGGATAGTGAGGATGCGGACACCGTCGGACATGACGACGTGCTTACCTTGACGAACGATGCGGAAGCCCGCCTTCTCCAAAGCCCGCACCGCGTCGAGATGATTGACACCGGGAATCTTCGGCACAGCTAGACCGTCACCTCGACTTCGCGCACGTCCGAGTCTTTCGTCATTTCATCCACGGCGGCAAGGTATTCCTGAATGGCGTCTTTGATATTTTCGAGCGCCTCTTCTTCCGTCTCGCCTTGAGACCAGCAGCCGGGCAGGCCGGGGCATGAGACGCTGAAGCCTTCCTCGGATTCCTGTATGCGAACCTTGTAATTCATCTTTCGACCTCCGGTCTGATTATATTCACACGAACATTCAACAACCATGCGGCGCTGTTGTCAGATGCGTCGGGCCGCGCGCGCGCAGCGCCATGCGCCGAGGCCGAAGAGGATTGCGAGGGCCGGGAATACGACTGCCCCGAAGAAAGCGCCGCGTCCGCCCGCGCGCGTCGCCGTGAGCCACTCGGTCACGTAGAGAAGTCGCACCGTGTAGAAGACGAAGAACGCGCACAGCAGCGCGAGAACGGCGGCGATGACGAAGAAGACAATAGAGAGCGCCGGATTTTTTGAAGAAGCCATTTGACCTCCGTTGGTTAAGAATCGAATATTGAAGAATCGAGCGACCGACTTTTGAGCGACCGAGCTTTCGACGAGAACGTCGCAACGGTCTGCGCGAAAGACGCGAGCGGCAACAGTAGAATCCAGACGGCGTTGACGATCTCTCGCATCGCGTTTCCTCCACGGACTCTTCCGGAACGAGCGCGTCACTTTTTTAGACTTCAAAAGATAGGAAAGCCGCGCAATAATAGCAGCATTCAAGTCTTCGGTCAGGAATTTCCACGAAACTCGAAAACGGAGGGAGCGATGCGTCTAACGAAAAGAGTGTTCACCGTTCTTCTGTCGGCATTGCTGGTCGCGCTATCGATGCCGGCGGGCACGCGCGGGCAGCGCACGCAGAAGCCTGTGCTGCACGGCAAGCACTGGATGGCGATAACGGGGAAGCCTTTGGCGGCGACGGCGGGCGCGATGATTTTTCAGAAGGGCGGCAACGCCGTTGACGCCGCGTGCGCGATGATCGCAGCGACCTCGACGCTTTGGGACACACTCTCTTGGGGCGGCGAGACGCAGGCGCTCATCTACAACCCGCACACGGGAAAAGTCATCGGCATTGACGCGCTCGGCGTCGCACCGACCGGCGCGACCGCAGCGTTCTACAAGTCGAAGAACATGAACTACCCGCCGGAGTACGGCCCGCTCGCTGCGGTCACGCCGGGGACGCCGGGCGGCATCATCACGATGCTCGCAGAGTACGGCAAGCTCTCCTTGAAGGACGTGCTCGAACCCTCGATAGAGTTGGCCGACGGCTACCCAATCGAAGCCGAACTCGTCAACACGATTGAGCGAAACAAGAGTTGGATCAAGCAGTGGCAATACTCGCGCGCCGTGATGCTGCCGCACCTCGGACAGAGGCACGAAGCGCCGGAGGCGGGCGAAGTCTTCCGACAGCCGGAGCTTGCCGCGACGCTCCGCAAATTGGTCGAAGCCGAACAGCAGGCGCTCTCAAAGGGCAAGAGTCGGAAGGAGGCCATCTACGCCGCATACGAACGCTTCTACAAAGGCGACATCGCGCAGGAACTCGCGCGCGGCGTGAAGGAAGAGGGCGGGCTAATCACGACCGAAGACCTCGCCAAATGGAAGGTTCACATCGAAGAGCCGGTCAAGACCACTTACAAAGGCATCGAAGTCTACAAGCTCTCGCAGTGGACACAAGGCCCAGCGATGCTCGAATCGCTGAACATACTTGAGAACTTCGACTTGAAAGCGATGGGCTACAACTCTTCGCGCTACATACATACGATTTACCAGACGATGAGCCTCGCCTTCGCCGACCGCGATTTTTATTTCGGCGACCCGTACTTCCCGCCCGCCGAGCCTATCGACGGCATACTCTCGAAAGACTTCGCAAAGCAGCGCGCGAAGTTAATCAACTGGGAGCGCAACGACCCGAACGTCAGGCCCGGCGACCCGTACCCGTTTCAGGGCGAGAAGAATCCTTACACAGACCTCCTTCAAAAATGGACGCCGCCACGCCCGCGTCCAAACGCCGCGCCTTCGAGCGGGCAGGAAGCGACCACAACATCACAACTCGAACCCGCGCTTGAGCCTCTGATGGAATCCGCGGACGACTTCACGCGCGGCTTTTACGCGGGCACGACTTCGGTCGAGGCGGCGGACGAGGAGGGTTGGGTCGTGTCGGTGACTCCGAGCGGCGGTTGGGTTCCGGCGGTCATCGCTGGACACACCGGCGTGGGCTTGAGCCAGCGCGCGCAGAGCTTCGTTACAGACCCTTCGGAAAATCCATTCAACGTCATCGAGCCGGGCAAGCGCCCTCGCGTCACGCTCACGCCGACGCTCGCCTTGAAAGACGGAAAGCCCTTCCTCTGCTTCTCCGTGCAGGGCGGCGACAGTCAGGATCAGAACCTCTTGCAGTTCTTCCTCAACGTCGTCGAGTTCGACATGAACGTTCAGCAGGCGACCGAAGCGCCAAACATCAACAGCTTCCAGATGAGCAGTTCATTCGGCAACCACGAGTCGCGACCCGGTCGCATACTTCTCGCCGATTCGATACCCGCCTGGACGCGCGCAGAGCTTCAGCGCATGGGCTACGACGAGACGTTCGAGGAGCGCACTTCGGGGCCCATCAACGCAATCGAACTCGACCGGGCGCACGGCACGATGTGGGGCGGGTCGAGCAATCACGGCGAGGATTACGGCATCGCATGGTAGCTTTATCCGTAAGCAAAAAAAGTCTGTACGCACTTGGCCGAAAGTGAATCGAGACGAGATCGTCGAACGTCCGCACGTATTTTCCGTTGACAGCGCCTTCGGCGCGGGCATAACGTACTCAGCCGTTCCTGTTTTGCCCGCTGACGAGACGCCTCGCCAGCCTCATATCATGAGGTCGAATACTTGAGCGGGATGATTGCCCGGCGGAGTTGATGCGGGCAAGAGTCTCGCTCGATAACTAAGGAGGTTAGAGATTATGGGATTCTTCTCGAAGCTCAAGAAGGTTGTGGCAGGTGTTGACAAGGGGGCCGCGATTGCCGCCTCTACGCTCCCCGGAAAGGCAGGCCAGATAGCGGGCGATGTCGGGCAGGGGGCTGGCGTCGTCACCGCCGTCGTGCAACAGATTCAGTCGAAGCCCGCGTCGGAGGTTCCGCCCGAGGAAGCTCAGAAGCAGGCGACGCTCGCCACCGCCGTCGCCGTTGACGATCACGAGCAGCGGATAGAGGAGTTGGAGAAAATTATTCAACAGCTTCAGGCGAAGCAGTCCGGGCAGTCTGCGTCGCCGGGGCAGACGGGAACGGCCGGGCAGACGGGAGCGTCCGGCGGGAGCGGGCAGTCCGGTTGAGCCGCGCCGCACTGTTTCTTTCAAGCGTGTCTCGCTTGCGGCCCGCTGGCCGCAAGCGAGACACAAACGCCGAAAGTCTCTCCGAAGCGTCGCGCCGCCGTCTCTTCCTCACGCACTCGTTGGAACGCAAGAAGCCCGCCGAAGTCTTCGTCCTTACCAACACGCCCTTCATCGATTCCGAGTCCCTCATCGTGTTTGACTTCAAACATCAGTTGGTGCATTTTCTTTGCCCGCCGAAGTCTTTTCAAACTGATTCGCGGCTGCACGGACTTTTACGGCGGCGGCGCGGAAATCGCCGGCGAGAGGCTAAATTGTTGACTTGTAGCCGAAATCTCGCCGCCGGCGGGCGAGCCGCGAGGCTCAGGTTTGCATCTAAGTGGGAAATAGAGAATATTAGAAACAGCGTTGAGATAACCGGACAGGCGAAGGTTTTAATAAAGGAAGAATAATGACGAAGAATTTAGTCGTGGTCGAGTCGCCCGCAAAGGCGAAGACGATTGGCAAGTATCTGGGGCCGGACTATCGCGTGATGGCGTCCATCGGTCACATCAAGGACTTGCCGTCGAAGGGCCTCGGCGTTGACGTTCAAAACAATTTCGAGCCGACCTACGAGGTCATACCGGACGCGAAGAAACGCAACAACCGAAAGATCGTCTCCGATTTGAAGAGCGCCGCGAAAGAGGCGGAAGCGATCTATCTCGCAGCCGACCCCGACCGCGAGGGCGAGGCCATCTGCCAGCACCTCGCCGAAGAGATCGTGCCGAAGCGGCCCAAGAAGCCTCACTTCCGTGTGATGTTCAACGAGATCACAAAGCGCGCCGTGCAGGAGGCATTCAAGGAGCCGAAACAGATTGACGAGAACCTCGTCAACGCGCAGCAGGCCCGCCGCGTTCTCGACCGGCTCGTCGGCTACAAAGTCTCGCCGCTGCTTTGCCGCACAATCGGCGGTCGTCTCTCGGCGGGTCGCGTGCAGTCGGTCGCGCTCCGAATGGTCGTCGAGCGCGAGCGCGAGATCGAGCGTTTCGTCAAGACCGAATATTGGACGGTCGCCGCGAACCTCTCGGCCAGCTTGCCGCCCGCGTTCGACGCCCGGCTCTTGAAGATAGGCGAGCAGACGGTCAAGACCTCGAACTTCGATCAGGAGAGCAGGAAGAACGAAATCCTCATCGGCAAAGAGGAACAGGCGCGCGCAATCGTCGCCGAGGCCGAAGGTCAAAATTTCGTCGTCTCGGACGTGACGACGAAGGAGCGCAGGCGGAACCCCGTGCCGCCCTTCATCACGTCGAAATTGCAGCAGGAGGCTTCGCGCAAGCTCGGCTTCCCCGTCAAGAAGACGATGATGGTCGCGCAGAAGCTCTACGAGGGCGTCGAACTCGGCGGCGAGGGCGCGGTCGGCCTCATCACGTACATGAGGACGGACTCGACGCGCGTCTCCGAGGCGGCGTTGAATGAGGCGCGCGACTTTATCTCCGCACAGTACGGCGCAAACTATCTGCCGGAGAAGGCGATTCACTATCGCTCTAAGAAGGATGCGCAGGACGCGCACGAGGCCATACGTCCCACAGACGTTTCGCGCACGCCGGATTCGGTGGCGCATTACTTGGGCAAGGACGAGTTGAAACTCTACCGCCTCGTCTGGCAGCGCTTCGTCGCGTCGCAGATGAACCCGGCGGTTTACGACCAGACGACGATTGACATCGAGGCCGGTCGCTTCCTCTTCCGCGCGACGGGTTCGGTCTTGAAGTTCGACGGCTTCCTGAAAGTTTACGAGGAGGGGCGCGACGAGAAGCCGGAGGACGACGCCGACGAGGCCGCGCGAAGGCTTCCGCTCGTCACGCAGGGCGAGCAGTTGAAGTTGAACGCCGTGACGCCCGAACAGCACTTCACCGAGCCTCCGCCGCGATACACGGAGGCGACGCTTGTGAAGGCTCTGGAAGAGAAGGGCATCGGTCGGCCCTCGACTTACGCGGCCATCATGACGACGATTCAGGATCGAGAGTACGTCGAGCGCGTTGACTCGCGCTTTCACCCGACCGCGCTCGGCATGACGGTCAACGACCTTCTCATCGGCGGCGGCTTCGGCGACCTCTTCAACGAGACGTACACGGCGCGCATGGAGCAGGAGCTTGACGAGATCGAGGAAGGCAAGCTGAAGTGGACTGACGCGCTCGCGGAGTTCTACGGGAAGTTCGCGCACGACATCAAGGCGTTCGAGACTTACGTGAAGGGGCGCAAGCAACAGGCCATCCCGACCGACGAGAAATGCGAGAACTGCGGCTCGCCGATGGTCATCAAGCTCGGACGCTTCGGCCAGTTTCTCGCCTGCTCGAACTACCCCGAATGCCGGACGACGCGCGAGGTCGCCAAGCCCTCGGCGGAAGGCGAAGGCGCGACCGCTTCGAGCGGCGCGGACGGCGGCGCGGAGCAGGCCGAAGAGACGTGCGAGCTTTGCGGCAAGCCTTTGGCGATGAAGCGCGGGCGGTTCGGCCCTTTCCTCGGCTGCACGGGCTATCCCGAATGCCGGAACATACGCCGCGTGAGCAAGAAGACAGGCGCGGTCGCGCCCGCGCCCGTTCCCATTGAGGGCGAGACTTGCCCGGTTGACGGCGCGCAGTTGGTCAGACGACACGGCCCTTACGGCGAGTTCACTTCGTGCGCGAACTATCCTTCGTGCAAGTACATCAAACGCGAGACGACGGGAGTGGCGTGCCCGAAGCCGGGCTGTCGCGGCGAGATCGTCGTGAAGAAGTCGAAGCGCGGCAAAGTCTTCTACGGCTGCTCGGAGTATCCGAAGTGCGACGCGGTTTACTGGGACAAGCCCGTGGCCGAGCCTTGCCCGCAGTGCCGCGCGCCGTTCCTTCTTGAGAAGACTACGAAGAAGGGAACGACGCGCTCTTGCACGCGCGAGGACTGCGATTACAAAGAAGAAGTGCCGGAGGCCGGCGTGCAGCCGCCCGCTTCGGACGCGCGCCGCGGCGCTGAGCGGGTCGCGCGTTGAGAGATCGCGTCGTGTGATTTCGACGGAGGGCGAGCTTTCAGTGCTCGCCCTCCGTTTGTTTTTTGTAACCCGACGATTTACATTGCCGTCATACATTTTGAATCTCATCCAGACGGTCGCGCCGACCGGCGGCTGTCGAAACAGTTAACAGGAGATCACCATGATGTCGAGAAGCCGCACGGCAGCGGCGCTGCTCTGCTCGCTGCTCTTCGCAAACACGTTCGTCCCGGCGCAGACGCCTGCGACGACGACGCAACAGCCTTCGCCGACTCAGCCGGGCGCGCAGGCACAGACGACGCCAGACACAAACGACCCCGTCCAGCGGATCAGGGACGAGGGGCTGAACCGTTCACAGGTGATGCAGACCTTGGACTACCTTACGAACGTTATCGGCCCGCGTCTCACAGGCTCGCCGGGCATGAAGCGCGCGAACGAGTGGACGCGCGACAAGCTGACCGCGTGGGGACTTGAGAACGCGCACCTCGAAGCGTGGGGGCCTTTCGGTCGCGGTTGGGTCTTGAAGAGGTTTTCGGCGGAAGCTATCGAGCCGCAGGCATTCCCGCTCTTCGCGTACCCGAAAGCATGGTCGCCGCCGACCGCGGGGCCGCTGACCGCCGAAGTCGTTTACGTCAGCGCGTCGAACGAGCAGGAGCTTGAGAAGTACAAAGGACAACTCAAAGGCAAGATCGTCTTGAACGGCCCCGTGCGCGACTTGAAAGCGCACTTCGACGGGGACGCCGTGCGCGCGACCGAGAAGCAACTGCTCGACCTCGCGAACGAACCCGACCCGGCGATGCGTCCGCCGCGCCGCCCGCAGCAGGGCGGGCCCGACTTCCGCGCCATAGCAGCCTTCAACGCGGCGAAGATGAACTTCTACCAGAACGAAGGCATCGCGCTTCTCGTTGACCCTAGCCGCGGCGACGACGGCACGATATTCGTCCAGCAGATCACCGTTCCGCAGCCCGCGCCCGTGAACCCTAACGCCCCGGCGTTCGGCCCCGGCGCGGCGCGACGAATCCAACCGTGGGACAAGGACGCGCCGCAGATCGCGCCGCAGATGGTTCTCTCCATCGAGCAGTACAACCGCCTCGCGCGTATGATCGAAGCGGGCGAGCACGTTCGCCTGAGCGTCAACCTCGAAGACCAGTTTCTCGATCAAGACCCGATGGCCTACAACACGGTCGCAGAGATTCCCGGCACGGATTTGAAAGACGAAGTCGTCATGCTCGGCGGCCACATGGACTCGTGGCACGGCGGGACGGGTGCGACCGACAACGGCGCGGGCGTGGCCGTCGCGTTAGAGGCCGTGCGGATCATAAAGGCTCTCGGCCTTCAGCCGCGGCGCACGATTCGCATCGCGCTTTGGAGCGGCGAGGAAGAAGGCTTGCTCGGCTCGCGCGCATACGTCGAGCAGCATTTCGGCAAGCTCGACGTGCCCGCGAACCAGCCGCCGCCTACTTCCGCAGTCCCGCAGCGCTCGACGCTCACGACGAAGCCGGAGTACGAAAAGTTATCGGCCTACTTCAATCTCGACAACGGGACGGGGCGCATACGCGGAGTCTACATGCAGGGCAACGACGCGGTGCGCCCGCTCTTCCGCCAGTGGCTCGCGCCGTTCGCAGACCTCGGCGCGCAGACGCTGACGCTTGCGAACACGGGCGGCACGGATCACCTCTCGTTCGATGCAATCGGCCTGCCCGGCTTCCAGTTCATACAGGACGAGATTGATTACAGCGCGCGCACGCACCACTCGACACAGGACACGTTCGAGCGCATACAGGCCGACGACATGAAGCAGGCCGCGACCATCATGGCCGCCTTCATCTACCAGACGGCCATGCTCGACCGGAAGCTTCCGCGCAAGCCCGCGCCGGGAAGATGAAGCGCAGTAATCAACTTTCAGGAGAGCTTAATGTTCAGACGCAACGCCGCAGCCGCGCTGCTCGTCTTCGCGACGCTGTCTCAAAGCATCGCCTTCGCTCAGCAGGCACAGCAGCCGACGCCTACGCCAGCGCCGGCGGCGGCGCAAACACCGACGCCGCAACCCGCGCAGACTCAGCAGCCCGCACCGACGCCCGACATAATCGAGCGCATCAAGGACGAGGGCCTGCATCGCTCTCAACTCATGCAGACGCTCGAATATCTTACGGACGTTATCGGCCCGCGCCTCACCGGCTCGCCCGCTCTACGTCGCGCGAATGATTGGACGAAGGACAGGCTCACGGGCTGGGGACTCTCGAACGCGCACCTCGAAGGCTGGCCCTTCGGTCGAGGCTGGACGCTCAAACGTTTCTCTGCCGAAGTAGTCGAGCCGCAGACGTTTCCGTTGCTTGCGTACCCGCGCGCATGGTCGCCGGGACTCGACGCGCCGCTGACGGCTGATGTCGTCGTCGTTGACGCGAAGAACGAGGACGAGTTGCAGAAGTACAAGGGGCAACTCAAAGGCAAGATCGTACTCGCCGGAGCGGTGCGCGATTTGAAGCCGCACTTCGACCCCGTGGCAAAGCGCCTGTCTGAGAAGGAACTGCTCGAACTCGCAGACGCGCCCGACCCCGCGACCGTCCCGCAGCGACCGCGCACGCCGCCGACGCCGGAGCAGATCGCCGAGGCGCGCTTCAACGCGCGCAAGACGCAGTTCTACTACGACGAAGGCGTCGCGCTCATCGTCGCGCCAAGCCCCGCGGGCGACGGCGGCAACCTTCAGTTCGTACAGCAGGCGAGCGTGCCGCAACCCTTCGATACGCCATTCAACCGACGCGTCCAGCCGTGGCAGAAGGACGCGCCGAAGCTCATCCCGCAGATCGCCGTCTCGAACGACCACTTCAATCGCCTCGCTCGGATGATCCGTCAGGGCGTGCCGGTTCGCATGAGCGTTAACCTACAGGTCGAGTTCGACGACTCAGACCCTTTGAGCTACAACACGGTCGCGGAGATTCCGGGCACGGATTTGAAGGACGAAGTCGTCATGCTCGGCGCTCACCTCGACTCGTGGCACACGGCGACGGGCGCGACCGACAACGGCGTCGGCGTCTCGATAATGATGGAGGCAGCGCGGATACTTAAAGCGCTCGGCGTCGAGCCGCGCCGAACGATCCGCGTCGCGCTCTGGAGCGGCGAAGAGGAAGGCTTGCTCGGCTCGCGCGCATACGTCCGCGAGCACTTCGGCCCGGAGACTAATACGTCAATGCGAACACATCCACCGCCGTCCACCGACTCAACGCCATTAACTTTATTCAAACCGGATTATGAAAAGCTGAGCGTCTATTACAACATTGACAGCGGCACGGGCGCGATTCGCGGCGTCTTCCTTCAGGGCAACGAGGCTCTGCGTCCAATATTCCGCCGCTGGCTCGAACCCTTCCGAGAGATCAAGGTCGGCTCGAACACTTACAAAGCCTCGACCGTCACCGTCTCGAACTCCGAAGGCTCGGACTTTCTTTCGTTCGAC
>DATINM010000045.1:0-82376 GCA_035474235.1 Pyrinomonadaceae bacterium
CTTGCGGCTCCTGCGCGCTGACGCTCAAAGTCGGGAGCGCCATGTCGAGGAGCATGAGACAGCCCACGAGGGCGGCCATGAGATAAATCCAGGGCGCGCGAATTCGCATAGAGTTAGTTTTTCGCCTCAAGAATTGCGGTAGCAATGAATCCGGGAGACTCTTTACAAAGAGAACTTTTTTCGAGAATTTCAGCCGGAGCGGCACGGTCGCTCGCGCCGCTCCCAAGAAGACGCCGGATTTTAGAACGGGCGAAACTTGGATTCACCACGCACGCCCTATCGTTGCCAGCCGCCGCGAGTCCCGCAAAGTGGCGCATTATAGCAAGGCAAAAGGCAAAAGGAAAAAGGCAAAAGAGGGAAACCGACTTCTCCTTTGCCTTTCTTTTGCCTTTTGCCTTTTTACTTTTGCCTTCCTGATTTACCGATTTTAGTGAATCAGGAGCGCGTCGTCGGCCTCTTCCGCCACGACCGGGCGATAGTTCAACTCGACGCCGTCGCGGAAGACCTCGACGAGCGAGGCCCCCGTGAGCGCGCCCTGTATGAGCGCCTCGGAGAGCGGGTCTTCGACGTATTTCTGGAGCGCGCGCCGAAGGGGCCGTGCGCCGTAGGAACGGTCGCCGCAGGTCTTCTCGACGATCCAGCGCTTCGCGTCGTCGGTCAGGCGGACTTCGAGGCCGCGGCGCGAGAGCGTCTTGTTTAGTTGTTCGACCTGAAGCCCGACTATCTCCAAAAGCTCTTCGTCGAGTAGCTGGTCGAAGATGATTATCTCGTCGAGTCGGTTGATGAATTCGGGGTTGAAGGTGTGGCGAACGGCATTCATCACCATCTCTTCCATCTTCTCGCGCGAGGCGTCGGGACTTGCCTGGAAGCCCATCGTGCCCTTCTTCTGTATGAAGCGCGCGCCGATGTTCGAGGTCATGATGATGATCACGTTCTTGAAGTCAACGGTGTTGCCCAAGGCGTCGGTCAGTATCCCGTCCTCGAAGACCTGTAGGAGAACGTTAAAGATGTCCGGGTGCGCCTTCTCGATCTCGTCGAAGAGCAGCACGGAATACGGCGAGCGCTTGATTCTCTCCGTGAGTTGACCGCCTTCCTCGTGGCCGACGTAGCCCGGAGGTGAGCCGATGAGCTTCGAGACCGAGTGCTTCTCCATGAACTCGCTCATGTCGAAGCGTATCATCGAGCGCTCCGAGCCGAAGAGAAACTCGGCCAGACTGCGCGCGACCTCGGTCTTTCCGACGCCCGTGGGCCCGAGAAAAAGGAACGAGCCGACGGGGCGGTGCGGGTTCTTGAGTCCAGCGCGCGAGCGCCGGATCGAGCGCGCGAGCGCCGAGATCGCCGGTCGCTGCGCGATGACGCGATTGCGAATCTCGTCCTCGATGCGCAGGAGCTTCTGCGTCTCTTCCTCCTTGAGCGACGTGACGGGTATGCCCGTCCAACGCGCGATGACTTCCTCGATGTCGTCCTTCGTGACCTCGACCGACATCAGCATCTCCTCGTCGTCAATCAGAGGCGAAGGAATCGCGCCGCGCGAGTACGGGCCGCGCTCGTCGTATGCGTCGCCGCGCAGCGCGCCGACCGGAGGCGCGTCGCGCCGCGCGCGCAGTTTGACGCGCGCGCCGGCCTCGTCAATCACGTCGATGGCCTTGTCGGGGAGGAAGCGGTCGGGGATGTATCGGTTCGACTGATAGACGGCGGCCTCGATAGCGTCTTCGGTGTAGCGAACCTGATGAAACGCCTCGTAGCGCTCGCGCACTCCGTCGAGGATGGAGACGGCCTCTTCCTCGGACGGCGGCGGGACTTTGACGGCCTGAAAGCGTCGTTCGAGCGAGCGGTCTTTCTCGATTGACTTGCGAAACTCCGCCGGGGTGGTCGCTCCGATGCACTGAACCTCGCCGCGCGAAAGCGCGGGCTTCAGGATGTTCGCCGCGTCGAGCGAGCCTTCGGCGCTCCCCGCGCCGACGAGCGTGTGAAGCTCGTCGATGAAGACGATGTACTGCGGGTTATCGATAAGCTCGCGCATGATCTGCTTGAGCCGTTCCTCGAACTGCCCCCGGTACTTCGTGCCCGCGACGATTAAGCTAAGGTCGAGCGAGAGTATTCGTTTGTTCTCAAGAAACGAAGGCACTTCGCCGCGCACGATTCGCTGCGCGAGTCCTTCGACGATTGCGGTCTTGCCGACGCCCGGCTCGCCTATCAGCACGGGGTTGTTCTTCGTGCGGCGGCAGAGTATCTGCACGACGCGCTCGATCTCGCCCTCGCGGCCCACGAGCGGGTCTAGCTTGTCGTTCGACGCGTCGTCTGTCAGGTCGCGCGAGAACTCCGCGAGGTGCGGCGTCTCCTTCTTCTGCGCCGCCCGCGGGTCGCCGCCCGCCTGCCGCGAAATCTCTTCGCGAACGGCGTGAAGCTTCAGCCCGCGCTCGTAGAGAATCTCTGCGGCCATCGAGCGCTCTTCGCGCAAGAGTCCGAGGAGTAGATGTTCCGTGCCGATGTGCCGATGTTGAAGTCTGTCCGACTCCTCGTGCGCGTATGCGAGCACGCGCTTGGTCTCCGGCGCAAGCGGCAACTCGACCGAGGTGGAAATCTTTTCGCGCAAGGGGGCGCGGCCTTCGATCTCTTTGCGTATGGCTTCGAGCGAGGTCTGCGCGCGTGCGAGGAAGCGCGCCGTCAGAGACTTGTCCTCGCGCATGAGTCCGAGAAGGAGGTGCTCCGGCTCTATCGCCGGCGCGCCGAACTGAGAGGCTTCGTATCGCGCGAAGAAAATAACCCTCCGCGCCTTCTCCGTGTATCGCTCAAACATAAATAAAGTTACCGACCGATAAGGGCTTTGCTGCGAAAGTGTCCGGCGCGGCGGACGAGCGGTCGGGAGAACCGCGAACCGCGCCCGGCCCGCATTATAACTGAAACGGCGAGCGTCTGTCAGAATTTAAAGAGCCGGCGGCAGACGAGTCGCCGGTTGAGGCTCCGGCGCTTGTCGCGACGCGCAAGACTTCTCTTTGTTCTGTCGTGCGAGCGTATTTCTCTCCCAAAAAACGCCGTCGGAAAACCCCTGTATGCTCGCGTCTTCGGATGCGATGTCGAGGCGCTTCTCCGCCAGACAGCAAAACATTTCGTCTATCTCGATGCCGACGAAGCGCCTCTTTAACTTTTTAGCCACGACGGAAGTCGTACCCGACCCAAGGAAAGGATCGAGGATGAGGTCGCCCTCTTTTGTGCTTGCGAGAATAATCTTGGCGAGCAGTTTCTCAGGCTTCTGAGTCGGATGATCCGTATTCTCAGGCATAGACCAGAAAGGCACGGTCAGGTCTGTCCAAAGATTTGAAGGATGCGTCAGTCGGAATCTCCCGTCCTGTCCTTCGTCCCAGTCTTTAGGAGCACCGCCTTCGTCCGTGTACGGCGCGATGACCTGCCGCCTGAGCATCACGTCTTCGACGTTGAACGTGTGCCTGTCGGAGACGGTGAAAAACCAAATGTCCTCGGAACAATTCTTCCAGTTAGTTTTGGCCCCCCTGCCCTTTTCGCGTTCCCACGTAATCCGATTTTGGACTGTAAAAAATTTTGCCCCGACTCTGTGTATCGCCGACGACGATCTCCAATCACCGCAAATGTAAATCGAAGCGGTCGGCTTCAGCAGCCGCAGAGTTTTGCACAACCACGAATCCAGCCACTCTTCATATTTATCCAGAGACGTGTGCTGAAAGGTTTGCTCGTTGAATACCTTGGACAAATTATACGGCGGGTCGGCGAATAACAGATCGACCGAACTGTCGGGCAGATGCTCAACCGCGTCGAAAGCATCCTGACATACGGTCTTGTCGTAGACCTCTTCAATTCCGACCGGAGACTGCAAACGAACGAGACGCTGCCTGTACAAGTTTATTTCGTCGGCTGAAAGCGTGAGTGTTCGATTGCGCGGCGCGCGATTTTTTTCCGTTAACGGCATCGCATTCTCCCTCGTCGGGCCGAGTGTGAAGCCAGTATCTATACGACTTTGGATAAAGACAAGGGAGAGCAAGGCCGGGCGGTTAACATCAAGTGAAGATGGCGGGTCTTTATCGACTCTAGCTCTCCTTGACAAGTCCTTTGTCCAGACGCAGCACGCGGTCGCAGAGTCGCGCGAGCCGCTCGTTGTGCGTCGCGACGAGGACGCAGGCGCGCGCACGCCTGCACAGGTTCAGGAGCAGCGCGCCGACCTCGTCGCCCGTGCGCGCGTCGAGGTTTCCCGTCGGCTCGTCGGCGAGCACGAGACGCGGGCGCGTGACGAGCGCGCGTGCGACTGCGACCCTCTGCTGCTCGCCGCCCGAAAGCTCGCCCGCGGCGTGACCGGCGCGTGCGGCGAGTCCTACCCGTTCGAGCATCTCGCGCGCCGACGCGAGCGCTTCGCGGCGCGTGCGGCGCGCGACCATGAGCGGGAGCGCGACGTTCTCCTCCGCCGAGAGGTCGAGGAGCAGGCGGTGCGACTGGAAGACGAATCCGACATCCCGCCCGCGCCAGCGCGCGAGCCTTGCGGCGTCGGCGCCCGTCACGTCGAACTCGCCGAGCCGCACGCGTCCTTCGTCCGACGCTTCGAGACCGCCGACGATGTGCAGCAGCGTCGTCTTGCCCGCGCCCGACGCGCCCACGACCGCGGCCATTTCGCCCGCCCTCAACTCGAACGACACGCCGCGCAAGACTTCGAGCGCGACGCCCGTTGGGTCGCGAAAAGATTTGCTCACGCCGCTGACGACGAGTTCAAAGTTCAAGTCGAGTTCAAAGCTCGATTTAAGTTCAAAGTTCAAAGCTTCATGTTCAAAGTTGGAAGCAGTGCGAAGGTCTGCCTCCGGCGGACGGCCGCCGGACTTTGAGCTTTGAGCTTTGAACTTTGAACTCACCAAACTCACTCGTATCTGAGAACCTCGGCCGGTCGCACGCGCGACGCCTGAAACGCCGGATAGACGGTCGCGAGCAGGCTCACGGCGAAGGCCGCGAGCGCGGTGAGCAGAACGTCCGAGCCGTGCGGGTGCATCGGCACGGATGCTATCGAGTAAACGTCGGGCGGAAGCCTGACGAGTTGGAAACGCTCAGCCGCGGCGCACGCGGCGAGTCCCGCGGCGACGCCCGCGAGCGCGCCGAACGCGCCGACGATTGCGCCCTCGATGACGAAGACGAGCGTGACGCCGAAGGGCCGAGCGCCGAGCGCCGCGAGCACCGCGATGTCCGCTCGACGCTCGACGACGACCAGCGCGAGTGTCGTCGTGATGTTCAGCGCCGCGACGATTGTCACGAGCATGATGATTAGAGCGACCGTCCGGCGTTCGAGCGCGAGGGCGTCGAAGAGCGCGCGGTTCGCCTCGCGCCAGTCAACGGTCGTCCAGCCCGCGCCCAACGCAGAGCGCACGCGCCGCGCCACCTCGTCCGACGCGTAGATGTCGCGCGTCTCGATGCTGACGACCGTCGTCTCGGCCCTCGCGCCGACGACATCCGCAACCGCGTCGAGCGAGAGGTAAGTCCACGCAGAGTCGTACTCGTAGAGGCCGGAGCGGAACACACCGGCGACTCTCACGCGGCGCGCGCGAGGCTCGAACGCTTGCGAGCCTCGCGCCGCAGCGCCCGTCAAAATCCAACCCTCGTCGCCGACTTCACCCAAACCCGTCCGCGCCGCAAGCTCCGCGCCGACGACGACGGGCGCGGGCGACTCCTCGTGCGCTTCATCCTTCGCGTCAGCCCGCGAGCCGCCGTGAATTTCATCCGCCGTCGTTTGAAAGAGCGCGTCGAGCGAGCCTTTCGTCAACGCGCCTTGAACGTCGGCGCGTGCGCGCGCCGAGCGCCCGTCGAGTCCGCGCAGGAGCGTGTAGGCCACACCATTCGGCCCCACAACCAGCGCGCCCTCGTAAGTCGTCGGCGAGGCGTCGAGCACGCCCTCGATGCCGCGCACGCGCTCGGCCACGGCGCGCGGGTCTTCGACCGCGCCGCCCTCGCGCGCGAGCGTGACGTGCGCCGTGCCGCGCAGGATTTTGTCTCGCAACTCATCGCGGAATCCGTTGGCGAGCGCAGTCGCGACCGTCAGCGCCGCGACGCCGCACGCGATCCCCGCGACGGCGGCGAGCGCAGTCCATCGCGCCACGCGGCGACCGCGCCGCGCACGCAGGTAACGAAGCGCGAGAAACAACTCGTAAGGCATACGCTGTCTAGGCGGCGCTATCGCGGCAGGATATTCACGGCCTGAATCCGACGCTTGAACCTAGCAAACAAGTAGTCTATGAAGTCGCCGATAATCAAGTTCGGCCTACCGCTGCCCCTCGTCACGACGCGGCACAAAAGAATCATCGAAGAACTGTCCCACTGAATATTTATAGCGCCGTGCCTGTCCGGTAAAGTGCTGTGGAGCTTCGACCAGCCATGACTTCGGTGCGGGCGCTTATACTCTGAGACTTTCAAATTGTAACTCTCCAGCCTCGGGTCGTTGACGACGGAATCGCGCAAGGATTGCTTGCCCGATGAGATTACCTGAATCAATATCTGCATTTTCCATCTCCGTTCCGGGGTTTCAAGTAAAGCTTAATGTCCGGCGTTAGAGCCGACCTCTAAAACAGCTATCCACTGCCCTTTGCGCTCCTCTCGGAAGACGACGCGACCGCCGAGCGTTTGAAGCGCGGCGTCGAGCGTCGGGCCGCCGTGCGTCGAGAAGAGCAGCGCGGCGTCGTAGTCGGACTCGTGCGCGGCGGCCTCCGTGAGAGATTCGCGGTCGAAGTTCTCTACAGGGAAGACACGCAGCGGGTGCGCGAGATAGCCGAAGTAAGGGTTCTTCAATTCGTCGGTCGCAGGCCACGTCGTCAGCACGCGCGCGTCCGCGTAATTGTCTTCGAGGAAGTGCGCGGCGTCGCGGTGCAGCAGCACGAAGTCGCGGTAGGCCAGATTCTCTTCCCAAGGGAACGCATCGGCCGGGTTGACCTCCGAGCGATAGACGAACGCCGCGCAGACGAGCGCGACGGCGAGCGGCCAAACGGGCAAGCGCCGCCACAGCGTCGAGATCCATATCAGCACGACGAGCGGCAGCACCGGCAGGAGATAGCGCGCGAGCACCGCGCCGCCGACGAGCGAGAGCGCGACGACGTGCGCCATGATGAGCGCGGCGAAGAGCAGTTGCACGGGCACGGCGATGCGCTCTCGCTCGATTGTGCCGTCACGCTGCGGCTTTAAAAACATCGCGGCGACGCCGAAAGCCGTCAGCACAAGGAGGTTCATGTAAGAGGTAATCTGAACGAGCCGGCGCCAGAGCGCTTCGGACACGCGCGCAGGGTCGAGGGTGGAGGCGACGTTGTAGCGGAAGTATTCAGGGTTGCCGAACGTGTAGCCAGTGCGCGCGCGGTGATACGCAAACCACATCGCGAGCGGTAAGAGCGCGAGCAGGAGCACGCATGACGAAAGCGGGCGACGCCGCTCGACGCAGACGAGCGCGGCGAGTCTTTCATTCCTGCTGACGGCACGGCACAGAAGCTCCCAGACGAAAAGCACGACCGGCACGAGCACCGCCGTCTCCTTCGCCAGCGCCGCCAGCGCGAAGAACACGACCGACACCGCGCGTCGCGAACCGCGACTCTCAAGAACGCCCGGAGTTGCAGAAGAGAAAGCCGCCGTTGAATCCTTTAGAGGCGTGACAAGTCGCGCCTCCACTGATTTATCGAACGCTTCGGCTTCTCCGCGTGGCGGCAAATAAAAGACGAGTCCCCACATCGCGAGCGCCGCGACCATCATGTCGAGATGCACGAGCGAGCTTTGCGCGAAGAAGACCGGGTAGAGCGCCGTGCAGAGAACCGTCGCGGCGGCGACGCGCGCGTTCGCTACGCGCTCGGCGAGACGGAAGAGTCCTGTGAGCGCGAGCGCGGAGACGAGAAGCACGCCCACGCGCGCGACCTCTATGCGAAAGCCGAAGAGTTTCCACGCGAGCGCGATGTAAGCCATCACGAGCGGCGGGTGCGCGTTCGAGAGCGTCGAGTGCGGGATGAAGCTAAGGTCGGCGTAGATGTCGCGCGCTGCGGGGATGAAGTAGCCCGCCTCGTCCCAGTAGTAAGGGAGTTTTATGAGCGACAGGTGGAGCAGTAAGAGCGCGGCGAAAGTGAATAGGAAGATGAGCGGTGTGCGGAGCTTGTGTGAGATTGGAGTGCGCTTGGCCGTGTTGGGCGCGTCAGCTTTTTTTGGCGGGGTCGTCATCCGGCGTCAGCGATTCGATCAGGTCGTGTTCGAGCGAGCCTTCGGGCCGCTTGACCATCGTCAGGCGGTTGCCGCGCTCATTGTACGCGACCTCGTCCATGATGTTGTAAATCAGCAGCACGCCGCGCCCCGAAGACTTGAAGAGGTTGGACGGGTCGCGCGGGTCTGGGATCTCCGAGACGTTGAAACCCTCGCCTTCGTCCTCGATTGAGAAGCGCGCCTCCTTCGGCGAGAGGTCTGCGGTGATGCGAACGAGTTTGCTGTGGTCGTGCTTGTTGCCGTGCTTGACGGCGTTGACGAAAGCCTCGTCTAAGGCGATGAAGAGGTTTGAGGTGTCGGGCTTGATGACTCCGAGGGCGGCGACTCGCTCGATGATGTAGTGGAGCACGCCGTTCATAAGAGAGATGTCGCTCGGCAACTCGAACTCGATGCGCTCGCGGACGTATGGCAGAACCTTGAGGTCTTCGACGAAGCGGAGTTTGTAGCCCAGAGTCTTCTCGACGATGCTGCGAAGCTCGTCGTGATCGTAAGGCTTGCGGACGTAGTTCGCAGCGCCGAGTTTGAAAGCCTTGACTATCCCTTCGTGCTGCGCTTCTTCCGAAGAGACGACGATGGGAACGAAGAGGCGCTGGCGTTTGAGTTCGGAGACGATTTGCGTGGCGCTGTCGGCGTACTCGGCGAGGTCTGAGATGATAAGGTCGAAGTCTTCGAGGTCTTCGCGCGCGACGGCCTCTGCGCGGTCGCTCGCCGTCACGATCTCGTGGCCGAGTTCGCGCAGCGCGTCCGAGAGAACCGTGCGGAGTTCGGCGTTGCCTTCAACGATGAGTATTCGTCGCCTGTCCATACGGAAACGAATTTTACCGTAAGCCTTGAATCAGGGAGGGCGCGAAAAGCTTTCGATGTCCGCGAGATTTCAAACGCTTTCCGCCAACGCTGTACGACGCCGGGCGAAGCGCCGTTTCAAAATATATCACACCGAGGCGTGGAAAGAACCCGCGACGAACTCCGAGCGTGACGGCGAGACGAAAGCGCCAACTCCGCGGCGCTTAGGGTAGGCCCGGCGGTCGTGGCCTAACTTTCGACTCACTGCCGGTCGTAATCAACGTCCTCGACGAAGCGGCGCGCGGGCGAGACGCGAGTAGTCGTGTTCGAGACGACAACGGGGTCGCCGCCCTTTCGCGTCACCTTCGTCTTCTTGGTGACGCGGACGCCGGTCAGGTAGTTCGTGCTCGTCGTGGTGCCGCCGCCTTCGGCGCGGTCGTATTCGTCAACATCCTCGCCGATGAGTTGGAAGCGCCCCGAAGCTGCATCGTACCGGAATCGCTGCGTGAGGTCGTTCGCCTCGCGCGAGCCGCTCAGTTGGCTGACGTTGAGCACGCCGTTCTTTATCTCGATCTGGATGTTGCCGCCTTCCGGGTCGCCGAGCGCGCCCGCGCAGAGCGAACAACCGAGAAGCTTCGTCGCCACAGCCGCGCGTTTGAACCCGCCGTCGGCTCGCCCGAAGAGGATGACGAGCGCGCGATATCGCGTGTTGTAAACTCCGTCCTTGCCTTCGAGGGGCAGGTCTTCGACGAGTCGCAGAACCTTGTCGGGCACGCCGTCCTTGTTTAAGTCGCCGGTCGTCTCGCCCGCGTCGCCTTCGAGCTTCCAGCCCTTCGGCACGAAGTCCGAAGGCGAGCGTCCTTCGGCGGGTACTGTCTTCACGTCGAGGAAGCGCGGCGCGTCGTCCTGCCGCGTGGCCGAGTTCGCCGCCGGGGCGAGCGAGAGCAGTAAAGTCAGAGACAGGATAAATGCCCTTGTCATGTCGAATCCTTTCGCCGTGGCGTCGTCCGGCGCGGAAGGATAACCCGCCAGCGCCTTCCTTTGAAAGCTTCGAGGTCGGCCTTCGCCGCCCGCGACTTCGCAAAGGCGGGCACAAGCCGACGGCGACATCAGGAAGTCTCGCCCGCGAGCAGACGTTCGAGTTCCAGCGCCGACGGCAGAGCGGTGCGAGCGCCGAGAGCGCGGCACTTGAGCGCGGCGACGGCGCAGCCGGTCGTCAGACAGCCCTCGATCTCTTCGCCGCGGAGCAGCCCGTAGATGAAGCCCGCGTGGAATGCGTCGCCCGCGCCCGTCGTGTCGCGGCAGCCACCCGGAACCTCGAACGCCTGCGACTCGACGAAGACGCCTTCGTGAAGGACGACCGCGCCGCGCTCGCCCAGAGTCATGCCGACTACGGCGTCCGGGCGCAGAAGCGACTTCGCCGCGACGAGCGCCGCGCGTTCTTCCGTGACGCCCGTGAGCCTTCGCGGAAACTCCTTCGACGAGACGAGCACGTCAACGTGCGGCAGCAGTTCTTCGAGTCCTTCGTAGATGTTGTCAACGTCAACGGTGACGATTGTCCCGGCGGCGCGGGCCTCTCGCGCGAGCCGCGCACATGCGCGCGGGTCGTGAGCGTCCATGTGCAGCACGCGACCACGCGCCGCGAAATCGGTCGGCGCTTCCCGTTCGAGATAGGCGAGGCGCTCGTCCCTGTCCCACATGATCGTGCGCTCGCCCGTGCGCGCGTCGATGACGATGAATGCGATCTGGTTTCGCGCGCCATCGACCGTTTCGGCGCGCTCTAAATTGACGCCCTCGGCGCGCAAAGCATCAAGGCCGAAGCGCCCTGCGTCGTCCGAGCCGAAGCGCCCTGCGTATGCGGTCTTCATTCCGAGTCGTCGCAAGCCCGCCATCGTCGAGGCCGTCTGCCCGCCCGCCGAGCGCGTGTGCTCGACGAGCCGCGTCTTCGTGTCGAACTCCGGGTAGGCGGGCACGACGACGAGGTGGTCAACGGCATTGAGGCCGAAGCCCACGGCGTCGAACTCTCTCTCTTGTGGCGGCTCGAAGGGGAATCTCACGTGTCGTCTCGAACAAACGCGCCGCAGAATTTAGCAACTTCGCGCGCAAAGGTGAAATCCGCAAACGCGTCTCGCCGCGCCCGCGCCGTTTGGGCCGCAAGGGGCGCACGTTTCCGCGCGCGCTCCGCCGTGCGCTAAACTGTCGGGTGAACACGCGGCGCGAATCGTGCGGAAGGACTGAGGCTTTGACGCTCGAAGAGAAACTTAAAAACTTGCCGACTTCGCCCGGCGTCTATCTGCACAAGGACGACGCAGGGAAGATTATCTACGTCGGCAAGGCCAAGAATTTACGCAATCGCGTGCGCTCATATTTTCAGTCGGGGCGCGGCCACGACCTGAAGACGCGCGAACTCGTCCGCCGAATACGCGACCTCGAATTCATCGTCACCGACACCGAAGTCGAGGCGCTCGTGCTCGAATCGAACCTCATCAAGCAGCACAAGCCGCGCTACAACATCCTGCTCAAAGACGACAAGCAGTATCCGCACCTGAAGCTCACGATAAATGAACCGTTCCCGCGCGTGATGATTACGCGAAGGATTCAGCGCGATGGCTCGCTCTACTTCGGGCCGTATCTGCCTGCCTCGCTCGCGCGCCGCACGATTGACCTCATCAACCGGACGTTCCAACTCCGAACGTGCGACATAGAGATCGACGGCAAGCTCCCGCGCCCGTGTCTCGAATACCACATCAAGCGATGCCTCGGCCCGTGCGTGCGCGGCCTTTGCACGCCGGACGAATATCACGAGTCGGTGCGCGACGTGCGTATGTTTCTCGAAGGCAAGAACAGGGAGTTGGCCGACGAGTACGAGCGGAGGATGGCGAAGGCTTCGGACGAGATGAGATTCGAGATGGCGGCGAAGTATCGCGACCTTCGGAAGACCGTGCTCGCCGTCTCGGAGCAGCAGAAGATGGCGAAGTCCGCAGACCTCGACGTTGACATCTTCGGCTTCCAACGCGAAGGGCCGCGGCTCGCCCTGCAACTCTTCACGATGCGCGAGGGAAAGGTTGTCGGGCGCAGGGAGTTCTTCTGGGAAGACCTCGCGCCCGACAATACGTTCGACGCCGGATCGTTTTTGAGCGACGTGCTGACGCAGTATTACTCGACCGACTACGTGCCGCGCGAGATTCACGTGCCCGTGGATTTTGAAGACCGCGAACTTCTCGAAAAGGCTCTGACGGAGCGTAAAGGGCGTCGCGTCCGCATACTCGACCCGCGCCGCGGCCAGAAGCGAGAGATGATCGCGCTCGTCGAGAAGAACGCGCAGATAGCCTTCGACCAGCGCTTCCGCGTCTTGAAGCCCGACATGGAGCGCGTGCTCGAAGAGTTGCAGGAGGTTCTTGAGTTGCCGCGCTTCCCCGCGCGCATAGAGTCGTTCGACGTGTCGAACATCTCCGGCGCTGAGAACGTCGCGGCAATGGTCGTCTGCGAGAACGGCAAGATGAACCGGCAGGAGTATCGCAAGTTCAAAATCAAGTCGGTCGAGGGCGCGAACGACCCTGCCTCGATGAAGGAGGCCGTCTTCCGACGCTATCGCCGCCAACTCGACGAAGGGAAACCGCTGCCCGACCTCGTGATGATCGATGGCGGCAAGACGCAACTCGCGGCAGCCGCGTCGGCGATGCGCGAACTCGACCTCGAAGCGATACCAATGATCGGGGTTGTGAAGCCGCCGCGTCGTCACAACGAGGTGTCGCACATTTTGATGAAGGGACGCGAGCACGAACCCATCTACCTCGACCCGCACTCGGCGGTGCTCCGGCTCATCCAGATGATACGCGACGAGACGCATCGCTCCGCCGTCACCTACCATCGAAAGCGGCGCGAGCTTCGCGACTTCACTTCGGAGCTTACGGCCATACCCGGCGTCGGCGACAAGCGAAAGAACAGGCTGCTTCGCAACCTCGGCTCGATTCAGAAGATCGCGCAGGCCGACGCGGAAGCGCTCGCGCCATTCGTCGGTCAAAAGACCGCTGGGGAGATCGTCGAGCACTTCCGGCGACAGCGCGCGCTCGCCGGAGTCGAACCGCCCGACGCTTCAAACACGACCGGCACAGGTGCGGGCGAAGCGGCAAGCGTCTCGTCCGCCGCCTCTCAACATCACCCGAACGACCCGACCGTGATGACCGACGAAACCATCGGCGACGAGCACATCGAGACACGTCTCGTTGACCCCGAAGGCGATGCGGAAGATTTGCAACCCGTCCGCTCGGTTGACCACGAAGGCGAAGTGCGCGAGCGCCGAAAGCGTACTCGCGGACGTGGCACTCGCACGTCAAACCCGCACGCGGTTAAGCGCGAGAAGCCGGGCGACGCCGATTAGAAAGGATTGTACTTCCAGCCCTTCAACCGTGTGGACGGAGCGAGCGCGCGACGAGTCCGATGCCGCCCGCGAGCAGAACGAGCATGATGATCGTGTTGAAGAGGCTCGTCTGCTGGAAGTAGATTTGCAGGTTCATCAGAACGCCGGTGAAGATGATGACTAGTCCTGCGAACGTCAGGAGCCAGCCCGCGATTGACCTGCCGTTGTAGAAGAGAAGCCCGACGCCCGCGATGAGCGGAAGAAGCGACAGCCCGAACGTGTTGTAACCCCAGAGCGTCCAGAACCCGCTCGTCACCGTTACGTGCTGCGTCAGAAGGTACGCGCCCGCCACCGCCATCGCAAGCCCGAGCAGAAACTCTCCGATGCCTCCCGGCGTTCCGCCCGCACCACGCGACCGCTCGTCTTCGTCTTCTTCGACTGATTGCATCTCTTCTCGCCTCCCGCCCACAAAAATACGCGCGTCGCCCGGTCGAAGTTTCGCCGCCGACGGCCCGCTCGAATTGAACCCGCTCGCACGGGGCGACGCTCGTCGAGGATGCGCCGCCGCGTTTACTGCCGGTCGCCGCGCGCGGAATTTGTCGTCCGGAGAGTTTAGCGCGTCGAAGCTCGCACGCGAGAAATTTCATCGCGGGGCGCTTCAAAAAATTGGTTCGGCGGCGCGGCGCGTTTTTGGTGTAATGTGTCGGGGCGGAAATCTTACGAAGAGAAGTTCGGGAGGGCGACGCGTGTGAGCGAAAGAGAGCGCGGCGGGACGGAGAGCAAGCGGGAGCTTCGGCGGCAGATGGAGGAGGCGCGCGAGCGCGTCAGCGAGACGGTAGCCGAGATCAAGTCGGTCGTCACGCATCAGTACGACGACGTGATGGAGACGGTCGAGACGGCGAAGCAGAGTTTCGGCGAGGTGCTCGACTGGCGAACGGAGTTCGAGCGAAACCCGCTCGTGTGGGGCGCGGGCGCAGTCTCAATCGGCATACTCGTCGGCTTCGGCATCGCGCACGCCTTCGACGAGGAAGACAAAGGCGGTCGCCGCAGGAAGAAGTCCGCGGGCAAAGCCGGGCACATCGTCGCGGAGCTTTCCGGCTTCGCCGACGTTGTGCTGCCGACGATCTCGTCGAAGGTCAAAGAACTGTTCGGCCTCGACCTCGACGCATACCTGCGCGCGGCGCACGAGACGAAGCGGCCCGCCGCGCTCGCGAAGACGGGACGTTCGGCAAAATCGAAGAAGCATCCATCGCGCAAGCGAGCCGCGCCCGCCGCGAAGCGAAGCGCGAAGAAACCTGTGAAGTCGAGAGTCAAAAGATAAGCGGCAAAGGCGGAAAGATGGATGGACGGGCGAGCGCGTCTCTCTTCAACGTTGAAGAGAGACGCGCCATCGCTCGACGGGCGAGAGCGACGGCGGCAAGACCGTCTTCAGCCTTCGCCTTTCGACTTTCTGAAGCCGCTTGCCATCGCGCGCCCGCAGCGTCTAAAGTTTCGGCCATGCGCCCGGCGAACTCGAACTTCGCGCGCGGCCTTTGTCGCCGGCCCGGCGTCGGCGAGTTCAAACCTAAATTTAATAACCTGCCGGTCTTTTTAAGGAGGAGAGTTGATGAAGATCGTTCGAGTGATACTGCTGTTGCTTTGCGTGCAGGCGGTCGCGCTGGCCGACCTGAAGGTGTCCAGAAAGAACGGCGTCGGCGACGGCGTCAGCGAGAACACCGTCTACATAAAGGGGCAGCGCCAGCGCACTGAGATGCCGGGGATGACAACCATCGAGCAGTGCGATCTCAAGCGCACAATCCAGATCAACGACCGCACGCACAAGTACATGATCTTGCCCGACGCGCCGGACGACACGCAGGCCGCAGCGCCCACAGTGCCGCCGCAGGAAGGCGCGCGCCAGACGCGGCGCGGCGCAATCGTCACGACCACAGAGTCAATCGTTGACACGGGCGAGCGCAAGCAGATGTTCGGCTTCGCCGCGCGCCACATCAAGAGTTCGACCGTGATGGACGCGCCGCCCGAAGCCTGCAACCCCGGCCACGTCGAGGTAGAGAGCGACGGCTGGTACATAGACCTGCCGAGCTTCAGTTGTCCAACCGAGCGCCGCTCCGCGCAGCCGACGATGAGGCCGTCGCGCCCCGACTGCATGGATCAGATGAGATACAAGCGCACGGGCACGGGCAAGCTTGGCTTCCCCTTATCTGTGACGACGAGGATCAAGACGGGCGGAGGCGACGCGGAGTCTGCGGGCGGCGCGATGACGACGACGCTCGAAGTATCCGACATCTCGACGGTCACGCTCGACCCCACGCTCTTCGACATCCCGGCGGGCTACACGGAGGCTGCGAGCATGCAGGAGCTTTACGGGATTCCTTCGGGCGCGGGCGGCATGGCGGGCATGATGCCGGGCGGAGGCGACCGCACGCCCGAAGCAGTCCCGCCCTCTTCGAGCGCGACGCCTTTGCCAGCCGCGACGACCGTCGGCGCAAAGCGACCGGGCACGATCCGCGTCGGCGTCGCCGCGATCAACAACCGCGCGGGCGGCGAGGTGTCGCTCGACGACCTGCGCGCGCGACTCGTCAGTCAGATTTCGGGCGAAGGAGTCGAGGCCGTCCCGCTCGACGCCTCGCAGCAGATGGCCGCCGAAGAAGAGGCGAAGCGGAAGGACTGCGACCTGCTTCTGATGACAGACCTCTCGACGCTCAAGCAGTCGGCGGCGGGCAAGATCGGCGGCATGTTCGGCCACGCCGTCGGTGTGCCGACGGGCGGCGCGGAGAAGTTCGAGTCGAGAGTTGACTTCAAACTCTACGCCGTCGGCGGCGCGTCGCAACTCGAATCGAACGCGACGGCGAAAGAGGACGGCGCGCAGGCGAGCGTCTCGACCGCGCTCGACCGAGAGGCCAAGGCCGTCGCCGCCGCCGCGCGGAAAAAGCACTAGCCCCTTCAGCGCCGGACAAGAGTAGAAGACAGCAAAGAGGGTGTTAGGTTTTGGATATTAGGTGCTGGCGGATTTAATACCGTCAGCACCTGAGCACCTTGAACCTAACACCCTCTTTCCGCCTTTGCCGCCTGCCTCAGAAGAGGAGCTTGAGGGCGAACTGAATCTGGCGCGACGAGCCGGAGTCGCCGGTCGCGAAGCGCGTGTTCGTTATCTTGCCGAAGGTCGCGCTTCCCACCGTGCGTCCCGGCTGGCCGAAGTTCGGGTGGTTGAACACGTCGAAGAACTCGGTTCGGAATTGCACGGTCGTCGTCTCGGTCAGCTTCGTGTTCTTGATGACGGAGAAGTCTGTGTTGTTGAAGCCGGGGCCGATGATGACGTTTCGACCGAGGCTGCCGAAGTGCGTTACGGGCGAGGTCGGGTTGACGAAGACCGAGGTGTCGAACCAGCGGTTAACGTCGCCGATGATCGTGGGCGTTCCCGTAACGTCGGGGCGGAGCGTGTTCGCGACGCCGTTGAAGGCCGAGATGCTCGTGATGATGTTGACGGGGTTGCCGCTCTGCGCCTGTACTATCGCGCCGAGTTGCCAGCCGTTGACGAGCCGGTCGCCGCGAAACGGCAGGCCGTAGATCGTGCTGAAGACGAAGCGATGGCGCGCGTCGTAGTCGGAGAGTCCGCGGCTGTTGCGCAGGTCGTAGCTGTTCTGCACGATGATGCCCTGCGAGTTGAGCGAGTTGTAGTCAATCGACTTCGACCATGTGTAGGACGTGTTGAACTGCAACCCGCGCGAGAGCCGCTTCTCCGCTGTTATCCACAGCGCGTTGTAACTCGAATTGCCGGTGCTCTCGATCTGCGTGATGTTGTTCAGAAGCGCGCCCGGAAGTATCGGACTCGACGACGAGAGGCGCACGAACGGACGCACGCCGCCCACGGGCTGATTGATGTTGCGCGAGATGCGAAGGTGCGTGCCCTTCGAGCCGAAGTAGCCGATTGTCAGCCCTAAGCCCCGCATGACCTCGCGCTGCGCGTTCAAGTTCCATGACTGGACGTATGCGTTGTCGAAGGCGTCGTCAACGGTCTGCGGCGCGAGTCCGGCCGCGCCCGCCGCCGTCAATGCGTTATCGAAGTGGAGGCCGGTGCCCGCAGTCGTCACCGTGAGCGGCGTCGCAAGCGGAGGGTTCGCGCTCACGGGCGTCACGACGTTCGTTACGGGTTGGTCAACGAGCACGGCGTAAGCGCCGCGCAAAGAAGTCTTGCCGTCCTTGAACGGATCCCATGCGAAACCGAGTCGCGGCTGAAAGTTCTTGTTGTTGGTGTGATAGACGGGCGCTATGCCGTTGTTGACGCGCACCAGCGAGTCGGAGGCCGGGTCGAAGACGACGAAGCGGTCGTATCGCTCCGTGGGCGACATGTTCCAGTCGTAGCGCAGCCCGAGTTCGAGCGTGAGGTTGCGGCGCACCTTGTAGTTGTCCTGCACGAACGCGCCGAGCGCGCCCTGCGAGATGCTGCTCGGTCGGTCGCCGAGCGTGATCGTGAACGAGCTTGCGTTGCCCGCGATGAAGGAGGCGACCGAAGGAAAGACGAACGCGCCGTTGTCGAGGTTGAAGTTGTTGTTGAGGAAGCGCCGGAACTCGCCGCCGAACTTGAGCGAGTGGTTGCCCCACTGGTATGCAAGCGTGTCGGAGCCAACGAAGGTCGTGTCGCCGCGACCCTGCGGGAAGCCGGACGGGCCGCCGAAGTTCAGCGCGTTGCCGCTGACGTTTATCTGCGGCAGGCCGATTGACTGGTCGATGCCCTCGTTGATGCCGAAGTCCGCCGGGTTAAGCTCGTTATTCGGCGTGAACGTGATGTGGATACGATTGAAGCCGAAGCGCGCCTCGTTGACGAGCGCGGCGCTGAAGGTGTGCGTCTCGTTGAGAGTGAAAATCTGCCGGCGCGACTGTCGCGTGTCGCCGAAGCCGGGGATCGTGTTGCCCTGAAGGTTCGGCTCGCCGCGGAAGTCGTGCTGGAAGGCGTAGTAGCCGTGCACGGCATCCTTCGCCGAGACGGTGTGGCTGATGTCAATCGTCTCCTGATCTATGTTGACGGGCGCGGTCGCAGAGCCTATGAAGGTTGTGCTGCCGACGTTGGCGCGCGGTATGAACTGGATGAGCCGTGCGATCACGGGGTTCGTCACGGAGGCGCGCTGCGCGTCGCTTAAGACGAGGCTGTTGAGCGAGAGTCCCTGACGTTGGCGAAGTCCCTCGTATGAGAAGAAGAAGAAAGTCTTGTTCTTCGCAAGGTGGAACGTCCCCGTCGGCTCCTTCCTGAAGTCCGGCACGGGGACGGGGCCGCCGACGGCGAAGCCGAACTGGTTGCGGCGGAAGGGCGGCTTCTTAAGGTCGAAGAAGTTGCGCGCGTCGAGCGCGTCGTTTCGGAGGAACTCGAACAACTCGCCGTGAAACTCGTTCGTACCCGACCGCGTCGCGATGTTGACGACCGCACCACTGTTGCGCCCGTACTCGGCGCTGAAGGTCGAGTTGTCGGCCTTGAACTCCTGCACGGTGTTGATCGAGGGCTGGAAGGTGATCTGGTTCTGAACCATGTCGTTGAGATTGACGCCGTTGATCTGGAAGTTGACGGTGTCTTCGCGATTGCCCGCCGTGTTGAAGGCGAACGAGCCTTGCCCGCGCAAAGGCGCGCTCAGAAATCCGTTCTGCGGCGGCGTCACAGAGCCGGGGAGCAGGAGTCCGAGGTCAACGAAGTGGCGACCGTTTAAGGGAATCTCCTGCACTGTGCGCTGGTTGATGACCGTGCCGACCGAAGTGGTCGCGGTCTCGACGACGGGCGCGTCCGAGGTGACCGTGACGGACTGCGAAACCTGACCGACGGTGAGTTGGAAATTCTGCACGACCGTCCGCGCCACGTCCACGTTGAGTTCGCCGACGGACTGGCCCTGAAACCCTTGCGCCTGAATCTCGACGCGATAGACGCCGGGCGGAATCGACGCGATCTGGTAATTGCCGTCGCTGTCGGTCTGCGCGGTGCGTTCGAGGCCGGTGGCGTTGCTGTGGACGACGACCTTCGCGTTCGGCACGACCGCGCCCTGCTGGTCTGTCACAGTTCCCTGAACGGTCGCGGTGGATTGCGCCGACGCCGTGGCGCTCAGCAAAAGACAGAGTGCCGCCGCGAACATCGGGGCGAAAAGCTTGGCGCTGATTTTCCTCTCACGCATGTTGCTCTCCTTAAAGGTTGGGCGGGAAGAAATTTTATCGCCGACTACTGCGTCTCTTCAGCGAAGGCGCGCGGGCGGCGGCCTCTCAAAAGCATCGTGAACTGCGTCTGAAGCGGCGAGGGTTTCCGACCTGTGCCGGGCGCTCAAACTCTTAGTAGAAGGAACCAGAACCCGTAGAGATTGAATTTCGGGGCGTTCATAGCAGAAGAAAGCAACGTTGATGCCAACTTCGAGACGGTCAATTTCGGCTGAAAAATCGGTGATTTTGAGGAATGACGGCGGGCCACGCCTCCGAAAATTTGTGGCCCGTCCAAAAATTTGTAAACGAGAGATTTGAAGACCGCGCGATTTGAAGTCGTGGACGGCGAAGCGATTTACTCTCCGCCCTGCGCGCCCTTCGAGCCTTTGAAGTCGTACGTGACGTAGAGCCGGAGCTTGCCGTCTTTGACTTCCTCGCGCACGTCGCGGGCTTGTGCCCTAAGCGTTCCGCCCGCCGCCTGCACGGGGATGTTGAGCGTGAGTTGCTGGCCGCGCATAAGCACGAGCGGGTTGACTCTCTGGTTGATCGCGCCCTGCACGAACGCGGTCATGAGTCCGCCGAGCAGAGGCGACATCCCCTCGACGTTGACGCCCGCGACGTTCAACTGCCCATAGAGCGTCTGCTCGTCCGCGGCGAAGCGCAGGTCGATGTTCGCCTCGGCCGTGCCTCGAATGTTCTGGCATCCCATCAGATTGTAAGTGCCGCTGAAGGCGAGCGGCACGGTGACGCGCCCGTTCTGCAAGACGACGGCCGTTTGCGTGCCGTCGGCGTTCGGCTCGATGACGACCTGATTCTGACATCCGCCGGAAGCGCCCGGCGGGAAGGCGGGCTTGCCGATGTCTTTGAATATGGAAGCGAGCAGCGTGTTGAAGAACTGCTCGTCGAGTTCGACGACGGCGGTTCCGGGCGGCGGGCCGGCGGCGTCGGGCGCGCGCACCACCTCGCCTTTAGAGAGACGCGCGTGCGGCGCGCCGACGAAGAGGAAATAAGCGCCGACGCCGCCGAGCGCGACGCCGAGGACGAGCGCGAGAATGAATTTCATCAGGCTCTCCCGTTATTCACTGCGCGGGCGTCGGCGTCGGCGTCAGGGCCGGGGCCGCGCCCTGCTGCTGCTGCGAGTTGATGAAGCCCATCACGCTCTGCGCGAAGGCCGCCACCTGCGCGGCGTACTGCTTCACCTGTTCGGGCGTGATCTGCGAATAGCCTTGCGGCAACTCGAACTGCGAAGGGTCAACGTCGGTCTTGAGGTCTTGCATCTCGGCGACGAGGTTGCCGCCTGAGACTCCCTGCACGTTGCCGGTGGATGTGCCGAAGCCTTCGACTCTGAGCGGCAGTCCCGTCTCCTTGTCAACGTAGATGTATGTTTCGCCCTGCACCTGCCCGGCGGCGCTCTGCGTCTGCGCGCGCCCGGCGACGCGGTACTTCGTCACCGCGCGGTTGTTCAACGTCTCGTCGCCGACGCGCTCGACGCCCTGCTGGCGTTCGACGAAAGCGACGATCTGCCCCGGCGTCATCGAGCGCACGGCGTCCATGTTCACGCCCGTCATGTCCTGCGTAATCTCGGCGTACTGCTTGCGCGCGGGGAAGATGACGTAGTGCTTGTCGCCCTTCTCAAGATAGATGATCTCGCCGAGGCCGGGCAGGTGCGTGTCAACCGAGTAGCGACGGTCAGAGCCGTTGCGGGCGACCTTGACTTGCGCTTGCCCGCTCGCCTGCTGCTGACCCGTCGCGGCGGCGTTGACGACGACCGTCGCGCTGTACTTGTCAGGCTCTCTGGCCTCGATGGTCTGGCCCGTGTTCGTCGTTACAGTCGAGGTCGTCATGTTGGCGCTGTTGGCGCTGTTGACGTTGACCGTCGCGTTCGTGTTCACGGAGTTCGAGTTGGCGGCGTTGTTCGTATCGGCCGCCTGCTGGCACGCGGACGCCGCGAGCGAGGCGGCGAAGGCCGTGGACGCGAAAAGGAGTTTCGATCTGTTCGCAAGGCGCATGGAAATATTCTCCTCCCTCCAAAGGCAGAGCCGGTTCAGAGATTCAGTTTGCAGGGGCAGTTAAGCGGGAGAAGGATAACATAAAACGCGGAATGGTGAATGCGGAATGATGAACGCGGAATGATGAACGCGAAGGACAGCCCCGAAGACGAACGACAACACGCCTGACATCCAAGTCTCATCATTCGTCACTCGCCGTCTGTCTTAGAAGAGCGTCGGCTGATTCTCTAAATCCTCCGGCTCGACGAAGGGCAGGCCGAGCAGGCGCTTGAGCTTGTTGGCGCTGGCGGGCGCGTGGCCTTCGTAGTAGTTGCTGAAGTACGCGAAGACGGCGGGAAGACGCTCGCGCAGGCGCTCTATTGCCGAGGCCCAGCGTTCGAGATTCGCGTCGCGCGGGCGTGCCACCTCGTCGAAGCGCGTCAGGTCGCGCTCGCCCATCCAGCGCAGGTAAGCGAAGCCGGTCGAGTCGAGTTGGCGCGCAGCCGCGCGCCAGATTCTCTCGCGTGCGGCCCAAGGGCCTTCGACGAGCGCGAGCGAGACGTTCGCATACCGCGCGAGCGGCGCGAGCATCTCTTCATCGAACCAGAAGGAATCCCTGAACTCGAAGGCGAACCGGATGTCGCGCGGCAGAAGCGGCAGGAACTCTGCGAGCGCGCCGAAGTTCTCGCGCGTCGCATCGAACTGCGGCGGCAGTTGCACGAGCACAGCCGCGAGTTTTTCTCCGAGACGGCGCGCGCCGCGCGAGAACTCTTCGAGCACGCGGGCAGAGAGAGCGCCGCGCAAAGACTGCTCGTGCGTGATCTCGCGCGGGAGTTTGAGCGCGAAGGTGAAGCCTTCGGGAGTCCTGCGCGCCCATGCGTCGAAGGTCGCGTCCGAAGGCACCGCGTAGAAGGTCGAGTCAACCTCGACAGTATCGAAGGCTGCGGCGTAAGCGTCGAGCATCCCGTCGGCGCGCGTGCCGCGCGGGTAGAAGACTGCGCGCGCGCCCGCGTGCGGCGTCACCCAGTCGTCGTAGTTCCAACCCTGACACCCGACCTGCACGCGCCGTCGCGCGCGCGCCGTCTCTGCTTCGCTTGTCGTCCCTGATGGATTCATCCGGTCGCGTCTCTGCTCTCCATAAAAATGAAGCCGCATCCGAAAACTCGTATTCACGCGGGCGCTCGGCCCAGATTATAAAGGAAGCCTGCGAAGTTTTCCGCCTTGCGTGCCAGCGGGCATAACGATTGCCTTGTGAAGTTCGCATAGAACGAACAAGGGACGGCAGCCACCCGACCATCATAAAATCCGGGCGGCCATTCATCGAGACTCTTTTTTTAATCCTTCCTTCGCAGATATTCTCCGGGCCGTACTTACCCGGCGGTTTTTCACAAGCGGGCAGTCTTTCAAGTTTCGTCAACCGCCTCGCGCGCCTGCTCGCGTGAGCGCGGCTGAATAGTTCCCTTCGTCCAACCCAACAGCAACCGGCACAGGAGGATTTTTTTATGAGAAGCGTTTTACGACTTTCCGCGAGCGTGTTGCTCACCGCGCTCGTCTGCGTCGCCGCCTTCGCGCAAGGCTCGCAGACCGGCGGCATCAACGGCGTCGTCACAGACCCGCAGGGCGCGGTCGTCCCCGGCGCGACCGTTGACATCGTCAACGAGAAGACCGGCAAGTCTGAGCGTCGAGCGACGACCAGCGGCGACGGCGGCTACTCGGCAACGCTGCTCCCGCCCGGAACCTATCGCGTCGAGGTCACGGCCCGGAACTTCAAGAAGGTCGTCGTCAACGGCGTCGAGGTTCGCATCACCGAGACGACGCGACAGGACGTTGCGCTCACGGTCGGCGGCGTCAACGAGACGGTCGAGGTGCAGGCCGAGGCGACGCTCATCAATCCTTCGAGCGCCGTGACGGGAACGGCCATCACGGCGCAGACGATGGAGCGGCTGCCGCTGGCGAACCCGAACGTTCTGTTTCTCCTCTCGCTCTCGGCGGGCACGGCCAGCGAGCCGATTGACGTTCGCACGGCGGGGCGCGGCAGCGTTGACGTGAACGTCAACGGCGGTCGCACAAGCAACAACAGCATCTCGCTCGAAGGCGTCAACGTCAACGACTTCAACCTCGCTCACTTCGACACCGTTCCGCTGCCGAACCCGAACGTGCTTCAGGAGTTCAAGGTCGCGACCTCGCTCTACGACGCGACGCAGGGGAGCAAGGGCGGCGGCGCGCTCGGCCTCGTCATCAAGACCGGGTCGAAGGACTTTCACTACGACCTGTACCTCCAACACCGCAACGACGCCTTGAACGCCAACGACTTCTTCGCCAATCGCGCAGGCTCGAAGCGCGGCAAACTTTTGCAGACGGTCTATGGCGGCTCGGCCTCGGGCCCCATTCCCAAAGCGGGCGGCTTCTGGTTCTTCAACTATCAGGGCGTGCGCGCTCGAAACGGCGTTGACCCGCTCGGCTCGACGACCAGCCCGATTGTGCAGGCGTTCCCGACGAACGCCGACGGCACGACTTCCGCCGCGCTTCTCGCGCCGGCCTTCGGACTCACCCCCGCGCAGATAGACCCCGTCGCCGTCAACATCCTCAACGTCCGCGACGCGCGCTACGGCGCGACCTTCCTCGTCCCGCGCGTCGGGCAGGCCGGGTGCGGCGCTGCAAGCGGCGGCGTCTTCAACTGCTTCTTCAAGAGCGTCGCGCCGGTCGTGGACAACCAGTACACGATCAGCTATGACCACCTGTGGCGCGGCGGCAACGAGAAGCTCACCGGGCGCTGGTTCTGGGACAACGGCTCGATAGAGAAGCCCTACGGCACCGACACGACCCTGACGTTCCCGCGCACCGACACACAACAAAATCGTTTCTTCTCGCTCAACTACACGCACATCATCAACCCCTCGCAACTCAACGAACTGCGCGCGGGCTACAGCCGCTACGTCGCCGCACAGGTTCCCTTCGACCCCGTAACGCTTGCCAACATCGGCGCGACGCGCGGCAACAGCGACCAGTTCCCCGGCATCTACCGCGTCTCGGTCACGGGACTGTTCTCGACGGGCACGGGCGTCAACGACGACCGCGCCACGACCTCGAACCAGTACAATCTGGTTGACACCTACTCTTTGATTCACGGCAAGCACAGCATGAGGTTCGGCGGCGAGCGCATACAGTACCAACTCAACCGCTTCAACAACTTCTCGGTGCGCGGCTCGCTCACCTTCGGCGCGACGGGCACGCAGAGTCTCGCGCTCGCCAACTGCACGAAGGACACGAACGACTGCACGGCATTCCAGAACTTCCTGCGCGGTCGCGTCACGGCGATCCAGTCGGCCTTCGGCGACCCGGCGCGCAACTTCGTCGCGACCGACTACGCGGGCTTCTTTCAGGACGACTATCGATACTCGCCGCGGCTCACCTTCAACCTCGGCGTTCGATGGGAGGGCATGAGCTTCGGCCACGATAAGCTGTTCCGCGCCGGCATCTTCGACCCGTCGCTCGCGGCGCAGGGACTCAACCCGTTCCTGATTCCTGAGAAGGTCAACCTCGCCGGATTCCAGGGCACGCCCGGCGTCTCCGACTGCGCGCTTAAGTCCTGCTTCGACGGCAACAACTGGGCACCGCGCGTCGGCTTCGCATGGGACATCCGAGGCGACCAGAAGAACGTTGTGCGCGGCGGCTACGGCATCTACTACCAGCGTCTATCGAACCAGAACATACTTCAGAACTCTCTGGCCGCGCCGTTCACCGTCCAGCCGCTCTCGTCGAACGCCAACCCCACTTCGTTCCAGTTGGCGAACCCTCTGGGCAGCATACCGCCGCCCTCGATCATCGCCTCGGCGTTCATCCCCTCGGCGACGCGCTTCGCTGGACTGCGGCGCGTGTCCGGGTCGGGGCCGCTCGACCCGAACGACCCGAACGTCGCGCCGATATTCGTTGACGCGGCGGGCAATCGCTGTCTCAACTACGGCGGCACTGCGACCGACTGCTCGATCAATCTCGCGTCGTTTACGTCCGCGCCGCTCGACGCCTACACGCCCTACACGCAGCAGTGGAACGTCACGTACCAGCGCGAGCTTGGCAACGGTTGGGCGACCGAGGTCGGCTACGTCGGCACGCACTACGTCGGCGGCCTCGGCATTTGGGATCCGTATCAGGCCGTAGTCGCAAGCGCGTCGAACCCCGTCCACGTCACAGACATCAACGGCGTCAACTACACGATCACGAACAACACCGTCAACAACGAGGAGTTACGCCATCAGATACTTGGACTCTCGCGCAAGCGCGGCGCACGCTACTCCGGCAACATCGGCGTGGCGATCTACAACTCGCTTCAGGTGACTGTGTTGCACCGCCTGCAAAAAGGCATCTACTTTCAGGCCGCCTACACATACTCGCGCGAGCGCGACAACGTGAGCGGCTCGCTCTCGACCGACGAGCTTAACGCGACGCGCGCCGGGCAGAACGGCGCGAACATCTACAACGATCAGTCGAACGTGCAGCAGAACTTCGCGCGCGGCGACTTCGACCGACCGCACCGCCTCGTCGTCAGCTATTCCTACGACATACCCGTGCCGCAGGGAAGCTTCATGGACAATCAGGTCTTCCGCGGCTGGAGCGTGAGCGGCATCACCGTCTATCAGAAGGGTCTGCCCTTCTCCGTCACTGACAGCACTTCGGGCGGCATCTTCGGGACGGCGGCGGGCACGGCGCAGTTCACCTGCTCAAGCATCGCGTCGGCATACACGTCGGGTCGCATCGAGGATCGCCTCGATCATTACCTCAACCCGGCATGCTTCACGACCGCGCCTATAATCCCGGCTGCCGGGTTCGCGTCGAATCCCGGCGCGACCGGCTTCGGCAACACGCCGCGCAACGCCTTCCGCGGCCCGCGCCAATCGGACTGGGACTTGTCAGTCATGAAGCACTTCCACATCGCCGAGCGACACCAGTTCGAGTTCCGAACCGACTTCTTCAATCTCTTCAACCATCCAATCTTCCGCTTCCCGTCCGCCTTGAACGTCGGCACGCTCTCGACGCTTGGGCGCATCACGGACACGGCAGTCCCGCCGCGTCTAATCCAGTTCGGGCTGAGGTACACCTTCTAGCCCGCGCTTCCGGCAGAAGCGGCCCGGCGCACGTCCGGGCCGCTTTCTTTCGAGAAGAAGGGGGCCGCATCGCCGGCCCCTTCTTGCTTTCTGAACGGGGCGGGAGGATATTCTCTTCCGTCCGCCCAGAGCAACGCACGAAAGCAGGGAGAGCAAAGCCGCATGAACCGGCGCTTCCTTTTAATGCTCGTCTTCTCCCTCGCGGCGCTCGTGCGCCCCACGTCAGCGCAAATCGGCGAGCGCGACCGCGACACGTACAATCCTTCGACGACGAACGTTGACATCATGGGTCAGGTGCGTCTCGCGGGAAACCTCTCGCCCGCGGCGGGCGTGCGCGTCACTTTAGAGAAGGTCGGCGGCGGCATGCTCGACCAGATGGCGACCGACAGCCGCGGGCGCTTTCACTTCGCCTCTCTGCTTCGAGGCCAGTACGTCGTAAACGTCTCGGCCCCCTGTTACCAGACCGACCGCCGTCAGGTCGAGTTGACCCTCGTCTTCCGCGCGTACCTCGACGTTGAACTCACGCCCGACACGACCTCGCCGACGTGCGTTAACTCGAACGCGCCAGCGTCCGCCGTTGACGCGCGCGTGCCCGACGCCGCGCGCAAAGAGTTCGAGCGCGGTAGCACGGCGCTCTCGAAGGGCAAGAACGAAGAGGGAGTCGGCCATCTGCGCAAGGCCGTCGAAATCTACCCCGACTTTTTTCAGGCGCAGATGCTTCTGGCCTCGGCGCACATGAAGGCGCGGCGCTTCGACGAGGCCGAATCGGCGCTCACACGCGCCGCCGAGATAGACCCGCGTTCGGTCGCCGCGCTCGTCTCTCTGGGCGAGGCGCGTCGGCGGCTTAAAAAATACACGGAGGCCGAAGCGCCGCTCGCCTCTGCACTCAAGCTCGACGAAGCATCGTGGCAGGCTCACCTCTCGCTCGCACGCGTCTATCTCGACACGGATCAAGTCCTGAAGGCCGCGCCGCACATAGGCCGCACGCTTCAACTCAAGCCCGACCTCGCCGAAGCGCACCTGCTCGGCGGCAACGTCCTTCTCAAAGTCGGCCAGCCCGCGCGCGCCCTCGACGAATATCAGGAGTACCTGCGACTCGACCCCGCGGGCGAGTACGCCGCGCCGACGCGCGAACTCGTCGCGAAGATCAGAAAGACTCTGGGCGAGAAGAAAACTCCGTAGAGCCTGCTTCGACGCCGCGGCTTGACCGCGACCGAAGGCCGGTGATAGCTTGTCTCACCTCAACGACCGACAGCTTCGTGCGCGGCGCTGAAACCGCAAAAGTTTTCAGTCGGGCGTTCGCTCTTTGGACTTAAAAATTTTCATCGCTGATTCGGCGCGGCATGAGTTGCTCGCGCCGACCGTCGCAGGTTCAAAGGGAAGTCGGGTGAAAAGCCCGCGCGGTTCCCGCCACTGTGTACCGGCGATTCGTGCCGTCTTCTTCTCTGCCGCGGGCAGAGGTCACTCGAACTAATCTTCGGGGAAGGCAAATGTGGGCGGCGCGTTCGAGCCGGGAGTCAGGAAACCTTGCCTGCTAAGAGCCGTAAACGGTGAAGCGTAAACCATGACAAGAGAAAATCGATCTTAACTTGTCACGGGTTACGGTTCACGGTTCAAGGTCTTTCTGGCGGAGGCGACCGCTTACGCTCCGGGAAAGGGCGAGTGGCGTCGGGCATCAATGAGAAGCAATCGTCACTCGGCTTTCGTTCAAACAAAAACCTGAATGCCGGTGGCTGAACGCTGACGGCTTCTGATCCGGCACGCCCTCGGTCTTCCAACGTGAAGACCGAGGGCGTTTTCGTTTCAGAGTGCCGCCTTCGGCGGAAGATTCGCGTTTCCGTTGCTCTCCGTTTCGCCTTCCGCTTTCTCTCTCCACGCGCGCGCGAGTCGCCTGCGTCGCCGCGAGAGGAGTTTCCGAGATGAGGAGAGAGTCTTTCATTCGCACAATTCTGCTGGCATGCGCGCTCGCGTGTTTCGCAAACGCGCGGGCGCAAGATCGGGGCGCGAGCCTTTCGGGCCGCGTCACAGACCCGCGGGGCGCGGCGATTCAGGGCGCGTCGGTAACGCTCTACGCGCGCGGGCGCACGCAGCTACGTCTTTCGACGACGACCGACGCACAGGGCGCGTACCGCTTCGAGCGGCTCGCGCCCGGCGAATACCTGCTCGAAGCCGGCGCCGAAGGCTTCGCGCGCAGCGCGGCGCGCGAGGTCGCGGTCGAGCGCGGCGCAAAGTCTGCGCTCGACGTTCAACTCGAAGTCGCCGCCGTCTCCGAGCAGGTCGTCGTCACAGCCGCCGACTCGCCGCAGACGGTTGACGAAGTATCGAAGGCCGCGAGCGTAGTCGGTCGCCGCGAACTCGAAGACCGCGACGAGCCGTCGATAGCCGAAGCGTTGCGAATCGTGCCGGGACTACGCATACAGCAACTCGGCGGCCCCGGCTCGCTCACCTCGATCAAGATTCGCGGGCTGAGAACGCAGGACACGTCCCTGCTCATCGACGGCCTGCGCTTCCGCGATCCGACCGCTGCGCAGGGCGATGCGTCGAGCTTTCTCGCAGACTTCGCCGTGGCCGATGCGGGGCGCGTCGAAGTCCTGCGCGGCTCCGGCTCGTCGCTCTACGGCACGAACGCGATTGGTGGAGTCGTCAACATCGTCACGGACGAAGGCGGCGGCCCTTTCCACGGGAGCCTTCTTGCGGAAGGCGGCGGCCTCGGTCTGTTTCGAGGGCGCGCGCAAGTGTCGGGTTCGGCGGGCGACGCCGAGCGCGTAGTCTTCAGCGCGGCGGCCTCGCACTTGAACGTCACGCGCGGCGTTGACGGCGACGACGCAGCGCGCACGACGAACGCGCAAGGGCGCATACTCTTCCGCCTGACGCCGACCGCGACGCTGACTGCGAGAATCTACGCCTCCGACTCGTTCGCCCAACTCAACACAGACCCGCAGGTCGTCGGAGTCGTTCCCGCGAGCGGCATCGTTGACGCGCGTCCCGTCTCGCGCTCAGAACTTCGGCGCTACAATTCGGGCGTCGGCATAAGCCAACTTAACATCGGCGACGCGACGTTCCTTCCCGGCGCGAACGACCCGGACGATTCGCGCGCCGGGCGATTCTTCTCCGGCGCGATCACTTTCGCTGAGCGACCGACCGAGAGCTTCGGCTACTCCGTCACGTATCAGGGTCTTGTGACGCGCAACTCGTTCCGCGACGGCCCGGCTGTGCCCGGCGACCCACAGGATTCACCCTTCGCGCCGACCGGCCCGCAACGCAACAACTTCGACGGCTCCGTCCACACGCTCGACGCGCGCACTGACTTCCGGCTCGGCTCGCACAACTTCCTCGACGCCGGATACGAGTTCGAGCGCGAGAGCTACGTGAATAAATTTTTCGACGTGACGCCCGCGGGCGATTCCAACGTCGAAGTGAGCGAGCACAGCAACACTTTCTTCGCGCAGGATCAACTCCGTTTCATCGACGGACGCCTGCAACTCTCCGCCGGATTCCGCGCGCAGATTTTCAGCCTGAGCACGCCGAAGTTCACGCCGTCGTTCGGCGCGCCTTACGTCGGCGTCAATTTCACTTCGCCGCCCGCAGCCTACACGGGCGACGGCTCGGTCGCGTACCTCTTCCGCTCGACGGGCACGAAGCTTCGCGCGCACGTCGGCAACGGCTATCGCGAGCCTTCGCTCTTCGAGCGCTTCGGCACTTCATTCTTCGCGGGCTTCTTCAGCGCGCTCGGCGACCCACGGCTCGCGCCCGAACGCTCCGTCGCCTTCGACGCCGGAGTTGACCAGACGCTCGCGGCGAACCGCGTTCGGCTCTCGGCGACATACTTCTACACGCGCCTGCAAGAAGTCGTCGGATTCGGCGACACGCCGAACGACCCGTTCGGTCGTCTGTTCGGCGGCTTCCTCAACACGGGCGGCGGACTCGCGCGCGGCGTCGAGTTGAGCGCCGCGTTCGCGCCGACGCGCACGCTCGACCTGTTCGCCTCCTACACCTTCACCAACAGCGACCAGCGCCGACCGCAAATCGAAAACATACTTCGCTCGCTCGCGATACCCGACCACCAGTTCACGCTCGACGCGACCGAGCGCTTCGGTCGCCGCGTCGCGGTCAACTTCAACCTCACCGCGACGAGCAACTACCTCGCGCCCATATTCGATAACAGCACGTTCGCGAGCCGCGCCTTCCGCTTCGACGGGATGCGCCGGGCCGACGTGACGGCGAGCTACACGCTGCCGCTCTCAGAGTCGCGAAGCCTTCGATTCTTCGGCAGGATCGAAAACCTCTTCGATCAGGAATACTACGAGAACGGCTTTCTCACGCCCCGCGTCAACGGTCGCGCGGGCGCGGCATTCAACTTCTAGATAGGAAGCCGGGCGCGTTGAAAGCCGAGGAGACTTTGAAAGAACAAACGCCGCTCGTCGAGGGCGAAGACTTCTACCGCGACGGCGCTTACGTGGTCTTCACCGCGCGCTTCCACTTGAAGCGCGGCTACTGCTGCGAGAGCGGATGCCGCCATTGCCCGTATCGCGTCGAGGCCGAAAACCACGCGGCTGATGAGGCACTCCAAAACCAAGCAAACGGAGTGCTACTTCCGCCCGACGGATGATGGTCTTCTGGCCGCTACGGCGGACGCGGCTGCGTCGCGTCGTTTCGGAATCGTTCCACAAAGGCTCGGCGAGGTCGGATGAGGTTAACCAGAAATTGTTTGGAGTCGAAGTCTTAACGAACAAGGGGCGTTGAAAGTCAGCGGATGCGCGTCATCTGACGCCAGAAGAATCTGCCGAGGCGCGAGAAGGCGTTGCGGTCTTTCGCTGCCTGCTCGGTCGTTATGCCGAGCGCGGCTGCGAGTTGAGGGTTGGGCGGCGCGATGTCTTCGTCGCCGCGCTTCTCCGAGAGCCAGCGGTTGAAGGTTCGCGTGACCATGCGCCGCTGCTGTAGCTCCGACTCGGCGACGAAGGCCGCGCGCAGGTCGTCAAGCTCTGCGACTTCGAGCCTGTTCGCCTCGTAGTAACTCCTCAGCGCGCGGAAGAATTTTTCGTCGCCCAGCAGTTGACGGAGCGCCACGATCATCAGCGCGCCCTTGCTGACGACTATGGCGGCGTACTGGAAAGAGTTTCGATACTCGCGCGACGGCGAGTTGGCAGCGCGGTCTTCACCGCCGAACGTCCGATAGACCTGATAGACGCCGCGCAGTTGATCCTCCTGCATCTGCTTCGCGCGTTCCTCGCCGTGCGTGTCCTGCACGTAGAGCAGCGCAGACCATTGCGCGAGCGCCTCGTCCAAAACGGGTTCGCGCTGCGGGTCGCTCCCGACCGTCTCGCCCCACCACTGCTGCGCCACGCCTTGCGCCGACGCGAACTCCAAACTGTCCTCGACCGACGAGCGCTGCTCGCGTACGAGTTCGGGAAGCGCGCGCATCGCAGGCGAGTCGAAGTCAACGTAGAAGGCGCTTGCGATGACGGCGAGTCCGGCGAACTCCGCGCTCCCGACGCCCGCGACGAGCGGCGCTTCCGTCACCGTGACCATCTTCAAAGGGAGCGGCCCGAAGCGCGCGTTGAAAGTCCGCGCCGCGTCCGCCGCGTAAGTTAGCACGCGCCGCCCTGTCTTCTCGTGTTCCGCCGCAAAGACCGAGCGCACGCGCAAAGCCCCGACCTCGCGCTCCTCGGCGCGCAGGCCCCGCCCGGCGACGAGCGCGAAGCCGCGCAGGGATTGGCCCTGAAACACACGGCTGCTGTTCCTGCCGTACTCCGCGTTGAACGTCTGGTCGCACGACGCGAAGAGCTTGACCTCTCCGAGCGTGTTGACGGTCACGTCGTAGTCGGCAACGTCGGCGAAGAAGTTGTCGCCGACGCTCGGCTCGATCTTTCGCTGCCAGTCGCCGCCCGCGTCGCGCGCGGCGAGCACGGGATAAAAACTCCCAAGCAGCATCACGCCGCGCGAGACGAAATCGCCGTCGCGCGCGCGCCGAATCTCGCGAGTATCGCGAAGCGCAGCGCCGACCTGCTGGACGATGTGCGCTGTCAAGGAAGTCTCGTCCGGGTCAATATCGGGGACTGTGCCTTTGAACGCGATCTCGAACTCGACGGACGCGCCCGGCGCGATCTGCTCGCGCAACTGCACGCGCAGCGTCGCGCCCTCGTCGTCGGCTGTCGTCGCGAGCGTCTGCCCCGCGGCGCGAATCTCTGTGACTTCGAGACTCGGCTCGTCGGGCGCGGCGGCGGCGTTCGAGGCTTGCGAGTTCTGAGCCTGAGAGTTTGAGCTTTGGGAGTTCGTGCCTTGCGTGCCTGAGCTTTGAGAGCCTGCGCGCTCGTCGTCGGCCCTCATGTTCGGGTAGAGGTGGAAGTAAACGACGGAGGCCGCATCTTTATCGCGATTCGTCCAGCGAACGCGCTCCATGCCTTTGTAGTTACGCGCGTCGAAATCGAGGTCGAGCGTGATGCGGTATCGGTCGCGCTCGACTCCCTGACGTTTCTGTGTGGGCGACGTTTGAGCGTGCGGGCTAATGAAAGTAAGCGGGGAGCACAGCGCGGCGACGAGCAGACACGCGACGAGACTCGGACGACTCCCGCCGAACTTCGCACTCACGAGCGCGCCGCACGTTTCTCTCGACTGCCTCAAAGCCTCCCGCCTGTTCTCGTCCCGCGCATCTTCAACGCCGCGCGCCGCGCTCGGTCTCTGTGATCGTGACGGAACGAATGCGGTCGCCGCGCGCGATGCGGTCAACAACGTCCATCCCCGCGACGACGCGACCGAAGACGGTGTAGCCGCCGTCGAGGTGCGGCTGCGGCGAGTGCGTGACGAACCACTGCGAGCCGCCCGTGTCTCTTCCCGAAAGCGCCATGCCGACCGCGCCGCGGTCGTAAGGAATGGTGTTTATCTCGTCGCGAATCTGGTAGCCGGGCCCGCCGTTCCCGTCGCCGCGCGGGTCGCCGCCCTGAATCACGAAGTTCGGCACGACGCGATGAAACGCAATGCCGTCGAAGAAGTGTCTGCGCGCAAGAGTGACGAAGTTGTCAACCGTGAGCGGCGCATCCTCCGGCAGAAGCTCAATCGTGAACGTGCCCTTGTCGGTCGCGACGAAGGCGCGCACCTGCTTTCCCGTCCGCGACGCCGCGCGCTCGTAGTCTTCGAGATGGTTGAGCGTGTTGACGGTCTCGACTCTGCGCGCGACTTCGCTTCCGCCCGCGCGCTCGCGCAGCGCGTCCGCCGCCCGCCGGCGGACGAGATAGTCGGTCGTCTCCAGAGCCTTCTGCAAAGCGTCGGCGGATGTCGCGTCCTGCTGCTTTGCGAGCGCGCCGACGATTGAGAGCGCCGCGTCGTTCATCTCGTCCTGAAGCGCGACCGGGAGCGCGGCGGCGAGCGCGCGCGAGTTCTCCGCGTCGGGCGGAAGCTCCGAGAGTATGTCGGCGGCGGTCGAGCGCACGATCAAGTCCGCGGCCTTGAGTTCGCCGCGCGCGACCGCGGCGAGGTCAATCGGCTTGAAGCCTTGCAGCGCGTGAAGCAAATCCGGCACGGCGAGCGCGGGTGTGTTCTTGCTCTCGATGAGCGAGCGCAAAGCGATCTGCGCGTCGGCCTGAAGGCTTACGACGCTGTTGCCGACCTGCGCGCTCGTCACACTCGCCATCTCGCCCAACCCCTGACCGACCGCCGAGACCTTCTGCCAAGTGACGCTCGGGTCTTTGTAAACCGCGACGCGCGAGAGCAGATCGGTGACCGAAGGGTCGCGCGCGTACTGCGCGGGCGCGATTCGCGCGAGCGCCGTCTCGACCTCCGGCGCGAAGAGTCCCGACGAGCGCATCCCGCGCAGAAGCGTCTGCGCGCGCTCTTCGTTCGAGTTCGCCGACACGCGGCCCAGCGCGGTCGCGATCTCAAGAAGCTCGTTCGCCTCCGAAGGATTGGGCGCGCCGCCCGCCTTCGCGGACTTGTACGCGACAAGAAGTTCGCCGCCGCGCCGTATGAGCGTGTCGGCGGCGCGCGCGTCTTTCAACTGCGCGAGCGCGCGGACGGCACTCACACGAACGCGCGAGTCCGTGTCGGTGGTCGCACGCGCGACGAGCGCGTCAAAGCTGGCCGCGTCTTCCGCCGCGCCGAGAGCGCGCGCGGCGTTGGCCCGCGCCACAGCATCGGCGTCGGTCGCGAGCATCGAGCGCAGGCGTTCCAGAGACTCCTTCGCGCGCAGGCGTGCGAGCGAGTTTGCCGCGTCCTCGCGCACGCGCGCGTCCGGCGAGTTCAGGAAGACGGCGACGGTGCGCGCGCCGCCTTCGGGTTTGGCGCGCAGCATCGCCGTCAGCCCCAGAAGCACGAGCGCGCGGTTCGGCCTCGGCTGCCTGCCCTCGGCGGCGAGCGCGTCGTTGATGGCCGCGCCGATTCTACTCTTCGAGTCCTGCCGCGCGTCGGGGAGCGCCGACGCGATCTTCCCCAAAGCCTCAATCGTGCGTGCACGAACCTCCGGCGATTTAGACAGACGCAGCGTTTCGAGCAGAGAGTCCGCGCCCGACTCCGCCTCGATCTCGCCGAGCGCGAACGCAGCAGTCTCGCGCACGCGCTCGTCCCGGTCGGCGCGAAGCATTGACGCGAGCGGAGCGACCGCGCCCTCGTCGCCGATGCGGCCCGCGGCGAGTGCCGCGCGCCTTCGCACCGCGGCGCTTGCGTCCGTCAGGAGCTTGCCGAGGTCTGCCGCGTCCCAACGCCGCTCGTCCTCCGCCTCGATGATTCGCAGCAGCGTCTCTTCGGGCACGCGCTGCGCTGCGGCTGCGGTCTGCGGCTTCTTCGTCGCGTTCGCCTGCACGGGCTTTGCTTCGCCCGTCGGCGAACACGTCGCGACGAGCGCGAGCGCACACGCCGCGAGAGCAGATGACGCGAGCAGCGTGACGGCGGAAGACGAGCGGCGGGCTTCTTCGTGTCGAGTTGTTTTCGGCATGCGGCTGACGTGGCTAACGGTTTCGGGGAAGACGGAGACTATGTATCGGCGAGACGTGCCGCGCGTGTCAAGTGAAAACGGGCGCGAGGAAACGTCCGAAGGCGAGCCGGCGGTCGCGCTGCTCGTCAAGCCGTCGCACGCGCGTCGAGCCGCCCGTAAAAAACTTTCGTGTCGTACTCGACGACGATGCGAGCGCCCGCCTGATGGCGCTCGAAGATGGAGGCGAACTCGCGCATCATCGGCTCGAAGTTCGGGTGGCCCGGTTCCGGCGTGTAAGAAGATGACCTGAGCCGGCCCTTCATGCTCTCGAAGTCGAGCGCCTGATGGTTGGCGAATCTCTTGGTGAGGAAGCCGCCCGCGCCGAAGAACTTTCCGAGCGCGTCCTCGTCCGAGTGCTTGCTACTGACTTCGCAGTAGTCTGCGCTGTACTCGACGAGCATACGCTCGTAGTCTTCCAGAAATGGCGTGCCCTCGATGCGCCGGTCGTTCCACAGAGCGACGACCCAGCCGCCGGGGCGCAGTACGCGTCTGAACTCGCGCCGCGCGCCTTCGATGTCGAACCAGTGGAACGCCTGTCCCGCCGTGACGAAATCAACGCTTTCGCTTTCGAGAGTCGTTGCCTCGGCGCGACCCTCGACGCTCAGGAAGTTTCCATAGGTCGAGAGCATGCGCTCGCCCGCCTCGCGCATCTCGCGGTTCGGCTCGACGCCGAAGACGCGGTTGCCGTTTCGCAAGAACAACTCAGAGAGTATCCCCGTGCCTGAGCCAACGTCGGCGATGATTGATTCATTCGTCAGCCCGCATTCGTCGCGCAGCAGTTCGACGACCGCCTGCGGGTAGTGCGGCCTGTACTTGATGTAATCCTCGACGCGGCTTGAGAAACGTTTTGTCGGGTCTGTGCTCATGTTTGTGTGTGCCGCCGGCGAGTCTTCGTCCGGTTGATTTGACAAAGCGCGACTTGTAAAATTCAGGCGCGAATTTCGGCTGAAAAATTGCCGAAGAGAAGTTTACCAACCGCGCGGTTGACAAAATGTGCCGCCTAAAATAGCATAAAAGTCGTCTTGGTAGCCACACTTAAAAACGGCCTCGGCGCTTCGCGCGTGAGCATCGTGAACGAGCTTCGCGCGCAAGGCTCTGTGAGCGCCGACGAACTCGCGGACGTGCTCGGCGTGACGAAGCAGTGCGTGAGAAAGCACCTCGAAGTTCTGGAGCGCGAGGGCTACGTCGAGCACGCGCCGGCGCGCGGCGAGCGCGGGCGACCCGCGCACGTCTTCCGCCTGACGCAGAAGGCCGAAGAGCTTTTCCCGAAACGCTACGACCTGTTCGCCAAGTCGGTTCTCAAACAGATCGGAGAGGTTTGGGGCGAGCGCGGGCTGAACACGATATTCTGCGGCTGCGCCACCGAGACGGTCGCGCGACTTCGCCCGCGGCTCGAAAAATTATCCTTCGACGCGCGCGTGCGCCGCCTGACCGAACTGCTCGGCGAGATGGGTTACGAGGCCGAGGCCGAGCGCCTCGGCGATGGCTCTTACCTTCTGACGGAGTGGAACTGCCCGCAGGCCGATCTGGCGCGCGAGTACAGGCAGCTATGCGATCAGGAGTTGATAGTCTATCGCGAGCTTCTTAACGCGGAAGTCTTCCGCGAGTCGCGCATCGCTGGCGGCTCGTCGCGCTGCGCATACAGGGTCATGAGACCGAAGAAGATAAATGGTAAATCGTAAATGGTAAACGGTGGATAAGGCGCTTCGACTATTCACCATTTACCATTTACCATTCAAGAGATATGGCACAAGTGACGGAAGCCGACGTTTACGGCGCGCTGGCGCAGGTGAAAGACCCGGACTTGCACAAGGACATCGTGCGCCTCGGCTTCATAAAGGATTTGAGGATCGAGGGCGGTGATGTTTCTTTCCGCGTCGTGCTCACCACGCCCGCGTGCCCCGTGCGCGAGCAGTTGCAGGAGCAGGCGCGCGAGGTCGTCGCGGCTCTGCCGGGAGTCGAATCGGTGCGGGTCACGATGGACGCGGAAGTGCCCAAAGGTCGGGGCTTCGGCGAGAAGGTTTCGGTTGCGGGCGTTCGCAACATCATCGCCGTGAGTTCGGGCAAAGGCGGCGTCGGCAAATCGACGGTCGCGGTCAACCTCGCCGTCAGCCTCGCGCGTGAGGGCGCGCGAGTGGGCTTGATGGACGCGGACGTGTACGGGCCGAACGTGCCGCTGATGCTCGGCGTCGCGCACGAGCAGCCGAGGGTGAACGTCAACAAGCTCGTGCCGCTCGAAGCGCACGGCATCAGGCTGATGTCGATGGCCGTCTTGAAGCCCGGCGACGAGCCTCTGATCGTGCGCGGGCCGATACTGCACAGCCTCGTCCGACAGTTTCTTCAAGATGTCGAATGGGGCGAGCTTGATTACCTTATCGTTGACATGCCGCCGGGCACCGGCGACGTGCAGTTGAGTCTGGCTCAGCTTGTGCCGGTGCAGGGCGCGGTGCTCGTGACGACGCCGCAGGAGGTCGCGCTCGCAGACGTGCGGCGCGCGCTTCGCATGTTCGAGGCGGTGAACGTACCCGTGCTCGGCGTCGTCGAGAACATGAGCTACTTCGTCGCGCCCGACACAGGCGTGCGCTACAACATTTTCGGAGAGGGCGGCGGACAAAGGCTCGCGGACGAGTACGGCGTGCCGCTCTTAGGCGCGATCCCGCTCGGCACGGAGGTTCGCGAGGGCGGCGACCGAGGCGTGCCCATCGTCGTCAGCGACCCCGACTCGCCGCAGGCGAAAGCTTTCCGCCGCGTCGCGGAAGAGGTCGCGCGCCAGATTTCAATCGAGGCGATGAAGCCGGAGCTTGTCGTCCTTGGCAAGAAAGCTCAGTAGCCGTCAGCATTCGGCTTTTCAGTCGAACCCGAAAGCTGAGCGATGATGGCTTAAGATTTACAACGCGGAAATAATTAAGAAGGAGATAGACGATGGCAGCAACAGAGACACAGATTCCGACGATGACGCTGAGCGTCTCGGAGGCGGCGGCGGAGGAGATCAGGAAGTTCATGGCGGGCGAAGAGGGCTTGCCGGAAACGTCGGGGCTGCGCGTGCGGGTCGTTCCCGGCGGCTGCTCCGGCTTCCAGTACAGCCTGAACATCGAGGAAGAGTCGAAGGCGAACGACCACATCATCGAGTCGCACGGCGTCCGTATGTTCGTTGACATGTTCAGCGCGCAGTATCTCAACGGCGTCGAGATTGATTACGTGACGAACGTCATGGGTTCGGGCTTCACCTTCAAGAACCCGAACGCGACGGGCGGCTGCGGCTGCGGCTCTTCGTTCACGGCCTAGTCCCGGAACGGGCGCAATCAACAGCGGCGGCGCGGCGCACGCGCGGACGTGGGCTGCCGAGTAGTTTTCGCGAAAGACTCTCCGGCACGCCACGGCCACGCGCGTCGTCGCCGTCTTTATTTTCCAGTCGCGCCCGCGCGCGCGTTTCTGGTCGGCCAACATTTGAGCGACAGGAGGGTTTCGATAATGCCGAAGATTGCGGCGGAGACAGCGACGGAGACAAAAGAGTTCGAGGCGCAGGAGGGGCGCAAGCTCGTGCTGGCGCTTGAGGACGCGGGCGTTGACATACTTCACCGCTGCGGCGGCAACGCGAAGTGTACGACCTGCCGCGTCGAAGTTCTGGCGGGCGACCCCGGCCAGATGGGCGAGCAGGAGCGCAACCGTCTCGCGTTGGAGACGGGACTCGCCGAGAACGTGCGCCTCTCCTGTCAGGTGAGAGTACAAGACGCGCTCAAGGTCAAGGTCGTCAATCAGGTGAGCACGCGCGGACTCGACGCCGGGCCGCGGCCCGTCGAAGATTGAACCCGCAGCCGAACGGTTCGGACGAACACGGAAGGGCGCTGACTCCACTTCGGAATCAGCGCCCTTCCCTTTTTCCGTAGCGTAGCAAAACTGTTGCATTCCTGTCGGCAAACGAGTAATGTGCACAGTCTCGCGGGCAGTCGGTTCTCGACGAAATCACATCCCGAAAGGAAGAGGTGACGCGATGAAGTTCAATCACACGACGTTCTTCAACCAGTACAAACAAGCCTTCAATACTAAGCTTACGCAGAGTCAGGTTGACGGCCTCGAAAGTATCCTGACCTCCATCGAGCAAGACCCCGGCATAACAGACGTGCGCTGGGCGGCCTACATGTTCGCGACGGTCAAGCACGAGTGCGCCGACAGGTGGCAGCCGATTGAGGAGTTCGGCAAAGGCAAGGGCAGGAAGTACGGCGTCGCAGTCACGGTCACGGGCAGCGACGGCAAGAAGTACACCAACGTCTATTACGGTCGCGGCTACGTGCAGCTAACCTGGGACTACAACTACAAGAACCTGAGCACGGCCATCGGCATTGGCGACACAATGTACATCAACCCTGCGCTCGCGCTCGACCCGTCGGACGCCTACAAGGTCATGTCCTACGGAATGCGTAACGGCACGTTCACAGGCAAGAAGCTCGCCGACTATATCAACGGCCAGACCTGCGACTACAAGAACGCACGCCGCATAATCAACGGGCTGGATCAGTGGCAGCTAATCCAGGGGTACGCGCAGAAGTTCCAGTCCATCCTCCAAGCGAGCCTGCAAACGGATGCGCCGCCCGCCGCCGCGCTGTCGGACGTGCAGCCGGATGCGCCCGACGCGCCCACCGGCTGAGAGCGCGCGTTGTACTTGCCTTAATCATTACTTCCAAACCCTTCAGAGGCTTCTAGCGACCTGACTGCGAACAGTCGAGGCAATCGCCGCGCGGCATCGCCAGCGGTAGCTTCGTCGTTCGGCGCGGGGCGAGCAGCGCGGGGTCGTACATCGCTGCGTAACTCAAACGTTGACGTACGAGGTCGCGCGGGTAGGAGATCGAGACGCCCGTAACCTTGCCGCCCCTCGTCGTAGGCGTCAGTTCCGGGTTGATTCCAGTCCAGTAGGTCGGGAGGTCGAGCTTCTTGTAGCGCGCCACTACTTCGTCTCGGAGCTTCGGGTCGAAGTGGACGCCGTACTTGTCTATGAGTGCCTTGATCGCGTCGTAGTCGCCCTCGGCCTTGATCCTCATCAACTCGGCCAGAAGCATCCCGACGCCTTCGCGCATCTTGTCGAAGTCCGTGACGACCACATAATGCTTGCCCGCGCGCTCGACGATCTGAATCGCGCCGGTCTTGTCCATGATGTAGTTGGCGATCAACTGCCGGTCGCGCTGGTGGTCTTCCTCGATCTGTTCGCCCTGCGTGGTCGAGCGAAGTTGCGTGAGCATGACGCGCGCCGCGTTGTAGTACATCGCCTTCGCAACCTCGGGGTTTGAGACGAGTCCCAACTCGCGCAGCTTCGGGTCTGAGACGTTCCAGAGCGCCATGAGGTCTGCGCGCGCCTCTTCCAGAGTCGAATAGTATTCCTTCAAGTAGAACTGCGGCTCGCGCGCGAGCTTCGGGCTTAGCTTGCCGGAGCCGTGGCCGATGACCTCGTGCAGTGCCGTCAGGAGATTCTCGGCCTCGTCGCCGTAAGTTTTGACGATGCGGACTTCTTCCGGCGAGGCGGCGAACTCTTCGAGCGCGGTCGTGCCCGTCGCGCGGTTGAAGGCGCGGGTCGAACCCGTGAAGAAAAAGTTTTTCGTCCCGTACTTCTCGTGAATCTCGTCCTCGTTCGGAAGGTTGTCGCCGACCGTGTTGACGTTGAAGTCGCCCGTCTCGACGACGGTTTCGACGGCCATCGCGACGGGCGGCTTGACGCCCTGCTTCTTGTACTCGTCCTTCCAAGGCGCGCGATTCTCAAAATACTGAGCGTTGTCGGCTATCTTCGTCATCAACTGGTTAAGCTTCTCGTCGGTGACGGTGACGAACCCTTGAATCGCGCCCTTCGCGCCGCGCGCGTCGTGATAGACCTCGACGAAGCCGTTCGAGAAGTCAACCGTGACGCGGTTCTGCACCCAAGCCTCGCCAACGGCGATCCAATCGGTGTACTCGCCCGTCTCGTAGAAGCGTATCAGCTTGTCGATCACCTCGGCCTGCCCCGGCTCGGCGTAGTTCCTCGCCTGTTCGAGATAGCCGATTGCCTTCTTCAAGTATTCGGCGTAGAGACCGGGCGGCACGCTGCCGTCGGGCGTGCCCGCGCGATAAACCTGCTCGACGAGCGCGCCGTCCGCCGTCTTCACGACGCGAGAATTCAAAGGGTAGCGCTCCTGAAAATTTTTGAGGTCGGCGAGTGTCACATTGGGGCCGTAAAAATTGTTCGAGCTTGCCTGAATGATGTCGAGTCCGCCCTGCGGATTTTTGGCCGTTGACATCGGCTCGAACGCGGGGTCGAAGAACGACTGGCGCAGTTCGCTCAACTCCTTGCGAAGCTCGTCGGGCGTCATCCGCAGCCCGCCGCTACTGACCGATTGGAGCGCGGCCTGCTCAAGCTCTTCCGGGGTGAAGTCGGGCAGGAATTTCTGAGCCGTGTAGTTGTTATGATTGCCCGTGTTGGCCCAGAAGAGTTTTGTGTAGTCAACAATCTTCTTCATCGTTGCGGGCGGCACGCCGCGCGGGTGCGAGACGATTGCTTCGAGTATTCTTTTTTGACGAAGGCCGAAGCGCGATAACTGGTCATAGATGATCGGGTCAACGGCAATCGCGGCCTGAGACAGATAGTAGGCGAGAATCTTCCGGCGCGGCGAGAGAGCGCGGAAGCTCTCGGCCTCGACCTGAAGGATGCCGGTCGTGCCGACGCGCTCGACAAGCGACGTGCGCGCGTCGTCGCGCGACGCAGCAACGCGCGCAGGCTTCTGCGCGAGCGCTGCGTCGCTTAAAACAATTGAGAGGACGGCTGACAGAAGGGCGCGTGCGTGCGACTTCACTTTGAAAACCTCCGTCGAATTTGTTGGGGAGCTTCCCGGCGTTGAGGCGAGTATGCCACAAAGATAGAGAAGAAGTGCAGCCCGCTCTCTCGGCTGGCGCGGCGGCGGCGAATCGTCCATAATGTCGCACTTTTGAGAGCCGCTCGGCCTCAACGAGCGCAGACACGAATGAAGTTCGACGGGGAAAACAATGAAACGGGCGTGACGGCGCGGGATTTTCTGAGTCGCCGCGCCGCGCCGCTGTGCGCGCTTCTGCTCGCGCTGATGGCGGCGCAGATGCTCTCGGTCATCGCGCGCAAGAGCATCACGGTTGACGAGTGGGTGATGATACCCGCGGGACTCTATCACCTGTCGGCGGGCGACTACAGGCCCGTCAACGAGCACCCGCCGTTCGCAAAGACTATAGCCGCCGTGCCGCTGCTACTCGCAGGCGCGCAGCCGCCGCCCGTCGATTCCGCGCCGCACGACTACGAATACTTCCTCGGCAAGTTCCAAAGCTTCTGGCGCGAGAACGCGGCGCGCTTCGACTACCTTTCGTTCTGGGCGCGCGTGCCCGCGATTCTCGTCAGCGTGCTGCTCGGCGCGCTCGTCTTCGTCTTCGCGAGAAAGCACTGGGGGGCGCGCGCGGCTCTCTTCGCCGTCGCGCTTTTCAGTTTAGAGCCGACCGTTCTGGCGCACGGTCGGGTCGTGCAGACCGACATACCTTCGGCGCTCGCCTTTCTCGTCTTCTCGTTCGCGTTCTACGAATACCTGAACGGGTCGAGCGCGCGCCGCGCAGTCTTCGCGGGACTCGCACTCGGACTCGCGGCGGTGACGAAGTTCTCGATGATCGCAATAGCGCCGGTGCTCGTCGTCGTGTTCGCAGTCCGCTTCACGGGCGCGCGGCGTCGGGGACTGACGAGGAAGCAGGTCGCGGGCCACGCCGTCGCGCTCGCCGTCGCAGCCGTCGTCGCCGTCAACGCGGCCTACCTTTTTCACCACAGGCAGCCCGAATCTCTGGACGAGGCGATGTCGCGCATGGTCGTGCCCGTCGCGGGCGTCGGGCCCTTGCGCGCGCCGATGGCCGCGGGCTACTACGCGCTGCAAGTCGTCTTCCCGGCGGACTTCGTCTCAGGCATTGGCTGGCAGATCGGGCACGCGCAGTCGGGACATCCCGCGGGGCTTCTGGGACAGTACAGCCGTCGCGGTTGGTGGTACTACTTTCCAGTCGCCTTCGCCCTGAAGACGCCTCTGCCGATTCTTCTCCTTTCAATCGCTTCGGTCGTGTGGGCGCTGTTGAGACTCGGGCGCGCGCGCGAGGGGCGTGTGCTCGTGCTGATTTTGCCGCTCGCGTTCTTCACGGGGTTGTTGCTGCTGAGCACGATTGACATAGGCGTGCGCTACTATCTTCCGGCCTATCCGTTCTTCTTCATCCTGTCGGGCGCGATGCTCGACGACCTTCTGCGGCGCAGTGCGAGGCGTGCGGCGCTCGCGTCGGCGCTCGTTGCGCTCGCGTTCTGCTGGGTCGCGGTCGAGGCCGCGCGCGCCTATCCCGATCACATGACTTACATGAATCAACTCGCCTCGCGCGCGCCGCACTGGTGGTACCTGTCGGACTCGAACGTCGAGTGGGGCGACGACGTGCGCGCGCTCGCGCTATACTTGCACGAGCGCGGCGAGCGGCGCGTCGGGGCGGCGATAATGAACTGGCCGCTGCTCGACATCTATCAAATCGAGGGCGCGTCGATCTTCGTGCCGCCGGGCGAGCGGACGGATGACGTGCGATACGTCGCCGTCGGCGCGAGCCTTCTTAACGGCTCGACCGTGCCCGGCGGCTTCGACAACGGCGTGGAACTCACGGAGACCGAGCGCGTCAACTACTTCGACCAGTTTCGTCATCGCACGCCCGAAAAGATTTTCGGCGGCTCGATTTATCTGTACCGGATGAAATAGTTTTCAGTTTTGAGTTTTCAGTTTTCAGCAAGCCGACTACAGCGGCCTCTACTCGAAACTGAAAACCGAAAACTGAAAACTGAAAACTGAGAATGGACACGAATCGCACGCTCATAGTCGTGCCGACGTACAACGAGCGCGAGAACGTCGCGGCGCTCGTCGCGCGGCTGCTCGAAGTAGCGCCCGCTGCGGATGTGATGCTCGTTGACGACAACTCGCCGGACGGGACTGCCGACTTCGCCGCAGAGGCGTTCGGCGCGAACCCGCGCTTCTCGGTTCTCAGGCGGACGGGCGCGCGCGGCTACGGTCGGAGCCTCGTTGACGGCTACCGTTACGCAATCGAGCGCGGTTATGCGCGGCTCGTGCAGTTGGACGCAGACTTCTCGCACGACCCGTCGAGAATCCCCGCGCTCATCGAGGCGAGCGCCGGGGCGGACGTTGTCATAGGCTCGCGCTACTGCGAGGGAGGGCGCGTCGCGAACTGGCCGGTGCGCCGAAGGCTTCTGAGCAAGTTCGCGAACGACTACGTTCGCCGCATCACGGGGCTTCGCGCGCATGACGCGACGAGCGGCTTTCGTTGCTACACGCAGCGCGCGCTGCGCCGCCTGCTCGATGGCCGCGTCGCGGCGGAAGGCTACGCCTTTCTCGTCGAAGCCGTCTTCCACGCGCATCGAGAGGGACTCGCGGTCGCCGAAGTGCCGATCACCTTCACCGACCGCCGCGAGGGACAGTCGAAGATGTCGCGCAAGGTCATCTTCGAGTCGGTGGTCATGCCGTGGCGTCTGCGCTTCGCGCCGAAGACGGAAGGCTGCAAGGTGAAGGATGAAGTAAAAGCGAGAGGCTGAACAGCAAGGCTCTCGTCACACGTCACTTCGCATCCTGCACTCATCTCTCTGCCATCTTCACTTCCGCCTTGCGGCCTTCCGTCTTCATCCTTCCTCTTGACTCTCCGCCGCGTTTAGCGTAAGAAGCGTGACGCTCTATCAAACTTTCGGCGGAGTTCCTGCCATGAAGAAGCTCATCGTGCTGGCCGCGCTGCTCGTCGCCGCGTCGGCCTGTACTACCACGACAAACACGAACGAGGGGGCGGCGAACACGAACACGAACGCCAACGCGAACGCCGCGGCAACGGCGACGCCCGCGGGCGTCTCGCAGGCCGACCTTGAGGCCAAAGAGCGTCAGGTGTGGGACGCCATCAAGGCGAAGAACTGGGACACCTTCGGCGGCTTCCTCTCGGACGACTTTACGCTCGTGGCGAGTGACGGCATCTACGACAAGGCGAAGGCGCTCGACTATCTCAAGAAGTACGACCTTACCGAGTACACTTTCTCTGACATCAAGTTCGTGAAGGTTGACGACGACCTCGGAGTCCTCATCTATACCTCGACCGAGAAGAGCAACTATGACGGGAAGCCTTCGCCCGAATCAGGCAAGACGATGTACAACGCCACGGCGTGGGCCAACCGCGGAGGCAAGTGGGTCGGCGTCTTTCATCAGGAGACGGAGAAGATTGCGACGATGGCGGGACAGGACGGCAACATGAACGCCAACGTCTCGCCGGGCGGCGCGAACAAGAACGCGAACGCTTCCAAGAACGCGAACGCTTCGGGCGCGAACGCCAACACGTCGGCCTCGCCCTCCTCAAGCCCCGCCGCGCCCGCCTCGGTCACAGACGCAGAGAAGGCCGTGTGGGACGCCATCAAGGCGAAGAACTCCGACGCCTTCGCGAGCTTCCTCGCGAGCAACGCGATGGAGATCGAGCCGGAGAACGTCTACGACAAGGCCGCTTCGGTCAAGACGGTGACGCAGTTCGACGCCTCCAAGTTCGTGCTCAGCGACTTCAAGGAAGTGAAGATTGACGGCGACTCCACTCTCTTGACCTACGTGATCAAGGGGCCGGGGCCGGACGGTAAGCCGTTGATGATGCGCCACAGTACCGTCTGGAACAACCGCGTCGGAAAGTGGCAGGCGTACTTCCACCAAGGCACTATCGCGACGAAATAAAGGATGAAGGATGAAGGCGGAAGGATGAAGTGAAAGCGAAGCCTGATGACGGCTAGCTTTCATCCTTCATCCTTCCGCCTTCATCCCTTTACTCACGCCCACACGCCCGGAATCTTCTCGCCGCACGCGGGGCAGAGTCCGTCCGCTCCGACTCTCATCTTCCGAATCTGGTAGCCGTATCGCTCTACGAGCAACTCGTCGCACGCGGGGCAGTACGTGTTCTCCCAGCGCCCGACTCTTCCGGGCAGGTTGCCCGCGTAGATGAACTTCAGCCCGGCCTCGCGTCCGATCTCGCAGGCGCGCACCAACTGCGCGGCGGTCGTGTTCGCGTTCTCCGTCATGCGGTAATCCTGATGAAACGCCGTCACGTGCCACGGTATGTCCGTCGAGACCGACGCGATAAACTCGGCGGCGCTTCGCAGTTCCGCCTCCGAGTCGTTGAAGCCCGGAATCACGAGCGTCACTATCTCCTCCCAGAAGCCGCGCTCGTGAACCATTCGGACGGTGTCGAGTATGTTTGAGACGACGCCGCCCAACTGCCGATAGCCGTGGTCGCTCATCGTCTTCAGATCGATCTTGTAGCAGTCCGTCCAAGGCCGCAGGTAATCCAAGACCTGCGGCGTTGCGTTCCCGTTCGAGATGAACGCCGTCCTGAAGCCTTCGCCCTTCGCCTTTTTAAAAACCTCGACCGCCCACTCCGCCGTGATCAGAGGCTCGTTGTAACTCGACCCGACCACGCGCGCGCCACACTCGCGCGCCGTCGAGACTAATCTCTCGGCGGACACGCCCCTCGGCGCAGTTCCCGCCGCGTCGTCGCGCAAGGCTTGCGAGGTCAGCCAATTTTGACAATAGGCGCAGTGAAGGTCGCATCCGAGCATCCCGAAGGTCAAAGTGTCTGAGCCGGGCAAGACGTGAAAGAAAGGTTTTTTCTCCGTCGGGTCGCACGCCAGCGCCGCGACGTAGTTCGTGGGCACGAGCAGCCGCCCGCCCTCGTTGAAACGCACCTTGCAGATGCCGCGCTTGCCCTCGCCGATCAAGCAGCGATGGCCGCACGCGTAACAGCGCAGACTGCGGCCCGCGAGCCGCTCGGTCAACTCCTCTGCACCCTCCGTCGTCATCTCGTCGAGAACCTCGGCCAGACTGGCCGAGCGCGCACTCATCGGCATACTTCTAAAACCTCCCGCCGCTCCCTGAGCGGTTTACACTCTCCGCGTCGTGATTTTAAGATGCGCAGGGGGCACTTTCCACTGCATTCAAAGGAGTCTTCGCTGGCGATGATTATCGAGCAGATCACACTGACGCCGTTCCAGCAGCACACGCGCGTGCTCGCGTGCGAGGAGACGCGGCGCGCGGTCTGCGTCGATCCGGGCGAGAAGACCGTCGAGATCGTCAAGACGCTTGAGAGGCTGAATCTCAATCTTCAGGCGATAGCACTGACGCACGCACACATGGATCACGTCGGGGGCGTGGCGGCTCTGAAGCGCGAGAGGCCCGAGGCGGAAGTGATTCTGCACGAGGCGGACAAGCCCCTGTACTTCGCATTGAAGGAGCAGCCCGCATGGCTCGGCATCCCGCGCGAGGCGTGGCCGCGACTCGGCTTCGAGTATGAAGCGCCGCCGCCGATTGATCGTCACTGGACGGACGACGAGACGTACAGCGCCGGTCGTCTCGAATTCAAGGTGCTGCACTGCCCCGGGCACACGCCCGGACACGTCGTTCTGTTCGAGCCGAACGAGCGTAAGGTCTTCGTAGGCGACTGCCTGTTCGCGGGTTCAATCGGGAGGACGGACTTGCCGGGCGGCTCGACCGAGCAGTTGATGGATTCGCTCCGAAACAAAATCCTTCCGCTCGGCGACGACGTTTTAGTCTATTCGGGGCACGGCCCGGAGACGACCATCGGCCGCGAGCGTCTGACGAATCCGTTTCTTAACGGAAGATATTTTTAGGAGTGATAAGTGATAAGTGATAAGAAAAAGCAGATGGGATTTTCTTATCACTTATCACTTTCAGCGGGCTTGTGTAGTTGCTCGTTCTTGAGCTTCTCCCACTTCTCTTTCGCGTCGCCGGTGAGGTCGCTCGGCAGCGTCTCTACGGGGACGTTGTTCTCGACGCAGAACGCACGCCAGAGCATGAACCGCGCGTCGAACTGTCCCGTGCCTTCGGAAATTTCGTTGGGCAACTTCTGCTTCTCGTCCGCCACTTACATCGTTCCTCGCTCTCTCGATTTTCCTTGCCGCATAGTGTAGCAAAAAAAATATGAACGCGGAACGACGTAGTAAAGGAATGAGGGCGGAGGGATGAGGGGTGAAGTTAAACTGTCTTGCCTTCATTCATCCCACATCCCTCCGCCATCATCCTTTTATGAGGCGTTGCCGAGCAGATACATCTCGCCCTTCGGCGCGGTCTCGCCGCCTTCGCGTTCGAGCGTGACGGCGAAGGCGGGTTGGGTCATGCCGGGCGGCAGACGGTCGCTCATTCGAGCGCGACCGTCGGCGTCCGTCTTGAACGTGCCGCCGGGCATCGGCTTCTTGTCGGCGATGAGCCAGAGTTGGTAAGCCTTGCCGTCCGGCGCGGGCGGGAGTCCCGAAGCGACGAGCACCGCGCGTCCGGTCGAGTGGTCGTATGCGACGAGCGCGTGCGCCTGCGGCGCTACGCCTTTGCCCGCGAGCCGCTCGACGAGCGCGCCGGGCGAGGCCATCACGTCGCTCATCTCGCTCGCGTGCGAGAGTTGCGCGCGCATGCCCGCGACCTGTTCGCGCGCGCGCGCCGACTCCGCCTGCGACTCCTTCAAGTGCTCGGAGAGACGCGCGACTTCGCCTTGCAGCGTTCGAGTCCTGCTCCAAGTGAAGAGCGTCGTCGCGCCGAGCAGCACGAACGCAATCGCGGCGACCGCCGCGCCGAAAGAGAGCGATGGACTCGCCGTCAGCAGTTGCCAAAGACCGAACCGCTTGACGACAGAGCGCCAGTCGTCTGCATTCTCGTCGCCCGCGCCCGGAGCGCGCCGCAAGTTGGGCCCGTCCCCGACCGCCTTGCCCTGCGCGAAGACTTCCGACGGGTCAACGGCGCGCATCTCGGACGGGTCAACGGCGCGGACGCTTTCGAGCACGCGCGCGCGCAGGCGTGCGGGCGGCGCGACGGGCGCGACCGTGAAGGCGAGCGTGGCAACAGCGTCGCTCAACTCGCGGAGTTCGGCACGGCATTCGGCGCAGGACGGCAGGTGCGCTTCGAGCGCGCGGCGCTCGCCCGCTTCGAGCGCGCCCGTCGCCTCAAGCGCCAGCAACTCTTTGTAGTCTTCGTGCCGCATCCGAGTCCCTTCAGAAGCCTCTGCCGCTCAGACGGCGAACTCGCCGAGCCGCGCGCGCAGAGCCTCGCTCAACTTCTTCAAGCCCGCGCGCGTGCGCGTCTTCACCGTGCCGAGCGGCTGCCCCTTCGCCGCCGCGATCTCCGACTGCGACATCCCGTCGAGGTACGCAAGCAGAAGAACCTGACGCTGCTCTTCGGGCAACTCAGCGAGCGCGCCGCGCACGACCTCCGCCCGCTCGGAACGCTCAGCCGCATCGTCCGCCAACTCCTCGCCCTCGGCTGCGGGCGGCGCGTCCTCAGCCGAGCGTTGCGCCGCGCGCTCGCGCGAGTTGGCGGCGCGCAGGCGGTCAATGGCGCGACTGCGCGAGAGCGTGACGAGCCAAGTGAAGGCGCGTCCGCGCGAGTCGTCGAAAGAGCGCGCCTGCTGCCAGATTTGTAGGAAGACTTCCTGCAAAACGTCTTCAGCCTCGGCGCGGCTGTGCAATATACGGAGCAGGAGGCCGAAGAGGATGGAACTGTAACGGTCGTAGAGTGAGGCGAAGGCGCGCTCGTCGCCGGCGGCCACCGCGCGCACGAGCGCGGCGTCTTCGGCGTCCGACTGTGGCCTTGCGAGTGACAAGCCCTTAATCCCGCTGACAAGATTCAGGCTGCACATGCTCTCTAATTACGACGCCGTGCAGCCCTCTAGATTTGTTGAAGCCGTCAGCGACCGGCAATCAGCCATCAGCCTGTTCGTCTGCCGCCGAAATGTGCTTGCTCTTTAGATTCAAGCCAATTGTCAAAGCGCAGAAGCTGAAAGCTGAGTGCTCGCCGCTGACAGCTTTAAGCCACCGTGATCTCTTCGGAGAGGTACACGTCCTGAATCGCGTTCAGGAGTTGTGCGCCCTCCTGCATCGGGCGCTGGAACGCCTTGCGGCCAGAGATGAGTCCCATGCCGCCGCCGCGCTTGTTGATGACCGCCGTGCGGACGGCCTCGGCCATGTCGCTCTGGCCTTTGGACTCGCCACCGGAGTTGATGAGTCCGCAGCGGCCCATGTAGCAGTTCATGACCTGATAGCGCACGAGATCGACGGGGTTGTCGCTCGAAAGCTCCGTGTAAATTTTCGGGTTGGTCTTGCCGTATGAGCTTTCGATGTTGAGCGCGTTGAAGCCGCCGTTACGTTCGGGCAGCTTCTGCTTGATGATGTCGGCCTGAATCGTGACGCCGAGGTGGTTGGCCTGTCCCGTCAAATCCGCCGCGGTGTGCATGTCGCCCTCTTTGGTCTTGAACTTCGGATTGCGGAGATAGCACCAGAGTATGGTCGCCATGCCGAGTTCGTGCGCGTGCGCGAAGGCTTTGGCGATCTCGACTATCTGGCGGCCCGACTCTTCGGAGCCGAAGTAGATTGTCGCGCCGATTGCGACCGCGCCCATGTCGCGCGCCTCCTCGATGGTGCCGAAGAGGATTTGGTCGAACTTGTTCGGGTAGGTGAGAAGCTCGTTGTGGTTGATCTTTACGATGAAGGGAATCTTGTGCGCGTACTTGCGCGCGACGATGCCGAGCACGCCGAACGTCGAGGCGACGGCGTTGCAGCCGCCTTCCATCGCAAGCTTGACGATGTTCTCCGGGTCGAAGTAGATCGGGTTCGGCGCGAACGACGCGCCCGCCGAATGCTCGATGCCTTGATCGACGGGCAGAATCGAGAGGTAGCCCGTGCCGGCGAGCCTTCCTGTGTCGAAGAGCGTCTGAAGCGAACGCAGGACGCGCGGGCTTCGGTCGGAGTTTGCCCACACGCGGTCAACGAAGTCTGGGCCGGGGACGTGCAGCGTGTCCTTCGAGACTTTCGGCGAATTGAATTCGAGGAGCGCGCGACCGTCTTCGCCGAGAAGTTCCTCGATGCGGGCGAAACCGCCTCCGCGCTTGAGTTCGGTAGCCATTTGCTTGAATCCTCCTGATGAAAAATCGTGCGAGCGGCCCGCCTTGACTCCTGACAAGGCGCGAATTATAGCACGCGCAAAGTGGCGTGGCGGAAGGAAAAGATGACGCGCGACGGACGTGCGATCCTATGCGTTCAAGAAACGGAACGTGGAAGCGGCGCGACGGCTTCAAACCTTTCGGGCGCGACGATGAGGAAGAGCGCGCCGCCGTCGGTCGTGAGTTCGTTGTGGACGCTGCCGGGCATGGAGCAGTTGAAGTCGCCCGCAGACATTTCGATGTCGCCGGAGCGAAGGTCGCCTTCGAGTATGAGACACTGTTCGAGGCCGAGGTGACGGTGAGCGCGTATGCGCGCGCCCGGCTCCATTCGGACGAGCGTCGTTACGGTCGCGCGCTCGCGGTCAACGAAAAGGAGTTTATACGAGACGCCGTGATCTTCGGTCGCGCGCCACTCGCCCTCGCCCGCGCGAACGACGACGAAGCCGGACGCGCTTTCATCGGCGCGCACATCGTCCGTCTCTTTGCTTGCCGATTGCAATTGAGATTGAGCGCGCCCGTCGTGACCGACGCTTTCCGAGACGAGCGCGAGCAGGCGCGCGCGCGCCGAGTCGGGCGGCGCGACGGGCATCGCGGCGAGCGCAAGGTCTCCGGCCACGCAACGAAACGCATGCAACTCCGCGGCGCAGGCCGCGCAAGTCTCGACGTGCCGCTCGAAGTCGCGCGCCTCTGCGGCGTCGAGCGCGCCGAGAGCGTAGAGCGCCGCCTGCCCCGTCAACTCTTCGTCCGTTATCGTGTGGCTCATCAAATCCCTTTGTAAACCGGCTTGAGCATTTCGCGCAATCGCATCATGCCGAGCCGCGTGCGCGTCTTGACCGTGCCGAGCGGAAGACCACGCGCGGCGGCGATCTCACTGTGACTCATGCCGCCGTAGTACGCAAGCTCGATCACTTCGCGCTGTTCGGGCGCGAGCGAGTCGAGCGCGGCGCGCACGACCGTGCGGACTTCGCTCGCTCGCGCGTCGTCTTCGGCGCTCGCGCCCGCACACGCGAACTGCTGCGCGGGGTCGAGCGATTCGGTGCGCTGCTGCTCCTGCCGCCCGCGACGCAGGCGATCAATGGCGCGGCTGCGCGCGATGGTCGTCAGCCATGCCAGAGCCGTCCCGCGCTCGCGGCTGTACGACGCTGCCTGACGCCACGCCTGCGTGTAAACGTCGAGCAAGACCTCTTCAGCCGCCGAAGCGTCCGAGAGTATGCGGAGCAAGAGTCCGTAAACCGTCCGGCTCGTCGAGTCGTAGAGCGCAGCGAGCGCTTGATGATCTCCGGCGGCCACGCCGCAAATCAAATCCGCGTGCTTCAATTCTGCTGCCGCCGCGTGGTTTGGGGGTGAACTCACGCCTACATCTCTCCCCGTTACGAAACTACGCTATCTTTACCACCAACGGATTCAATCCACAAATTTATACGCGCCATAAATCCGACCGCGCCGCCTCCGCCGTAAATCTGTTTGCAACTCGCGAGACTGAAAAAACCGAACCGGCGGGCCGCCGGGCGGCCCCGTCGCGGGCGCAGTGTGTCACAAACAACATACGAAGGAGAAGAGATGATGAAGAGCTTTATCAAGGTAGGCTTGGCGTTTTCGTTTATCGCCGCGCTGATGGCGGCAACGCTCGTGAGCGCCGCGCGCGTGGGGATGGCGGCGCAGGACAACAAGATGATGGGCGCAGCCGCAGTGCAGGAGAAGTCGCTCTACGAGCGGCTCGGCGGCAAGGACGCAATCAACGCCGTCATTGACGACTTCGCCGCGCGCGTCCTCGCAGACGCACGCATCAACCAGAAGTTCGCAAAGAGCAATCCTGAGCGTCTCGTGTTCCATCTCAAGGAGCAGGTCTGCGTCGTGACGGGCGGCCCGTGCAAGTACACGGGCAACTCGATGCCGAAGGCTCACAAGAACATGAAGGTCACCGAAGGCGAGTTCAACGCGCTCGTCGAAGACCTCGTGGCGACGCTCGACAAGTTCAACGTCCCGGCGAAGGAGAAGGGCGAAGTCCTCTCCGCGCTGGGGCCGTTGAAGAGCCAGATAGTCGAGGTTAACGGCAACGCGACGGGGACGCCGCTGCCCGCCGACTTCAAGCCCGCGCCGCCGCTCACAGACAAGCAGAAGAAGGACGGCCCGTTCGGCAGCAATCACTGAAGTGAACGATGCGCCGGGAGCGGGCCGAAAGAATGCGCCCACTCCCGAACGTTGGAATTGAATTTTTCCTATCGTCTGAGCGCGCACTCGCGCGACCACGAGCGGCTTTCCGAACAAACGTTCACGCAGGAGGAATCTTCGAGATGAGAAGGACGGCCATCATCGCGCTCGTCGCGCTCCTCTTCGGCATCGTCGCGGCGCAACCCGCCGCGCAACGGGCCAGCGCCGAAGACAGCGCGGCGGCCAGCGTCGCAATCAAGGACTTCGAGTTCCAGCCGAAGGAGCTTAAAGTCAAAACGGGGGCGACCGTTACATGGACGAACGACGGCAGCAGCAGCCACACCGTCACCTCCGACGACGGCTCGTTCGAGTCGCCCACGTTCGCGAAAGGCAAGACCTACAGCCGCAAGTTCGACAAGCCCGGCACGTATCCCTACTACTGCGCGCTGCACGGCGGCGCGGGCGGCGACGGAATGTCCGGCGCAATCGTCGTCACACCCTGACGCGAAGGAAGGGTGTTGGGTTATAGGTTTTGGGTCTTGGAAACTAATTGACCAGCACCCAGTACCTATAACCCAACACCCTTCCTTCTATTCCTGTAACCCAACACCCTTCTTTCTATTCCTGCTTCTGTCTTTCTCCCGCCTCGGCTTCTTTATAGATGCGGTCTATCACGTCGCGGTACTTCTCTTCGACGACGCGGCGTTTGACCTTGAGGGTGGGCGTGAGTTCGCCGCCTTCGACGGTCAACTCTTTTTCGATGATGGCGACGCGCTTGACGCGCTCGAAGCGCGAGAGGTCTTGCGTTAAGGATTCGACCTGTCGCTCGAAGAGGTCGAGTATGCGTGGGTGTCGGCAGAAGTCGGAGCGCTCTTTGATGTCGAGTCCTTTAAGTTGCGCGTAGGAGCGGAGCATCTCCCAGTCGGGGACGATGAGCGCCGAGACGAACTTTCGACGGTCGCCGATGAGGACGACCTGATTGACGAAGCGCGACTGTTTGATGCGTTGCTCGACGGGCTGCGGCGCGACGTACTTGCCGCCGGAGGTTTTGAACAACTCCTTCTTGCGGTCTGTGACGCGAAGATATCCTTCCGCGTCGAGCGAGCCGATGTCGCCGGTCTTGAACCAGCCGTCGGCGGTGAAGACCTCTTGCGTAGCCTCCGGCTTGTTGAAGTAGCCGCGCATGACGTTTGGCCCGCGCGTCTCGATCTCGCCGTCCACGGCGATTCGCACCTCGACGTGGCGTATGGGACGGCCCACCGTGCCGACGCGGTTGTCTTCCGGGTCGTTGACTGCGATGACGGGCGACGTTTCCGTGAGGCCGTAGCCCTCGACTATGGGCAGCCCCGCGCCGTAGAAGACGAGTCCGATCTCTTCGGGCAGCGGCGCGCCGCCCGCCGTGAAGAGACGTATGCGACCGCCAAGCCCCGCGCGCCACTTCGAGAAGACGAGCCGCGTGGCAAGCTTGTGTTGAAGAGCGAGCGCGGGCGGCACGCGCTTCTTCCAGACGACGCGGCGTGCCCACTCTCGCGCGACGCCGACGGCCCACGCGAGCGTCGCGGCCTTCAAGCGCCCGCCCGCAGCCGCGCGCTCCTCGATGCGCGCGTAGATTTTTTCGTAGAGGCGCGGGACGGCTGTGACGACCGTGGGGCCGACCTCTCTCATGTTGTCGCCGACCTTCTCGATTGACTCGGCGAAGAAGACCTTGCAGCCGTGATGCAGGTACATGAACATCGCGCCGCGCTCGTAGATGTGCGAGAGCGGGAGCACCGAGAGCATCACTTCGTCGGAGCGGAATGCGAGGCGGGCCGACGTGTCAATCAGGTTCGAGACGATGTTCGCGTGCGTAAGCATCACGCCCTTCGGTTCGCCCGTCGTGCCCGAAGTGTAGATGATCGTCGCGAGGTCTTCGGGGCTGACCGCGCGAGAGAGTTCTTCGAGCAGTCGGGGCCGCTCCCTCTCGACTTCAGCGCCGCGCGCTTCGAGTCCTTCGAGCGTCAAAGCGCCCTCGCGATCTTCGCCTTCGGCTTCGCCCGTCATGATAACGACGTGTCGCAGCGTCTCGCATTCGCCCGCCGCGTCTTTCACTCGCGCGAAGGCTTCGGCGTGCTGCGCGAAGAGAAGGCGCGCACCCGAATCTTTGAGGATGTAGCAGACCTGCTGCGGCGCGAGCGTCGGGTAGAGCGGCACGTTGACGACGCCCGCCATCAAACAGCCCGCGTCGGCGATGACCCATTCGGGCAGACTCTCGGAGAGAATCGCCGCGCGCTCGCCCGGCAGAACGCCCAAAGCGTTGAGTCCGAGCGCGACGCGTCGAGCACGTCGCATGAAATCTTCGGTCGAGATCGAGCGCCACTCGCCGCCGCGCTTGTAGTTCAAGGCGTCGGGGCGCGCGTGGACTCGCAGCACGCGCTCGAAGACCTCGACGAGCGTCGCCGGCTCGTCGCGCGCGAGCGGATCGCGTCCGTCGCCCGCGCCCGCGGCGTTCATAATTTCGTCACGCGCGCGCGGCCCTGTCAGGTCGGCCCTCATGCGCTCACCCCGCGGAGGAATATGTCGAGAACCTCGTCGGCCATCGGCGCGAGCTTGTAGCGGCGCTGCGAGAGAATCCAGTTCGTAGCCATCTCATCGAGCGCGCCGAATAGAACCTTCGCCGCGAGCTTCGCCTTGAGTTCCCTGCGAAAGACTCCGGCGCGCTGCCCCTCCTCGAAGACCTCGCGTATGAGGCCGAGGTATTCGGCGAGTCCGGCGGCGGAGAACTCTTTCATGAACTTGGTCGTCCCGCGCAACTCGACCTGAAAGACGACGGCGAGATCTCGGTCGTCGCCGAGGCGTTCGAGGTGGTGGCGCGCGATGCGCCGGAGTTTTTCGCGCGGGTCTTTGATCTTCGCAAGCTCTTCGCGCCCGGCGGCGACGGCCTCGGTCGTGTTGCGCTCGAAGATGGAGCGCAGGATTTCTTCCTTGCTCTTGAAGTAGAGATAGACCGTGCCGTCGGCGACACCGGCCTCGCGCGCGATGTCGGCGACCTTCGAGTTAAAGTAGCCGTTGCGCGCAAAGACCTTCGTGGCGGCGCGCATGATAGTCTCGCGCTTGTCGCCCGCGGCGGCGCGCGCTGTCGGCGTGGGAAGTGTGCGGGCTGAACGCATCGGGGTAGAAATTCTCCGGGCCGCGGATGATGAAAGCGTCGCTGAATGGCTGTTCATTCAGTCGGACGAGGCAAGCGTAACCCGCGGGCGCGCGTTTACGCAACAGGAGTTATCAGTTCGGGCATAAACCTTATAACCTGCGCAGATAGAAGACCGCCTGATCGCCCTCCCCTCGTGCGTTCAACGCCGCCGCGCGCGCCGCGAAATCAGCAATCTGTTCTTCGGTAAAGGGCGAGCGCGCAGGGTTAAGGAAGTAGGAGCGGCTGTCGGAGAGCGGTATGTCGCGCGCATACTGCTCGCTCCCCCAGAACTGAAAGGCGGTAGAGTCGTAGGCTACCTCGTCTACAGAAAATCCTTCCTCCTCAGCCAGAACCTTGAACGTGCGCGCGTGGAAGAGGAAGAGGTGGCGCGGCGGGTCAAGCTGCACCCAATTCACTCTGTACTCGCGCCACGCGCGTCCGACGACGGGGACGCGAACCACCGAGTAACGTCCCGGCTTGAGTAGGCGGTGAATCTCCCGGAGCGTCCGGCGCGGGTCGGGGACATGTTCTATAGAATGGTTCGCCAGAATCAGATCGAACTGTCGGTCGAGTTCTGATAGCTCTGCCTTCAGTACGCGCGTGCCGTTCGGGTAGACGATGCTCGATTCGATGAAAGGGTCTATCCCGGTCAGGTCGCGGAAACCGAAATGGCTAAGTGACAGGAGTGTAGCGCCCGCGCCCGATCCCACGTCGAGGACGGCGGACTTTAAGCCGAGGCCGAGAGGCAGGTTAGTCTCCTTCAGGTAATCCGGGAATCCGACCACGAGCCGCCGCATATACGTCGCAAAGAGCCTCCCCGCCGGGTGGCGAATCTCGCCGAAGGGGAGCCGGCGGTCGCAGTAATAGGCCGCGGCGCGCCTGCGGACGGCGGCGGCGGCGAGGCGCGCGAGACGCTTTTTGAATCCGACTTCAGAATCTTGCCGGGGGTCTGGAACCGGATTGAACGAGTAGTAGTCGCCGGAGTAGTAGGGGCGAAGGTCGGGCACGTCTCTGATTTGCAGCGTACCGCAGGCCGCGCACTCGACATAGGTGAATGGGACGCGCGTGCCCGTGAACATCTCGCGGGCGTGGTGAAGTCGATTGTCCCGTTCGTTGCCGCAAAGGCGGCAGATGTCAACAAGGAGTTCGTTCCCTAGGGTCGTCATAGACTTCTCGGCTGTTTAGCCGTTTGGTCAGATACTATAACAGGAGAGGGCCTCCCGGTGACGGGAGGCCCTCCATCGTTTCAAACCGTGTGGCACCGATATCAGGCTGCGCTCACGGCGAGACGTAACACTCGACGTTCTCTAAGACGTACCCGTCCCTGCCGTTGCCGAGTTCGTCGAAGTTGGTCGTGTAGAAGTGGTCGCCCATCGACTGGCTGTAGTACCGGTAGAGCGGGAGCGTGCCGGGTTGCTGCGCCGCGTAGACGTAGCCCACGACCCGCTCGAAGGTGTACCCAAACGCGCCGTTGCCGAGCGTGCTGAAGTTGATGGTGTAGAAGTGATCGCCGGCCTGCGGGTTCCAGTATTGGTAGAGCGGCGTCGTGCCCGTCTGCTGCGTCGGGAAGACGTAGCAGGCGACGAACTCGAAGCCCCAACCGTTTGCACCGGCACCGAGTTCGTTGAAGTTGGTCGTGTAGAAATGGTCGGTGATGCTATTGCCCGCATAGTAGCGATAGAGCGGCGTGCTGCCCGACAGGTGCGTAACCGTCATCGGGAAGTTCGAGTAGAGCAGGTCGTCGCGTGTAAACGCCCCGGCGTTGCTGATCCTGTGGAGGGAGGCGTTCTTCTTCAACTCGCCGCCGGCGACGTAGGAGGATGCGCCGGGATTCGCCTCAAGGTACATCGCGGCCACGCCGGTCGCGTGCGGCGTTGCGGCGGACGTGCCCGTGAAGCCGTCGGTCGCGCTGTTACTCCCGCCGTAGAACCAACCGCTCGCGGGGACGGGAATGAACTGGTCGGGGCTTTGGCCGCCCGGCGCAAACAGGTCGATTGCGGGCCCGAAATTCGAGTAGGAGGCGCGTGCGTCGTTGTTGAGCGATGCGCCGACCGTCAGCGCCTCAGCGACGCGCGCCGGCGAAGTGTTCGACGCGTCTGTGCCGTCGTTACCTGCGCCCACGACACACAACACTCCGGCGGCCATAGTGTTCCTGACCGCGGTGTCGAGCGAGGTCGAGGCAGGGCCCGCGAGGCTCATGTTCACGACCGCGGGGCCGGCGTGGTTCGAGATCACCCAATTGAGGCCGGCGATGACGTTCGAGGTCGGGCAACTGCCCGTGTCGTCGCACACCTTCACGGCGTGCAGCGTCACGTTCTTGGCGACGCCGAAGGTCGCACCGCCGATGACGCCCGCGACGAAGGTGCCGTGGTTGTTGCGGTCAATGCCGTCGCCGCCGAACGTGTCGTAAGCGACGCTGGCGCGTCCCTGAAACTCGTCATGAGTTACCCAGATTCCTGTGTCGAGGACGTAGGCGTGAACGCCCGCGCCCGTCTTGACCCAGTTGTATGTGTTGTCGAGCGGAAGGTCGCGCTGGTCTATGCGGTCAAGCCCGAAGAACGTGGTCGGCCCCTGCGGCGCAGACTGCGTCCCCTGAATCTTGTTTACAGAGTCTTCCTCTACGGAGGCCACGAGCGGGTCGCGGCTGAGGGCGATGGCCGCTTGCTCTGGCAGCCTGATCGTGAAACCCTTGATCGCATTATCGTAGACAAACCTCAATTCGCCCCCGTGCTTTCCGGATAGGGACTTAGCCAAAGCGGCAACTTGTGGGCGGGCGACGGAGTCGTTAAGGGTGACGATGTACTGCCCGGGAACGGACGCTGCCACCCGTCGAAATTTGTTAGACGAGACTTGGGCCTGACTCTGGACTTGAAGTCCGGGTGAAGCGAGGCCGCACATTACGAGGGCGAAAAACAATGCTAAAGCTCTTCTCATTGAAGTTTCCTCCTTGGTTTAGGTTCTGTCCGAAGGTGATGAGGCAACATGACGGCATAGCCCTCCGCGCACATTACCGTGCCGCGGTCATAGCACACACCAGCCTTTCCATAGCCGCCTGTCATCGGGCCGCGGAACTCTGTCTCTGTGTCCTCCTTCGCGGTGAAGGAGGGCTGCTTGAGATTTGTGGTGTAGCGCACTGCTTCCTGTAGCCGCCGCGCCGGCAGAGCAGACGCAGGAGGCGACGAGACACACGTAAAAGAAAGTGATTACGGTTCGGGCGGGAATGCGCTTCAGGGCGAGTAGACGCGACATAGGCGGCACCTCACGAATGTTGTTGAGTGCCTGCCGTCCATGCGCTATGATGCGGGCTGTCAAGGGCGACGCATCCCTGGCGCTTTACTGGCGGCAGCGGTTGTGTTGTTTATTAAGCCACGCGGACACTTGCTGGTGTCCGCGTGGCTTTTCCTCATTTACTCTAGCGACAAACAGCGAACTGCCGAGCGGATCCGGCACACGACCGATGCACGACGCGAGGGCCGGTCGAGACGAAGTAGTGTGTCGGTGCTAGAGAGCGGCATCGAAGAATCCGGTTGTTTACGGAAGTGAGACTAATGAAGGTTAATGTTCCCCGCCCGCCCCTGAACAGAGAGAAATAGGGCAAGCCGTCTTACGATTGCGAATTGTGCTGGTTCGGGAGAAACGAGAATGTATGCCAAATATTCTGCGACTGTCAAGTATAAATTTTTGCTGACCGCTTATCGCTTTTAAGGAGCAGTCAAGCACTTGAATATTCTCAGGCGTGACGGCAGATGCTCTCGAACAAAACTTACCGCCAGCTTTGGTCGCCCGGACTCTTCTGCCAATAGTAAAAGCCGAGGCGTGCCAGGGAGAGTCGCGGCAGGAGTCTCGGTGCGCGCCCTAACGACCGCGCGCCGTGGTCGCGTCTTCCGTCTCGGCGGACGGCTTCGCGGCATCGCCGTCGCCGTCGGCCGAGAGCATGCGCGAGTCCGCGTCGAAGCGGAGCGTGCCGCCGCGCAGGTTTATGTCGCGCTGCGGGTTTGGAATCTCGATGCCCTCTTCGTTGAAGAGTCGAAGGATGTTGTAGTTGATCGTGCTCTTGATTAGCTGGTGGCGGCGCGGCTTCTCAGTCCAGACGAGAAGACGAAAGTTGACGGACGAGTCGCCGAACTCAAGAAGTTGCACGCTCGGCTTCGGCTCTTCGAGGACGAACTGCACGCCCTCCGCCGCGCGCAGAAGAGTCTGCGTCACCTTGTCGGCGTCCGAGTTGTACGAGACGCCGACGGGTACGCCGATGCGCGTTCGTCGCTCCGGGTAAGTCCAGTTGAGAAGATTCTGATTGACGATCTTCGAGTTCGGCACGACCGCCGCGAGACTGTCGTTGGTCATCACGACGGTTGTTCTGAGGTTGATGCTGCGGACTCGGCCTTCGGTGAGTTTGCTGTCGGGGCCGGAGATGGTTATGAAGTCGCCGACACGCACCGGCCGCTCGAAGAGGATGATGAAGCCGGAGGCTATGTCGCCCGCGATGAATTGCAGGCCGAAGCCTATGCCGACCGAGAGCGCCGTGAAGACGACGGCGAGAGAGGTGAAGTCGGCCTCGACGGCGATCCTGAGCGCGGCGAAGATGCCGACGATCATGATCGCGTAGTGCACGAGCCGCAGAATCGTGTACTGCACGCCGGGGTCGAGGTGCTTGTGCCGCTCCATGCGCGACTGTATGAACGAGCGCAGGTAGCGCGAAACCATGATGGCGACGAGCAGTACGAGCGCGCCGAGCACGAGCGTCGCGATTGAGAATGGGAAGTTGCCCAGCTTCCAAGTGTAGTTGATGTAGAATCGCGCGGGCGCGGTCAGACGCCAGAGCCTCTCCAGAATGTTCTCGTCCGCCTGCAAGAGCGCGACTCCGGCGCGCGCCGTCAATAGTTGTAAGCTGTCGATCATCGAGTCAAAAACCCCCTCGTCCTCGTCCACGGATTCGAGCTAAACGCGAGAAGCCGCCGCGCCTGCTGAAACGGGGGCGGGCGGCCTTCTGTTCGGGGAAACTTTTATGCTGGCGGAGGGTGAGGGACTCGAACCCCCAAGCCCTTTCGGGCGCTGGTTTTCAAGACCAGTGCAATAGCCGTTCTGCCAACCCTCCGCGATGAATCTTTGCCGAAAGAATATAACCCAGCGCCGAAACGTATGGCAAAGTTCGCGCCGTGCGCTCGTGCTAAGGCGCACGTCTTAAAAATCCGAAGCCGCACGTCTGCTCGCCGATGACGCTTTGCTTTCTAGCGCGAATGGTTCAGAGCGGCGGAAGATTGTTGCGGCGGCGTTGCTGTCTGAGTCGCATGAGTTGGCGCGCGCGGTTCGGGTGATTCTCCAACCAGTGCGGGTGTTGTGCGAGCCAGCGATCAATCTCGTCCTGCGAAGGCGGGTTGTTTCTCATGTCGCGATTGCGGAAGGGCGAGCCGGCTTCGTCGTCGTCCGCCTCGTTCTGCGGCTCGGCACGCTCGGGCGGCGCTGCTGGCGGGGGCGCGGGCCTCTGCTCTTCGGCGGGCTGGCTCTCGCCTTGCGACTTTGCATTCTTCGCCGTTGCGGCGGGAGTGCGACGCGGCTGCGCTTCGGCGCGGGTCGCCTCGCGTTCGGGCGTCGGCTCTGCCGGCTGCGTGTTGTCGGCGGGCGAAGCGGATTGCGGCGAGGCTCCGGCGGGCTGTGCGGTCGCGGTCGCCTGCGGCGTGGGCTGCGCGGCGGGCGCGCCCTGCTCGCGGCGCGTGAACGAGTAGACCGCGGCTGCGACGAGCGCGACGATGACGACTCCTGCGGCGGCCCCGACTCCGAGCGCACGACGCGGGCCGCCGCGAGCGGCTGTAGCGACACCCGCGGCACTTATATTCGTGACGACGGATTTGTCTTCGCGCCTTTCGTCCGCCGCGAACGCTTGCGGCGCGCTCGACGCGCCCGGCAACGTTGGCTTCGACGTGCGGTCTTCGTTCGCGCTCGCCGGCGTCGCGCCCTTGACGACCTCCGTGGCGGCGAACGATGCGTCGTCCCGTTTGCCGCCGACCGCGGTCTCTTCGAGAAGCTCTTCCGTCTCGGCGAGCGGAATCCTGTTCGTGTTGGGCGCGTCCATCAGACGCGTTTCGCCTTCGTCGGCGGCACGCCCCTGAGAAACGTTTGTCTGCCACGCCGAAGGCACAGACACAGTCGAGTCTCTGGCGGAAGCGACTTGTCCGGCCTGCCGTAGCGCGGCGCGCATCTCGTCCGCGGAAGCGAAGCGCTGCGCTGCGCCCTGTCGCATCGCGCGCTCAAGCACTCCGTCGATCTCGGCGGGGACGCTCGCGTTAAAGTCGCTCGCGGGGCGCAAGGGGTCTTGCTCGCCGCCTATCACTGCGGTCGCGCGCGCGAGCGCGTCGGGCGGCGGTGTTCCCGTTAGAAGGTGGTACAGGGTCGCGCCCAGAGAGTAGAGATCGCTGCGCGGGTCTGTGCCCGTGCCCTGCATCTGTTCGATGGGCGCGTAGTTGAACGAGTAGCCGAAGACGCTGCCCGTCGCCGTGACGCGAGTCTGCAAAGGCGTGCCCTTCGCCAGACCGAAGTCGAGGAGCACGATCTGGTTTCGCGTCGTCAACTTCAAATTCTGAGGCTTGATGTCGCGGTGCACGACCGGAGGCTGCTGCGTGTGCAGGTAGTCGAGCGCGTCGAGCAGTTGGTCGGCCCAAGAGAGCACGTCCGTCAAGGGGAACGGCCCGCCGCGCTGCTTGAGCATGTGCGAGAGGTCTTCGCCCGGAATGAACTCCATGACGAGGAACTGCCCTTCGCCCTCGCCGAAGTGATCGCTTACGCGCGGAAGCGCCGCGTGCCGCAGATGATTGAGCAGCTTCGCCTCGCGCTCGAACGCCTTGCGCAGTCCGGGGTCGTCGAAGAATGTCTCTTTCAGAGCGACGGTCGATCCGAACCGCCGGTCGGTCGCGATGTAAACCGCGCCCATGCCACCCTCGCCGATCTGCCGCTCGACGACGTAACGATTCTGCAAGACTGTGCCGGCTGCGAGCATTCGGAAGAGTCCTCCGCAGGTGTCGAGGTAGGTTGCGCTCCGCCTTCCGCAGCGGCGAATATACAGGGATACACGATGATGCAGCAAACGAATCAAGGCGCGAAGACGCGGAGAGCGCCCGCGTACGAGCGACGCCCTCCGCGCACACGGTTCGCGCCGCGCGGCCTAGCGCAGACCGCGCAACTCGTACACGTCGGCGAGCGTGTTCAGTTCGTCGCGCAGGAGCGCCCACTGCCGCTCGGTCTCGCCGCCCAGACGCCGACGCCGCATCGTCCTGTTGATGTCGGCTGCGATGTCGAGCGTGCTGCTGACCTGTGGGCGTGTGTCGCGGTAGTTCTCGTTGCGGTCGAACTCGCGGCGCAGATTGTCGAGCGAGTTCTTGAGCCGCTTGGCCTGCGCGTTCAACTCGTCCTCGCGGCGCGTGCCGTCGAGCCGGCTGTTGTCGAGCGCCTTGTCGAACAGGTGTCTGAACTCGTCGCTGCGGCTCTCGACGCGGTGGATGATCGCGTCCACCTCAGCCTTCGTGTAGCCGCGCGAGCGCGGGCTTTCTCGTTGGGCCTGCGCGCCGGTCGCGAGCAACAGAACCGCGAACGAAGCGACGAGCGCGAAGGTAAATTTAGAAAGTATCTTTTTCATAATCTCTCCTTCTCTTTTTTCGGGGCGTGTCCAGACGGAGGAGAGCGAAGCCACGCCGCTTGTCTCGAAAGGAACGGGCGCGCTTTCGGCGTTCGGCGCGCTCCGTGTCTTTAGACGTTCGCGTCCGCCCGGTGGCCGATGAAAAAAGCTCGGCGTCGCGGCCCGCGGCGTCGGCCACGCCCGTTTCACGGCCCCGGCCTTTTACGTTTGTAGTATCGCAAGCATCGAGTCGTGTATGAGGCCGTTGCTCGATGCGATGAGTTGAGAGTAGATGTCGAAGGGTCTTCCGTCGTAGTGCGTGACGCGACCGCCCGCCTCTTCGACTAAAAGCACGCCCGCGGCAACGTCCCACGGCCGCAAGCCCTCTTCGTAAAATCCGTCGAACCTGCCGCACGCAACGTTCGAGAGATCGAGCGCCGCCGCGCCGTCGCGGCGGACGGACTGCGCGCGCATCGTGAAAGCGCGGAAGTGTCGAGCGAAGTCGCCGCGCTCGCGCACGTCGTAAGGGAAGCCCGTGCAGAGGAGCGCGGTGTTCAGGTCGTCGATCTCGGAGACGCGCGCGCGCCGACCATTTAGCGTCGCGCCCTCGCCACGCTCTGCCGCGAAGAGTTCATCTTTGACGGGATCGTAGACGACGCCGACGACTATTCGCCCTTCGTGTTCGAGCGCGACCGAGACGCAGAAGACCGGGTAGCCGTGCGCATAGTTCGTCGTGCCGTCGAGCGGGTCAATGATCCACTTGTACTCGCTGCGCGCGCCGCCGACGGCTATGACTTCGCCTGCTTCCTCGGTGAGTATCGCGTGGCGCGGGTGGTGGCTTCGGATGCGCTCGACGATGAGTTGTTCGGAGGCGAGGTCGGCCTCGGTGACGAGATCAATGTCGCCCTTGTTCGAGATTTGAATCGCGCGCCCGAACTTCTCGGCGAGCACGCGGCCCGCGTCGCGCGCCGTCTGGATTGCGAAGTTAAGCATGACAGTTTTCGGTTTTCAGTTTTCAGTTTCCAGTTGGTTGTCTTCAAGTAGGCATCAAGAGTTTAGGATGAAGCGAACTGAAAACCGAAAACTGAAAACTGGCTACTGCTTTTTGAGTATCGGCACGATCTCGGTCTGGATGGGCTGGCCCGTCACTTCTGCGTCGCGTTCGCCGACGTAAACATTTATTTCGGAGCGGATGCCGAAACGGCCTTCGAGATAAATGCCCGGCTCGATTGAGAAGCACGTGCGCGGGATGATGCGGCGCGAATCCCTCGTCTCGAAGTTGTCGATGTTCGCGCCGTTGCCGTGCCCCTCCTGACCGATGGAATGGCCCGTGCGGTGCGTGAACTGCTCGCCGTAGCCGGCGCGTTTGATTACGCCGCGCGCGATGTCGTCAACGTCCGCACCGCGTATCACGCGGCCCGCGCGAAATGAAGAGCGAACGAAGTCGGTCGCGGCGTCGCGAGCCTCGCGCACGATCTGGAAGACGCGGACGTACTCTTCGGGCACGCTCTCGCCGACGTAACCCGTCCACGTCTGGTCGGCGACTATTGCGCCGGGCTTCTTCAACTTCTCCGACACGTCGAAGAGCACAAAGTCGCCGCGGCGTATCGGCGCGCTCGTCTGCGCTTCCGGGTGGTAGTGCGGGTTCGCCGTGTTCGGCCCGGCGGAGACATTCGGCTCGTCGCTCGTCATGCCCTCGTCCGAGAGGCGGCGGACGATGAACTGCTGTATGTCGTACTCGGTCGTCGGCTCGCCGGCGCGGACGCGCCGCGCGATCTCAGCGAAGGCGTCCATGATTATGTGGTGGAGTTTGTCAGCGGCCTCGCGGTGCATCGCGAGTCCTTCGGGCGTGAGCCTAGCCTCGAACTGCTGCACGAGGTCTGCGCTCGTAACGACGGCGACGCCGTGCATCGAGCGGACTAACTCGACCGTGCCCGCGTCAACGCGCGCGACGTAAGGAATGTCGTTGTTCGGAGAATACTGCATCGCGATGTTGCGAATCAGCACGCGCTTGTCCTTCAGCCCGCCCGAAGTCACGGCGTCGCGCAAAGAGTCTTGAAGCTCCTGCCAGCTTCGGTAGATGAGTTTTCTCCCCGGCAAAGCGTCGAGCCGGAACTGCTCGATTGAGTGAACCACTTTGACGGGTTCGCCGATGACGGGGACGTAGTAGAACCAGCGGCGGGTTGTGACACCGCCTTCGGGGAGTTTCAGAATGCGGTACGCGAGCGGGTCGCTGTGGCGAAAGTCGCAGAAGAGCCAGCCGTCGAGGTTTGCTTCGCGCAACGCCGTCTGAATCTCGATAACGCGCGCCGTCTGCTCGTCGCCGGGGCGCGAACTCTGAGCGCGCACGAGCGGCGCAAGCGCGAGCAGAAGAAGCGCGAGCGCGGCTGCGCGCGGCAGAAGTGTGGGACAGACGGCGGCGCTCGCGAATCGCGTGTGTCGCGCGGCTTCCCGCTTTTCACTCAAGGCAGTTTTCATCTTCGTCCGTCCTAATAGAGCGAGCCGGGCCGCCGCTCGCCGAGCAGCGCGGGATTCTTCTCGCTGATTGCTTCCTGCGCCGCGCGCCGGTCGGTGTAGAGCGAGACGCGCAGGAAGTTGTGCGCGGCGAGTCCAGCGTGAAAGACGACGCCGCAGATCAGAAAGACGCACGCGAACACGCGCCAGCCTCGTTTCCTTAGCAGAGCGTCCCAACAGTAAAACCCGTACAGGGCGGCGACGGGAAAGGTAACATAAAACGTATGCGAGGCGGGCTGCTTCGCCGAGAAGAGAAAGAGCGCGCAGAGCAGCGCGACCGTCGCGAGCGCAAGATATTTTATTCGCGGCCAGTCGTCGCGTGCGGTCTTCGGTCTGAACCAGAGGACGATCATCGCGGCGGGCTGAACCAGCCCGACCACGCCGAGCAAGACCGCGAGCGGCGCGAGCCAGAGATTCTCGCGAAGGAACGCGACGCGCTCGGCGGAGTTTCGACCAAGGAAGCGCGCAAGCTCGAAACTCGCGAGCGAGAGGAAGCGCGCCGGCACGCCTTCAAACGGATTGAAGACGCGTGCGACGTTCGAGAAGTTCGGTGCGAACATCGCCTCGGTATGCCCCGCGCCGTTCGCGAATCCGTACTTCAAAAAAGTCGGCGCGAGCGTCAACGAGCACAGAGCCGCGCCGCAAGCGAGCCACACGAGCGGCGCGAGGACGCGCGCGCCGCGCTCGCGGATTTGAAAATAGACCGAGCCGAGCGCGAAAGGCACCAGCGCGACCCATGAAAGATGTAGCTGCATCACCCACAGGAGCGCGAAGCCGATCATGAAATTCGCCGCGCGAGCGCCGACAAAACCTTTGCGCGTCGCGGGCAGCGTCTCAAGCACGCCGACGAAAAAGAGGATCGCGCCCGGCAGTACGTAGGAAGGATTGACGACGTGCGTCGAGAAGTTGAGCGTCCAAGGCGCGGTCAGAAGCCATCCCCAGACGAACCACGCGGGCGTCCCCGGCAGACGGCGCGAGCAGTACCATGCGAAGAAGCAGAGGCTCGCGAACGAGAGAAGATTCAGAAGCACGAAGGGCGCTTCCGGCGCGTGCGCCGCGTAGAGCGGCAGACCGACGAGAAGCCCCTGAAGCGCGCCGGGAATCTGCACGCCGCTCGCAACGTCGGGCCCGAAATAGGGCCACGCGCCGGTCGAGTAGAATTTCAGTCCGATGAGATAGACCTGCCGCTCGTCGTCCGTCCAGAACTGCGAGCACAGCCCGAACGCGAGCCGGAAGATAAACACCGCGCAGAGCGCCGCGACGAACAGACGCCGCCGCGCCCGAACGGACTCGCGCGGCGTGCGCTTCGCGCCATGTGCGTCCTTATCCGTCTGGTTCATTCGCACGAACGCTCAGCGACCGCTCGCCGTCTTCGCCTTCCGCTTCGGGTCGTCGGCGGGCGCGGCGAGCTTCTGCGCGGCGAGCCTCAGAACCTCCTGCACCTGCCTGTCCCAGTAAGGCCAACTGTGCGTGCCCGGTAGCTCGCGGAACTCGTGCGGGATCTTCTTCTCGATGAGTAGCGCGGAGAAGTTTCGGTTGTCTGTGACGAGTCCGTCCTCCGTGCCGCAGTCGAGATAGAAGAACGGAAGCGAAGGGGCGCGCGGCGACAATGTTGGCTGCGGCATCTCGCGGACGATTCGGAAGATGTCGTTGTCGTGTCGCGTCGGCGTGCCCATCTCGCCGTATGCGCGCGCGATTGAGGGACGCACCCAGTCGGGCGTCGCGTTGTCGAGCGGCCATGAGGGCGCGGCGAGCGCGCCGCTCATCGAGGCGGCGAGGGCGAACCTGTCCGGGTACTTCAAACCGAACTTCAGAGAGCCGTAGCCACCCATCGAGAGGCCGGCAATCGCTCGCCCCTCGCGCGAAGCGATGGTGCGGAAGCGCCGGTCAACGTCGGGTATCAACTCCTCGATGATGTAGGACTCGTACTTTTCATTCGGCACGGTCGCGCTGTCGGTGTACCAGCCGTCGTGGCCTTCGGGCACGACGATGATGAACGGATACTGCGCGGCGTAGTCGGCGAGGTGCGCGCGGTTCGAGACCCAATCGTTCGCGCTTCCCTTTAGTCCGTGCAGAAGATATACGACGGGGTAACGCCTGTGCTTCGACGAGCCGCGGTCGTAGCCCGGCGGAAGTATGACGTTGTACGGCAGCGCCGCGCCGACGAGCCTGCTCTCGAACGGCACGGTCTCGTATCGAGGCTTGACCTTCTCTTTCCTGTCGCCGCGCGCCGGAGTCGGCGCGGTCTGTGCGGTGGTCTGTGCGCGCGCGTCCGCGGCGACGAAGAGCGCGAAGAGTAGAAACAGTGTGCGCGTGTGTCTCGTCATGGCTCGTGCGGTTCGAGGGTTAATCGCTTCGGGACTGCTCGGCTAATTCGTCCCGCCGACGGCTTCGACGCGCGCCTCCTCTTCGGCTCGTTTGCGTTCGAGTCCGGCGCGCCCGTCGTAGCGGATGAATGACGGAAGTAGTAACGAGAGCAACGCAGTTCCCGCGACGCAGAGCACGCCGCCGGAGACGACCGACGCGCGCACGCCGAAGAGTCCTGCGACAACACCCGACTCGGCGTTTCCGAGCAGCGGGCCGGTAGTGTAGCTCACCACCTCGATTCCGGCGAGCCGCCCGCGCAGGTGGTCGGGGATCGTCTGGTTCCAAATGATCTGCCTGAACAGCCCGCTCACCATGTCCGCCGCGCCCGCGAGCGCAAGACACGGAAGCGCCGCCCAAAGTGTCCGCGCGAAACCGAAGGCGATGATCGCGACTCCCCACACCGCGGCGGCGAGCGCGACGCCGAGGCCGTGACGGTTGACGCGCTTCGCCCAACCCGAAGTCAGAGCCACGCACATCGCGCCGAACGCGGGCGCGGCGTAGAGCAGTCCCACGGACGAGCCGCCGAAGCCCTCGGCCATTGCCGGGAACAGGGCCATCGGCATCCCGAAGAACATCGCGTTGATGTCTATGAGATACGTGCCGAGCAGTTCCGAGCGGCTGCGCGCATAGCGCAAGCCTTCGATGATTGAGCGAAGGCTCGGCCTGTCCGCGCCGACGGGCGGCGGCACCGCGCGCATCATCCAGAGCGCGACGAGCGATGCGGCGAAGGTCGCGAGATCAACCGAGTAAGTTACGGCGGGGCCGAGCGACGTGACGAGCAGCCCGCCGAGCGCCGGGCCGCCGATCATGGCTATCGTCCCGCTCAAAGAGCGCAGAGCCATCGCCGCCGGCATCTGCTCGGCGGAGACGAGTCGCGGGATGAGAGAGTCGAGCGACGGGCGCTGCAACCCGTCGAGCGCCGCGAGCAGCGCCGCGCACGTGAAGAGAACCCACACGCGCGGGCGCTCGACGAACGAGTTGAAGATGAGTATGGCCGTGAGCGCGGCGATTAGCGCCTCTGTGATTCGCACCATGCGGCGGCGGTCAATCGCGTCGGCGAGCGCGCCGCCGACGAACGCCATCAAGAAGATTGGCACGAACTCGGCGACGCCGAGCATCCCTACGGCGAACGACGATTTCGTGAGCCGGAACATCTGCCACGGCACGGCCACGAACGTCATCATCGAGCCGAAGAAAGAGATCGCGCGCCCCGCGAACAGCAGGCGGAAATCGCGCGACTCGCGCAGCGGCGTCAGGTCGAGCGCGATTGAGCGCGACGCCGCTCTCGCGCCGCTCTCTTCGCCGCCCGCGCCCGCGTCTTCGTGCCGCGTGCCGGCCTCCGTCGCCTCAACGGGGTCGGGCGTCAGGTGCGTCGCGGGTTGTGTGTGCTTCTCTTCCAAGTGAAGTTATCAGAGAGTTGTAACGCGCGTGCGGCCCAAGGCGGGTCAGTGCCCCGGCTCAAGCATCTTCGGCGCGCGCCTTCTGCGCCTTCAACTCTTCCTTCAGAGCCTTCTTGTCGGCCTCGGTTTTATGTATCGTCTCCTCGGCGACGCGCCCCGTGCGCGAGAGGCGGACGTAGAGCAGGTACGAGACGATGAGCGCGTTGAGGACGAGTATGCCGGCCTTGACGAGCGTCGGGCGCGCGACGAGTTCATAAACTTCCGCGGGCAGGTAGATGAAGCCGGAGATGATCGCGAACCACTCGGCCCACGCGCGCATCCTCCAAAGCCCGTAAGCCTCGACGAATCGCACGCAAGAGTATGCGAAGGCGAGCGCGGCGAGCGTCCGCAGGCGCGAGTCGCTCGTGTGCGCGGCGGCCTCGATGAAGACGCGCGGATAGTGGCTCGCGGGGTTGAGGTGCGAATGCCTGACGAGCCGCTCGGCAAGGTCTTCGAGGTCGCGGTGCACGAGCGCGAGCAGGCCGAAGCCCGCGACGAGTACGAGCGTTCCTTTCAACGCCTCGAAGAACGCGACGACGCGGACGCCCGCCGCGATCTCCTTGACGACGATTGGCCGGAGTTCCGTCGTGTGAATCTGAGCTTCCGCCATCTTCACCCACCTTCGCCGCTTTCACCCGCCGCTTTCACTTACGTCACTCATTGCTTTCGCCGAGCATCGGGATGTGCAAACCCTTCTCGCGCGCGGTCTCTTCCGCCTCCGCGTATCCGGCGTCAACGTGCCGCGCGACGCCGATGCCGGGGTCGTTCGTGAGCACGCGGTTCAGGCGCTTCGACGCTTCAGGGCTTCCGTCGGCGACCGAGACCTGCCCCGCGTGCAGCGAGTAGCCTAGCCCTACGCCGCCGCCGTGGTGAAACGAAACCCACGATGCGCCGCTCGCAGTGTTGAGCAGTGCATTGAGTATCGGCCAGTCGGCGACGGCGTCCGTGCCGTCCTTCATCGCTTCTGTCTCGCGGAAGGGCGACGCGACGCTGCCCGTGTCGAGGTGGTCGCGCCCGATTGCGACGGGCGCTTTCAGGTCGCCGCGCTTTACCAACTCGTTTATAGCCTCGCCCATCTCTGCGCGCTCGCCAAGACCGAGCCAGCAGATGCGCGCAGGGAGTCCCTGAAACTGCACGCGCTCGCGCGCGAGTCGCATCCAGCGCTCAAGCGTCCGGTCTTCGGGAAAGAGTTCGAGCGCGAGATCGTCCGTGCGGCGTATGTCTTCGGCGTCGCCTGAGAGAGCCACCCAGCGAAAAGGGCCTTTGCCTTCGCAGAAGAGCGGGCGTATGTATTCGGGCACGAAGCCGGGAATCTCGAATGCGTCTTCGACGCCGGCGTCGAACGCCTGCTTGCGTATGTTGTTTCCGTAGTCGAACGCGACCGCGCCCGCGCGCTTCAAGGCGAGCATCGCCTCGACGTGTCGCGCCATTGACTCCGTCGAACGTTCGACGTAAGTCTTCGGGTCGCGCGTGCGGAGTTCTTCGGCCTCTTCGAGACTTAAAGACGCGGGCACGTAACCGTTCAGAGGATCGTGCGCGCTCGTCTGATCGGTCACCGCGTCAATCTTCACGCCGCGACGAACTATCTCCGGCAACACTTCGGCGCAGTTGCCGACGAGGCCCACCGAGACTGCGCGCCTCTGCTCGATAGCGTCCTCGCAGATTCCGAGTGCTTCATCCAAATCAACGGCGAGGCGGTCGCAGTAGCCCGTCCGCACCCGCCGCTCGACGTGCTCGCGCTCGACCTCGACGCCGAGGAAGACCGCGCCGTTCAGAGTCGCCGCCAAAGGCTGCGCGCCGCCCATGCCGCCCATGCCGCCCGAGAGAATCAGCTTGCCCGCGAGGTCGCCGCCGAAATGTTTGTCTGCCATCGCGGCGAATGTCTCGAACGTTCCCTGAACTATCCCCTGCGAGCCGATGTAAATCCAACTGCCCGCCGTCATCTGCCCGTACATCATCAGACCACGACGTTCGAGTTCGTGGAAGTGTTCCCAATTGGCCCACGCGCCGACCAGATTCGAGTTCGCGATCAGAACGCGCGGCGCGTGCTCGTGCGTTCGGAAGACCGCGACGGGCTTGCCCGATTGCACGAGCAGCGTCTCGTCGTTCTCCAAACGCATCAACTCGCGAATAATCGCGTCGAACGACTCCCAGTTGCGCGCGGCCTTGCCCGTCCCGCCGTAAACGACGAGTTCGCCGGGGCGCTCCGCGACCTCCGGGTCGAGATTGTTCATAAGGCAGCGCAGAGCCGCCTCCTGATGCCAACCCTTGCAGTTGAGACGCGCGCCGCGCGGCGCTCGCACGACCCTCGCTTTGCTCATGACCTTCTTTCCTGAATCCCGCGCACGACCTTTGTCACGAGTCCGACAGCTAAGCGCGTAACCTTTCGGAGCGGGACTGGATTATCTCGGCCAGCACACGCAAAGCTTTGTTGACCGACTCCGAATCGGGAAACACTTCGGCGACATCCGGGTCAAGGACTACGACGTTGCTGCCTTGCGCGTAACGCGCCGCGTGCTTGCCGCGGACGCCACCGCTGAAATCGTACTCGTCAAGCATCTCTGAGTCGCGCTCATTGCTCTCTTTCTTCTTCATATTTCTTCCTCTCGCGCGGGGTGGCCGCGCGTGCGCTGATGATTCTTATTCTCTCATCCCTCTCCGTGAAAACTACAACTAACTGACGCCTGCGATATGACAACCCGTTAGTGACGAAGCGGTCTTCGTCTTCGGAATGTAGCGGGTCGGGAATAGTAAGGGAGAGCGTGTCCGCAAACACGGTGGACGCTTCTTCAAATGAGACGCCGTGCTTTTTAAGATTCTGCCCGGCCTTGTCTAAGTCCCATTCAAAAGTCAAACTCATAGCTGAAATATATTCGATTCAGTTGTTCCGCCTTTCCTGAATCCCGCGCACGACCTTTGTCACGAGTCCGCGCGGGGCGAAGCCGACGGCGTGTGCGACGAGCGAATTGCGGAAGCCGGGGATGATGATTGTCTTGCCTTCGAGCATTCCGCCGTAGCCTGCTTCGGCAACGTCGCGCGCTGTCATCGCGCCGCGGTCGAAGAGTTTCGATTCTTCCATCCCTGCGGCGGCGACGAAGCCCGTCTCGGTCGGGCCGGGGCAGAGCGCCGTGACGCAGACGCCCGTCCCTTCCGTCTCGTTCGAGAGCGCCTCGGAGAAGTGCAGGACGTAAGCCTTCGATGCGTAATAGACGGCCATGAGCGGCCCCGGTTGGAAGGCGGCGGTCGAAGCGACGTTCATCACGTAGCCGCGCCGCCGCGCGATCATCGCGGGCAGGAACAGCTTTGTCAGGTGCGTGAGCGCGACGACGTTGATTTGCAGGAGGTCGAGTTCCGCCCGCAAGTCCGTCTCGGCGAAAAGGCCGTAGCTGCCGACGCCCGCGTTGTTGACGAGCGCGTCAACCGATACGCCGTCGCGCCGCAACTCGTCGAAGATATCTCCCGGTGCTTCCGCTCCCGCGAGGTCTGCGGGAATGACGCGCACGCCGACGTTGTGCCTGCCCGCAAGTTCTTCGGCGAGCGACGAGAGCTTGCCCGCGCTCCGAGCGACGAGTACGAGGTCGTGGCCGTCGGCGGCGAAGAGCCGCGCGAGTTCGAGTCCAATGCCGCCCGACGCGCCCGTGATGAGCGCCGTCATCTTCGGCCCGCTCTCATTCGTTCGTTGTTCGCTCATTGAAATTCAATGATGAACGCGAAATGGTGAAAGGGTCTTGGGTTTTGGGTGCTGGACTGTTCTCGCTAGCACCCGGCACCTAAAACCCAAAACCCTTCCATCATTTCTCACTCGTGCGTTCTGCCGGGCCAGAAGGTGTGCAGCCAGCGACCGGCGGCCGTCTCCTGCGCGATGATGTGTTCGAGGTCGCCCGCGTCGAGCCAGATGCCATCGCACGTGTCGCAGCGACTGATCTTCACGTCGTCGTACTCGTCCTCGTGTAGCTTGCCAGTGCAGCGCGGGCACGGCATCGTCACGGAGTGGTCGCCGCGTTCGCGCGCTTCGTCGCGCAGCGCCTCGCGCAGACGGTCGAGCGATTCCTTGTCCCTGCGCCTGAAGTATTCCTCTTCGAGTCCCTTCCGACGTTCGTCGAAAATGTCCGTCACCTGTTTTCCCCTCCTGCCGTCTCCGGCGCGACGCGGAGTGCGTTGGTCGCGTCGGCGTTGATGTCGGTTGAATTGACGTTGATGTAATAGCAGAAAACGAACTCCGCGCGCCAGCACCGGACGCGCCGCGCGCGCCTTGCGCCTTGCGCCCCGACTTCAATATGCTCTTATACGCAAGCCCATCCCGTCGGAGAGAGACACAAGATGGCACTCGGCCCGCGCACGCGCGTGCTTCTGATCGCGGCATTCGTCTTCGCGGCGCTCGCCGCGCTCGTCTGGTATCTGAGCATCAAATACTGGTCGCAGCCCGTCACAGTGCTCCTCGCCCCCAGACAGGACGCCGAGCAGGTCGCTACGCCGGCGAAGACGGCGACGCCCGGCGCGGCTCCGCAGTCGAGTGCGACGCCCGCGCCTTCCGTCTCGACGCCGACAGCAACTCCGACTCCGACCGCAACGCCGGTCGCAGACGCCTTGCCGCAGACTCAGACGACGGGCGACGCGGCGGCGCTCGCTTCGATGCGCCTTTTGATTCCGGTCGAGGGCGTTCGCCCCGAAGCCCTGCGCGACACGTTCGACGACGCGCGCAGCGAGGGCCGAGTCCACGACGCGATTGACATAACGGCTCCACGCGATACGCCCGTGCTCGCGGCCTCCGACGGTCGCGTCGTCAAACTCTTCAAGAGCGCGAAGGGCGGGACGACCGTTTATCAACTCGCCCTGTCGGACGAGCACTTCGTCTTTTACTACGCGCACCTCGACCACTACGCCGACGGACTCGCCGAGGGGCACGTCGCGCGGCGCGGCGAAACCATCGGCTACGTCGGCGACACGGGCGACGCCGCGCCCGGCAACACGCACCTGCACTTTCAAATCTATCGCGTCGCAGACCCGAAGCATTTCTGGAACGGCGAGAACATCAACCCGTATCCTCTGCTCCGCGGCGCGAATTGAAAGCACGGAAGCGGTCGGTCGTATGATGCGGCTGCTTGCGCGCGTGCATTCGAGTCCCAACGCGGACGGTCTGCGTTCGAGTCTCGCTGTGGACGGTTTGCGGATGGCGTCGGCGTTCGCTATCGGTGCGAGGCGTGCGTGCGCCGGGAGACTTAGGGCGCGCGATGTGGGAAGGCGCGGGCCGGAACGGGAGTTGCCACGGTGTCGCGGGCGCGAGTCGGCGGGTAAACTGCGTGTGAAAGACGCGGCAGTGATGCTGCCGATGACTTGTGTTGTGAGGTCGCCGGAACCGGCGACGACGAACGCGCCGGCGTCGAGTCGTCGCGCCAAAGTTGATTCGAGGAGCAACGAAGAATGAAGAGAATCCCCCCCGCAAAGCTCGCGCTCGCCGTCGCGCTTCTGGCAGCGGCGTCCGCGTGCACGACGACGACGACGAACGCGCCGACGAACGCGCCGGGCGCGAACACGAACGTCGCCGCGACGAACTCGAACTCGACGACGAACTCGAATGCGAACGCCTCGGCATCGCCCTCGCCGTCGCCTTCGTCGGTGAGCGAGACGGGCGTGCCCGTCACTCTGCCCGCGCTCGACGCGCTATTCTCCGACTCGACTTTCGCGGGCGCGCTGAAGGCGAAGCTTCAGTTGACGAACGAGCAGATCGAAGGCTTGCGCAAAGTCGCGCGCGAGGGAACCGCGAAGCTGAGCGAGAAGGAGGCCGGGTCTGGCAGCACTTCGGAGGCCGCGCGCGACGCCGAAGAGAAGATCAAGGGCGTCATCGGCGATGAGAAGACCGCGGCCTTCATGGCCTTCGTGCGCGAGCGCTGGTCGGGCGGCGACGGCGCGCTTCCGTCGAAGCCGAACTCGGTTCCGACCGACACGCGCATCGTCGTCAACGCTCCGGCCTTCCGAATGGACGTGTTCGAGAACGGGCAACTCACGAAGACGTACCGCATAGGAATAGGTTATCCCGAATTCCCCTTGCCGCAGGGCGTTCGCAAGGCCGAGCAGATAATCTTCAACCCGACGTGGACGCCGCCCGACGAGCCTTGGGTCAGGGGGCGAGTCCAACCGGGCGAGGTGATCCCGGCGGGTAGCGGGATGAATCCACTCGGGCCGCTGAAGATTCCCATCGGCGCGCCGTCGCTCATACACGGCGGCAAGCAGCCTTCGCGGTTGGGACAGTTCGCGTCGCATGGCTGCGTCGGACTGACGAACTCTGCGGTGCAGGACTTCGCGCTCGTGCTCGCCGGAGTGTCGGGCACACAACTGACGCCCGCGCAGGTCGCGGCCTACGCACAGAAGCGCGACAGGACTCAGGCCGTCAAGCTCTCTACGCCCGTGCCGGTCGAGCTTCGATACGAGACGATAGTCGTTCAGGACGGCCAGCTACACATCTATCGCGACGTGTACGACAAGGGCACGGACACGGAGGAGAATCTGCGAAACGTTCTCGGCGTCTACGGCGTGCGTCTCGAAGACCTGAGCGAGCAGGAGCGTTCGCAAGCTCTGGACGCGCTACAGCAGATGGCGCACGACGCGCACGGCAACCCTTCGCGCGCCGCCGACGCGCCGCTGCGTGGCAAGAGCAAGACGGGCGGCGTAACCTACAACGTCAAGGGCGAGAAGGAAGTCGTCATAGATATCGCCGCGCTTCGTGGCAAAGGCTATCCCGCGCCCGTCAATCTCACGCCGCCCGCGCCGCAGCCGCAGGCCGCCCCGGCCAAAAAGAAGAAGTGAAGTCGGGCGCGGAGGGCGTCGCCGCGTGGCGCAAGGCTCCTCGTCCGCGAGTCCGTCTCAAATATCGAACTCGCCGCGGCGCAGCGCCGACGCCACGCGCTCGATGTCGGGCGCGAGCGGTCGGTCGCGCGTGAGCCGCGCGGCGTGCGAGCGCAGAGTCTCGTATGCGCGTTGCGCGCCTCGACCGGGTCGGAGCGGCGCGCGGTGTTCGAGAGCCTCGGCTGAGGCGAGCAGTTCGATTGCGATGACGCTCTCGACGTTCTCGACGATGCGCCGGAGCTTCGACGCCGCAGTCATGCCCATCGAGACGTGATCCTCTTTATCGCCGTCGGTCGGAAGATTGTCCGTGCTCGCCGGATGAGCGAGCACCTTACACTCATTCAAAAGCGCGACCGCGACGATCTGCGGAACCATGTAGCCCGACTCGACGCCCGCGCGCGCAGTCAGGAACGCGGGCAGCCCCTCGTTCTTTTCGGGGTTGACGAGCCGGTCAACCCTTCGCTCGACGATGTTGCCGAGTGAGACGAGCGCTATCGCCGCGTAGTCGAACGCGAGCGCGAGCGGAGCGCCGTGAAAATTACCACCCGAAATCACTTCGCCCGTCTCCGCGAAGACGAGCGGGTTGTCGGTCGCGCCGCCCGTCTCTATCTCGACGCAGGTGCGCGCGTGCGCGAGCGCGTCGCGGCAAGCGCCGTGAACCTGCGGCATGCATCGGAGCGAGTAAGCGTCCTGCACGCGCGGGTCGCCTTCGATGTGCGAGGCGCGTATCTCGCTGTCGTGTAGAAGCTCGCGCAGGTGCGCCGCGGACTCCGACTGCCCGCGGTGCGGTCGCGCGCGGTGTATGCGCTCGTCGAAGGCGGCGGGCGTGCCCTTCAAGGCTTCCAGAGACATCGCGCCCGAAACGTCCGCCGCGCGCGCGAGCCTCCCGGCGCGTTCGAGCGCGAGCGCACCCACGGCTGTCAAAGCCTGCGTGCCGTTTAGAAGCGCAAGCCCCTCCTTTGCTTCAAGCGTCAGGGGCTTGACGCCTGCGCGCCTCAAAGCCTCGCCGCCCGGCATTCGCTCTCCAACGTAAAAAGCCTCGCCCTCGCCGACCGCGCAGAGCGCGAGATGCGAGAGCGGCGCGAGATCTCCGCTCGCGCCGACCGAACCTTTTTCAGGAACGACCGGAATCACCCCGCGCTCAAGCATCGCGAGCAGAGTCTCGGCTACGGCGGCGCGCGCGCCGCTCAAACCAAGCGCGAGGACGTTGGCGCGAAGCAGCATCATCGCGCGCGTCTCCTCTTCCGAAAGCGGCTCCCCGACGCCGCACGAATGGCTCCGCACGAGGTTTAACTGCAACTCGCGCAACTCGTCCGGCGGCACGGTCACGTCCGACAACTTCCCGAAGCCGGTGTTGACGCCGTAGACGACGCGCGACTCGGCGACGATCCGCTCGACCACTCGCCGCGACTCATTCATCCTCTCGCGCGCCGAAGCCGCGAGCGACACGCGCACGTCGCCGCGAGCGACGCGCGCGACCTCTTCGAGTGTTAGTTGTTGTCCGTCGAGTTCAAGCATGCGAAGCGTGTGTCAGGTTTTGGGTGCTGGTGACATCGCTAATTTAACCAACACCTAAAACCCAATACCCAAAACCTATTTTATCACCGTGTCTCTGTTCGGATACTGTGTGCGGTGTATGTCTTCGGGGGGCTGTGAACGATGTATGTCCGAGCGACGCCACTCGCCTGTGGTCGTGCCGGCGGCGCGAGTCGAGCGTGCGCGCTCGCGTGCGCGCGCGGCGCGTCGGACGGTGGCGGTGCGCGGCTTCGAGGCGCGCCCGCTCGCCCAGTTCGTCACACGCTGGAAGGGATGGAAGTCGCGCTCGGGCAGAACCTCTCCGGTCGCCTGACGCAGACGCATGGTCGCGGCTGCAAACACGAGTATGACGGTGTTGACGAAGACGCCGACCAGAAAGATGATTACGCCGGGCACGACGCCGATGGTCGCGCGGTCAATGAACTCGTTGACATCCTTGGCCGGGCCGGGATGCATGTAAATCTTCAGGTTCCAGCACGCGGCGAGCAGCACGAAAATCCATAGGTAGTTGTGGCGCAGGCGTCGGCCCAGAGCCTCCCACTCGCTTATGGTGAAGCGCGGCGTCTTTAGGTCTTCGATGATGAGGCGCGTCCACGAATCGTCGGTCGCCGAGTCGGGCGCGAGAATCTGCGTGAAGTAGCCTGTCTCGACGAGTCGCACGCGGCTCGACCAGATTTCGTAATAGCGGTAGCGGCGCGCCTCCATGAAGAGAAAGAAGCCGACGAGGACTGTGTTGATGAGGATGACGAAGTGCGGGTTGGCCGGCGACGAGAACGCGAAGGAGAGCGTCGCGCCCGTCGTTAGAACGGCCCAGTTCGTCGTCGTGTCGAGCCGGTTGCGCCAAGTGTTCGCGCGCTGAATCTCGCCGCGGTAGAAGTGAACGACGGCAGTCCCGAACTCTGATGGCGCAGGCGTGCGTCGCGGAGCGCGCGGGGACTGTGCGGCGATGGCCGCCTGCTCCGGCGTGATGGTCTGGTGTATGGGTGCAGTCTCCGGCGAGTCCGACGGGGGTGCGGGTCGCGCCGCCTGAAGTGTCTTGCTCGCCGTCGTTGACTGCTCGACGTTTCTGGGGCGCAGGTCTGTCTTCATCTCGATTGGCTTCTCTGCTTCGATGCCTTCGGGCGGGGGAAGAGGCCGACACGTCCGACTTGCGCCGAATGATAGCACGCGCCGACTCCCGCCGGACAAGAAATAAGGATGAAGGCCGAAAGGATGAAGGATGAAGTGAAGAAGTCAGAAAGCGACAAGCAGAAAGCATTGGACAGTCGAGACGTGCCGTCTTCCGAATGCATGCGGTCTTTCGTTCTTATTCATCCGGCCCTCATCCTTTCTCCGAAAACCGTCCTGCTTGACACGCGCGCGGACGCACACCTATATTCGTTTTTTGTCCGCCGCTTCTTGAAAGCGCCCTTGAATGACGATGAAGGCGCGTGTGGAATTCGAGTCCGCCCAAGCACGGGACGAGCGCTGGATGTGCGAGGCCATCGGCGCGGCGCGCGACGCAGCCGGACGCGGCGAAGTGCCCGTCGGCGCTTGCGTCGTAGACCCCGGCGGTCGGCTGCTCGCCGTCTCGGGCAACCGCACCCGAACCGACTGCGACCCGACGGCGCACGCCGAAATCCTCGCGCTCCGCGAGGCCGCGCGACGCCTCGGCAATTACCGTCTGACGGACGCGGTTCTGTATTCGACAATCGAGCCGTGCGCGATGTGCGCGGGCGCGCTTGTGCAGGCGAGGGTCAGGCGGCTCGTCTACGGCGCGCGCGACGAGAAGGCGGGCGCGGTCGAGTCGGTCTTCCGAGTCTGCGACGCGAGTTTTTTGAATCACCGGATGGAGCTAACGCAGGGCGTGCTCGAAGACGACTGCCGCGCGCTCATGCAGGAGTTCTTTCGGGAAAGACGAAATTCAAGGATGAAGACGGAAGGATGAAAGCCTTGCTTGCCGTCGGGCATTAGCTTTTCCTTCATCCTTCACCCTTCCGTCTTCATCCTTTCAAGTTCGGAGAGGTCGCATAGTGGTTTAGTGCACCGGTCTCGAAAACCGGAGTGGTCGAAAGGCCACCGTGGGTTCGAATCCCACCCTCTCCGCCATCTATCTTTCCAGCTCAACCACTTAGAGGGGTCTGTGCGGGTCGGCTCTTGACTTCCTGTTCAGGCCCTTTTCGCCACTTGGCGTAGAGTTGGCGTACCCGAAATCAGGCGCTTCCCCTTCTCCAAACTGTTGACTGCGTCCCTGAGCCTCTGCGGGACGCCGTGCGCGTAGCCGCGCGTGACCTTGGTGTTGCGCGTCTCGCCCCGGCGTCGTCGAGTGGCCCAAAATGCCTTCTTGGTCAAGGGGACTAGGCGCGGCTTGTCGTTCTTGGTCTGCGTGATGGAGATGAGTTGATTAGCCCCGTCCACATCCGTCCACCTTCTATTCAGCAACTCACCCAGTCGCATTCCCGTCTCCAAGTCTAACTCAGCGAGCGCCACTACGTGCTCGCCATACCCCGCCAAGGCCTTCATCAGCCGCTCCTCTTCGTCACTCGCGTACTGATTCAAGTAGCGCTGCCTTGGCTCGGGCTCTCTCAGGCGCTTGACCCTCGACATCGGGTTGCCGTCTATGATGCCGTTCTCGTAGGCCATCGAGAGAATACGCGAGAGCACTTGGAGGTAGCGGTTGACCGTGCTCGGAGAGAAGAGGCGCTTGAGCTTGCTGTCCGACTTGCGCAGCTCGCTCTTGAACTTCTCGATGAGCATCGGCGTGATGTCCCTGATCGCCCGGTGCCCGAAGAACTCCTTGAGCCTGGCCGCCCTCTGCCCATCATCTTTGTAGCTACGATTATTTTCGCGTGTCCACGGAATGTACACGTTATCTACAAAGTCTGCGAAGCGCGTCACGGCGGACGCGCGGTTGTACTTTTTGTCAAAGATCGCCTGCCGGATCTGCGTCTCGACCTGCCCGGCTTGCTTCCCCGTGCGAGTTTCCGGTATGGCTTCCTTAACGCGGTGGCCGCGCAGATTGAACTCGACCACCCACGTGCCCCTGTCCCAGTCCGGGTCAGACGCCCTGATCCGCTTACCGTTGAAACGTTTGGTGATTATCTACTTGACGCAGGTTATTGATCAGCAAGGCAGTGCCTTCAACTATTTTGGATGATTGGACCGCAATAAATCA
>DATINM010000046.1:0-13683 GCA_035474235.1 Pyrinomonadaceae bacterium
CGGCGTGTGGTTAGGTAGTGTTCGGCCTCGCGGCGTGCTTCTTCGAGAATTTGTAAATCTCGGACGAGGTTGCCGATGCGGAACGTGGGGACGCCGGATTGTCGCGTGCCCATGACTTCGCCGGGGCCGCGTATCTCCAAATCTTTTTCGGCGATGCGGAAGCCATCTGATGATTCTTCCATGATGCCGAGCCGCTGCTGTGCAACGCTCGTCTGCTTGTCGGATGCCATCAGCACGCAGTAGCTCTGCTCCGCGCCGCGACCGACGCGCCCGCGCAGTTGGTGTAGCTGCGAGAGGCCGAAGCGCTCTGCGTGCTCGACTATCATCACCGAAGCGTTCGGAACGTCAACGCCGACTTCGACGACAGTCGTTGCGACGAGCACCTGTATCTCGCCCGCGACGAAGCGACGCATGACTTCCTCTTTCTCCGCGGTCTTCATCTTTCCGTGCAGGAGTCCGACCGCGAAGTGCGGAAAGACACGGTCGCGCAGGTGCTCGTACATACGCGTTGCGTCCTTCAAGTCCACCTTCTCCGACTCCTCGACCAGAGGATAGACGACGTAAACCTGACGCCCTGCGCGCACCTCGCGCTCGATGCCTTTATAGACTCCGGCGCGGCGGTCTTCGCCGACGACGACGGTCTTTATCGGCGTGCGTCCGGGCGGGAGTTCGTCAATCACGGACACGTCAAGGTCGCCGTAAACGGTCATTGCGAGCGAGCGCGGTATGGGCGTCGCCGTCATCACGAGCACGTCCGGGTTGAAGCCTCTCTCGCGCAGCGTGGCGCGCTGCATGACGCCGAAGCGATGCTGTTCGTCTATGACGACGAGGCCGAGTTTCGAGAATTCGACGGCTTCCTGAATAAGCGCGTGCGTGCCGATGGCCGCGTGAACGTCGCCCGCGGCAAGGTCTTTGTGAAGTCGCCGCTTCTCGCTCGCCCTGAGCGAGCCGACCAACATCTCGACGCGGTACGGCGTCCCGGCGAGCATTCGCTTGACGTTGCGCGCGTGCTGCTCTGCGAGTATCTCGGTCGGAACCATGAGCGCGGCCTGATAGCCGTTCTCCAACGCGGCGAGCATCGCGAGAAGAGCCACCGCCGTCTTTCCGCTGCCCACGTCGCCCTGAAGCAGACGGTTCATCGGCACGTCCGACTGCATGTCTTCGAGTATGCGCGTGACGGCGCGCTCCTGTGCGGCTGTTAACTCGAAGGGAAGCACCGAGAGCATTCTCTCGCGCACGCGCGGCGTCACTTCGATGAGTGCGCCCTTCGGCTCTTTCACTCTTTCGTCGCGGCGGAGCGCGATTGCGAGCGCGACCCAGAAGAACTCCTCGAAGATGAGGCGCAGGTGTGCAGGTGAACGCGCGCGCTCGTACTCTGCGAGCGGCGCGTCGTCCGTGGGAAAGTGTATGCGCCGAACGGCGTCGGCGCGCGAGGCGAGACGTTGACGCGCGATTAGTTCGGTCGGCAGAGTCTCCGTGAAAGCTTCGTCGTCGAGCTTACAGAGCACTGCGTGGACGATCTCGCGCAGGCGCTTAGTTCGGAACTCGCCTAGCTTTCGATAGACGGGAACGCGACGCCCGACGTGAATCGCGGCGAGCGCCGGGTCGGTCGCCTCGTCAACCGAATCCTCGCCAGCAGCCTCTTCGTCAACGTCCTCTTCGTCTTCCGCGCGGGCGTCGGCTCCTCGTGCGTTTCGCGTCGCCGCGTCGTCGTCAGAATCCGCACCGCGCGCGCCGTCCTGCGTCTCCTGCTCGGCGAGTCGGATGAGCGCGTTCTCCGGCGGCGTGAACGTGCCGGGCAGCATCTCAAGCTCGTCGGGCTTATTGAGACGGAGCGCGAACGTATTGCGCCTCGCGTCCCACTCCCACTTGCCGAACGCGATGAAGCGCGCGCCGCGCGTGAAGCGCTGCCGGTAGTAGGCGACGATGCGCCCGGCCTGCCGGCCCGAGACGAACCACCAGACGACGACGGGCTTGCCCGTGCGTTCGGGGTCGCCCGCCGTCACCTCGAAGATGAAAAGCGGCGGGGCCTTCGGCCCGCGATTCCGTCCGACCTGAAAGCCGCCCGCAACGCGCACGTATAGTTCGAGCGAAGCCTCCACGCCGTCGCGAAGGCTCTCGATGCGCGCGAGGTTCGAGCGATCCTCGTACCGCATCGGCAGATAGTTCAAAAGGTCTTCGACCGAAACCTCCGACGCGTCGCGCTTGCCCGACACGTTCGCCAGCGCCAGAGCGAGCTTGCGCGCCGTCTGAGCGCCGAGACGCGCGATACCTTGCTGCGAAAGTTGTGTGACGGGCGTGTCGAGCGTGAGCGACATACGGATGAGGGATGAAGGATGAAGGATGAGGGATGAAGAAAGACTGACTCTTTACAGTCGAGCTTTCATCCCTCCGTCCTCATCCCTCATCCCTTAAGCTGTGGCCGTTTCAGCCGAAGTGCAGTAGCGGTCGAAGGCTTGTGTGAGTTCGTGCGCGATCTGCTCGGCGAACTTGTTCTCGATCTGGTGGCGTTCGAGCATGAAGACGAGTTGGCCGTTTTTAAATAGCGCGATCTGCGGCGAAGAGGGCGGGTAGGGCGCGAAGTGCTCGCGCGCGGTCGCCGTCGCCTCGATGTCAGCACCCGCGAAGACCGTTATCGAGCGGTCGGGGCGCGCGCCGTTCTGAAGCGCGAGCGCGATGCCGGGCCGCGCCTTGCCCGCGGCGCAGCCGCAGACGGAGTTGACGACGACCATCAGCGTCCCTTTCGTGGTGATGAGCGCGTCCTCGACCTGTTCGGGCGTGCGCGTCTCCTCGACGCCGAGCCGCGTCAGGTCTTCGCGCATGGGTTTGATGAGAATTTCAGGGTACGGCATTTCTTTATCTCCTTGCGAAGTTCTACGGTTTTGAATGCGAGGATAATTTACCACAGCGAAGGTGATTTAACCGCCAGCCGCGATTCGTATGCGCCGCGCTTCTTCGCCGTCGCCCTCGATTGAGACGCGCCAGACAGGTTGCGGCAGCGGATAGCGTCCCATGCGCTCGGCCCACTCGACGACGATGACGGCGCGCTCGTCCGCGAGTAGTTCGTCGAGGTCAACCGCGTGCGCGGCTGAAGCGCCTTCGTCGAGGCGGTAGAGGTCTATGTGGTAGAGCCGGAGTCTGCCTTCGTTGTAACGATTGACGAGCGTGAACGAGGGGCTTGAGACTTCCGCAGGGTCGAGGCCGAGCGCGGCGGCGAGACCTTTGACGAAGACCGTCTTTCCAGCGCCGAGCGGGCCTGAGAGAAGAAGTATCTCGCCGCCCGCGAGTCGTCCGCCGACGCTGCGCCCGGCCTCGAAAGTCTCTTCGGGGCCGCGCGAAGTAAACTCGTCGCTCTGGATTGCTTCGCCGCGCGCGGGTGAGTTCAAGGCGTCTCTCCTTCCGGGTCGAGCGAGCGGATTGCGTCGCTCAAGTGTCTGCGAATGTCGGAGGCGACCATCGCCCTCATTCCGATTGCGCGCGCGGCTATGTCGCCCGCGAGTCCGCCGACGAAGACGGCTGCGACCGTCGCAGCGACCGCGTCGGCACGGTCTTTCAGGGTCGCGAAGGCTTGGGCCAGAAAGCCAGTGACGATTCCGGTGAGAGTGTCGCCGGAGCCTGCCGTGCCGAGTCCGGCGTTGCCGGTCGGGTTGACGAAGACGCGCCCGTCCGGCGCGGCGACGAGCGTGCGCGTACCTTTGAGGACGACGACGAGTTGGTGACGCTCGGCGAACTCGGCGACGACGCGCGCGCGGTCTTGCAGGGCCGAGCGATCTTGAGAGCCGAGCAGTCGAAGCATCTCGCCTTCGTGCGGCGTGAGAATGATCGGCGCATCAACCGTGCCTCTCAACTCCGCGGGCCAAGGCGCGAGCGCGTTCAGCCCATCGGCGTCAACGACGACGGGCGTCGTCCGGCGCTCGACCGTCTCGCGCACGAAGCGACGCGTGCTCTCCGAGTCGCGCGACAGACCGCAGCCGACGGCGATGACGGTCGCACGCTCCGACAGTTCCTTCAACTGAGCGGATGCCTCCGCGCTGACGCTACCGAGTTCGGTCTCGTCGAGCGCGGCTGTCATCACTTCGGGCAACAGTCGAGCGGACACGCTCGGCAAAGCGGACGTTGCAGTCGCGACCGTGACGAGTCCAGCGCCCGCCGACATCGCCGCGTCGGCGCAGAGAACGGCAGCGCCCGTCATCCGGCGCGAACCCGCTACGACGAGCGCGTGCCCGTGCGTGTTCTTGTAAGAGTCGGGCGTGCGTCGCGTCGCTTCGAGCCACGCGCGCGCGTCTTCTGTCTCTACGAGAAAAAGTTTTGAGGGCGCTGACTCGACGAGCGTGCGCGGCGTGCCGATGTCCGCGACGACGAGTTGGCCGCCGAAGTGAGAGGCGGGCGGCAGAACGTTCGCAGGTTTCGGAGCCGTGAATGTGACGGTCAGGTCTGCGCGGACTGCCGGGCCGATGGAGGCGTGCGAGTCAGCGTTCAGGCCGGAAGGGATGTCGAGCGAGACGAAGACCGGAGCGGCGTGGCCGGCGTGCTCGCGCGCCGCGCGCAGCAGTTCGAGATGCGCTACCGCCTTCGCAAAGACGCCTTCGAGCGGGCGCGTCAGTCCCGTGCCGAAGAGCGCGTCAACGATGATGTCGTATCCGTGCCGCGCGCTCGCGACGCGCTCCCACGCGGCGATGTCGTGGCACTCGACGAAGGAGAGCGGCGGCGGGCTGTCGCTCGAACCCGCCGAGAAGCTCGCGAGGCGTCGGACGATCTCGAAGTTCGCGCGCGCGTCGCCCTTCGTTTCGTCAACACCGCCGAAGAGGACTACGTCAACGCGCGCGCCCGACATCCAGAGAACTCGCGCGAGCGCCGCGCCGTCGCCGCCGTTGTTGCCGCGCCCGCAGAGGATTTGCGCGGTCTTGCGCCGTAGGTCGTGCGAGAAGCGCGCGGCCAACTCCCGCACCGAGGCGTTCGCGGCTGACTCCATCAGCAGTAGCGAAGGGATGGCGTACCGCTCCGTCGTCAGACGGTCAAGCTCGCGCATCTCTTCTGCCGTCACGATCCTCTTCACGCGCCGGATGATAGCACGGACGAGCCGCCGAGAAGACTACTCCCCGACCGGTTGACGCAGTCCCCGCCGACCTCGCGGGATGATTTGTAAATTCTTATAGGGTTATCGCGCAGGAGAGTTAAGAAGGTTTCGGACTCGGCGACGGGTTCAAAATAAAAAAGGCGTACCGCCTTGGCCTTGCCGCCACGCCTGCCGCCTCGCCGAGCTACCGATTCGATTGTAATCAACAGAAATATTCAATGAGGTCGTTACTCCAGAAAAATTTTCGCGGAGGTGAAATTTTTTTTGGGACGCCGTGCGCGACCATTCCTGAAAAAAGAGCCGGGCCGAGTTGATACTCGGCCCGGCTCTTTCAGAAAACTTGTTATTCGTCGAGCGAGCGCGATTGCTGCTCACTTCACGGCTGCTTTGCGGCGTCGGCGGATGCCGGCGGCGACGCCGGTCAGCCCGGTTCCGAGCAGGAAGAGCGTCGCCGGCTCGGGCACGGTGGTTTGCTGAGCGCCGGTGATCTGACCCGTCAGAGAGACCGTCTGGCCGGGGTCAATCGAGACATCGTTGACGCTGAAGTTGAACGAACCGTTGCCGCAGGTGGTCTGACCAGCCGAGGGCGGTTGCGCCTCCGGGTTAGGCTCACAGTTCGTGTCGCTGAAGGTGAAAAGGATCGGCGTGTTGTTGAAGTCAACGAAGACGCCGCCTGTATTGTCGCTTCTGACCGTCCCCGTGATGAGGGCGGTAAACGTCGCCTGATTCGAGCCGTTGATGCCCTGCGGGGCCGTGAAAGTGACTTGAAGCGTGAACGGCGTGTTGTAGCTCTGCGGCGCAGTACTGAGCGAAATAGAGCCGAGGTTGTTAAAGTTCGACCCCGGATTCGCGTTTCCGCCGAGGGCGCGGAAGCCGTTGGCCGTCGTGCCTGAGAAAGTCGAATTGCTGAACGTCAGGCCGCCCGACGTAGCCGATGCACCGGGCGCACAGGCCGCTCCGTAACAGCCGTTCGTGAAGCCTGCGATGAAGACCTCGTCTGCGCGCGCGACGCCTTGTGCGAGTGCGATGAATGCGAGGGCGAAGACGCTGAGCGCGAGCGGCTTTACCAACGCGAGAATGCGATTCGTCATGTTGCTCCTCCGTCGTTCCTTCCGTATCCTTGTTCGTCTGCACTCCCTATGGTTGCGAATGTCGGGCGCAGGAGCGGGGCATGCTCACTGCTCACAATTTCAAGGCGGGCGCTAAACCGCACTTTGACGCCGTTCGCGTGAAAACTTAGGGCATGTCCAAAAAAGTTTCCGGCAGCAGTCAGGGGCAATCCGCGGCAACCGAAAATTTCAAGCTTTCTGGACTACGATACCGGCAGTAAATGTCTAATTCTTTCGCAATTTCAGAAAAGTGGAATGGAATTTACAGACTTCCAGAGAAAATGTAAAGGAAAATTTCGTCAAATTGACGCCGCGATGCGCGGGGCCTACAACCTTCGCATTCTCAGCATCCGCCCAAACCGACCGACGACAGCGCGCGATTCCGGCAGTCCCAAAGCAGAGGTGAGTCCGAAGTATAGAAGCCCGTACGGAGTCAGGACTATCGCCGCGACGAGGATCGGGTGGTGAGCGCCGAGGGCGAGCCTTATGCCCCAAGCCACTACGGCGCTCGCGCCAGCCGCCGCCCAGAGCTTCGAGACGTATGAGAAGGGGAGACCAGTCCAGCCGATGCGGCGGTTGAGGCTTCGGCGGAGCAGAAGGAACTCGACCCATCCGGCAAGCCCCGCCGAAGCTGTCAACCCGACAGCGCCCCACTGCTGCTTGACGTGAAGCACCGCCGGGAGCGGGAGCGCGAAGAGATAGCCGAGCGCCGTCGTCAGAAACACTCGGACGATTGCGAACCGAAGCGGCGTGCGCGTGTCGTGCAGCGCGTAGTAGGTCGAGGCGTAGAGCCTGCCCAGAGTCGAGGCAAGGAGACCGACCGCAGAGCCTGCGAGAATGGCCCAGACGTAAACAGTGTCGTCGCGCCCGAACTTTCCGTTCTGGTAGAGAGCGCCCGCCATCACGTCGCCGAGCGCGAGAAAGCCCATCGAAGACGGCACGATGAAGAGAGCTATCTGGCGGAGTCCTGCGTCGAGTCGGGCGCGAAGCTTCTCGGCCACGTCGGCCTGCGCGCCGATGGCGCTCGACATCTCTGGCAGTTCAGCCGCCGAGACCGAGATGCCGAAGAGGCTGACGGGCAGGGTGTATAGACTCTGCGCGTAGCCGAGCGCTGCGACAGCGCCCGTGCCGAGCCAACTCGCGAGCCACGCGTCAACGAATGCGCTTATCTGCACGACGCCGCGGCTGAAGAAGACCGGCAGGAAGTTGCGAATCACCGTCCGCACGTTCACGTTCCTCGCGCCGAGCGCGAGCCGCACGCGCTTTAAGAGCAGCAGCACCGTCGGCAACTGCACGCAGAACTGCAAAGCGCTCCCGACGACCGAACCCCAAGCGGCGAACGCCGCGACGCGTCCCCACGTGCCGAGGTCTGCGAGCGGGACTTGCCGCACGGGCCGGCCCGCCCACGCGAGCGCGGCGATGAGCGTTAAGTTCCAGACGACGGGCGCGGTGTAGGAGAGAAAAAATCTGCGGTGGCTGTTGAGGACGCCCAGACACCATGCCGAGAGAACGAGGAGTCCTGCGCCGGGGAAAAATATTCGGACGAGTTGAACCGTGAGCGCGCGCTTCTCACCGTCGAAGCCCGGCGCGATGGCATTAATCAGGAGCGGAGTTGCGAGCACCCCGACGAGCACGAGCAAAGAGACGATGAGCGCGAGCATCGAGAAGACAGACCACGCGACGCGGTCGGCCTCTTCTTCGTCTTCCTGCGCGAGCAGCTTCGCATAGACGGGGATGAAGGACGCGGAGAGCGCGCCCTCGCCGAAGACGTTCTGCAAAAAGTTCGGGATGCGGAACGCCGCGTTGAAGGCGTCCATCGCGTCGGAGTTGCCGAGGAAGTATGCGAAGACGCGTTGACGTATGACGCCGACGATGCGGCTCAGAAGGATGCCAGCGCCGACGAGAACAGCGCCCCTTCCCGTGCTGAGTTTTCGCGGCTCGCGTCGCGAAGGAATCTTTGCGGCGGGGAACTCGCCCGTCGCCTCGCCGACCTGCTCGAAGGTCTCGCCCGCAATCGAGTCGGCCTTGCCGCGCTCGCCCGCGAGTCCCGCTCGCCTGTCGCCCGACTCTCCGCCCGACTCCCGCTCGCCTTCTGTTGCTCGTTTCATTCGTTGTAAGCCTGAACGCCCGGCACGCAGCCGCGGTTCATTTCAAAAGCCGTACTCCTTAATCTTCGTCAAGAGCGTCTTGTAGCTTACGCCGAGTTCTTCGGCGGCGCGCGTCTTGTTGCCGTCCGACGCGCGAAGCGCCTCCGCGATCTTGCGTCGTTCGACGGCGCGCGCGGCGCGTTCGGTCGCCTCGGCGAGCGTGCCGGAGATGTCGAAGACGCGGGGCTGCTCATCCGTCTTCGCGCCGGCGGGCGAGAGGCCGAGGTCTTCGGGCGTGAGGGCAAGCGAGTCGGCGAGTATGCATGCGCGCTCAATTGCGTTCTCAAGCTCGCGCACGTTGCCGGGCCAACCGTGCGCGCGAAGTGCTGCGAGGGATTCATCACTGAGGGTCGCTTCGCGCTTGCGAAGCTCTTTGCCGAGTTGCGCGGCGAAGTGTCTGGCGAGCAGCACAACGTCGTCGCCGCGCTCTCGAAGCGGCGGGACGCGGATGGGAAAGACGGCGAGCCGGAAATAGAGGTCACGTCGGAACTCGCCCTGCTCGGCTGCCGTCTGCAAGTCGCGGTTCGTCGCGGCGACGACGCGAACGTCCACCGGGACGGGCGCGCGACCGCCGATGCGGTCAACCGTCTTCTCTTCAATCGCGCGCAGAAGCTTCCCCTGAACGCCGAGGGGAAGCTCGCCAATCTCGTCGAGGAAGATCGTGCCGCCCGCGGCCAACTCGAACTTGCCGGGGCGTCGTTCGGTCGCGCCCGTGAACGAGCCGCGCTCGTGCCCGAACAGTTCCGACTCGATGAGCGTTTCGGGGATGGCCGCGCAGTTGATCGCGACAAACGCTTTCTCGCGGCGCGGCGAGAGGTGATGCACCGCACGCGCGAAGAGTTCCTTGCCCGTGCCCGACTCGCCGAGCAGGAGAACGGTCGTGTCGGTCGTCGCCACTCGCTGAGTCTCCGAGACGGCACGCTTGATTGCTTCCGATTCGCCGACGATGCGAGGGAATCCGTAGCGGCGCGACCATTCCTCGCGCAGAAGAATGTTCTCGGTTCGCAGACGCGCCTGTTCGAGCGCGCGCTCGACGAGCAGCAGAAGATGGTTCGAGTCAACAGGCTTCTGGAGGAAGTCGTGCGCACCGTCCTTCATCGCCTGCACGGCCTCGTCAATCGAGCCGTAGGCGGTCATCAGCACGACGGGCACGTCCGCGTCCGCCGCCTTCGACGCGCGCAGAACGTCGAGGCCGGAGCCGTGCGGCATCCGGAGGTCTGTGAGGACGAGTCGGAAAGGCTCGCGCGCGACTGCTTGCGCGGCAGCGCGCGCATCCTCCGCCTCGGCGACGGTGTAGCCCGCGCTCTCAAGCGTCAGGCGCAGGACGCGGCGCAGGCTCTCTTTGTCTTCGACGAGGAGGATGTCGGGCATCGGGTTGCAATTGTATATGTCGGCATCAAAGGCGAGTCAAATCGCGGGGACGGAAAAACTGTGTAGCGCGCTTCCCAACGTGTTACGGCAGGTGACAGGACGCGCGCCTCGACAGCCGTTCCGCCGTCGGAAAACTTCCGTGTTTCCTAAGAAACAAAGGCTCGCCGCGCACGGCACACCCGTTGCCCAAACGTTTGTGGAAGAGGCGCGCTGGTGATGGCGTCAGCCGTTTACAAACGCAGCGCTTGACGGAGCCGAAGACAGGTGAACACGAAGATGATAGTGAGAAAACATTTCGTCGGGCGGCAGTCGAGCGGCGGCTTCAGCATGATCGAACTGCTGACCGTCGTCACAATCATCATAGCCATGACGGCCATCGCCTTGCCGCAGTTGATAAGCGCGAGGCGTCTGATGCGTTCCGCCGGCATGTCGAGAGAAATCCTTACGCAGTTGCGCTACGCGCGGCAGGAGGCCATGTCGCAGCGTCAGGCGATGACGTTCCAGTACGACGACTCGACCAAGCAGATAAAGATCATTGACCACCAGTCGTCCGACAAGACGGCGATTCTCACGGACACGAACTACCCGAACACCACGGGGAGCTTCGTGACGAGAACCACGCTGCTTGCGGTCGGCGGCGTCCCCGCGAGCGAGATCATTTACGGCATCCCGTCGGGTTATCCCACGGGTGCGCTCAGCGATACCGCGACGATGACATCCCTGAGCAGCAACAAGATCAACATCACATTCTTCCCCGACGGCTCGGCCACCGACAAGGCGAATGACGCGAAGATAGCTCTCTTCTTCTACAACCCGAAGAACCCCGGGGCCACGGCGATGGCCATCTCGGTACTCGGCTCCGCGGGCAGGGCGAAAGTCTGGAGGTACAGCAGCAGTGCGAACAGTTACAAAGAATAGCGGCCCCGACGCCTCCGCACGCGGCCCGCGCCGTCCGGCGCAGGCGGGTTTTACGCTGCTTGAGATGGTCGTGGCGATGGTCGTGCTGATGGTCGGACTGCTGGCGCTGGCCTCAGCAGTCGGCTACGCGTTGAACGTCACGAACAGCGGTCGCAACGTGACGAACACGAAACTTCTCATCGTCTCCGTCCTCGAACAGATGGAGAACCTTCGGAACACGAAGGAGCTTACCTTCGGGCAGATCGCCAACACGGGTTCGGTTGATAACACCGGCGCGACGACGAACTTCGTGGGCTTCCAGACCGGCTTCCAGTCCGTCTCGAAGTCGCCCGGCCCCGACGGGATGTACGGCACTGCGGACGACCTGACGAACCCCGGCCCCGACGGCGTTTACGGCACCAGCGACGACTTCACCGACCAGTCGCTGGCGCGCACGGGCTACCAGCGCCAGATCGCCATCACCTCGCTGAGCAGCACGCTCAAGAGAATCGAGGTCACGATCCAGTATCCGGGCGGCGACGGCAGGACGCGGACGCTGCAAGGCGTCAGCTACCTCGACGACGACGCGCACAACAACTTCCTTCGTTGACGCGACGGCGCGCACGGCGGACTGATTTTAACTATCGAAAACAGACGCGGAGGTCTTCATGTCGCGGGCACGTAAACAAGACGGATTCTCACTGCTAGAACTGCTCGTCGCGATGGGCCTGATGCTCGTCATCACGGGCGCGACGATGACGATGCTCCGCGACAGTATCAGGTTCACGAGCGTGAACTACGAACTGGCTGAGGCGCAGGAGAGCCTGCGCACTTCGCAGGAGTACATCAACCGCGACCTGCTCTCGGCCGGGCAGGGGCTGTCCGGCATCAACACCTTCAACATCGCGCCGGGCTTCATCACCAACTACCTGACGACGAACTCCGCGCCCGGCTTCTCGATGATAGCGTCGGACGACAACGTCGCCGCGGGCACTTCCGTTCTGGGGACGAATCCAGCGGTCACGGTTCGCAGCAGTCCAAACCGCACAGACCGACTCACCATCCTCGAACAAGATCAAGACCCGACGCTGAGCACCTACTTCCCGACCTCGCTCGGCATCGGCACGATCACCTTCTCAGGCAACAACGCCACGGCCGTCGTCCCCACGACGCCCAACGTCTATGGCTACATGAACGTCGGCGAGATTTACTGCATCACGTCCGGCGCAAGCGTCACGTTCGTGACGGTCACGGGGAAGGTTTCTCCCAATCAGATACAGTTCAACTCGGACACCTACGGGCTGAACAAAGGCGCGCTCAAAGCCATCACCGACCCGAACGGCACGGGCAAGAACACGAGCGCGGCCTCGTTGATGAGGATGAAGGTCATCAACTACTTCGTTGACTCCAACGGCCTTCTCATCCGTCGCACGTTCGGCGTCAAGGGCGCGGGCTTCACGGACGACGTGATAGCCGAGCACATCGTTGACCTACAGTTCCGCTACATCACGAAGGACAACACGCCCGACGGCATTCAGCAGTTGCCCGTGACGCAACTGTCGAACGGCACGCAGCAGACCAACGTCCGCCTCGTCGAAACGACGGTCACGACCGAGACGGTTCACTCGGTCGTCAACGGAAACAAGCAACAGCTAACGATGACGGCCACGACCGGAATCCGCAACATGCAGTTCCGGCGCGCAGACCAGTAGCGTCGGGCCTCTGAGGGGCCCGCCCGCGCACGAATGAGGAAGGCAACGACCATGTTCTCCACCAACTCTCGGAAGAAGTCCCCGGCCCGCGGCGCGAACGGCGAGCGCGGCGGCGCGCTCGCGATAGCGATGATCGTGCTCGCCCTGATCGCCGTCATCGCCGTCTCGGTGCTCGCCACCGTCTCGAACGAGGCGCGCATCTCCGGCAGCGACCTGCGCCGCACGCAGACCTGTTACGTCGCCGACGCCAAGATCGAGAAGATGACCTCGGACTTCAGCGCGATCTTCAGCCGCACGTCGCACCCTTCGTCCACAGACCTGAACACCGTCCGCACCTCCGACCCGACGGAGTTGCTCAACGAGGGCTTCACCTTCCCAAACCCCGTGCTCGGCGAGGACACGACGAAGCTCTACGCGCTTCAGGACTCAAAGGGCATCACGGATCGCTCCATCTACCCGCAGATAACGATCCCGAACGGGCCATACGCCGGACTGTCGGCGACGATTGACCCGTACAAGGTTCAGGCCACCGCGCAACACAACGTCAGCGGCGTGCAGTGCGTCATCGAGCGCGACGTAAATAACTATCTTATCCCTCTCTTCCAGTTCGGCATGTTCAGCGACAAGGACATCGAGCTTCACCCCGGCGCTGACTTCTTCTTCAACGGTCGCGTCCACGCCAACGGCAACATCTACGTTGCGGGCCTCGTCAAGTTCCTCGACAAAGTGACGACCGCCAACGAGCTAGTGACCGACGTGATGCGCAACGGAAACGTCAAGCCCGGCACGCAGGTCGTCTCGATGCAGGTCGGCTCGATCAACGTGCCGCTGACGAAGGGCAGCGTCAACAACGGCCCGAACTTCACGGGTGCGACGCAGGGCAAGCGCGGCTACTTCCCCACCTCGCCCAACGGCACGCCGAACGCCGCGTGGGACACGACCTCCGTCGCGGCAGCCACGTCGGGGGTCAGCAACCAGTTCGGCGGGCAGTTGCAGACGCGCACGACGGGCGCGGCTCCGCTCCTGCTGCCGCTCCAACTCGACGGCAACCCGACGCGCGAGATCATCAAGCGCATGCTCCCGACCGACAGCACGGTTCTCAACGAGTCGCGCTACAACAACAAGGCGGAGGTGCGAATCCTCCTTGACGACGGCAGCGTGCCCGCAGGCTCGCCGGGGAGCATCCCCGTCGATTCGGGCGGCAACAAGAAGGGCGTTGACCTCGCGACGTGGGTTCCGACGCGGCTCGGCAAAAAAGTGCTCCACCGCTTCAACGACGCGGGCAACGACCTCGGGAGCGACATCCAGCAGGCGAACACTTCAGGTTCGGGGAACAAGACGGCGGACGCGGTGCGCGGCGCTAACGCCGT
>DATINM010000047.1:0-8091 GCA_035474235.1 Pyrinomonadaceae bacterium
CAGATATGGGCGCACACGGCTGCCAGAGATAGGCAACTGGTGCGCGTGTTGCGATAAATCAAAGCAATCAGATAAGCTTCCATCGCGGGAGTTAGTTCGAACTGGTGTGTAGCCATTGCAACTACATTCTATGCCTCTTACGTCCTCCCGCGTAATCTCAGCGCGAGATAAAGCGAAGCGACACGAAACGGGCGCATAAATCACGCGCCGGATTTTCGTGTCGCTTCGCTCTATCTCGCCGACTGTGATTTGTCGAAGCTCAGTCTGTGATCTGTCGAGACTCAGTAGCCGAGCCGGTCGAGGCTCTTGTTGAGCGCGACGAGTTGGCGGTCTGCGTCGTCGTACTGCCCGCGTTGGATTGCGCGCTCGACGGAGTCGAGTCCCTTGAGCGCGGAAGCGAGTTCGTCGCCGCGCGAGCCTTTGCGCCGTCGCGATTCGAGCGCGTGCGCGGTGGCGCGGCGGGCACTCGTGAGCGCCAGAAGCGCCGCCGCGCTCTGCCGTTTCTTCAGATAGACTTCGACCTCGGCGATGCGGTCGCCCGCCTTCTCGACCTCTTCGTCTCGCTCGGGAAGCTGCGGCGTATGGTAAACCGGGGTCGGGGCTGACGCGGGATCGTGCGCGCTGGTCGTCACGGTCTCGACGACGGGCGCGGAGCGCCTGAAGGTCGCGGCGTAAACGAGGAGCACGCACGCAGCGGCGGCGAGCGCGTACAGGATTAACGCGAGCCGACCGCCCAACGCCGTGATCTTAATCGGCTGCCGCATGACCTCACTACCCACAGGCTCGAAGCGCGGGCGGCGCTGTGGCGTTGCGCCGCCGCGGAAAAAAGAAAGGGATGCTCGACGAGCGGCTGCCTCCCCACTTGCGTCGCATCCCCTTCTACTCGGCGTGGGCGGGCCGCCCTGCCTACTGTGCCGCCCGCCCGCGCCTCGCACGCCGCACAGGGCACTCATCGCCCCACGAGTGCCGCCCCGCCCACACCGGGGCAACTGTGCGGATTCTATCCCTTGGTTTTTCAAAGAAGGAACGGTGCGCGCCTGAGTTCGTCCGGCGCATCACCGGGGAACTACGAGTTGGTGTTGCCGGTCTTGTGCGAAGCCCTTCTGTGATGATGACGCGCGCGACGGTGGCGGCGGTGATGACGACGGCTGTGATGCGAGCCGCCGTTGTTCATGTTCGATCCACCGCTGTTCGCGTTCTGCGCGAAGACGGAGCCTGCGCCGAAGACGAGCGACAGGACGAGGACGGTTGCGAATCCGAGTTTCTTCATTTGGGTTCTGGTTCTCCTTTAAAGGAAATTGGGTCAGTCTAACAATGTGGTCTCAGTAAGGCGTTGCCGTCGCAAGCGTCCCCGCACGGCACGCCCTCTTTGGTACTCGACCGACGAGGGCGGCAACGTCCGTGCCAACCGAGCGCGCACGTCGGTCATTCGATTTTCGCGTCTTTTCGCTGAGTCGGCGCGAGCGCGCGCGGCGCGCGGCTGTGGCATTTGTGCGCGGCGATTCAAAATTGCCACACGGACGTGAGCGAAACGTTCGTCGGCGGACGAACGCGCGCGTGTACGTCGGATGATTCGCGCGGGAGTGTCAGGCGTGCGGGACTGCGATGACCGCGATGCGTCGCCGTTCTGCGAGGCGGATCATCTCTTCGCGGTCGAAGACGAGAGTCTTTCCGGCGGTGATGCAGAGGCAGGTCGCGCCCGCCTCCGCCATTGTCTCGACGGTCGGCACTCCGACGACGGGCACGTCGAAGCGCATGTCCTGACCGGGCTTCGCGACCTTGACGACCGTGAGGCGGCCACGGGCGAGCGTACCTGCGCGCCGGACTGTCGCGTCCGTTCCCTCCATCGCCTCGACGGCGACGCAGGCGCGCGAGCGCACGACGATTGTCTGACCGAGGTCGAGCCGGGCGATCTCGCGTGCGACTTCGAGTCCGTATTCGATGTCGCCGCGCTCGCGCTCGTCGGGCGCGCGTCGCGTGAGCGTGCCCTCGGCTGCGAGGTGGTCTTGCAGGAAGTATGTCGAGTCGATCAACTCGATGCCTTCGCGCGCGAGTTCCGCGGCGACGCCGCCGATGAGCGCGTCGGTGTTTCGTCGTGGCAAGGAGAGAAGCATCTTGAGCATACGCACGTCGGGGAGCGCACCGCTGAAAATCTGCACGTGCTTGACCTGCCCCGCCATGATCGCTTTCTCAACGCCTTCGCGTTTGAAGAAGCGAATCATCTTGCCCAACTGCCCGATGCCGACCCACGTCAGCTTGCCGGCTATCTTCTCGATGGCCGGGTCGGTCTCTTCCCTGATTGCAGCGACCGCCAACTCAGCGCCCGCGCGCCGCGCGCCCTCGACGACGAGGAAGGGAAACTTGCCGTTGCCCGCGATGAGTCCGTAGCGCATAAGAAGATGACGTGTGAATTTCTACGGCTTGAAGACAATCACAGTATCGGCAGACCTTTCGACGATACTTCCGTCATTACGCTTGATTCGATAGCTCTGAACCTTTTCGCTCTGCGGGTCTCTACTCTCAGAGAGGACTTCACCGAGATAAGCATTGGTCTTCGTGTCTCTGGCAAGAGAAACATTTAAGGCGTCGTTGAATTCGTACAAGGCAATACTTGCCTTGATGCCAAACCAGCTTGCGGAAATCAAAACGGCGCAAGCAATGATGGTGAGCAAAAAATGCCGCCTGATTAAGTGACTGAGGTTGGACATACAGTGCCCTTCATCATTTCACTACGCCGCGCTTCGAGTTCTCGATGAAGCGGACGAGTTCTTCGACTTCCGGCGAGTTCTTAATCTCTTCGCGAATCGCTGCGAGCGCCTGCGTGGTGTTGAGTTTGGAAGCCAGAAGGAGACGGAAGGCGTGGTGCAGCGCTTCGATTGTCGCTGACGAATAGTTGCGGCGCTTCATGCCGAGCGTGTTCAGGCCGTAGCACTTCGCGTGGTTGCCGACGGTGAGCGCAAACGGTAGCGCGTCCTTGACGACGACCGAGTAGCCGCCGACGTATGCCTCGCGTCCGACGCGGCAGAACTGGTGGACGCCGGAGTACGCGCCGACGTTCGCGCCGTCCGCGATCTCGACGTGGCCGGCAAGCGTCGCGGCGTTTGCCATGATTACGCGGTCGCCGATCAGACAGTCGTGCGCGACGTGCGCCTGCGCCATGACGAGGCAGTCGTCGCCGATTGACGTGAGCATCCCGCCGCCCTCCGTGCCGCGGTGGACGGTGACGAACTCGCGCAGAGAGCAGCGACGACCGACGCGCGTCTCGGAAGGCTCGCCGTGGTACTTCAAGTCCTGCGGCGCGAGTCCGATTGAAGCGAAGGGGAAGACGTGTGTGTCGTCGCCAATCTCAGTTCGACCGTCAACGACGACGTGAGATTCGAGACGGACGCGAGCGCCGAGCCGCACCTCGTCGCCGACCGTGCAGAAAGGGCCGACGTATGCGTCGTCGCCGACTTCGGCGCGAGCGCCGACGACCGCGCTCGGATGAATCTTGGCTGACATCGGTTTCAAGTAAATGGACAAAAGGCGAAAGGCGAAAGAAGGAAGAGCCTTTCTTTCGCCTTTCGCCTTTTTACTTCCGCCTTCATTTAACCGCGCCCCGGTCGGCGACGACGCTCATGATGTCGGCCTCTGCGGCGAGACGGCCTTCGACGTGCGCCTCGCCGTGCATCTTCTGGACGCGTCCGCCGACGCGCAAGGGCGTGACCGTTATGACGAGCGTGTCGCCGGGCGTGACCGGCCTTCGGAAGCGGCAGTTGTCGAGGCCGCTGAAGAGGACGAGTTTTTGCTCGCGGTTCTCGATCTGCTGGAGCGCGTAGATCGCGCCGACCTGCGCCATCGCCTCGATGATGAGAACGCCGGGCATGACGGGCGCGCCGGGGAAGTGCCCTTGGAAAAAGTGCTCGCCAATCGTCACCTGCTTGATGCCGACGATGCGGACGCCCTCGGTTAGCTCTACGATGCGGTCAACGAGAAGGAAAGGGTAGCGGTGCGGCAGAATCTCTTGGATGGCGCGCGTGTCGAGAACGGTGTCCATAAAAGGCCGTGAACCGTAAGCCATGACGAGACGAAAGCTCGCGACAGTCGGACGGTAAACATTCGAGAACTGTGAACAGTCAGCCGTAAACCGTGACGAGACTCGAAGCCTTCTCGTCACGGTTTACGGCTGACTGTTTGCGGCTCTTACTGGTTGCCCGGCGCGGAAGCCGAGGCCGTTGTGGCCGGGTTGCGCTGGTTGTACTCGGCGATGAAGGCGTCTGTGATGTCAACCGAATCGTTGACGACCATGACGACGCCCTGCATCTTGCTCACGTCGAAGACGACGGAGAGGCCGCGGGCGCGCGCGAACGCCTGAAGCGCGTTGCCGATGTCCTGATAGATCGGCTGCGTCAGAGTCTGGACGCGCTTCTCCAAGTCCTTCTGGCCGTCCTCCTGCTTGCGCTTGATCTCGGTTTCAAGCTGCGTGGCCTGATCGGCCTTCGCTGCGAGCGCCTTCTGGTCGGCGACGGCCTTCGTGTCGTTGACCTCTTTGACGAGCGCATCGTAGCGTGTCTGGAGCGCTTGGACTTCGTCGCGGCGCGGCTTGAACTCGCGCTCGACCGTCTGGAACGCGGCGACCAGTCGCTGGATTCCCTGCTTCGGGTCGGTGAAGGCGTCCGTGTCTATGATCGCGAACTTGCCCTCGGCGATTGTCGCGCCCTGCGCGGGCGAGGTGGCCGCGGGCGCTGCCGGGCGCGGCGCGGGCGTCTGTCGGGCGGCTTGAGTCTGTGCGTTCACGCCGAGCGCGGCGAAGGCCGCGATGGCGGCGGCGACGATTGTGTTGCGAATCGCTTTCATGGTCTTTCCTGTACTGCTCCTTAACTTTTAAGTCAAAGGTCGAACGGCTCTCGTGTCGGCTTCCTCGCCTGCCCGAAGAGCGTGCGCTCTCCCGTAGTTTAATCCTAAACGTCTAGAAAGTTCGACCGATGCTGAACCGGAAGACGCTCTTCTTCTCCAAGAAAAATGTCGACTGCGCGTTCGGGTTGTACGCGTAGATCAGACGGAACGGCACGTTGACGACGGGCATTTGGATGCGCAACTCAAGCCCGAGGCTGGATCGGTAGTCGCTTAATTTCGAGAAAAGGCTCTGCGAGATGCGCGCGACGGTGTTCTCCTGAGCGTCGCCGCGCAGGAAGACGGGCTGCACGCCGAACGGCAGGTTCGTCAACGGGTCGGTCGGGCCGACTCTGGTCAGTTGCGCGAACTCCTCTTTGGTGAGCAGGCGGTCGCCCTGCACGAGCAGTCCGCGCAGCGGAAGCCCCGACGTGTCGAAGAAGTTGCTCGTCGGCTCAAGCGCGAGTTGCGGGTTGCGGCGCGCGACCAACTCGGAGAGTCCGCCGACGCCGAGCGAGCCGAGAAACGGCTGGTCGGCGAGGAACTCGGTCGAGAAGGTCTGGTCGTCCTTCGTCGTCAGGTTGAAGGCCGCGCCGATGTCGGCGTAGGCCGCGAGCGAGACGGGGCCGAAGACGGGGATGCGATACTCGAAGTTGCCGAGCAGTTGCGTGTCGCCGCCGGTGAGACGGAAGTCCTGGCCGATCAGCAACGAGTTCGACCCCGACGGGCCGGTGAACGTGCCGAGCGAGACGAGTTGCTGGCGCAGCCTGTCCGAGACGGGCACCGGCGCGAGGTCGCCCGTCGGCGTCGATGAAACCGAGACGTTGCGCGATGAGACGAACACGTCGAGCGGCGTAATGGGGCTTATCGAGCGGACGTTGTAGCCGCGTATGGTCGTCTCGTCGCCGAGGAAGAAGCGCTCGTAAACAGGAACGCCCGCGATGAAGGAGAGCGAACTGTTCTGCGCCGCCGCGATGTTCGACGAAAGCCCTAAGCTCTCGACGTGACCGGCCATCAGGCGGAAGCCGAAGACCTCGGGGTTGCGCGAGCGCTTGCGCCGAATGGGCATGAAGTGGATGTAGGAGGCCGACGGCTCGAACGTGCGAACGTCGCCGCCCAGACCCGCGAGCGCGAGTTGGAGGGCGACCTGCGTCCCTTGCGTCGGGTCAATCGTGCCGTTGCGCGTGTCGTAGACGAACGACGGGGTGATGCGGCTCGTGATGATGTTCGGCTGCGAGAAGACGACCGGGATGAGCGTCTGCGTGTTGCCCTGAGAGTTGACGGCAGGCTCCTCGACCGACGAGCGCGAGAGCGAGTAGGAAAGTCCGATGCGCGAGGCGCGCGCGATCTGCACGTAGCGCCGATTGTGCGGTCGCCAGAACTCCGAGAGCGGAGAGGTGGCGAAGACCGAGCCGCCCGTAGTCTTCTGCGTGAACAGGTTCTCCTCGCCGACGCTCAGGAAGTCCTGCTCGTTCCCGAGCAGCCCGGTGATGGCGTTGGCGTTCTGCGACAGAAGCGTGCCTTCGCCGAAGAACTGGATGTCCTGCGCGTAGAGCGAGAAGCCGACGGAGATGGGCCGGTCTTTGAAGTAAGGCTCGGTGAACGAGAAGAGGATTGACTTCTGGCGGTTGCCAAAGGCGACGTTGAACGACAGCGACTCGCCGCGGCCCAGAAGGTTGTTCGTCGAGTAGTCAAGACCGAAGAACGAGCCGCCGATGCCCGAAAGCCCGCCGTTGAAAGATATCTGGTTGCGCCCGCGCTCTTCGACGCGCAGGTCTATGTCAACCTCGCCCGTCTCTTCGTTGGCGCGGAACTCTGCGTCCTTGTCCTTATCAATCGGGTTGAAGAAGCCGAGTTGGTTCAGCTTCAGAACCGAGAACTCCCACAGCGACTTGTCGAAGATGTCGCCCTCGTTGACGGCGACCTCACGGCGAAGGACGTTATCGCGCGTGTAAGTGTTGCCGTGAAATTCGAGCCGGCGGAGCGTGAACTGCTTGCCCTCGGTGATTGTGATCGTGAAGTCGGCGATGCCCTGATCCGGCTTCTGCGGGTCGGGTTTGAAGTCCGGCGTGATCTCAGGCTCGTACTCGATGAAGCCGGCCCGGCCGTAGAGGTTCTTAAGGTCTTCGTAGAGAGCCTTTCGGATGCGGTCGCCGTTGGCTACGTCGCCGGCCTTGAGGCCGATTACCTGCCGGATGACTTCCTCCGAGTAGATCGAGTTGCCCTCAATCTTTATCTGGCCGAGGTGGTAGAGCTTGCCCTCGTTGACGGGGATCGTAACGCGCAAGCCTTCGTCCGTCGAAGAGAGGACGGGGATGGGGAGCACGGGAAAGCCCGTGCGCTTCGGCCCCAGACTCTCGACCTTCGGCTCGCCGAACCGCGCTTCCAGATATCCCTTCGAGGTCATGTAGTCGCGGACGTTCTTGTTCAGGTCGTAGTCGAGCTTGTCGAGGTGGAGGATGTCCTGACCGCGGAAGCGCGTCAGAAGTCCCGCCTCCTTGACGAGCTTCATCGCGCCCCTCAACTCGCCGCTTGAGAAATGCTGGTTGCCCGTGAACTCGATCTCGACGACGCGGACGCGCTCGCCCTCGTCAACGTTGAAGGTGAGGCCGACGGAGGTCTGCGAAATCTCCTCGATGTTCGCGTCTATGGTCGCGTTCGGATGGCCGTGCTCGGAAAGCAGTTCCTTGATGACGCGCTTGGCGTTGTTGACCTTGACGGGGTCGTAGGTTGACTCCTTGTAAACGCCGATGTTCTTCTCGCGGAACTCCTTGAGCACGTCGGCTTCGCCCACACTGCTCAGACCCTTGAAGGTCAGGTCGCGTATCACAGGCAACTCTTTGACCTCGAAGATGACGACGACCCCGCCTTTCGGGCCGGGGTCTTGGATGGTGACGCGTGTGGCTGTCTTGTCGAAGAAGGAGAGATTGAGAAGCGCCTGATAGTCGCGCTGCACCTGCTCCGGGTTGTAAACGTCGCCGGCGCGGGTCTGGACGTGGTAGAGCACGTCCTCCGCTCTCAGGCGGCGGTTGCCTATGACCTGAACCTCTTCGACCCGTTTCTGACCTTGCGGGGAGGCTTGCGGCTCCTGCGCGCTGACGCTCAAAGTCGGGAGCGCCATGTCGAGGAGCATGAGACAGCCCACGAGGGCGGCCATGAGATAAATCCAGGGCGCGCGAATTCGCATAGAGTTAGTTTTTCGCCTCAAGAATTGCGGTA
>DATINM010000048.1:0-35087 GCA_035474235.1 Pyrinomonadaceae bacterium
CGAGCCGAGCCACGTCGAATCTAAATGCCAACTGACCCAGTTGGGGCGACCGTTATCGCGGTTGTAGGAGACGGCGTACTGCGGCTTATCGAGAAGATAGTTGTTCGGCTGATTGACATCCACCACCGCGTTCGAGGGATTGCCCATCGTCAGGTGCTCGCCTGTGGGTGGCGGTTGCTGTGAGAAGGAGTTGACCGTGACGTTGTCTATGTTGATTCGGTTCGCGCCGCCGCCCGTCTTGCGAATCGAGAGCCGCACGGCGACCGACGAATTGACGTTGAAGGTCGCCGTCTGGAGCGAGGTCGAAGAGGTCGTGATGGTCGAGCCGACTTTCGTGTAGCTCGTCCCGCCATTCGTCGAGTCCCAAAGCTCCCACGTCGAAGAGCCGTCCGTGCCGAAGACGGCGTGCTGTATCGTGACCGTGCCGGCGGACGAGAAGTCGAAGTCCGTTTTGATCGAGCCTGTGTTGCGTATGCGCGCCGAGGCCGCGCCGGTCTTTCGGTCGGTCGAGAGGTTTCCGATAAGGGCGTCGTCGAAATACCACCAGCCGGTCGAGAGTGAAACGTCTGCGGCTGCGTAGGCGGTCTTCGAGCCGCTCTCGAAGCCCTCGGTCGTCGTGGTCGCGCGCGCGCGGAAAGGCAGCGCGGAGGCAAAGACGAGCGCGAGCGCGCAGGTGAGCGCGGCGTAGTTGCGTAGGGTTCTCATCAAGTTTCTCCTTTGTTTCGGTTAGAGCGCGGAAGGCGGAACGCGCGCCGGCCCACACTTATTCAATGGCCGGGCACACGGATAGACGTGCGACGGTCTAATGCGCGGCGCTTGACTCCAGCGGCAGCCGCGCGAAATCCGAATTCAATGAGAGGGGTTTTAATGCGGGGCCATTCGGCGAGACACTTTATAGCCCGCGGGCGCGAGTCATCAAGTTATTTTTTTGTTAAGCGAAGCGCCGGAAACGCTGCGCGTTTGAGACGCCGACGAAAAGTTGAAGGCGGAAGGATGAAAGATGAAGGTGGAAGGATGAAAGATGAAGGCGGAAAGATGAAGGATGAAAGAAAGGCTCGCCGCCTCTGCTTCATCCTTCATCCTTCATCACTGTCTCCGGCTACCACTGCTGCCGCGTCGCGTTGCTGTGGCGCGTGATGTTTCTGCCGTTGTCGTGCAGGTGCGCGTAGGCCGACTGCACGGCGACGCGACCGGGGCCGAAGAGGCGCAGCCAGAGATAGCGCTCGCCCCACGAGCGCCACGAACTGCGTGCGCCCGCCGGGTGCTCGAAGTGTAGCTGCATCTGAACGGAAGGGTCTTTGAAGAGGAGCGCCGTCGGCTTGACGAGTATGGTGTGGCCCGCGGGAATCTGCCGGACGAAGACGTTGCCCGCGGCATGAAGCAACAGTAGCCCCGGCGTCTGCGGAGCGAAGAAGCGATCCATGAACTGTCCGAGCGGATAGTGCGTCTCGGTCTCGTCGCCGTTTCTGGTGTTGAACCAGACGCCGGTCGAGAACCAGTCGTATGTGATGTTCAGCGTCGCGACCATGAAGATGTGCTCGCGCACGTCAACGGCCTGACCGGGTTGGAGCGGAAGCGCGATGACCTCGCCCGCCGAATCCTGCGAGAACGCGACGTGTCCGGGGCCGACGGCCTGCGTCATGATGAGCGGGAGTCCCGCGAACAGACGCTTCCATGCACCCTTCAGAGACATCGCCGTCACGTCAACCTGCGGGTCTTTCCAGAGCAGTACGTGGTGCGCGAAGTAAACTCCGTCGCCCTGCGCGAGATTGAAGTCGGCGACCGGAACGTAGGTTCCCTCGATCTGGCAGAAGGAGTTTCCGAACTGTAGCTTCGCCATGTCGCGCCTGCCTGGCAGTTCAGTCCAACCGGAGTCGGTCACGATTGACCCGACATCAATCGAAGCGCCGCAAGCCGGGCAATTCAAACTCGTACCGTCGGTGACGAGTCCGCACCACGGACAGGTGTGCGTGCGCGCGGGGCCGCCGTGCTGCGCCGCCTGGTTGTATGTCATCCCTCTCGCCTCCTTCAGTCGGTGTGGTGGTGGACGTACATTGACTGTATGCCGACGCGACCGGGGCCGGTCATGCGCGCGAGGTTCATCCCTGTGCCGCCGAAGAAGCCGCTCGTCAGCTTCTGCGTCTCGACGTTCATCGTCACCGAGGCGTCCTTGTATAGAAACGCGCCCGGCTCGACCATGATGCTCTCGCCCGCCTGAAGGTAACGCTCGAAGACGTTGCCGTAGCCGTGCAACAACAACAACCCCGGCTCGCCGCCCGTGACGAAGCGATCCATGAACATCCCCTGCCCGCCGAAGAGGATGTTGCGAAGGCCCTTGATGCGGACGTAGGAGTAAGAGATGTGGTGCGAGGCGAGCAGGAACGCGTGCTCGCGCACGTCGAGTTCGACGCCGGGATGCAGCGGCATGACGACGAGTTCGCCCGTCGCGTCGCGCGAGAAGGCAATGCGACCGGGGCCTTGCGCGACGCTGATGATGAACGGCATCCCGGCGAGCGCGCGCTTGATGCCGCCCTGAATCGGCATCACAGACATCGGCGTGCGGTCGTCCTTCCAGAGCATTACGTGGTGCTCGAAGAAGACCGCGTCGCCGGGGCCGAGGTTTATCTCGGCGACGGGGACGATCTCGCCTTCGACCTGACAGGTGCTCATGCCGAAGTGAATCTCGGTCATGTCCTTGATGCGCGGGGCCTCGCGCCAGCCCGACTCGCTTACGAGGTTCTTGATGTCGAGCGGTGCGCCGCACGCGCGGCACGAGAGCGCCGTGCCCTCGTTCATCGCCTGACACCACTCGCAGCGTATCCGTTCGAGCGGGCCCGCGTGCGCGGGCGTCGCGGCGCGCGGCGGCTCGGCGTGTTGCTGCGGCGGCGGCGCTTCCGTGTACTGCGGCGCGGGCGTCGGCGCGGGCTGCGACGATTGGTAGTCGTATGGCGGCGCTGCGGGCGCGTCCGAGATCAGGCGCGTGCCGTCGCTGCCGCAGAAGACTTTTTCGTCGTCGAAGGTTCGTTGACAGGTCGGACAATGTTTCATCTATTTCTCCCGGCAGGCCGAACCGCCGACGCACTCAGGCGCGCGCGCGTCTGCCGCGCATTCGTTGAGACGAGGCGGACGACCTCCGTCGAAGTGGGTATGAGTCGGGTTTTCGCTCCATGCAAAGAGACAGCAGAAACCCTATACGGTAATTCGGCAGGCAAGTCAATCGGCGATGAATGGAGCGACGACCGGCGAAGTAATCGTCCGACTTTTCGGCCCGCGCCCCTTGCCCGTCGCGCTTCGCGACGCCTGAAGCTTTAACGCAAATTTAATTCGCGCGTAATCCTTCCTTAGCCCGGCGCGATTAAACTCCGTCGTACATCCCGCCTGACCTTTCCCGCTCACTGTGGCTGCGCGAAAGGGGCCGCGAGACTCCGAAGTCGGCGGCCCCTTTAATTTTCTTTGGAGCGACGCGCGCGATGCGGTCGCGACGGCGGTAACGGATTAGGCGCGGCTCAACTATAATCCGGATTCGTCAATCGGGATTCGCCCGTCGAGCGACGTATGCGTCCAAGGCACGGCATCACTTTAGCGCTCGCCGCCGCGCTCGTCGCCGTGTGCGCGGCGCTCTACTTTTGGAGTCCCGCGGTCGCGGCCTGCGCGCTCATCTTCGCGCTCGCGGGATTCGCCGCCGCGCTGCTCGTCGGCGCGCCCGCGTCGGACGATGGGGCGCGGCGTGGCGACCTGTCGGCGCAACTGGCGGGCGCGCCGACGCCGAACGTAGCGGCGGCGGTCGTCGCGGGCGAGGTACCCGCCGCCGCGCTGCTCGACGTGACGATGGACAGCATGCGCGAGGCCGTCATCGTCATAGACAGCGCGATGCGCGTTGTGGCTCTGAACAACTCCGCGCGCGACGTTTTCCGCGCGGAGGGCGGCTCGCCGCCCCGCCCGCGATGGCTGAGCGACCTGACGCGCAACCCCGCCATCTACTCGGCCTTCGCGGCGGCGGTCGCGCGCGGCGAGCGCGCCGAGGTCAAGGTCGAGGCCGCGCGCGGCGACGAACGGCGCATATACGACCTGCACGTCGCGCCTCTGCGCCAGCGCGAGGTCGTTTACGGCAGCGACGTGCGCGGCGCGGTCGGCGTCTTCTTCGACATCACGCGGCTCGAACGGCTCGAACTCATCCGTCAGGAGTTTCTCTCAAACGTCTCGCACGAGCTTCGCACTCCGCTGACCGCGATCATCGCCTTCGTCGAGACGCTCGAAGACGGCGCGCTCGACGAGCCTGAGAACGCGCGCCGCTTTCTCTCCGCCGTCCGTCGCAACGCCGAGCGTATGCGCGACCTCATCAACGACATCCTTGAGCTTTCCGCAATCGAGGCCGGAACCGTCGCGGTCGAGCCGAGGCCGGTACGACTGTCGCCGCTCGTCAACGAATGCTTCACGGCGCTCGACGCGCGCGCAGCCGAGCGCGGCGTCACGCTCCGCAGCGATGTCGGCGCGGATGTCTTCGTTTACGCGGACGCGCGGCGACTCGAACAGATGCTGACGAATCTCGTCGACAACGCCGTCAAGTTCAATCGCGAGGGCGGAGAGGTCAGAGTCGCGCACGAACGCGACACGGGGCGCGACCGCGTGCATATCGCCGACACGGGCGAAGGGATAGCGCCCGAACACCTGCCGCGCATCTTCGAGCGCTTTTACCGCGTTGACCGCGCACGCTCGCGCGACGTGGGGGGGACGGGACTCGGACTCGCCATCGTCAAACACCTCGCGCGCGCCCACGGCGGCGAGGCGGCAGTCCGCTCCGCGCCCGGCCAAGGCTCGACCTTCACGGTGGAACTGCCCGCCGCGAAGGAAGATTGACGCGGCGAGAGAAGGAAGACTGACACGGCGAGAGAAAGAGACGAACGCCCGCAAGACTCTCGCGGCGCGCGGCGGCGAGCGCACGCGCAGCACTCAGGGTTCGCGCGTCGAACTTTTTTTTCGCGCCGACTCCGCGCTTTCCGTTGCAATTTCGACAAGGAAAGCTTCCCGACTCCGCGCGCGTTTGCTGAACCTTGACGCTCGCGCCGGACGCTTGTTACACTTTCGTTAGAATTTATGAACCGTCGCCGCCGCGGCGCAAACGAACCTCAAGGGCATCCCAAATTCCCGACCTTTGCGACGCGGCCTCGTTTTTTGCAGCACAGGAGGTGTGAGTTGGGTTTCAAAGTCGGCCAGAAAGTCGTTTACCCCAATCATGGCATCGGCACCATCGAACAGATAGAACAGAAACAGATCGGAGAGGCGTCGCTTCCCTTTTACACGCTCCGTCTCGCCTCGACCAACTCGGTCGTCCTCGTTCCCGTCGCCAACGCAAACGAAGTGGGCTTGCGCTCTCCCATCTCTTCGGGCGAGTGCGAGATGCTGTTTAAGCACTTGGCCGACGACTTCCGCGGCGCGGCGAGCGACTGGAAGGATCGCTTCAAGGAGTTCACCGAGAAGATGCGGACGGGCGACATCTTCGAGGTCGCCGAAGTCCTCAAGAACCTGACCTACCTGAGCCACGTCAAGCCGCTCAGCTTCCGCGAGCAGCGTATGCTTGAGCGAGCGCGCTACCTCGTCATCTCCGAACTAGCCGCAGTCTGCCGCAAGCCCGAGTGCAGCGTCGAGCCGCGCGTCGAAGAGGCGCTCGCGCGCGCCTGCGCCCGCCACGCGAGCCGCCCCGCGCACGCGCGCGTCGCGGCGGGCGCGGCAGCCGGCCACTAAAAAGAGTGCCGCCGCCAGTCAGACCTCCGAATGAAAATAACTCCCCCATCCTTCCGGGCGGGTTCGTCTTTTCGCACACCAAAGTAAAGCGAAAGTAAAAGACAGGAGAAGGTGAACAGAAAACGGAGCGGCGCTCGTCCTTAAAGGACGAGCGCCGCTCTTTATCTTCGCTCTTTGTCTTCCCTCTACCCTTTTGCCTTACCCATCCATGCCTACCAAATCTGGCAGCGCTCTTCGGGCGGGCGAACCATCGCGTCGCCAGCCTTGCATTGGAACGCCTGCGCGAACTCCGGCATGTTCGAGAGTGGGCCGTTGACGCGGAAGCGCGAGAGCGGGTGCGGGTCTGACTGCGCCTGAAGCCGCGCCGCCTCCGGCGTGTACTTCTCGGCCCAGACCTGCGCCCAGCCGAGGAAGAAGCGCTGCTCCGGCGTGAAGCCGTCAATGTTCGCAGGCCGCGGCTTTCCTTCAAGCGACTTCTGGTAGGCGTGGTAGGCGACGGTCAGGCCGCCGAGGTCTGCGATACTTTCGCCGCTGACGAGCTTGCCCGTCATGTTCAGACCCGGCTCGACCTGAAAGGCGTCGAACTGTTTGACGATGCAGTTCGAGCGGTCTTCAAAGTTCTTCATGTCGGCGGGCGTCCACCAGTCCTTCAGATTTCCGGCGAGGTCGAACTTCGCGCCCTCGTCGTCGAAGCCGTGCGTGATCTCGTGGCCGATGACCGCGCCGATTGCGCCGTAGTTGATCGCGTCGTCGGCGTCGGGGTTGAAGAACGGCGGCTGGAGAATGCCGGCGGGGAAGACGATCTCGTTCCGCAGCCAGTTGTTGTAGGCGTTGACCGTCGGCGGAGTCATGCCCCACTCGGTCTTGTCAACCGGCTTGCCGATCTTGTTGAGGTCGCGCCACTCCTGAAACTCGCTTGAGTGGATGACGTTCGCGGCATAGGAGTCGCGCGAGACGTTCAGGCGCGTGTAGTCGATCCACTTGTCGGGGTAGCCGATCTTCTGACCGAAGGCTGCGAGCTTCGTGACGGCTGCCTTGCGCGTCTCGTCGCTCATCCAGCTTGCGGCTTCGAGCCGGTCGTGGAAGGCTGCGAGCAGGTTGTTGACCATCGCCTGCATACGCCGCTTCGCTTCGGGCGTGAATGCGCGTTTGACGTACTCCTGCCCGAGCGCTTCGCCCAGATTGTTGTCCGTCGCCGAGACGCAGCGACGCCAGAGCGGATACTGCTCCTTGCGACCCGAAAGCGCCTTGCCGTAGAAGTTGAAGTTCTCCGTCTCGAAGCTCGACGAGAGCGCGTCCGCCGCGGCGTTGACGAGGTTCCAGCGCAGATAGGTCTTCCAGTCTTCGAGGGAAACGTCGGTCAGCGTCTTGTCCATCGCCTCGAAGAATTCGGGGTGCGCCATGTTGACGCGCAAATCTTTCGGAAGACCGAGCGCGGCGAAGTAGTCGCCCCAAGAGAAGTGCGGCGTCAGCTTGTCGAGGTCTGCGACCGACATCATGTGATACTGCTTCTCAACGTCGCGAAGCTCGACGGGGCCGCGCGAGTTCTGCGCAAGCCGCGTCTCGATTGACATCACGGCCTGTGCTTCCTTCGCCGCCGCGTCGGGCGTGTCGCCGAGGAGTTGAAACATCTTCGCCACGTGCTCGACGAACGCCGCGCGAAGCTTGACGGAGTTATCGTCGGTCTTCGTGTAGTAGTCCTTGTTCGGGAGCGACAGCCCGCCCTGTCCGGCGTTTCCGATGTTCATCGAACTGTTCGTCAGGTCAGGCCCCGACCCGAAGCCGAAGAGCGCGGGGATTCCCTCGCGGTGGAAGTAGGCGATCTCGGATTCGAGTCCCTTCAAGTCTCTTACCTTGTCAACACGCGCGAAGTACGGCGCGAGCGGCTTCGCGCCCTCGGCCTCGCGCTTCGACTCGTTGGAGCAGGTGGCGTAGAAGTCGCCGATCTTCTGCTCGACGGTGCCGGACTTGGCCGACGTGTTCTTGGCAGACTCTTCGAGGATGTCGTGGAGGGTCTTGCGGTTGTTCTCGGCGAGTATGTTGAAGCTGCCCCATGACGAGAACGCCGCGGGGATTTCCATCGTCTTCAGCCAACCGCCGTTGGCGTATTCGTAGAAGTCGTTGCAGGCCGAGACGGCCTCGTCCATGCGCGACTTGTCGAAGCCGTGGCCGCCCGACTGCGCGAGCACGGCGAGGCCGAGCGCGCAAACGATCAGCGCGACGGCACCGATTCTGAGTCTCAAAAATCGCATACGGTATGCACTCCTCAATACAAAAAGTTTGGTTTTGACTGACCGTCCGAGACGAACGTGGGTCGCGGATTGTGAGCCGGAGACTGAAATACGGGAGACCGTAAAGTTTAGTTTCGCACACGCCCGCGGCTTTTACAAAAGCACCTGAAATTTGTGACGAGCCGCAAGATTCAGAGGTCGGGCGGGTCGCGAGGCGTGACGAAAAAAGAGGAAAAGAGGCGAGTTTTGCCGGCGCATCTCTCGTCGCCGTCGAAGGCAAGCGCCGGAGGAAAAGCCGCCGGCGCTTGCCTTCACTTTTTTCTTTTTACTTTCGCCTTCCTACCTTGCGTGCAGCTTCCGCCAAGCCTCGACGTACCGCGCGGTCTTCGGGTTCTGCTCGTTCCAGCGCGGCTCGCGCGGGTCGTCGGCGATCAACAGCACGGCGACGGCGACGGCGCGCACGACCCTCTCCATGTTGGCGAAGTCAACCTTCGGCCACTCGTCGCCGACGGCGTGGTAGTCTGGGTACTCGTATGCGACGCTCAAGGTGTGCGCGGGCACTCCGGCGTCGGCGAGCGACTGGTTGTCGCTGCGACTGAAATAGGCATCGGAGTTCGTCGGATGCTTGTAAACTTTCACGCCCTCGGCCACGCCCGCGCGCGCGAGCGTCGCTCCAACGTCCGAGTAGTCGAAGCCCGTGACGGCGAGCGTGCCGACCTGCGGGCCTTCGCTGTCGTCGGTGCGCCCGATCTGTTCGAGGTTGAGTTGCGCGACCGTCTTCGCGAGCGGCACGAGCGGGTGGCGACCGTAGTAGCGCGAGCCGAGAAGTCCGAGTTCTTCGCCGAAGAACGTTATGAAGAGAATGCTGCGCTTCGGTCTCGGCTCTAACTTCGCGAGCGCCGAAGCCAACTCGACTACACCAACCGTGCCCGATCCGTCGTCGTTCGCGCCGTTGAATACGCAGTCCTCTTTCTTCGGGTTGCAACCCTCGCGCACGCCGAGGTGGTCGTAGTGCGCCGAGACGACGACGTATCTGTCTTTGAGCGCCGGGTCTGAGCCGCGCAAGATACCCGCGACGTTTCGGACGCGCACGGGCGTCGCGTTGAGCGCCGGAGCTTTGAACGTCAGCGTCGCTGGACTCGCGCCCGCGGGCAGAGAGTCGAACAGCCGCGCGCCTTCAGCGCCGCGCACGATGACGAGCGGCGCGGTCGGCTCTGTGCCGAGCGGAGAGCCGCGCTCGTTCGACTCCGGGTCAACGAGACGCGTCGAAGGCGCGGAGCGAACGCGCGAAGGCGTGCGGTCGAACGCGACGACGAGCGGCACGCCGAGCGAGCGAACGCGCGCGAGAAAGTCGTTCTCGTCGCGCAGGATTTGAAACGCGCGCGCGCGGTCGCCCCTCGGAAGTTCCGGCGACTCGATCAAGACCGCCTTGCCCGCGACCTGCTCGCGCGTCAGCGCCGGGGAGTTTTTAAGATCGACCTTCACGACGCCCGCGTCCGTGAGCGCGAGGCCGTCGTCCGGCGTCCAGAAATTGAAACCCGCGACGCTGAAGCCGATGCTCGCCTGTTCCGAAGTTACGTTCAGAGTGTTCCCGCCGTCCGCAAAGCTCAAACGGAAGCCGCTCATGTCGCGCGAGGCGACCGTCCAGTTCGCCGTCTGAAAGTACCCGTCGTCGCCCGCGGGTTCGAGTCCCGCGCGGCGGAACTGCGCGGCGATGTACTCCGCAGCGATGTCGAGTCCGCGCGAAGGCGTCCCCCGCCCTTCGAGCAAATCGGACGAGAGGAAAGAGAGGTGGCCGCGCATCGAGTCTGCGCTTATTCGTTCGAGCGCCGCGCGCCACGCGGCGGGCACGACTGCCTTCCGCGCCGCGTCTGTCTTCCGCGTCGCTCCCGCGGCTGACTCCTGCGATGAAGTTCCCCGCAGGGCGGACGCGCGCATCGTCGTCTGCGCCGGCGCGGCGAGCAGACACAGCAGAAAAATCTTGAGCGTTACGCTCGCCCGTTCCTTCATCGCTTCGAGCCTCCCATTCATTTCGACGCACGCGAGTCCGGCCCTGACACTCGCGCGCGGCTACTCGACCTTCACGCCGCGCCAGAACGCGACGCGGTCTTTGATCTCTTTGGCGGCGTCCTTCGGCTGCGGGTAGTACCAAGCGGCGTCGCCGTTAATCTCGCCGCCCACGACCACGTCGTAATAACTCGCCGTCCCCTTCCAGTGGCAGACCGTGTGCGTCTCGCTCTCGCGAAAGTGCTCGCGCCTGATGGAATCAAACGGGAAGTAATGATTGCCCTCGACGACAATCGTTTCGTCACTCTCCGCGAGCACAGCGCCTTTCCATGTTGCTCTCATCAAATTCGCCTCCCTCAATCGCTCTTACGAATCGTCAGCTTCGTCACCTGCCGAACCCAGCGCGCGTGCCGCTTCTCGCCCTCGACGATGATGCGGAAAGGCCCTTCGGCGGGGGCGAGCGCAGCGCCGTCGCGCTTGTCCGCGAGCAGGACGACGCGCTCGCTGTATTCCGGGTCAACCTCCGGCAGAGCGAACACGGCCTTGTATCCGTCAGACGCTTCGACCAGAAGGTAGTTCGCGACGGCCTTGCCGCGCAGATGTTCGCCGAAGCCTACGCCCGCGAGCCGCAGGACTTCCACAAGCTCGACGCCCTCGAATGTGTATTCCTTGCCGTCGTGATCCTTCGCCTTAATTGAACGGCGCGGAAGTTTGCTCAAATCGCCCGCCGTCAAACCGAGTGGCTTCGGGACTTCGCCGCCCACGCTCAGCAAGACTTTATCTTCCGCCTTCGCCGTCGCGGTCTGCGCCGCCGCGGCGTGCGCGCACAACGCGAAGAGCAACGCGGCAACAAGACATATAAATTTAGCTCTTGCCTCTTTCATCTGATTTCATCCTCACTCACCCGCGCGTCAGTTGCCGGTACTTGATGCGGTGCGGCTGCGTGGCTGCGTCGCCGAGTCGTGCGCGCTTGTCCTCTTCGTAGTCGGAGAAGTTGCCCTCGAACCAGTAGACGCGGCTGTCGCCCTCGAAGGCGAGTATGTGCGTGGCGACGCGGTCGAGGAACCAACGGTCGTGGCTGATGACGACGGCGCAGCCCGCGAAATTTTCGAGCGCCTCTTCCAGAGCGCGCATCGTGTTCACGTCGAGGTCGTTCGTCGGCTCGTCGAGCAGAAGAACGTTCGCGCCCTCCTTCAACATCTTCGCGAGGTGGACGCGATTGCGCTCGCCGCCCGAAAGCGCGCCGACTTTCTTCTGCTGGTCTGAGCCTGAGAAGTTGAAGCGACCGACGTATGCGCGCGAGTTCACTTCGCGGGGCCCCAGTTTGATTGAATCCTGCCCGCCGGAGATCTCTTCCCAGATAGATTTGTCGGCGTCGAGCGTTCGGCTCTGGTCAACGTAGCCGAGTTGCACCGTCTCGCCGACGCGAACGCTGCCGGCGTCGGGTTTTTCTTCGCCGTTAATCATTCGGAAAAGCGTCGTCTTGCCTGCGCCGTTCGGGCCGATGATGCCGACGATGCCGCCGGGCGGGAGCCGGAACGTCATCCCTTCGACGAGTAAATTGTCGCCGTAAGCCTTCGACACGTCTTCCGCTTCGATGACGACCGAGCCGAGACGCGGCCCCGGCGGGATGTAAATCTCAAGCTCGCGCGCGCGGGCTTCGGTCTGTTCGTTCAGCAATGCTTCGTATGAATTGATGCGCGCCTTGCCCTTCGCGCGTCGGCCTTTGGGCGACATGCGAATCCACTCAAGCTCGCGCTCAAGCGTCTTCGCTCGCTCGCTCTCCTGCTTCTCTTCACGGCGCAGACGCTCCTGCTTCTGTTCGAGCCACGAAGAGTAGTTCCCCTTCCAAGGTATGCCCTCGCCGCGGTCGAGTTCGAGAATCCAACCCGCGACGTTATCGAGAAAGTACCGGTCGTGCGTGACGGCGATGACCGTGCCCGCGTACTGCTGCAAGTGCTGCTCCAGCCACGCGACCGATTCGGCGTCGAGGTGGTTCGTCGGCTCGTCCAAAAGAAGTATGTCGGGCTTCCGAAGAAGCAGACGGCACAACGCGACGCGACGGCGCTCGCCGCCCGAAAGGACTTTGACGGGCGTATCACCCGGCGGGCAGCGCAGAGCGTCCAACGCCATCTCAAGCCGCGAGTCCAAGTCCCAAGCGTCCGCGGCGTCCAACTTCTCCTGCACCTCGCCCTGACGTTCGAGAAGCCGCGACATCTCTTCGTCCGACACGCTATCGCCGAAGCGCGCGTTGATCTCGTCGAACTCTTTGAGCAGCGCGACGGTCTCCGAGACGGCCTCCTCGACCGTCTCGCGCACGGTCTTCGACTCGTCGAGTCGCGGCTCCTGTTCGAGATAGCCGACGGTGTAGCCGGGCGAAAGAACGGTCTCGCCCGTGAAGCTTTTGTCAACGCCCGCGATGATTCGCAGAAGGCTCGACTTGCCCGAACCGTTCAGGCCGATGACGCCGATCTTCGCGCCGTAGAAGTATGAAAGGTATATGTCTTTGAGGACGGCGCGCTTGTCGTAGTGCTTGCTTACGCCGACCATGGAGTAGATGATTTTGTTTGGCTGCGTGCTCATTTTGCCGTTTCCTTCGAGTTGCGGTTTAAGCCTTACACACTACGACACGCCCTCGCGAATCTCAAAACGGCGGGCGATACGCGCGACTTCTCTTGGGGATTTAAGGCTTGGGCTTGACCTCGATTACGTTGTTGACGTTTCCGGCCTCGTCCTCCGCCGTCTCCGGGTTGGAAGGGTCAAGCAGCCAGTTGCCGTCAACGACGAACTTGTATTGATAGACGCCGGGGTCGAGGTCTATACGGCAGACCCACGCGTCGCCCTCGCGACCGAAGACGAGTTGCGACTGGTTCCACTCGTTGAAGGTTCCCGTAAGCACAACGACCGAGGCGTCGGCGTGCCCGGCGAGCCGAAACGTCGTGTTCCCTTTCAGGCTCGGCGGCGGGAGTTCGATGCGCCGGGCCGTGTACGGCTCGCCTTCGTAGAGGAAGGTCAGGCTCACGACCCGTCCTTCGTCGTCGCGGCCAAACGTGACGGGCGTTCCCTCCAACTCGTCTGTGAACGTCGCCTTTGATTTGTGGACGAGGCGGCGCTTCTTCACGTTCGACGGCTTCATCCAAAGCTCGCCGTCAAAACTCACGTCGAGCGTCGAGACGGGGATGATTCCCGTCTCAAGCTCGTATCGCCCCGCGTACTTCTTCAGCGCCTCGGCGTTCGCCTTCGACCTGTCGCCCGCCGCCGCGACTGTTTGTTGGGGCGTCTGCGCAGACGCCGGGTAAAAGCTAAACGCGAATAGAAAAATACCGAGCGCAAGTAACACCTTCATCGTTCCGCCCTAGCTCGACTCAGTAGACCTTAGAAGCGACGAGCCTGTGCGGGCGAGGTTTTAAGCCCCCGCCCGCACAGACTCGTCCGCGAAATTAACGAACCTCGTCAGTATTGCCAGTTGACGTTGACGAAGCCCGTGCCGCTCGACGGGACGGTGTAGGAGTGGTTCGCGCCCGCCTCCCATGTGACCGCGCCGCCCGCGGCGATCTTGATGAACTTGAACTGTATGTTCTGGCCCGCAGGGACGCTGACGTTCAAAAACCAGTTCGGGTAGTTGGGCGTGAGCATCGGCCCGACCGCGCCGTCCCACGTCGTCGCCCAGTTGCCGAGTTCCACGGTGCTCCCCGTCACAAAGATGTAATCGCCCGGAGAGGTCGGCGTCGCGTTGTTAACGGTGAAGGTGACGGGGATGAGCTTGGCCGTGAGCACTGTAAACTGTATTCCGTTCGAGACCGCGCCGCCGTTCGCCGTAACCGTCACGCTGTAGCTGCCGTTCGTCACCGCCGGCACGGTCGCGACGATCTTCGTATCCGACCAAGACGTTATAGTCGCGGCGGTCGTCCCGAACTTCACGCTGCCGGTGCCTTGCGTCGCGCCGAAGTTCTTGCCGCCGATTGTGACCTTGACTCCTGCCTGAGCCTCGGTCGGGCCGATTGATCCGATCTCCGGCGACGCCGCGCCCTCCGCGAACTGCCATACGGCGACGGTGTGCGCCGGCAGCGAGAAAGCGGCCACGGGATTGTTGCCGCCCGTCCCCGTCGTGACCGTGATGGATGAGCCGCCGAGCAGACCCGTCAGATAGTCGGTGTACGAGCCTGCGGGCAAGCTGGTGTTCAGTCCCGTGATGTTGTAGGCCGTCGTGTCGTTCTTGTTGATGGCGACGAGGACGGTCGAGCCGAAGAACTTGCGCTCGTAGATGTACACGTCCGAGTTTATCCAACGCTCCGACATCGAGCCGTAGGGCACCGCGGGGTTGTTGTGCCGCAGGGTCGAGAGCTTGCCGGTCAACTTGTACGCGGTGGTCGTCGTGTCGAAGTTCACCATCATCGGACGGTTGTACGGGTCTGTGCCGCCACCGGTGTCGTTGTGTAGGTACTGCTCCGTGCCGTAGTAGATGCACGGCACGCCGCGCGACGTGAGGACGAATGCCATCGCCTCGTGCAGACGATTGTTGTTGTTGTTGACGGAGAGGAAGCGCGCCATGTCGTGATTGTCTATGAAGGTTACGAGGTCTTCCTTCCAGGTAAAGTTCGACGCCTCCTGCGTAATCACCCCGTCGATCTCGGAGAAGTTCGCGTTCGACGCGAACACGTCGCGGATGGCCGTGTTCAGCGGAAAGTCGAGGAGCGAGATGCCGCTCTTGTTGGCGAACTTGTACGAGTCGTGGTAGAGCGGATCACTTGTGTTGCCCTGATACCACTCGCCGAAGAGGAAGCTGTCGCCGTAGGTGTAGATTGAGTTGGCGAAGCTGTACTCCCAGCCCCAGTTCGCGTGCTTGACGGCATCGATGCGGAAACCGTCAACGCCGTGCTGCTGGAACTGTTGCGCCGCGGCCTTGAGGTACGCGTCAACGGTCGCGTTCTCCTGATTCAAGTCCGAGAGGTCGAAGAGCGCGTAATACTGTAGCTGGTATCGGTCGTTGAAGTCGGAGATGTTGCCGTTGTGATGGAAATAGCCGTTCGTGTCGCTCGTGTAATTGCCGAGGAAGGTGCCGTTGTCGTAGAGCGCGCCGAACTCTCCGGCGTTGTCCTGCGTCGAATGATTGGGCGCGAAGTCTATGACGACCTTGATGCCGTTGGCGTGCGCTGCCGTGACGAGATTGTCGAAGTCAGTCCATGTGTTTGAAGTGTTTCCGAAGTGCTCTTCGATGCGTTTGAAGTCGCGCCCCTGATAGCCGTGATACGAGGCCGTAGGGTTGCCGCTGCCGTCGGGAATGTTGGCGTTCAGGTTGTCAACGGGCGGCGAAATCCAAATGGCCGTAACGCCCAAGCCCGCGAGGTAAGACATCTTGGCCTGAATCCCGGCGAGGTCGCCGCCCCAGTAATCGCGCCAGTTCGTCTTCGTCGAGTCGTAGAGTCCCGAAGACTGCGGCGGGTTGTTGTTTGCCGAGCTTCCGTCGAAGAAGCGGTCGGTGACGATCTGGTAGATGACATCGCGCTTGAAGTCAGCGGCGAGCGAGCGCAGCGGCACGAGCGCCACGGCGAAGAGAATTGCGACTAAAAAAATTCTGCGTGTTGACCTTCGCATGGTGAAGTCTCCTTCGGGAAATCATCCTTTTTCGGCGCGTTCGGCGAACGCGGCATGTGTGTCGAAAACGAGGCTCGGTTTTGCGATTCCGACGAGGGGGCGAAGGGCGAAGCGGGTGAAACTCTGTCGGAAGGCGGAGTATATCTCACGCGCACAGGCGGCGGGAAGGGCGGAAGGAATGATGGATGCGGAGTGATGAATGATGAATTAAAGACAACTCGCTTTTAATTCATCATTCATCACTCCGCATCCATCATTCTCACTCACTGCTTCTTGTACTTGTCGATCAACTGCTGTAGGCCGTCGGTCGAGCCTTTGTGGCGATACTTGTAGAGGTCTTCGACGTTTTGTCTGGCCTGATCGTTGGCGGCTTTGAATTGTTCGTTGGCTTCGGTGAAGGCTATGGCGCGCGCGTATGCCTCGATGGTTTTGTCCATCTGCACCTCGACCTTCCTGAGCGCGGCCTGCTTGTCCGGCCCGTCGGGCATGACCTGATACTGTTTCGCGAACTGTTCGTACTCGCTGTAGTTCAGGTCGCCGACGATGTGATAAATAACGGGGTCTGACAGCTTGAGAGCGATGGCCTTCTCGAATCGCACGATGGCCGTGTCCGCGTCGTTCGTCTTGTAGGCGATGATGCCCGTGGCGCGGTAGAGCGCCGGGAGCGCCTCGGCCTTGTACGAAGCCCACTTCGCGTCGTCAATGCCGGCGGGTCTCTTGTCGGCTTCGAGCAGTTCGATGGCCTTCGCGCCGTACTGCTGCCCCTGCGCGGCGTAGGCGGTGCGATTCTGTATGACCTCGTTCGAGGCGATGACGGCGAGACTTCGGAGCAGGTCAACGTCCTCCGGGTTCTTCGCGAGCCGCGCCGCGCCCATCTTGAAAGCCTCGTCGGCCTGACCCGCGCTGAGGTAGGCGTTCAGGAGCGCGTCGTTGACGAGCGCGGTCTCGTCGGGCTGGTTAAAAAATTCGAGGTAAGTCTGCGCGAGCGAGACTTTCGTCTGTGTGTCCGAGGTGTTGACGATCTCGGCGGCGACCAACTTGGCGACCTGCGGGCGTAACGTGCTCGTCGGGTACTTCTTGACGAATTCGACGCCGGCCTGCAACTTCGCCTCCGCGCCCTTCGCCTTGTCAATCTTCGCCGCCGCGTCGCGCTCGCCGCTGGACACCTTCGCGTCCGCAGGCTTGCTCTTGTTGTCCTGCGCCGAAGCGGCGACGCACGCGCACGCAAGCGCGCACGCAAGCGCCAAAATAATTCTGAGCTTCATCTCCCTCGCTCCTCTTTTTAAGATTGCTTTTACGACCTGCGACAGTGCCCGCCAGATTACACCAGAAAGAGAAAAGGATGAAGGCCGCAAGGCGGAAGGATGAAAGGCGGAAGACGGAAGGATGAAGTGAAGAAGAATCTTCTTTCATCCTTCCGTCTTCATCCTTCACCCTTGCCTTCAAGCCCTGCCCGCGACCTCGCCCGTCTGCGTGTTGACGCGTACTCTCTCGCCCTCTTTGATGAAGAGCGGGACGCGAACCTGTAGGCCCGTCTCAAGCGTCGCGGGCTTCGTGTCGCGCCCGCCGCCCGCGGTGTCGCCCTTGATGCCCGGCTCGGTCTCGGCGACCGAGAGTTCGACGAACTGCGGGAGTTCGAGCGCCGCGGCCTCGCCGTTGTACTTCAAGACCTGAACGACCAGCCCGTCGGTCAGATAGCCGCGGTCGTCGCCGACCTGTCCGGCGGGCAGCATGAACTGCTCGAACGTCTCGTCGTCCATGAAGTGAAATCCGTCCGAGTCCGAGTACATGAAAGACGCGGGCGCGTACTGCACGTCAGGCTCCTCGAACTTCTCGCTCGAACGAAAACTCTTCTCCAACACCGCGCCGGTCAGCAGATGTCTGAGCCGCGTCCGAACCATCGTCGTCGCGCCCCGCGCCGAAGGCGACGCGAAGAAAACCTCGACGACCGTGTAAGGCTCGCCGTCAACCTTTATCATCATCTTCCGCTTCAATTCGTTCGCACCCGTCAAAGCCACTCTCTTCTAAACCTCCGTCCGACTTTTTCTGATCCTACAGGCTCTCAACGCCCAAGACCGCGCGGACTCGCGCCAACGGGCAAAGCACGGCAACTGTCCGAACTTTCCTGCATGAGCGAAGCGCCGCCATCCGGCAAATCGCGCATTCACGCCGCCGCCTCGGCGGGGAACGCGCATTGCCGACGCAGACTCCGAAGCGGCGCTTTCACGCGGCTCGGAATCATCGGAGGCTAACATGAGAACCAAACTTTTCGCACTCGTCTTCGCGCTCGCCCAAGCGGGCGCTGCCGCCGCCCAAGATAAGAGCGCACGCGGCAAATGGTCGGACGTTCAATCAATCGCGCCCGGCGCAGAGATAGCCGTCCGCACAAAGGACGGCGACCGTTTGACGGGCCGCTTCGCGGACGCGACCGACGAGGCCGTCAACTTCACGCACGACGGCAAGCGTGTGACGCTCACGCGCGACAGCATCCGCAACTTGAAGGTCAGCCGCGGCAGGAACCGTCTGAAAGGCGCGCTCGTCGGCGCCGGCATTGGCGGCGGAGCGGGCGCGGGCGCAGGCGGCTTCGTCGTCGCGCGCAGCGACCACTTCGGCGGCGCTCCGCTTCCCGTCGGGATCGCGGTCGGCGCGGGCGCGGGCGCGGCCATCGGCGCGGCCTTCGGCCTCGGCAAAAATTATGAAACCGTTTACGAAGCGCCCTGACTTCAACGCGGTGTGTGGTCGTAGTCGAACCTGAGCGGCGCGTCCGACGGTCTGATGCTTATGACCACAGACTTCGACGCGGGCGTGTTGCTTTTGTCGGCGACGCTTCGGACGGGGACGAGCACGTTCGCTTCGGGGAAGTAAGTCGCCGCGCAGCCGCGCGGTATCGAGTAAGGCACGACGATGAAGCGCCGCGCCACTCTTTCCTCGCCCTCGAAGTGGCTGACGATGTCAACTATCTGCCCGGCTGACAGACCCTGTTCCTCCACGTCCGACTCGTTGACGAAGACGACGCGCCGCTCGTTATGAATCCCCCGGTAGCGGTCGTCGAGTCCGTAGATGGTCGTGTTGAACTGGTCGTGGCTGCGAATCGTCATCATCAACAACTGGCCGTGCGCGAGTTCGTGACGCGGAAGTTCGTGGACGGTGAAATTGGCTCGCCCGGTCGAGGTCTTGAACACGCCTTCGCGCGCGAGGTTCGGAAGATAGAAACCGCCGGGCACGCGCACGCGCCGTTTGTAATCGTCGAAGCCGGGGATGACGCGCTCGATTAAATCACGCACGCGGTCGTAGTCTTCAATCAACCATTCCCAATCGAGCGTGCTGCGCGGGCCGAGCGCGGCGCGCGCCAAGCGCGCGACGATTGCAGGCTCGCTCAAAAGATTCGGCGACGCTGGTTCGAGCGAGCCGCGCGACGAATGCACGACGCCCATCGAGTTCTCGACGCTGACGAACTGCTCGCCCGACTTTTGAATGTCGCGCTCCGTGCGACCGAGGCAGGGCAGAATCAAAGCCTGCTCGCCGGTGACGAGGTGCGCGCGGTTGAGTTTCGTCGAGACGTGGACGGTGAGCCGGCAGCGACGCAGAGCCTCCGCCGTGTACTCGGTGTCGGGCGTAGCCGACAAAAAATTTCCGCCGAGCGCGAAGAAGACTTTAATGCGTCGTTCGTACATCGCCTTGATCGTCTCGACCGTGTCGAGGCCGTGGCGGCGCGGCGGCTCGAAGTCGAACTCGCGCGCGAGTGCGTCGAGAAGAACTTCCGCCGGTCGCTCCCAGATTCCCATCGTGCGGTCGCCCTGCACGTTCGAGTGGCCGCGCACGGGACAGACGCCCGCGCCCGGTCGCCCGATCTGCCCGCGCAGCAGCAGAAGGTTGACGATCTCCTGAATGTTCGCGACCGCGTTCTTGTGCTGCGTCAGCCCCATCGCCCAGCAGACGATTGTGCGCGACGAGTTGACGAAGACGCGCGCCGCCTCGCGCATCTGCTCGCGCGAGATGCCGCTCTGCTCGACAAGTTCGTCCCAACTCACTTCGAGAAGCGCACCCGCGAACAAGTCGAAGCCGTGCGTCTTCTCTTTGATGAACTCGCGTTCAAGCACCTGATTCGGTCGTCGCGCTTCTTCTTCGAGCACCTCCTTCATTATTCCTTTGAGCAAAGGCACGTCGCCGTTGACTCTGACCTGAAGAAAAAGGTCGGAGAGTTGCGTGCCCGCGCCCAGAAGGTCGAGCGGGTGCTGCGGGTGTTTGAAGCGTCTGAGTCCTGTTTCGGGGAGCGGGTTGATGTGGACTATACGACAGCCGCGCTTCTTCGCCGCCTGCAACGCGGTGAGCATGCGCGGGTGGTTCGTGCCCGGATTCTGGCCGACGACGAAGATGGCTTCGGCGAGTCGGAAGTCTTCGAGCGTGACCGTGCCCTTGCCGACGCCTATGGTTTCGGTGAGCGCGCGGCCAGATGATTCGTGGCACATGTTCGAGCAGTCGGGCAGATTGTTCGTGCCGAACTGCCGGACGAAGAGTTGATAGAGAAACGCCGCCTCGTTCGACGTGCGACCCGAAGTGTAGAACGCCGCCTCGTCGGGCGAGTCGAGCGCGTTCAACTCGTCGGCTAAAAATTTGAATGCTTCGTCCCACTCGACCGGCTCGTAATGAGTCGCGCCGCGTCGCAAGATAACGGGCTGCGTGATGCGACCCTGCTTGCCGAGCCAGAAGTCGGACTTCTGCGAGAGGTCTGCGACGCTCCACTGGCGGAAGAACTCAGGCGTGACGCGGCGCACGGTCGCCTCTTCGGCGACGGCCTTCGCGCCGTTCTCGCAGAACTCGGCGTGCGAACGCTCGCCGTCCGGGTCGGGCCAAGCGCAGCCCGGACAGTCGAACCCGTCCTTCTGGTTCAGACGCAGCAGCGTGCGCGCGCCGCGCAGCAAACCCATCTCGCGCGCCGTGTGCTTCAAAGCCTCCAACACGGCTGGCAGACCGCCCGCTACGCGCTTCGAGTCTCCGATCTCGCCATTCGTGAACTCCTCCGGCGGCTGCGCGCGCACGCGGCGACGCGCGCCGTTTCGATTTTCATCCACACCATTGTTTTGATTTTCATCCACGCCGTTCCGAACTTCCCGTTCGCCGTGCGTGAAGCCGGACTCGCCCGCCGCCTCTTCGTCCGACGAACGTTCCATGCGCGAATGATAGTGCGTCGGCTGCGCGGCGGAAGACTCTTCCGCCGCCTCTGCGCGCGCGTCCTCGCCGTCTCGCCGTCTGTCTTTCCCTCTGCTCATCGCTTGCTCCCGTCGGTCGAGAGTTTACTACAAAGCCGTAGGCGCAGGCAGAGGCGACGGGCGTTGGCATCCGGCTTGTTCTCTTCTCCGGTTGACTGCAAATCCACGTATGGTAATCGTCCAAGACCGGACAAGAATCAAGGGAGGGGAGAGGACACATGAACGCTTTTCAACTGTTGAAGGAAGACCACAAGAAAGTCTCCGGCATCTTCGAGCAACTAGAGCCGACGACCGAACGCGCAGCGAAGACGCGCACCGAACTGTTCGCAAAACTCAAGTCCGAACTCGACATACACACGCGCATCGAGGAGGCGATTTTCTATCCCTCGATCAAGAAGGCCGCGGAGACGCGCGACATCGTGCTCGAAGGCTTCGAGGAGCACCACGTCGTCAAGATGCTTCTGAAAGAACTCGAAGCAATGCCCGTTGACACGGAGCAGTGGGCGGCCAAGCTCAAGGTGCTTCAGGAGAACGTCGAGCACCACGTCGAAGAGGAAGAGGGCGAGATGTTCCAGAAGGCGCGCGACGTGCTCAGCGAGGACGACATCAACCAACTCGGCTCGCAGATGGAGGAATTGAAGAAGCAACTGCAACAGCAGTTGAAGTCCACGGCCAAAGCCTGACGATTGCGTAGAGGCGGATTGAAATCACTTGCGGGTCGAAGCCGGCATGAGAGCCAATGCCGGCTTCGACCCGCATTGTTTTTTATTCCGCGCCGTTAAATTTAAGACAAAGCTTTTTCTCGTCACTCATCACCCATCACCCATCACTCATCACTCATCACCCATCACTTCTTTTCATCTTCTCCCGTGCGCGATCTTCGACGCTTCGGGCAGGCGGCGCAAGTGCAGCATCGAGAACACGCCGAAGACCGGCCCCGGCGCGAGCGCGATGAAAGCGTAGCGCCATCCGACCACGCCGACCAGAAGCGGTATCAACTGAATCGAAACCGTCGTCAGCAGAAACCCGCAGCACGTCTGCACGGTCAGCGCCGTTCCCATGTATCGAGGGTCGCCGAGTTCCGTGACGCACGCAGAGAACTGCGCCGAGTCCGCTACGACGCTCGCGCCCCAAACGGCGGCGACCGCGAGCAGTGCCGCCGCGTTCGCGCCGTACAGAAAACCTATCGCCACGCAGCACGCGCCGCTCAAGGCCATCGACGCCGACGTGACAAAGGTGCGCCCGACGCGATCTGCGAGAAGTCCCGCCGCCACGCAACCCAAAGCGCCCGCGCCTATGACGAGAAACGACGCGGCCTCGGCGAGCGAAGAAGGCTCGCCCCGTGCGGCGAGGCTTGCGCGGATCATCACGGGCGTCCACGTCCACATCGCGTAAAGCTCCCACATGTGCCCGAAGTATCCGAAGTTCGCGAGCCGCACGCCGCGGTTCGAGAAGACGCGCGCCACCTGCCGTGCGTCGAACTTCGCAGCCGCGGTCGCGAACGGCCCGTCGCCGACGAACGCGAGCACGACGAGTCCGCCCGCGGTCGCGAGCGCCGAGACGAACATGACGTTCGCGCGCCAGTCGGCGCTCCCGACGGCGTTGACGAGGTACGGCGAAGCCTTCCCCAAAGTGAGCGCGCCGACGAGCACGCCGAGCGCCGCCCCGCGCCCGCGCCGAAACCACGTCGCCATAATCTTCATGCCCGGCGGATAGACTCCGGCCAGACACAAGCCGACGAGAAAGCGCAAAGAGACGCCGAAGCCGAAACTATGCGCGAAGAATGCGAACGACGCGTTGACGACTGCGCCCGCGATTGCCGAAGCCGCGAATAGATGTCGCGTGCTGATGATGTCCGGCAGGTTCAGGAGAGCCGAGAGCAGAGTGCCCGCGACGAAGCCCAGTTGGACTGAGAGAGTCAGCCAGCTTGTCTGCGTCTCCGTTAGGTTCCACTCCGCAGCGATAGAAGGTGCGACCGCAGAAGCAGAGAACCACAGAGACATCGCAAGTAGTTCTGCCGCGCCCAAAAGCGCGAGCGCACGCCAACGGCCCTTGCTTTCCGTCACGTTCATATTTTCTGAAGCGGCGCTCCACAAAGTTTTCGGCTCTCGCTCTACAACTTTTCGGTTTTCGCTCTACAAATTATCAGCCCTCGTTCTCGAAAGCTTTGCTCGTTCTCGTTCTCGTTTCTCGACGCCGAACGCCGGGCTTCCGAACGTCTACGGGGCGTCGGGGTTCGCCGCAAATATACCGTGACGACGCAGCGTTTGTCCGCAGCTTTGACCACGCGCGCGTCGCGTGGGTTAAACTCTCAGGCAAGCGAATGGACACCAATCAAGACAAAGCGGCGACGCGGCGCGCGGCGCTCTGGGACGTTGACGGCACGCTGATAGATTCGAGCGAGTACCACTGGCTCTCATGGCAGGGCGCGCTCGCCGCCGAAGATTTCCCAATCACGCGCGCGCAGTTCGCCTCGACCTTCGGCCAGCGCAACGACGAAATCCTGCGCTCGTACTTTCCAGACATCGCGCCCGCGGACATCTCGCGCGTCGGCGACGCGAAGGAAGAAGCCTATCGCGAGCTTGTACGCGAGCGCGGCATCGAGCTATTGCCCGGCGTCCGGCGCTGGCTCGAAAAACTTAAGAGCGAAGGATGGATTCAGGCAGTCGCTTCGTCCGCGCCGCTCTTAAACATCGAGACGATCATCGCGGCGCTCGGTCTCGAATCGTACTTCGCGTGCATAGCCTCGGCGGAAGACGTGACGGTGGGCAAGCCCGACCCGCAGGTCTTTCTCGCCGCCGCGCGCAAAGCCGGAGTCGCGCCTTCGGCTTGCGTCGTCGTCGAGGACGCGCCCGCCGGAACAGAGGCCGCGCGCCGCGCCGGGATGCGCTCAATCGGCGTCCTCTCGTCGCACTCGGAACTCAAAGCGGACATCGTCGTCCGCACGCTCGAAGAGTTGCCCGACGCGGCTTTCGACGAACTGCTCGCCCGACAAAAACGCGAACGGTAACGAGCGGGTCAGCGCCGCAAAAGGAGAATTAACATGAATGGACAGGATTGACAGGATTGAAGATTTGAATTTGAAATCTCTAATTTGAAATTCTTAATCCTGTTCATCCTGTCTATCCATGTTAATTTCTTTGGCATCTCTCACACTCGCTCGCGGTTCTGTTTTAGTTTTGGTAGATTCTCAAACGAACTTCAAAGCCAAATTCACAGGAGCGCTTTCGGCATGAGCCTTATTGATTCCGTGCACGCGCGCGAGATTTTGGATTCGCGCGGAAACCCGACCGTCGAGGCCGAGGTCTATCTCGTCAGCGGCGAGATGGGCCGCGCCGCCGTCCCTTCGGGCGCTTCGACGGGCGAGCACGAGGCCGTCGAGCTTCGCGACGCGGACAGGCGACGCTACAGCGGCAAAGGCGTCACACGCGCAGTTCGCAACGTCAACGAGACGATTGCACGCGAGGTCGAGGGGATGGATGCGCTCGACCAGACGGAACTCGACGCCGCGCTCGTCGCGCTCGACGGAACGCCGACGAAATCGAAGCTCGGCGCGAACGCTTTGCTCTCGGTCTCGCTTGCAGCGGCGCGCGCGGCTGCCACGTATCTCGAAATTCCTCTCTATCGATACCTCGGCGGCGCGAACGCGCGAACGCTTCCCGTCCCGATGATGAACATCCTAAACGGCGGCGCACACGCCGACAACAACGTTGACTTTCAGGAGTTCATGATCGTGCCCGTCGGGGCCGAGAGTTTCGCAGACGCCCTTCGCGCGGGCGCTGAAGTCTTTCACTCGCTCAAGAGCGTTCTCAAAAAACGCGGCTACTCGACCGGCGTCGGCGACGAGGGCGGCTTCGCGCCGAACCTGAAGTCGAACGAGGAAGCGGTCGAGACGATTCTCGAAGCCGTCACACAGGCCGGCTACAACGCGGGCGTCAACATAATGCTCGCCTTAGACCCGGCGGCGAGCGAGTTCTACGACGGCGAGAATTACGTCTTCAAAAAGTCCGACGGGCGCAAGCTTTCGAGCGCCGAGATGGTCGCATACTGGAAGGGCTGGGCCGAACGGTATCCCATAATCTCTATCGAAGACGGCATGGCCGAGAACGACTGGGAGGGTTGGAAGTTGATGACGGACGAGATGGGCGCGCGCGTGCAACTCGTCGGCGACGACCTGTTTGTCACGAACACCGAATTCTTACGCAAAGGCATCGAACTCGGCGTCGCAAACTCGATTCTAATTAAGGTCAACCAGATCGGCACGCTCACAGAGACGCTCGACTGCATCGAGCTTGCGAAGACCGCCGGGCGCACCGCCGTCATCTCGCACCGCAGCGGCGAGACTGAAGACACATTCATCGCAGACCTCGCCGTCGCGACGAACGCGGGCCAGATTAAGACCGGCTCGCTCTCGCGCACAGACCGAATCGCAAAGTACAACCAACTGCTCCGCATCGAAGAAGACCTGCGCGGCGCGGCTCGCTTCCCCGGCCTCTCGGCCTTCTACCAACTCGGTCGTCATGCAAGCCAGTCGCGCGTCGCGTCGAACAGCGGCGATGGTGGCAAGAAGAAAAAGAAGGCGCGTGCGGCGAAGCGTTAGATTCGTGTGGCGGTGCACAGAGAGAATTTCAACTCGCTGAGTTTCAAAGAACTGTCAGGGAGGTTTCGGTTTTGCTCAAACAGAAAGGCCCGCTCGCGCTTATTATTCTCGACGGCTTCGGCCATAGCGACACGCGCGAAGGCAACGCAGTCGCGCTCGCGCGGATGCCCTTCTACGACGAGATTCGCGAGAAGTACCCGCGCACGCTCATCGAAGCTTCGGGCACGTGCGTCGGACTGCCCGCGGGCATCATGGGCAACTCCGAGGTCGGCCACCTGAACATGGGCACGGGGCGCGTGATAATGACCGACGTGCGGCGCATCGATCATTCAATCGAGACGGGCGAGTTCTTCTCGAACGAGGCCATAATCGCGGCGTTGGACGGCGCGAAGTCGCGCGGCGGCTCGCTGCATTTGATGGGCCTGCTCTCGGACGGATTGGTTCACTCGTCGCAGGAGCACCTCTACGCGCTGCTTCGGATGGCGAAGGAGCGCGGCATCACTCGCGCATACGTCCACTGCTTCCTCGACGGGCGCGACACGCCTCCGTCTTCTGCACAGACTTACGTCAAGGCGCTCGAAGACAAAATCGCAGAGACAGGTTTCGGCGAGATCGCAACTCTTTGCGGTCGCTACTACGCGATGGACAGGGACAAGCGTTGGGAGCGTACGAAGCGCGCGTATGATCTTCTCGTCGGCGGCGAGGGCGAGCGCGCTGCCGCCCCGGTCGCGGCGGTCAAACGTTCATACGAGCACGGCACGACGGACGAGTTCGTCGAGCCTATCGTCATCACGCGCGCAGACGGTCAGCCCGTAGCCACGATTAAAGACGGCGACTCGGTGGTCTTCTACAACTTTCGCGCAGACCGCGCGCGACAACTCACGCGCGCGCTCGCAGTCGAAGGCTTCGACGAGTTCCCTGTCGCTCACAGGCCGAAGATTGATTTCGTCTGCTTCACGCTCTACGACAAGACTTTTGATTTGCCCGTCGCATTCCCGCAGCTTCGACACAAGAACATCCTCGCCGAAGTCTTCGCAGCCGTCGGCGTCCGAAACTACCGTCTCGCAGAAACAGAGAAGTACGCGCACGTCACATATTTTTTCAACGGCGGCACGGAGAAAGAGTTTCCTTCCGAGCGTCGCCTGCTCGTCCCTTCGCCGAAGGTCGCGACTTACGATTTGATGCCGGAGATGTCGGCCTTCAAGATCACGGACAAAATCCTTCGCGCCGTCGAAGAGAATGAAACCGACGTGTTCATCGTCAACTTCGCGAACCCCGACATGGTCGGCCACACAGGAAACCTCGCCAAGACCGTCGAGGCCGTCCAGTACGTTGACACCTGTCTGGGTTGGATTATGAAAGGCTTGCGAACGGCGAAGGGGCGCGCAATCGTCACGGCGGATCACGGCAACTGCGAGCAGATGATTGACCCGACGACGGGACAGCCGCACACAGCACACACGACGAACCCCGTCCCCTTCCATCTGATTGACGAAGACTCGCTCGGCATCCGACTTCGCTCGGACGGCGCGCTCGAAGACGTTGCTCCGACGATGCTCGGCCTTCTCGGACTCTCGAAGCCCGAAGAGATGACGGGCCGCGACCTTCGCGAAGACTGAAGGCCAATCCAAACGGCGAGCAGAACGGCGAGCGTTGCCGTTTAGCGCCGTCTCTTCTTCTTTGCCCCTGACCTGCTCGCGAGTTCGATCTGAGCCAAGCCTCTCTCGATGGCCCCGTGGATGAGTTGAAGAGGTTCGTCTTCCGGCTTCAGTTGTCCCGTGAGCGACAGCAGGTATAGTTCGAGCGCGGCCCTATGCGCGTCCGTGTGAAGATAGACCGACTCGATGTTGGTTAAGATTGCTTCGCTCGCTTCCCTAGCGCCTTCGGGGCCGCCGTCAATCGCTGCCTTGAGGATGAACAGCCCGCGCGCTACGAGGTCGGCTATCTTGGGATTGTTGATGGCCTGCCAAGCTTGGTCGTCAATGAGCAAATCCTGTCCGTAAGGTGACGATGACGGATTAGTTTTGCTATCTTGCCGACGCGCTCTTTTGATTACGGGTAAGGCCATATGCATAACTCGCTTCCTCAGACCGGGTGATGAGCATCGCCGTCGAGCAACAAAGAGATAAGCTCACGGCAATTCTAAGGCGTAACCGCATTTTACCTATATTTCTAGGGAGCAGCAAGCCCGTCGGCGCAATTATCTTTATCCTGTCAGGAGGAAACTTCTGATGGGGAGAAGAGCGCGGCTGAAACCGGAACGTCTGTCCGAAAAGATTGTGCAGATTAGAAACGCGCTCGGCCTGTCTCAAAGCGAGATGTACAAGCGCCTTGGCCTCGAAGACTTGATTGACTACAAGAGAATTTCAGAGTACGAGCTAGGAAATAATGAGCCGCCTCTTTTTATTCTCCTGCAATATGCACGCGTGGCGGGCGTCCACATGGAAGCACTTGTTGACGACGAACTAGACTTGCCTGAACGGCTGCCGGGCACGACTCAACACGAGAATATCAAACGACAATACGCCCCGCGCCGCAAAGCCCGGCGATGAACCGCTCAAGAGAGCCGCGCGGCCCGTTATAATCAACGCATGAACAGAAACCGTCTCGCCTTCGCAGTCGCCGTCGCGATCATCGTCGTCTCCATCGTACTCGGCGTCGTCGTGCTGCGCTTCGTTAGTCGCCACGCGCCCGGCGGCGGGCCGCCCTCCGGCCCCGTGGCGAAGACACCGACGGCGAAACTCAACGCCGCGCTCGGCGACCCGAGCGGCGCGACCGCCGACGCCTCGAACAAGAACAATTATCTCGTCGTCAAGCCGCAATACGTCCTCTCCTACAATAACGACAAGGGCGAGCCGAACTGGGTTAGCTGGCACTTGCAGGCGTCCGACATCGGCGACGTTGAGCGGCAGAATAATTTTCACGCCGACGACGCGCTGCCCAATGGGTTCAAGCACGTCACGCCCGAAGACTACACGGGCACCGGCTTCGACCGCGGCCACGTCTGCAACTCGAAGGACAGGACGGCGAGCGCGGACGACAACACAGAAACCTTCAGCATGGCGAACATGCTGCCGCAAACGCCCGACCTCAACCGTCACGTCTGGGAGCAACTCGAATCCTATTCGCGCACGCTGGCTCAGTCAGGCAATCAACTCTTCATCGTCGCGGGCGGCTACGGCTCGGCGAAGATGATCGGCAAGAAGAACAAGGTCAACGTGCCGACCGGCTGCTGGAAGATCATCCTCGTGCTGCCGCAGGGCAAGGACATCTCTCAGACGGACAAGAACGCGCGCGTCATCGCCGTTGACATGCCGAACGCGCAGGGCATCGCGCTCGACCCGTGGCAGAAGTACATCACGACCGTCGCCGACATCGAGCAGAAGACCGGCTATCACTTCTTCACAGACCTGCCGCCCGACGTGCAGAGCGCGCTCAAGTCGAAGAAGGATTCGGGCAAGTGAGTTTTCGCGGGCGACGCGGTTGGACTAAGTGTGCGTTGCAAAGCGGTAGAGGCCGGGACAAGTCCTGCCACTACAGACATCACGCGGCGGCGCGGATTTTCAAACCAGCTATGAGTTGAGACTTGAGGCGGTTGCGATCCGGATGAGACGTGAAGCGAGGCCGGCGTCAGCGTCTAGGATTTCTACTGCCTTCGCGAGTTAAGTCTCGACGATCTTCGTCTTCACGCCCGCAAGGCTACCCGACGCCGTCTTGCCCAAGACGTACACGTCGGCCTCAACGTCGCCGACTCGGTAGACTTTGATGTCGCTCAGGCCGTCCCTGAGCAGTCGGACGAGCGTCTGAAACCTCGCGGCCTGCGTGCGCGCCTCCTGACTCTGCCCGTCCTGCTCCTGCGTCGCGCCCTTGAAGAAATTGTTGAAGTCAACTTCAGACACGCTCGCGTTCGGGTCTGTCTTCTTCGACGCGACGAAGTCCTGCGCCGAGGGCACGCCCTGCGCCGTCGCCTCTTGCAGAAAAGGCTCTACGGGATAGTCCGACTCGCTCATGAAGGTCAGACCCCTCGTGAGTCTCTTCAAATTCCGCAGAAACGAATCGTCGTCTTTGTTCATATAAGGAGTTCCCCCGAAGCCCCAAGCGTCGGACTTCGGCTTAAAGGGCGGTAAGCTTCTGCGTCATGTTACCATGACGCCGCGACGCGGCAGCGAAACGGCGCGGCAACCTGCGCCCGATCCGCGGCGTAGAGATTTAACAGATGAAGTTCGACCCGCGCAACATTCTTGTCATAGACTTCGGCCAACTCGGCGACGTGGTCTTGAGCCTGCCCGCCCTCTCGGCGATCAGACAGAGATTCCCGCGCGCGCGTGTGACGGTCGCGGTCGGCGGAGCCGCCTCTTCGGTCGTCGAGCTTGCGGGGGTGGCCGACGAGGCTCTCTCGGTTGATCGCGTCGGACTTCGCGACGGGCCGAAGCACCTCTCGGTCTGGCAGATCGGAAAGCTCGTGCTCGAAGTGCGCCGTCGCAAGTTCGACTTCGTCATAGATCTTCACAGCCTCTCGGAGACGAACCTTCTCGGCTTCCTTTCGGGCGCGCAGCACAGGCTCTACGCGCGAAGACCCACGCGCTCGCTCGACTACCTCTCGAACTTCAAGCCGCCGCCGCCCGTCGAAGACCGAAAGAAGCACGCGATAGACCGATATCTCGACGTGCTTGCGCCGCTCGGCGTGGGCGAAGTCTCTCGCGTGCCGCGACTGCCCGTGCGCGACGAAGACAGCCACGCCGTCTCGGAGATGCTCCGCAAGGCTAAGGCGGGCACGGACGCGCCGCTCGTCGGTCTGTTCCCCGGCGCGGGTCATCCGAGCCGCCGCTGGCCCGTCGAGCGCTTCGCGGAGCTTGCGTGGGCGCTTGAGCGCAACGACTCGGTGCGCTCGATCATCTTCGCCGGGCCCGAGGAACGACAACTCGTGCGCGAGGCCAAGTCGAAGTTCCCGCCTTCGTCGGTCGTCCTCGACCGTCTGAACGTGCCGCAACTCGCAGCCGCAGCCGCGCGCCTCTCCGTCTTCGTCTCGAACGATACGGGGCCGATGCACGTCGCCGCGGCGGTCGGCACGCCCGTCGTCATACTCATGCAGCACCACCCGATGTTCAACTGCTTCATTCCGCCCGGCGAGCGCCACCGCGTCGTCACCGCGAAGACCATCGAAGCGATCACGACCGACACGGCCTACGTCGCGGCACGCGCAGCATTCACGACCGAGCGTGCTTCCTCGCTCTTCTCCACCTGAAGGCCACGCGGCTCCGTTGAGAGCCAATGCCGCTCGCGGCTTCACGTAGCGCCCCGGCATATCGCCAAAAACTCAATAATTTGCGCTTTTTCGCATGGCAACGGCGGTTTGATAAATGTTTTGTGTAGACAAACTTGGTTGAATATGTATAATGTTTTTGCCGCCCAAGCTGTTTCGCGGGCGGCGAGCGTCTCGTGGGTGTTCTTCGATCAAGGGTTTTCGTAGGGCCGCCGAAGGGGACTTCTAAAGCCGCGGCCTCTACTTCCCGATCTCCGGCCTGACACTCACGCCGACGGTCTCGAACGGGCTAAAGAATCCTTACAGACTTTCTCGACGACCGCTGCTCCTCGGTCGGCAAGCCCTTTGCGGCCTCCCGCCTGTTTCGGGCCGCCGGTTCGGCCAACGTGAATTTCGAGTGCCGCGTCCCTCAGAAGGGTCGCCGCCCGAAGCCGAATCCGCCTTTGCCCGGCGATTCACGCCCGCCCCCAGTCGCTCAGAACCTACTACTCACGAAGACTTCAGGAGTGAACCTTATGTCGAAACGAACGAACCTGACTATGCTGTTTGTTCTACTTCTCTCCCCCGCCGCGGCCTACGCGCGCGCCGCAGCCGCGCCGGCACAGTTCGGCTTCAGCTTCGCTCGCGCGCTCGCCGTCGCGGCAAGCGACCGCGAGCAGGATGGATTGTCCGGGCCCGTCCGTCGCGTGAAGACAGAGACGGCGAAGATCGCCGTCAAGAACGGCAAGCCGGTCGAGAGTGCCCGCGCCGTGCTTGAGACGACGACCTACGACCAGAAGGGCAACCGCGTTGACAACGCATACTTCCTCGAAGCCGGAGGCTCGCTGACGGGCAAAGAGGTTTACAAGTACGACGAGCGGGGCAACATCGTCGAGATGACGCTTCACAACGACGACGGCTCGCTGCTCGCGAAAGAGGTTTACACATACGAGTTCGACGCGGTCGGCAACTGGGTGAAGATGACGACATCGGTCGCTATCATCGAGGGCGGGCAGGTGACGTTCGAGCCTTCCGAGGTCACGTACCGAACCATCTCCTACTACCTCGACGAGACGATGATGGCGAAGATGGCGCAGCCCTCCGCGCAAACCCCTGCGCAGCCCGCGCCGAAGCCGTCCGCGACGCAGCCGCAGGCACAGCCCGCACCCGCGCAACAGCAGACGGCTGCGCACGCCGCAAACTCCGGCGCGCAGTTGGGCGCGTCCGCGCAGGTTAAGTCTCAGCCCGCGTCGAACGACCCCGCGCCGCGTGCGCAGCCAAGGGCCGAGAACAAGGTGACGCCCGCGGCCGTCGTCTCTCTCGACAAGAACGTGGTCGCGGCTGCGAACGTGCCCGCGTCGGTCGCGGCCCCCGTCGCGAACTCTGCCGCAGGCCCCTCCGTTAAGGCCGACGAAGGAGAGGCCCCCGCGCGCCCATCCAGAAGCGGGCCGCTCAAGCCTATCTCCGGCGGCATACTCAACGGTAAGGCGCTCAGCCTGCCCGCGCCCGCCTACCCCGAAATCGCAAGGCGCACCCGCGCGATGGGAACGGTCGAGGTCGAGGTGGTCATAGACACGAACGGCAAGGTAATCTCCGCGAACGCCGTCAAAGGCCCCGCGCTTTTGCGGCAGTCTGCGGAGCAGGCCGCGAAGCAGGCGCAGTTCACGCCGACGCTCCTGTCGGGCCAACCCGTGAAGATCACCGGCATTATCACCTATAACTTCAGCCTGTAGTAGAGCAGCGAGCGCAGCGGGCCGGAAGGTTTCGTCAAGGTCGAACCTTCCGGCCCGCCGCAAAACTCCCGCCGGCACAGCCGACGCGACTACTCGCGGCGGCCCCGCCCGGAAAAAAGGAATCCCCACACCGAAACGAGGCAACATTCAGATGGCACTGACTGGACAGTTAAGCGACATGTCGCTGGCCGAGTTGATCGAGTTCTTCTGCAACCAGCGCAAAACCGGAAGGCTCAAGATAGATTACCCGCGCGGCCACAGCGTCTTCTTCATACGCGACGGCGAGCTTGTCGATGCGAAGGTCGGCGCGCTATCCGGCGTCGATGCCGTTTACTTCTCGCTGACGCTGCCGAACGCCGCGTTCGACTTCAGCCCCGACGTGCAGGCCAAGCGCCGCACGATCAACGAGCCTTGGACGCAGGTAGTGCTCGAAGGACTGCGCCGGCTCGACGAGGGGCAATCGCCGAAAGAGTCGGACGCTTTCGGCGGCTGGTCGCCGGGCGAGTCCGACCTCGCGCAGATGCTCGATCAGGTCGAACAACTCGACGCGTCGAAGTCGCAGAAGTCTTCGGACGAAGATGCACGGAAGGCCGTCGCCGCGAGTCCGGCGCGCGCCGATTCGGATATGCCTTTCTCGACGATGGTCGAGAGCGCAAGCGTCGGCGGGTCGAAGAAGAAGTGGATCATGCTTGGAGTCGCCGCGGCGGTCGTGCTCGCCGTCGCCGCCGCCGCAGTCCCTTTGATGAACCGCCCCGCGAAGAACGAGCCTGCGACCACCGCCTCCGCTCCGCAATCTTCTAGTCCCGCGCAAGCCTCGCCTTCGACCGACGGCTCCGCCGACGCGGCCGCCGCGGGCGACTCTTCCGAAGCCGCGCCCGACGCGAGCGCCACGGCAGACGCCGCAGCAGACGCCGCGCGCCGCGCGCGCGATGAGCGCGAACGCGAGAAGCGCAAGCGCGAGCAGGACGCACTCAAAGCCAACGACCAACCCGCCGACGCGACCGCAGCAGCCGCAGCCGCAGCGGCCAAGCCGACGACGCCCGCGCCGTCAGGGCCGAAATCTGTCCGCGTCACGATCACATACGACGAGGCCGGTCGCGTCACGCAAGCGTCGGTTGCGGGCACTACGCCCGGCGCGGAAGCCTACGGCTCGACCGCCGTCCGCATCGCCCGCGGCAAACACTTCCCCGCGGGCAAGGCGGGCACGACCGTCGTAACCATCCCGGTCAACTAAAGAAGAGAAAAATAGAAGTCAGCAAGACGGCGAACGGCGCGACTCTCATCAATCGTTGATGAGAGTCGCGCCGTTCGCCGTCTCGCCTTTGCTTTTCTTACGCGAGGCCGACCGTGCCGAGCGCGACGAGCAACGCGCGCTTTAAGCCGAGGTCGCGACCGCGCGGGTCGTACCACTCGTCGAGCGTGTGCGTGCTGCCGGACGCGCCGCCCGCGCCGACGGTGACGGCGGGAAGTCCCAACGAGATTGGGATGTTCGAGTCGGTCGAGGAACAGTCGAGGTAAGGTTTCGCGCCGAGCGAGCGCGTGGCTTCGACGGCGAGCCGGACGAGCGCCTGTTCGAGCGCGGTCGTGCCGCCCGGTCGGTCGCCGATGAGTTTCACTTCGAGTTCGAGTGGCGGTGTACCCGTCCGTCGCGCCGCGTTCTCGTCCTCGGCGGCTTCGCGCGCCGCGCGGCGAAAGAATGCGTCGAGCCGCGCGAGTTCTTCCTTCGACTCCGAGCGCAGGTCAACGTCCATCGCCGCGTCGCGCGGGATGACGTTGACGCCCGTGCCGCCCTCGATGCGACCGACGTTAAAGGTCGTGCGCGGTCGCCTCGGCGCGGGGTAGGCCGCGAGCCGCGCGACCGCACGACTAAGCGCGTGCACCGGATTCGCAGTGCCGAAGTCGCCCCAGGAGTGTCCGCCCACGCCGCGACAACGCACGCGGTAACGTCTGGAAGCGAGCGCGGCGTTCGTGATGCGCTCCAAGCCGGGGCCGTCAATGCTAACGAAGGCATCGACGCGCCGCGCCCACTCGCCCGCTGTCAGAAGATGGCGCACGCCGCGCAGGTCGCCCTCGCCCTCTTCGCCCACGGTTCCGACAAAGAGAAGCGACCCTTCGGTCTTTATCTCATACTCTTCCAAAGCGCGTGCGAGCGCGACGAGCGCCGCAAGCCCGCAGCCGTCGTCCGCGATTCCCGGCGCACTCATGCGCCCCGACGCCTCGCGTCTGACCGTGCAGTCAGTCCCCGCGGGAAACACTGTGTCGAGGTGCGCGCTCAAGACCAGCAGCGGCCTCTCGGCGCGACCGCGCCTGAGCGCGACGCAGTTGCCTACGGCGTCGAGGTACGCGTCGCGGAGTCCGCACTCGGCGAGACGCGAGCGCAAGGCTTCGGCTCGCTCGCCCTCGCCGAACGGCGGCGCCGGGACGGAGCAAAGCGCGGCGTGCCCCTCGTTGATGCTTTCGGCCTGCTCCTCGAAAAATCGGAAGGCACGCCGCACGCGCTCCGACGCCGCGACGCCGCGGACGGCGTCTTCGGGAATAAAGGTTGTGGCGGCGGGGACAGACATGGGAAGTGATGAGTGATAAGTGAACCCGAGTCTTGAGTTGAATCATGCTGAAAGCAGTTCAGCATGAAGCAAGTTGTAATAGAGCAGTTTAAGCTTGATAGTGTTCCATAACCCATGCCACGAACGACTAAAGATGCGGTCTATAAAGCGCGCCCACAGTTGA
>DATINM010000049.1:0-97243 GCA_035474235.1 Pyrinomonadaceae bacterium
CGCTCGAAACCCGCGCGGCTGTCGAAGCAGGCGGACGGGCGACTTCGGACTTGAGCGTGCCGGGGCCGGCAGGCAGGCTCGACGCGCGCGCGCTCGAATACTTCGACGACGAGTCGCTGAAATTCCTGCGCGAGCAATACCCGCTCGTGCCTCTTCGCGCGGCGTGCGCGGTCTTCTTCGAGCAGGAGACGACCGCGGCGACCGAAGACTCGTTGATGAGTGAGTGGCTCGAACTGGTCGAAAGACACGGCGCGCTCGCTAACGATTCATGGTTCGGGACGAACGTGCACGACCGCGCGGAGATGCGCGCCTTCCGACACGCGCTGCCCGTCATGGTCAACGAATGGCTCGCCCGGCGCGGGCAGCGGAAGATATCGACAGACATGGCCGTGCCCGACGATGCTTTCCCCTCGATGCTCGACTTCTACAAAGAGACTTTGCGCGCCAGCCGACTCGCATACGTCATCTTCGGGCACATAGGCGACAACCACGTCCACGTCAACATCCTCCCGCGCGACGACCTGGAGCAGTTGGCCGCGCGCGAAATCTACTCGAAGTTCATACGCCGCGCCGTCTCGTTGGGCGGCACCGTCTCGGCAGAGCACGGCGTCGGCAAGATCAAGCGCGAGTACCTTCGCGAACTCTACGGCGACTCGGCCCTTCGAGAGATGGCGGAACTCAAGCGCGCCTTCGATCCGGCCTGCGTCCTCGGTCGCGGAAATATTTTTGCGGAAGAACTTTTGAAGGCTTGACGGCAAGACATGGTAGAAACGACTACACGCGCGCCGGTCTTGCTCTACGACGGCGTGTGCGGCTTCTGCAACAAGACGGTTCAGATGATTCTCGACCGCGACCGGCGCGGGACGATGCGCTTCGCCGCGTTGCAGAGCGACTACGGGCAAGCGGTCGTCGAGCGACACGATGCGCTTCGCGGCGTTGATTCGGTCGTCTTCGTCGAGGACGCAGGCGGCGAAGGCGGCGAGCGCGTCTTTATCCGTTCGGACGCGGCGCTGAAGGTCGCGGAGTATCTCGGCGGCTTCTGGAAAATATTTCTGGCCGCGCGCATTTTGCCGCGTGCGCTGCGCGACTATTTCTACGATCTTTTCGCGCGCAACCGTTACAGGATGTTCGGCAAGTACGACAGTTGTATGCTGCCGCCGCCGGAAGTCCGTTCGCGCTTCCTCGACGCTTGAGTTGAGAGTCCGAAAATGGAATGGCAGCCTTTGAGTTTCGAGTCCGAATCTTGATTGAGTCTGATGTTCCGCTTCACGACAGCCGGAGAGTCGCACGGACGCGCGCTCGTCGCCGTGGTCGAAGGTCTGCCCGCGGGACTCGCCGTTGACCCGGAGCAGATCAACCGTGAGCTTGAGCGGCGGCAGCGTGGCTACGGGCGCGGCGGTCGGATGAAGATCGAGCACGACCGCGCAGAGATTTTGAGCGGCGTGCGACACGGCCTCACGCTCGGCTCGCCCGTCGCGCTTTCAATCGAAAACAAGGATTGGGCGAACTGGACTGAAGTGATGTCTGCCGGGCCGAGCGACGCGCCCGAAGAGAAGATGCGCCGCGTGCGCCGGCCCCGGCCCGGCCACGCAGACCTCGCGGGCGGTCTGAAGTTCGGCTCGCGCGACCTCCGAGACATTTTAGAGCGAGCCTCGGCGCGCGAGACTGCGGCGCGTGTCGCGTGCGGCGCGCTCGCACGGCAGTTGCTCGCCGTCTTCGGCTGCGAGATTCGCAGCCACGTCGCGCAACTCGGCGGCGTGCCCCGTAGTCCGCTCGAAGTTTCGTGGGAGCGAATCTGCGCGATTCCAGACGACGCGCCGCTCCGCTGCGCCGACGCGGACGTTCAAGACAAGATGGTCGCGCTCGTTGACGAAATGAAGCGCGAGGGCGACACGCTCGGCGGCGTCTTCGAGGTGGTCGCGCGCGGCGTCGTCGCGGGCTTAGGCTCGCACACTTCTTGGGACTCGAAACTCGACGGCAAACTCGCGCGCGCCTTCATGTCGATTCCGGCGGTCAAGGCCGTCGCAATCGGCGCGGGCGTCGAGGCCGCCGCGCTTCCCGGCTCGCAGGCTCACGACGAGATCGGATACGACCGGGAGGCGCGCGCCTTCACGCGACCGACGAACCGCGCGGGCGGACTCGAAGGCGGCACAACGAACGGCGAGGAGTTGCGCGTGCGCGGATTCCTCAAGCCGATCTCGACGCTTCGACGCGCTCTCTCGTCGGTTGACATCGAGACGAAGGAGGAGCAGAGGGCTGCGTTCGAGCGCTCGGACGTGACGGCTGTTCCGGCGGCGGGCGTCATCGGCGAGGCGATGGCCGCGCTCGTCCTGTGCGAAGCGATGCGCGAGAAGTTCGGCGGCGACTCGCTCGCGGAGATGCGCCGCAACTTCGACTCGTATCGCGAGCAGTTGCGCGCCTACTGAAAATGGGTCTTTCGGACATCGAGCAGATAATCGCGCGGCTCTCGTCGGACGAGAGTTTGCGCGAGCGATTCATCAGGGAGCCTGTCGCGCTCGCGCGCGAACTCGGCCTGTCGGCGGTCGAGTCGCGCAGGCTCAGGCGCGTCGCTTCCTCGCGCTTCAACTCGTTTGCGAAGTCGGCGCGCGAACGCCGCTTCGTCCAGATAAGCAAGCTGCTTCCGCTCTCGCACCGCGTCCTCGGCAGCCGCTTCGACACGCACCTCAACAGCTACACGACGACGCACGAGCCGGGCGGCATCGAACGCCTGTTCGGCGACGCGCTCGCCTTCGCGGACTATCTCGAACGAAAGCTGCGCGAGGAACGCGTCGGCTCAGGCTGGACGCTCGAACTGCTGCGCTACGAACGCGCGAGAGTCCGCGCCGCCGACCCGAATCGCCGTCTCGTCGTCGCGGTCTTCCGGCACGACATAAGCCGCCTTGTCCGCAGCGTCGCTCGCAGAGAAGATCACCCGGAAGTCGTCCGCCGCGCGACCGTCGCGACGTGGTGGCGCACGCGCCGTCATGCTCCCGTCCGCTACGCGGTCTTCGCCGCGCCGAGGTTCTTCGGCTGAGCGGCTGACACGGAGGACTGAACCTAAATGGCCGGAGACGAAAAACTCGTCGTCACGCTCGGCGAAGACGGCGTAAAGCGAATCACCTTCAACAACCCCGCGCGCCGTAACGCCGTTGACTTCGAGATGTTCGAGCGCTTCGCCGAGGCGATACGCGAGTCTGCGACCGACGCCAGCCGCGTCGTCGTCATCACGGGCGCGGGCGACTCGTTCTGCTCCGGCCTCGACCTCGCGTCGGCGGGCGCGGGCGGGTTGGCTTCGACAGACATCGCGGCGAAGGTTCGCGAGCTAATCAACCCGCCCGTCATGCTCATGCGCTCGCTCGGCAAGCCGTTCGTCGCGCGCGTGCACGGGCCGGCGGCTGGCATCGGCTTCAGCTACGTGCTCGCCTGCGACGTTCGAGTGGCTTCGACGGACGCGACCTTCAGCCAGAGCTTCATACGCATCGGACTGATGCCCGACGGCGGGAGCACGCATTTTCTCCCGGCGCTCGTCGGCTACCCGAAGGCTTTCGAATTGATGACGACGGGCGCGACCCTTTCATCCGGCGAAGCCCTGCGGCTCGGCATCGTCAACCGCGTCGTGCCGCGCGAAGAACTCGACGCGGCGGTTGAAGAGATCGCGTCGAGGCTCGCGCGCGCTCCTCAGCCAGCGCTCGCGCGCATCAAGGCCGCGCTCGGCCGTGCAGAGCGGGAACGGCTCGCGGCCTCGCTCGACTTCGAGGCCGAAGGGCAGGGCGACTGTTTCGCCTCGCCCGACTTCATCGAAGGCGTCGCGGCCTTCGCAGAGAAGCGAGCGCCGGTCTTTGGTAAAAGTAAAGATTGAGGCCGCCCGCGGTCGAGCCGATCAAGTTTAAGCCGTTCACGGTCGAAACAATTTTTGTAACCGCGAGGGTTGACCGCGCGTCTTAGCAGGCGTCACATCGTTACTCCGGACTTTCGTGCCCATCTCAAGAAGCAAATAGGACAGCAAGGAGATTTCAAAAGAATGCGAAAATTTCTAATCAGCAGCGCGGTGGCGTTTGCCCTCGCGGCTCAAGTCGTCGCGGGCGTCGTCGCGGCCCCGGCGAACTTCGGCGGGTCGTGGGCTTTGGACAAGTCGAAGAGCAAAGACCTGCCGCCGCAGATGTCGAACCTCGACAGCCTGACTTTGACCGTCACGCAGGACGCGCAGCAGATCACGGTTGACTCGAAGGCGGCGATGGCCGCGCAGCCGGAAGGCGCGGGCGGCAACGGCGGAGGCGGCATGGGCGGAGGTCGCGGTCGCGGCATGGGCGGCGGCTTCGCGCCGTCGGCGACGTACAAGCTCGACGGGACGGAGACGACTTCCGAGGGCCCGCGCGGCGGCACGACGGCCTCGAAGGCCGAGTGGAAGGACGGCGGCAAGACTCTCGTCCTGAAGCGCGTCAGCAAACTCAACTTTCAGGGAAACGACGTGACGATAACCACGACGGAAGAGTGGTCGCTTTCGTCCGACAGCAAGACGCTCACGGTCAAGCGCACGAGCGAGTCGCCGCGCGGCACGCAGAGCAGCACGCTCGTCTTCAACAAACAGTAACCCCGAACCCACTTTCGGATGCGGAGGGCGCGAAGATCAGGCCGAAGTCTTCGCGCCCTCCGTTTTGTGTTTGGTTCGGGCGGTCGCTCAAAGTCGAACTTGGCGGGCGTTTGGCGCTTTGTAGTAAACTGGCCGGGACGCTCGCGCATCAGACACGCGAAGGTGCGTATCATCCGGGCAGGCGTGGAAAAGTTTTAGAGATGGCAATGCTCGAAATAGCGAAGTACGGCGACTCGGTGCTTGAGAGGCCGGGCGAGCACGTGACGGAGTTTGACGCGCGGCTCAGGAAACTCGTCTCCGATATGTTCGAGACGATGTACGCCTCGCGCGGCGTCGGACTAGCCGCGCCGCAGATCGGAGTCTCGAAGCGCCTGTTCGTCATGGACTGCTCAGGCGGGCAAGACCCGGACGCGCGCGTCGCGCTCGTCAACCCGGTCGTGCTCCGCGTCGAGGGCGAACAGACCGGCGACGAGGGCTGCCTCTCGTTCCCCGGCATCTTCTTTCCCGTGAAGCGAAGCCTGCGCGCGGTCGTCCGCGCTCAGGACTTGAGCGGCGATGAGTTCGAGTTCGACGGCATCGAACTCGAAGCGCGCTGTATGCTCCACGAAACCGACCACTGCGACGGCGTAGTCTTCATCGACCGCACGACGCCGCTCAAGCGCGAACTCGTGCGCCGCAAGATCAAGAGACTTCAGAAACAGGGGCGCTGGATTTAGCGCCATCACGAAAACAGACGCGGGCTGTAGCGCCGGTACTTCGTCGGCTCGCTACCGCTCGCGGTTCTGTTTTTGCGTGTGATAGCATGAACCCAAAACAGGGAATAAATAATTTTTGCTGAAAATCGAAGCGTCGTCCAGCGCGACGCGTTCGGGTTTCGCATTTCCAATCCGAGGAGCAGAGCGTATGCAGCAGATGAAGCACGACGAATTTCGCAACGAGCCGTTTACAGATTTCGGCAAAGATGAGAACGCGCGAGCGATGCGCGATGCGCTCGCGAAAGTGGCGAGCGAACTCGGTCGCGACTACCCGCTCGTAATCGGCGGCGAGCGGATCGAGACGGGCGACTTTCTCACGAGCTTCAACCCCTCGAAGAAGACCGAGATCGTCGGTCGCTTCCACAAAGCGACGGCTGACCTTGCGCGCAAGGCCGTCGAGACGGCGAGCGAGACGTTCAAGACGTGGCGCAACACGCCCGCCGAGGAGCGCGCCCAACTGCTCTTCCGCGTCGCGTCGCTTCTGCGCGAGCGCAAACACTACTTCTCGGCATGGATGATTCACGAGGTCGCGAAGTCTTGGCCGGAGGCCGACGGCGATACGGCGGAGGCGATTGACTTCTGCGAGTTCTACGCGCGCGAAATGCTTCGCTACGCCGCGCCGCAACCCTTAACGCGCATCGAGGGCGAGGAGAACCGGCTCGAATACATCCCGCTCGGCGTCGGCGTCGTCATCCCGCCGTGGAACTTTCCCTTAGCGATCATGGCGGGCATGACCGTCGCATCGGTCGTCACGGGAAACACCGTCGTCTTGAAGCCTTCGTCCGACGCGCCCGCAATCGCTTACAAGTTCTTCGAGCTTCTCGAAGAGGCGGGCGTGCCGCGCGGCGTCGTCAACTTCATGACGGGTTCGGGAAGCGAAGTCGGAGACGTTGTAGTTGACCACCCGTTGACGCGCTACGTCGCGTTCACGGGGTCGAAGGAGATCGGGCTTCGCATCAACGAACGCGCGGCGAAAGTTCACGAAGGTCAAATCTGGATAAAGCGCGTCGTCGCCGAGATGGGCGGCAAGGACGCGATCATCGTTGACTCCGACGTTGATCTGGACGAGGCCGCGGCGGGCGTCGTGCAGTCGGCGTTCGGCTTTCAGGGGCAGAAGTGTTCGGCCTGTTCGCGCGCGATAATCGTCGGCGACGTGTACGAGCCTCTGGTCGAACGCATCGCGGCGGGCGCGTCGAAGCTCAAGGTCGGCGACCCGACCGACCAGACGACGAGCGTGAGCGCCGTCATCAACCAAAAAGCTTTCAAGACGATCAACGACTACATCGAGAAGGGCAAGAGCGACGGCGGGCGCGTCGTCGCGGGCGGCGGCAGCGACGGCGAGCAAGGCTTCTTCATCGAGCCGACCGTCATCGCCGACGTGAAGCCCGGCGACCGCGTCGAGCAGGAGGAGATTTTCGGCCCCGTCCTCGCGTGCATCCGCGCAAATGATTTCGACGACGCGCTGGCGATAGCGAACGACACGGAGTACGGTCTGACCGGCGCAGTTTACACGAACGACCGGGAGAAGCTGGAACGCGCGCGGCGCGAGTTCCACGTAGGCAACCTCTACATGAATCGCAAGTGCACGGGCGCACTCGTCGGCGCGCACCCGTTCGGCGGCTTCAACATGAGCGGCACCGACTCGAAGGCCGGCGGCCCCGACTACCTCGGCCTCTTTCTTCAGGCCAAAGTCACCTCCGAGAAAGCCCGCCCCGGCTACACGCAGACGGAGAAGCGCAGCGTCATCTGAAGAAGTGATGAGTGACGAGTGATGAGTGATGAGTGAAAGCAAAGAGAAGCCGCCTTGCTCTTAACTCATCACTCATCACTCATCACTTATCACTCATCACTTATGAAATTAGTCTTCATGGGCACGCCCGAATCCGCCGTGCCGTCGCTCAGGCGCTGCGTCGAGGACGGCCACGAAGTCATGGCCGTTTGGACTCAGCCGGACAGACCCGCGGGGCGCGGCAACAGGTTGAAAGCGCCGCCCGTCAAAGAGTACGCGCTCTCGCAAAACATAATCGTCCACCAGCCCGCGAAGATACGAACCGGCGAGGCTCTATCGCTCTTCACCGCTCAGGAGTTCGACGTTGCCGTCGTCGTCGCATACGGTCGGATACTCCCGCCAACGTTTCTGCGCGCGCCGCGACGCGGATGCGTCAACGTGCATTTCTCACTTCTCCCGAAGTACAGAGGGGCAGCGCCCGTCAACTGGTCAATCGTGCGCGGCGAGCGCGAGTCGGGCGTGACGACGATGTTGATTGACGAAGGACTCGACACGGGCCCCGTACTCTTGCAGCGTCCAACTCGGATTGGAGACGACGAGACAGCGCCGCAACTCTTGGGGCGACTCTCGCACGCGGGCGCGGAGTTGCTGGGCGAGACGCTCGCGCGCTTCGACGAGATCGAGCCGCGACCGCAGCGCGAAGAGGACGCGACGCTCGCGCCGATGCTCAAGCGCGAGGATGGATTAATTGACTGGACGCTCGACGCGCACGACATCGTGCGACGTGTGCGTGGCTTTCAACCTTGGCCCGGCGCATACACTTTCTACAAAGGCCGCCGCCTCGTCATCTGGCGCGCGTCCGCGTCGTGGATTGAAGGCGACGACGCGAAGGGCGGCGTGCTGCACGGAGCCGGAGAAATATTGGACGCGCGCGGCGACAGTCTGATCGTCGCGTGCGGCGGCGCGACTGCTCTGCGCGTGCTCGAACTTCAGCCGGAAGGGAAGCAACGCCTCGCCGCGCGCGACTTCATCAACGGCTCGCATGCACGCGCCGGCGAGGCTTTGGGTTGACGATACGTAAAGCGATATGAGCGGACGCGTGCGCGTTGTGAAGCGTCTTGGCGGTCGCGCGGAAGCGGGCCGCGGCGTCACGCCCGCGCGGCGCGCGGCATTCGAGATTCTACGGCGCGTCGAAGACGAGGGCGCGTTCGCCGCGCCGCTGCTCGCGGGATTGCCTGACGAACTCTCGGTGGAAGACCGTGCGCTGTGCTACGAGTTGACGCTCGGCGTGCTGCGACGACAGTTGTGGCTCGACAAATCAATCGAGCACTTCGCGGGCAGGCCGTACGAAAAGCTCGACGCGCCCGTGCGCCGCGCGCTCCGGCTCGGACTCTACCAATTGCGCTTCCTCGCGCGCGTCCCTGCGAGCGCCGCCGTCAACGAGTCCGTGAACCTCGTTCACGCCGCGCGCCTTCGTTCAGCCGCGCCGTTCGTCAACGCAGTTCTTCGACGCGCGACGCGCGAGCCTGACTTCGATCCGGCGGCGAGTATCAGTGGCACGCTCGAAAGAGTCTCGGTCGAAACGTCGCACCCGGCTTGGCTCGTCGCGCGCTGGGCCGACGCTCTCGGACTCGAAGAGGCTGAAAGCTTCGCACGCGCGAACAACGAGGCCGCGCCCGTCTCCTTCCGCGTCAACACTCTCGGCGTCGCCGCGGACGACATCGTAAACGAACTCCGGGCGGCGGGTTTCGCCGTCGCCGCTTCGAGCGTCGCGCCGGGCGCGTGGCGCGTCGAGGGCGGCGTGGGCGGCGCGCTTCGACGGCTCGCCGGCGAGGGGCGAATCTACTTGCAGGACGAGGCTTCGCAGTTGGTCGCACACGTCCTCGGCGCGCGCGCGGGCGAGCGTGTGCTCGACGCTTGCGCAGCGCCGGGCAGCAAGACAACGCACGTAGCCGCGCTCGCGGGCGACCGTGCGCGCTTAGTCGCGGGCGACGTGCACGAGCACAGGCTTCGCGTCGTCCGCGAGACTTGCGAGCGGCTCGGCGTCGAGAGCGTGACGGCGGTCGCTCTGAACGCGGAGGCGGGCTTGCCTTTCGAGGACGGCGCGTTCGACCGTGTGCTCGTTGACGCGCCGTGCACGGGCACGGGCACGCTCCGGCACAACCCCGAAATCCGCTGGCGACTCGCGCCGGAGAGCTTCGCCGAACTCGCTTCGGTTCAGACGCGGATTCTCTCCGAAGCCTCGCGCGTCGTGCGCCGCGGCGGGCGGCTCGTCTATTCGACCTGTTCGGTCGAGAGGGATGAGGATGAGGCGGTCGTCGAAGGATTTCTGCGCGCGCACCTTGAGTTCACGCAGATCGAAGCCAGACCAGCGCCCGCCCGCCTGTTGCTCGCTTCGGGCGCGGCCCGCACATGGCCTCAAAAAGACGACGTTAACGGCTTCTTCGTCGCCGCGTTTGAAAGGCAATAGGCTGCGGGCGGAAGAGAGTGGGAGTGTCCTGGTTTGAAATTAGAGGCTTGAAATATATTCAGGAGTGCTTCGGCTTGCTTGGCAGACGGCGGGGCAAGTCTTTGTCATCATCAATCAATACGTCCGTACACACGCCCGCAACTTCTGCATACCTCAACAGTATCAGCAAAGGCGGCTCGCGCTTTCCCCTCTCGAACTCTGATATGCGCGTGTAGTCAATCAACTCTTCGACGCCTAAACGCTTCAACATCTCGCTCTGAGAAAGACCGAGCGCGTCACGAATCGCCCGCAGCTTCGCGGGCAGACGCTTCTGTCTGAGGCGCGGCCTTGCACCCATCAGGAGACTCCTCTTGACGGGCTGCATATCCCTCCGGCCTTGCGATTATGGGCAAATGCCCATAAAATGCATTCGCTCAACTTGTTCGCCGTAAGAATGAACCTTTCATTCTGAACGGCGATGCTCATGCACTCAGTTGAGGGCGAGCCGTCGCATTTGCCGTTGCCTTATCAAAGACCGACGAGAATATATATCAGATGAACTTCACGGAAAAGGGCATTTTGGTTTCTGATTAAAACAGGGGTGCGTGGGGGACGCATCTCTGTGCACGCCCGCTGTCAGGCTAGGCGGCGGGCTGTGCCGCGAGGCCGCGTGTGCGTCTGGTCGGGCGTGGCGCGGCCTCGTCGTTATACAATATCAGTTCAATTTTGAAAAATGGACACTACTGTCTTCTGCCGTTCCTTGCGGCTCGCGTGCGTCGAATGCTAGACTTCGCAGTCCGTTTATGGTCGCAAGTTCGCGGCAATTCCCACATCGGGTTAGCAAGAGAGGCGTCTGAAACTTAGTGGCTTTTCGCGGTATTCTGTCGGCGTTCGGTAAGCTCGGACTCGTCGCTCTGCTGGCCGTCGCCTTCGCCTTCGGCCTGCTCACGACCGTCTATCTTTCACTCCGCAGCCCGAACATCCAAGTGCCGGACGTTTCGGGCAAATCTTACTCCGACGGCGAGAGCGTTCTCTCGAAGGCCGGACTCGACATACGCGAGCGTGCGAGCCGCTACAAGCAGAACGTCCCGCCCGGCGTCATCATCGACCAGTCGCCGCACGCGGGCGAGGTCATAAAGGCCGGTCAGACCGTCGCCGTCGTCGTAAGCCGCGCGCCGAAGGAAGGCGAGCAGCCGGTTGACGAAACGGTCGCCGCAGAGAGGCGCGAGGAGCGCGGCACGGAAGGTCTGGACGAGAACAAGAACACGAACTCGAACCGCCGCAAGCCGACGAACAAGAACACGAACGGCAACCTGAACTCGAACTCCGCCGCGAACACCAACGCCGCCCTGAACTCGAACTCGAACACCGGCGAGCAGAACGCGAACACGCGCAACGCGAACACAGGCAACGCAAACCTCCCCGTCAACCGCAACACGAACAGGAACACGAACACGAACGCGAACGCCAACCACAACCGGAGCACGAACGCGAACACGGGCGGGCGAACGACGAACTCCGGGCGACCCGCGGGCGCGAACGCCAACCGGCGACCGACGCCCTGACGACCGAAGCGCGCGCCGAAACACGTGCGACCGTCGCCTGACCCGACACGAAAACTGACGTTGAGGGGTTGAAATGATCGAGATAGCTCCTTCAATCCTGTCCGCGGACTTCGCTCGGCTCGGCGAGCAGCTCGAGGCAGCCGAGCGCGGCGGGGCCACAATCATCCACGTTGACGTGATGGACGGCCATTTCGTGCCGAACCTGACGGTCGGCCTGCCCGTAGTTCGTTCGCTGGCCCGCGCAACCCAACTGCCCCTTGATACGCATCTAATGATTTCCGAGCCGGGGCTGTACGCGGAGAAGTTCGTCGAGGCCGGCGCGAAGATGGTTTCCGTGCACATCGAGGCCGACCCGAACATTCACAGGACTCTGACGGCAATCAAGAAGGGCGGGGCGAAGGCCGGAATCGTCGTCAACCCTGCAACATCGCTCTTTCATTTGGAAGAGGCGCTCCAATTCGCAGACTACGTGCTGATCATGTCGGTCAACCCGGGCTTCGGCGGTCAGCAGTTCATCCCGACATCGGTCGAGAAGGTCAGGCGCTTGCGCCGCATGATTGACGAGCGGAAGCTGGCTATCCGCATCGAGATCGACGGCGGCATTGACCGCGACAACATCGCGCGCTGCGCCGCAGCGGGCGCGGAGATTTTCGTGGCCGGGACTTCCGTCTTCGGCGACGGCGACCCCGAAGGCTCAGTGCGCGGACTACTGAGCGCGGCGACACAAATGGTTTAAATTGATGAATGCGGAATGCGGAATGATGAATTAAAGTCAATGTAGTTTTCAATTCATCATTCCGCGTTCATCATTCATTATTAGCTTTTGATTAGTTCTTGGAGGTTTTCCTGATGCGTTTTCGCAAAGTCGTTCTCGTCGTCCTCTCGGCGGCGCTGGCGCTCGGCACAATGCTTCCGCCGGCGTCGGCACAGCAGTCGCAGCTTTCGGCGACCCAGCGGCTCGACATCATGCGCTCGCGGCTCGACACGATGCGCCGCACGCTCAACAGCGCTATCGCCGGCCTGAACTCGCAGGACACGGGGCAGAAGCCTTCGGCGGACGACCCGCGCGAGCGTCTCGCAGGGCTTGAGAAGGAGGCGGGCAAGCTGATCGGCTCGGTCGCAGACCTTCAGGGCAAGGTGGAGCGCTCCGAGCGCTTCGACGCGAGCCAGTTGGACAAGCTGGAGTCTGCGGTCGCAGACCTCGACACGCGCGTTCAGGCTTCGATGCGCGACACGGCGCGCGACCGCAACGCCGCCTTGACCGCCGCGCAGCAGGCCGCGCCGAAGGAGACCGCCAAGAAGAAGGGCGGCGGATTCTTCAGCCACATCATCCCGTTCCGAGGCGGCGGCGGGAGCAAGTACGACGAACTCGTCGCCACGGTCGGGCCCGGACGCGACCACGAACTCTTCGAGGTGGCGACCAAGGAGGCGAGGCACGACAACTATGAGGAGGCGCGCTCGCTCTACGCCGTAATCATCAACACGTACCCCGACTCGACATACCTTCCGCTCGCCAAACTCGCCATCGCCGACACCTTCTACCTTGAAGGCACGACGAGCGCGCTCATTCAGGCGGGTCAGGCGTATCAGGACTGGATGACGTTCTTCCCGACGCACGCGCTCTCCGACGACGTTTGCCTCAAGATGGGCGAGGTCGAGATGCGGCGCATGGGACTCGCAGACCGCGACATCTCGCCCGCGCGCAAGGCCGAGCAGCGTCTCAAGGTCTGCCTTCAGCAGTTCCCGAAGTCGTCGCTCAGCGAGGCGATACAGAAGAGGCTCGCGGAGGTTCAGGAGAACTTGGCAGACCACGACAAGATGGTCGGCGACGAGTATTTCACAAAGTTCTACCAGCACCGCGCGAACAACCTGAAGGGCGCGCAGTCGCGCTACCTCGATGTCGTCAACAAGTATCCGTTCTACTCAAGGCGGGCCGAAGTCCTCTATCGCCTCGGCGTGACCTACATGGAAGAGGAAGAGCCGGACGAGGCGACGAAGTATTTTCAGGAGCTTGTCGCAACGCACCCGAACAGCAAGTACGCCGACGACGCGAAGGAGAAGCTCACTGCCGTCGGTGCCAAGATTCCTGACACGGCGAAGAACGCCGTTCAGGACGAGCCGGAGGGGCCGGGCTTTATTCAAAACATAATGCAGCAGGTCGCCGGAACCGTGCCGAGGACTGTTGACAAGGACGGCGTTATCATCAGCCGTTCGAGCAAAGGCGGAGACATCATCGACGTTGTCATACAGAACGGCGGGACGCTGCCCGACAACTACTCGCGGCCAGACCGCATCCCGCCCGCGCGCAACGTGACGCCGCTGCCGCCGACGCCGAAGTCGAGCGCCGGCGAGAAGAAGCTGAGCGCCGAGCCGACGCAGCCCGGCCCGCCGCCGACCGGCGACAACCCGACGAAGCCCGCGGCCACACAGACGACGATGCCTGCGACGCCGCCGCCCTCCGGCACGAGCGGCGCGAAGCCCTAAGCGCGTTGCCGCAACGCGAAACCTCCGAAAGCGCCCGAACCTTCTAGCGTGGAAAGTTCGGGCGCTTTTGCTCAGACGACATCCGAGATTCGAGCGCAGTGGCCGTGTTTCTCGGAGACGCAGCCCGTGAATATCGGGGGCAGCGTTCGGGTCTTTAAGTTTGCCCGGCTCGCGAGTCGGGTGCTAAGATTTTTTCCGAGTTCCCCCCTTGCAGACGGTCGCAGCAGTTGACAAGCGATCCTGCCGAAAGGCCCTTAACCGTCGTGGCAAAAATCGTCGAGACAACTCAGGACGAACTATCACGCAGGCACACGCAAGCCGCGCGCTTCGTCGGTGCCATCATCTTTTTAACGCTGCTCCTCATCGTCGTCGCTCTCTCCGGCATCCTCAACGCTGCGGTGAGTTTCAACCCCTTGCTCGCAAACATTCTACGCATCTCGATCATCTTCCTCGCGGGCGGCGCGTTCGCCTTCCGCCGCACGAAGTTTTCCGCGATGCGGCTTCGGGACATCGCCGGGCTGCGAGGCGCATCGGGACTTCTTGAGACTTTGCAGCAGACGACCGTAAGCGTCGCCATCATCGGGGGAGTCATCGCCTTGTTCGGCTTCGCCGTCAGTCTGATGACGGGCTACTGGCTGGAAACGATCCTGCTCGGCGGCGTCGCCATCGTCGTGCTTCTGTACTGCTACCCGCGGCGCGACGCTTGGCAGAGCGTCGTCGCGGCGCTGACCGAAAATTCCAACGTCGAGGCGGACGGCGTCGCGAAAGGAACAATCGCTTGAACCTCTCTTCTCAACGCTCGCCGCGCGCGCTGTCGCCCGCAGCCTTCTTCGTGTTCGCCGCGCTCTTCGCTTCGGCAAACGCGTGCGCACAAACTCGCGTCGGAGGCTCGTCGCCCCGCGCGACGACGTATCGACAGTCGGGCGCGAATGTCGCCACGCAAGCGCCGGCGCAGTCCGCGCTGACTCCACGCGAGCGGCGCGCGCAAGCCTACGCGAAGCTGCTCGAAGGGCAGCGATACTACGAGGGCGTTCGGAGCGGGACGCTGACCGAAGACGCGCTCCTGCGCGCGAAGGCGGCATTCCAGCAGGCCGCCGACCTTGAACCGACGCTCGCCGAAGCGCACACGGCGCTCGCTGAAATCTGGCTGCTGCTCGACGACATCCAGCGCTCCCAGCAAGAGGGGCAGGCCGCCGCACGCATAAACCCCGACAACTACGGCGCGCACCAAGTCCTCGCGCGCGACTACACGCTCATGAGCAAACTGGCCGAGGGCGGCGAACTCGACCGCGCATACGCCGACAAGGCCGTCGCCGAATTGCGCGAGGTGATTCGCGTCCACCCGAACGACGCCGAAGGCTGGGCGCTCCTCGCCGAGTTCAACGTCGCCGGGGGCAACGAGAAGGAGGCCATCGAAGACCTTCGGAAGTGGGCGACTCTGCCTGCCTCAATCGAAGGCCGCTTCTACCAACTCGTCACGCGCGGGCGCGACCTGACGCCCGACGCCGCGAACGCGCGGCTCGGCGAAGTTCTACTGCGCGCGGGCCGACCAGCCGAGGCGGTCGCGGCCATACGGCGTGCCGTCTCGATGCAGCCCGACAACACTGCATATCTTCAACTACTCGGCGAGGCGCTCGAAGCCGGAGGCACGACCGACCAGTCCGTCATCGAAGAACTGCAACGCGTCGCCGCGCAGCAACCACAGAACGCCGCCGTCGCACAACTGCTCGCGCGTGCCGAGGCGCGCGCCGGACGCGTTGACGCCGCCGTGCAGACGATCCGAAACGCAATCGCCAACGTCAAATCCGGCGACGACCAGAACCGGCTCACGCTTCAACTCCAACTCGCGCAGGTCTTCGACGACGCGGCGCGTTACGACGAGGCGGTCGCCGTTTACGAAGACCTTCTCAAGTCGCGCAACATCAAAGACGAGCCGCTCGCGAACGACCGCGACAGGCGGTTCGCGGTCGCAGTCCTTTCGAGCATCGCGGGACTCCGCCAGCGCGCGGGCCAAGCCGATCAGGCTCTCGCCGCCTACGACCGCATTCAAAAGCTTCTTCCCGACACAGACCCGACCGCCGACATCCTCAAGGCCGAATTCCTCCGCTCGAACGGCAGGAGGGAAGAGGCACTCGCCGCCGTTCGCGACGCGCGCAAGCGCTTCCCAGACGAAGTGCGCCTGCTCCGCGTCGAGGCGCAGACGCTCGCCGAACTCGGTCGCTCCGACGAAGCACTCGGCCTGCTTCGCCCTCGGCTCAAGGGCGACGCGAGCGACTACGAAGAATATCTTTTCATGTCGAGCATCCTCATCAGCGCGGGGCGCGGGGCCGACGCCGTGGAGGCAGCGCGCAAGGCACTTCAACTCGCGCCCGCCGACGAACCGGGACAGACGTTGAACGCGCAACTCATGCTCTCGTCCGCGCAGGAGCGCGCAGGCGACGTGAAGGGATCGGAGGAGACGCTCCGTCAAGTGCTCGCGAAAGACCCGAACAACGCGACGGCCCTAAACAACCTCGGCTACTTTCTCTCGGAGCATGGCGAGCGGCTCGACGAGGCGCGCTCGATGATCGAGCGCGCGGTGCGCGCCGAGCCGTCGAACGCTTCATTCCTCGACAGCCTCGGATGGGTCAACTTCAAACTCGGCAAACTCAAAGAGGCCGAACGCTACCTGAGCGACGCCGCGCGCCGCAATCCGTCTTCGGCAACCATTCAAGAACACTTGGGCGACCTCTTCCAGAAATTGGGCCAGCAGGAAAAGGCGCAAGCCTCTTGGCGCAAGGCTCTCTCACTGACGGCTGAAACCGCCGACTCGGCCAGAATCAAAGCGAAACTCAATAGCGGTACGAATAAATAGGTGTTGATTTGTGCCCCGCGTAGAGGCTAAAGTGTGCCCGCCTCTGATAAGTGATGCGGGATGATTTGACGCGGCTTTACCCTGAGCTTTCCCACGCGTCACACGCATCTCCTGAAGCAACAAAAAGCCGAGCAATTCTTTAAACGCCTTAAACAAAAGCGGAAGTCCGTCACGTTTGCCACAAATTTATTGGTTGACGGCGGCAAAACTACGTTTTACAATTGCCAACAGGTTGACCTTTTGCCCCTCGTCAGGTCAATTGAATGGCCTCCTCCGGCCCGGATTTTAGAAGTTTTTTAGGAGTTCCCCCATGATTTCAGGGCGGTTCCCCCGGAGCGCGCTTTTTTGCAGGGCGTCTCAGGCAATAATTCTTTTATCGTCCCTCGGTCTGGCAGTCTCGCCGGCCTCGGCTAAAAACACGGGCACGGCGAAACCCGCCGAGCGCCCGGCCGAACAGAGACCCGTCGCGCGTCTCATCTCGTCATCCACGCCCGAAGTTTCTCAGCGCGAGAGGGCGCGTCTCGTTGCGAGAATCTCAGCGCCTTCAAACTCAGTTTCGACGACGGCAGTCTCGGTCGCGGCGACGAGCGACGAGCGGCGAGCGTTCGACCTCGTCAACGTCGAGCGCCAGAGAAGAGGACTGAGGCCGCTCATACTCGACGGTTCGCTGACGCGCATCGCTCGCTATCACTCGGAGACGATGGCGCGCGATGGTGTTCTGGATCACGTTGACCGCGACGGACTCGACCCATCAGGGCGTGCGGAAGTCTTCGGCCTTCACGGCTGGAGGGCGCTCGGCGAGAACATCGCGTATAATCAGGGCTTCGACGATCCGACGGCCTTCGCGGTCGAGCGCTGGATGGTTTCGGAGAAGCACCGCGAGAACATCCTTAACTCTCAGTTCACGCACGCCGGAATCGGGATTGCGCGAGCGTCGGACGGTCGAATATTCTTCACGCAGGTTTTCATAGAGCGTTAGCGGCGCGATACATGGCGCGAGAACTTCGGCGGCTGACGCTTTCGAGAAAGGAAGCGTCCGTCCTTCGCACGTGCCGGAAGAAATAATCAAGCTGCCCGCCTTTGCAAAGATCAACTTGGGCCTCCGCGTACTCGGTCGCCGCGCGGACTCCTACCACGAGATCGAGACGGTCTTCCAGACAATCACGCTTCACGACACTCTGACCTTCGAGGCGCGGGCCGACGAGCGTCTCGAACTCGTCTGCTCAGACCCCGAAATCCCGTCGGACGAAAGCAACCTCGTCGTACGCGCGGCGGAAGCCCTGCGCGGGCGCTTCGGCGTAGGCTGTGGTGCGCGTATAGAACTCGAAAAAGTAATACCCGCGGGCGGCGGACTCGGTGGCGGCTCGTCCGACGCCGCAATCGCGCTCGTCGCGCTCGCGCGCCTCTGGAAAATCGAGACTACGAAAGACGAGTTGAGCGAGATCGGCGCACGGCTCGGCGCGGACGTGCCCTTCTTTTTGACGGGCGGAACCGCGCTTGGCAGGGGCACGGGCGCTGTAATTTCGCCGCTCGAAGACGCGGAGAAAATGCACCTCGTCGTCGTCACTCCGGGCGACCGGGTCTCGACCGCGGAGGCTTACAAAGCGCTGAACTCTCCCGCCTTGACAAAGGATACGGCGGTCGCTAACCTGTCTGTTTCGCGCACGGAGGCCGAATTTTACGATTCACTCCGTGAGGTGACGACAAATGATTTTGAGGCCGTCGTCGTGCGGCTTCACGCGGAAATCGCGAACGCTCGCGAAGCCCTTAAACGAACGGGCGCACGGCGCGTGATGCTTTCGGGCAGCGGTTCGAGTTTGTTCGGAGTCTTTGACAGCAAGGGGGAAGCGGAGCGTGCCCGCGACGTTTTGAGCGTCGAGAGGGCTTGGCGGGTCTTCGCGTGCGCCACGCTCTCGCGCGCCGAGTACATTCGCAGACTCGGGCGCTCGGCGGCGGTTCTTCAATCCGGCCGCGGGGCTTGAAACCGGGATTGGGGAGTCGCCAAGTGGTAAGGCACCGGTCTTTGGAACCGGCATTCGTAGGTTCGAGTCCTACCTCCCCAGCCAAGAGAAGTGATGAGTGACGAGTGATGAGTGATGAGTCGAAGGCAGTTTGCTTTCAACTCATCATTCATCATTCGTCACTCATCACTCATCACTTAAACGATGAGCACCACCGGCGGAATCAAAGTCTTCTCCGGCAACGCGAACCGCGCACTGACTCAGGAGATTTGCGCGAACCTGAGTTGCGACCCGGGCAGCGCGACGACCGACAGGTTCTCGGACGGCGAGTTCAACTTCCAGATCACCGAGAACGTGCGCGGAGCGGACGTTTTCATCGTGCAGCCGACGTGCCCTCCGACGGACGCGCACCTCATGGAGTTGCTCGTCATGCTCGACGCCTTCCGGCGCTCGTCGGCAGAGCGAGTGACGGCGGTCATTCCGTACTTCGGCTACGCGCGCTCGGACAAGAAGGACAGGCCGCGCGTGCCGATTGCCGCGAAGCTCGTCGCGAACTTAATCAACACGGCGGGCGCAGACCGCATCCTGACGATGGATTTGCACGCGGCGCAGATTCAGGGGTTCTTTGATATTCCTGTCGATCACCTTTTCGCCGCGCCGGCTTTCATCGGTCACTACGAGGATCACGCGCTGCCGGACTTGACCGTCGTTGCGCCCGACACGGGCGGCGCCGAGCGAGCGCGCGCATACGCCAAGCGGCTCACGTCGGCAGACGGCTCGCCCGCGATGCTCGCGCTGTGCGACAAGCGACGGGAGAAGGCGAACGTCGCGGAGGTGATGAACGTCGTCGGCGACGTTGAAGGGCGCAGTTGTCTGATAGTTGACGACATGTGCGACACGGGCGGCTCTCTGACGAAGGTCGCGGCGGCGCTTGAGAAAGCAGGGGCCGCGCGCGTTCATGCATGCTTCACGCATCCTGTTCTTTCGGGACACGCGTGCGAGATGATCGGCGACTCGGAGATCGAGTGCGTCGTGACGACGAATACAATACCGCTGCGCGACGAAGCATGCAGCCTGAAGAAGATAGAAGTTTTGAGCATCGCGCCGCTTCTGGCGAAGGCGATTAAGTCTATCCACGAGGAGACGAGCGTCTCCTCGCTCTTCGTTTGAAGGCGGAGGGCGAAAACTTAAGGAGGCTGTCAGCACTCAGCCTTCAGCTTCTGGTCTTTGCGACGGCTGTTCGCAAAGACCAAAAGCCGAACTTGGAAGAAGAAGTAGTAGCTGAAAGCTGATTGCTGATAGCTAGGGAGTAATTATGGCAGAGAGACAGGCGATAACGGTGCGCGCGGAGTTGCGCGCGGGGCGCGGCAAGAACGACGCAAGGCGTCTGCGTGCGCGCGGGATGGTTCCGCTCACGGTTTACGGCGACAGAGGCGAACCCGTGTCGGCGGCAGCGCCGCTCAGGGAGTTGGCCGCCATACTGCGTTCGGGCACGGGGCACAACACGATATTCACGCTCGACGTTGACGGCGTCGGCGCGAGCGAGGTCTTGTTCCTCGACCGACAGATCGACCCGGTCAAGGGCCGGCTCGTACACGCAGACCTCCGGCGGCTCGTGCAGGGGCAGGAGGTCGAGATAACCGTCCGGCTCGAACTCGAAGGCGAGCCTGCGGGCATCAAAGACGAAGGCGGCATACTCGAACAACACCTGCGCGATGTCGAGATACGATGCCGACCCGGCATCATCCCCGACGCGATTCACGCCGACGTTTCGGGCCTGCGCGTCCACGACGTGCTGCACGTCTCCGACATCAAGCCGGAGGAAGGCATAACGATACTGACTGCCCCCGACACCGTAGTCGCGACGGTCGCGGTCGTGCGCGAGGAGCCGGTCGCCGAGGTCGTGCCTACGGAAGAGGCGGCAGAGCCGGAAGTCATCGGCAAGGGCAAGAAGGAAGACGAGGGCGAGGGTTAAAGCGGAACGCGTCGAAAAGGGTAAGCGTGCGACGGCGAAAGCCAGAGCCGTTGATGTTATCCGCGAGATCCTTTCCGCGTTTTGTCTTTCGCGCTTCGGTTGTTTGTCATGCTCATCGTAGGTCTGGGCAACCCGGGCGAGCGCTACGAGCGGACGCGGCACAACCTCGGCTTCATGCTCGTTGATCTTCTGGCGCGGCAGTCGAACGCGCAGGTCAAACGCGCGGAGTGCCGCGCGCTCGTCGGTCGCGCCGAAGTCGAAGGTCGCGCCATCGAGTTAGTCAAGCCGCAGACCTACATGAATCTGAGCGGCGAGTCGGTCGCGTGCCTTCTGCGGAAGCGCGAGGGGCTGAAGCCTTCGAGCGACCTGATTGTCATCAGCGACGACATTGCGCTCCCGTTCGGCTCGATGCGACTGCGGGCGCGCGGTTCGAGCGGCGGCCAGAAGGGTTTGAAGAACATCATCTCGGCATTGGGGACGGACGAGTTTCCGCGTCTCAGAATCGGCATCAGGCCGGAGCACACGGTCTCGGACACTTCGAGCTTCGTGCTCGAAAATTTCTCGAAGGCTCAGTCCGCCGAGTTGGAAAAAGTTTTGGAGCGCAGCGCCGAAGCACTGCGCGCCGTCGTCCGCGACGGCATTGACAAAGCGATGTCGCTTTACAACGGTTAACAGTTTTCGGTTTTCAGTGTTCAGTTTCCAGCAAGCTGCCAACCGAAAACTGAAAACGCATTTCCTTCTTGCTTCAACTGTCTTGGTTGAGGCTAGACATCCAAGAGGAGGATGATTTTGGCAGAGAAAAGAGTTTACGAGGTCGTCTTCATCGTTGACCCGAACACGCCGGAAGAAGAGACCAAACGCCTGACCGATAACCTTCAGGGCATTGTCACCGATCAGGGCGGCACGGTCGTCAAGTCGGAGGTGATGGGCCGCCGACAACTCGCATACCAGATCGGTCGAAAGAACGAGGGCATCTACGTGCTCTTCGAGATCGAGGGCACGGGCGGCGAGATCGCCGAGCTTGAGCGCCGTATGCGCGTGAGCGACCAAGTCCTGCGTTATCTCACGGTGCGCGTTGACGAGGATCGCCGCCGCGCCGAGAAGCTGAAAGGTCGCCGCACGCGCAAGGCAGCGAAGCGCCCGACGGCGTCTGCCGCCGCGGGCGGCAGCAGGGGCGGCGCGCAGCCCGCAGCCGCGAGCGAGGGAGACGAGGCGTAAGACGTGCGCGCCGGCGTGTCTCGTTTCGATTGAAAAAGTTTGAAGGGTCGCCGGCTAATCTCCTTGCGAGAGGCCGCGCGCCCGCTTGAAAAGGGAAGAGGATTATGTCGAGAAATTTTGATAGTCGCGAGCGCGACTTCGACTCGGACGACGAGAGGGTGCCGTCGGGGCGCGACCAGCGCGGTCGAGGCGGCGCGCGGGGCCGTATGCGTCGCCGCAAGGTCTGCCGGTTCTGTGTTGACAAGGTTGACATCATTGACTTCAAGGACGTGAGGCTCTTGCAGAACTTCATCCCCGAACGCGGCAAGATTCTCCCGCGCAGGATTTCGGGCGTCTGCACCGCGCACCAGCGTATGCTGTGCGAGGCGATCAAGCGCGCGCGCAACATCGCGCTTTTGCCCTACACCGCCGACTAAAGGAGGTTCACAAAGACGATGGCAACGACGAACGTACTTTTACGCGAAGACGTGGACAACCTCGGCGCGCGCGGCGAGATCGTGAAGGTCAAGGCAGGCTTCGCGCGCAACTACCTTCTGCCGCGAAAGCTCGCCGTAGAGGCGACGCCCGGCAACGTCCGGCAGATCGAGGGCGAGCGCAAAGCACTCCTCAAACGAGAGGCGCACGACCGCTCGACCGCCGAGGCCCAGTCCGCGCAGATGAAAGACCTCCGGCTCAACTTCGAGCGCAAGGTCGGCGAGCACGGGCTGCTCTACGGCTCAGTCACATCGATGCACATCGCCGACGCTCTCAAAGAGAAGGGCTACGAAGTTGACCGAAGGCGCGTCCACCTTCAAGAGCCGATCAAGGAGACGGGCGAGTTCAGCGTCACCGTGCGACTGCATCGCGACGTGAACGTCGAAATTCCCGTCACGGTCACGGGCGAGGGCGGCGCGCAGACCGCGGGCGCTTCGGAAGAGCCTCCGGCGACCTCAACCGAGGGCGCGGGCGAGGCTTCGGACGAAGGCCGGCAGTAAATTCCAAGCCGTACAGGGGCGCGTCAACGTGACTGTTTACGCGCCCCTCTGCTTGTAGTATAAAGACGGCGGCGCACCCTCCGCGCGAACCTTATTCCGCGAGACGTGGAAGAAGGCGTCACGGGGCGGCGCGCCGTTTCCGTATCTCCGGCGCAGTCGGTTTTCCACAGCAGTTGAAATCTTCCGCAGGCCAAGCTCCCGATGGCGACTTATTCGATTGACACCGCGCGCGAGCAGATGTTAGAGCGCCCGCTGCCGCACAACGCCGAGGCCGAGCGCGCCATACTCGGCGCAATCGTCCTCGACAACTCGCTCGTCAACCAAGCGGTCGAACTCCTGCGCCCCGAAGACTTCTACACGCGCGCGCACCAGTTCGTCTTCCGTTCGATGATCGCACTGAGCGAGCGCGGCTCCGAGATAAATCCGATCCTTCTCGGCGAAGAGTTGCGGCGCGAGGGCGTGCTCGACCAGACCGGCGGCATCACATTCATCAGCGAACTCACATACGGGCTGCCGCACTTTACGAACGTCGCCGCCTACGCGAAGGTCGTCAAGGGCAAGTCGCTCATGCGCCAACTCGTAAAGGTCGCCAACAAGGTGACGAGCGAGGCGCTCGAAGAGGAGGACGAGCCTGAAGTCATACTCGACCACGCCGAGCAGATGATCTTCGCGCTCGCAGACGAGCGCACACGTCAGGGCTTCTCGCACATCAAGCCGGTCGCCGACCAACTTCTCGAAAAAGTTCAGGAGATGGCCGGTCGCTCCGCGATGCTCACGGGACTCACGTCCGGCTTCACCGAACTCGACACGATGACTTCCGGACTCCAACCTTCCGACCTCGTCATCGTCGCCGCGAGGCCCTCGATGGGAAAGACGAGTCTGTGTCTGACGCTCGCGCAGAACGCGGCGATTCAGGCGGGCGCGGTCGTCGGCGTCTTCTCTCTTGAGATGTCGAAGGAGTCTCTGGTCATGCGTATGCTCTGCTCGGAGGGACGCGTTGACGCGCACCGATTCCGAAGCGGGTATCTTTCGCGCGACGAATGGGCGCGACTCGCCGGCGCTCTCGGCACGCTCGCCGACGCGAGGATTTTCATTGACGACACGCCGGGCATCTCCGTTCTTGAGATGAGGGCGAAGGCTCGTCGTCTTGCGTCCGAGCAGAAGCGGCTCGACCTCATAGTCGTTGACTACATGCAACTGATGTCTGGCTCTTCGCGCCGCGTCGAGTCGCGGCAGCAGGAGGTTTCGCAAATCTCGCGCGAGTTAAAGGGACTCGCGAAGGAGTTGAACGTCCCGCTCGTCGCGCTCTCGCAACTGTCACGCGCGCCCGAATCGCGAAGCGATCATCGCCCGCAACTCTCCGACCTCCGCGAGAGCGGCTCAATCGAGCAGGACGCAGACCTCGTCGCCTTCATCTACCGCGAAGAGCAGTACACCCGCACAGAGGAGAACGCAGGCATCGCCGAACTCATCATCGCGAAGCAGCGCAACGGCCCGACGGGCACGGTGAAGCTCGCGTTCCTCAAAGAGTTCACGCGCTTCGAGAACATGTGGCGCGAGTAAAGGTTGGAGTTACTGCGGAAAAATCGCCGGCGCAAGTCGCGCATCCCGCTTCAAAATTCAGAGCAAAGTCTTGATGAATGGCCGCCGGGCTTTCCGGCGGTCTTCGTTTTATGCGAGACTGCGTGCAAACGCTTTTCAAGTTGCTTGCTTCGGTGTTGAGGCGGACGATGAGCGAGGTCGAGTTTGTGGGACATCGCCCGACGTGGGCGGAGATTGACCTGAACGCGCTTGCGGCGAACTACCGAACGGTGCGCGAGCGCGTGGGCGCGGGCGTGAAGGTTATGGGCGTCTTGAAGGCCGACGCATACGGACACGGGGCCGTCGAGTGCGCGCACAGGCTCGCCGCGGAGGGCGCGGAATGGTTCGGCGTCGCGTCGCCGGAAGAGGCGTCCGATCTTCGCCGCGCGGGCGTCACACAAAACATACTCAGCTTCGGCGGCTTCTGGGACGGTCAGGCTGCCGAGTGCCTTCGACAAAATGTTGTGCCCGTCGTTTACAGGCTCGACATGGCGGAGGCGCTCGACGCGGCTGCGCGCGAAGCGGGCGTCGTCGCCGACGTTCATGTGAAGATTGACACGGGGATGGGCCGGCTCGGCGTCCGATACGACGAGGCGGCGGAGTTCGCGTCGAAGCTGCGCGAGTTCGCAGGCGTGCGCGTGGACGGTTTGATGACTCACTTCGCCGCGGCGGACGAGCCGCGCCGCGACTGCTTTACCGACGAGCAGTTGAGACACTTTCGCGAGGCCGTCGAAGCCTTCCGCGAGCGCGGGCACCGCCCGACTTACGAGCACGCGGCCAACTCCGCGGCGACCTTCGCGCATCCTGAGACGCGCGGCAACATGGTCAGGCCGGGCGGAGTTCTATACGGGCTTTGGCGCGACGTTCTGCCGCCGCTCGCTGACGCGCCGGAGTTTCGCACGGTCATGTCTGTGCGAACGCGCGTGACGCTTTTGAAGCGCGTGCACGCGGGCGAGAATCTAGGTTACGGCTGCACGTTCGAGGCCGCGCGCGAGATGACGGTCGCGACAGTGCCCGTCGGTTATGCGGACGGCTACGTGCGCGCGCTGTCGAACCGCGGGCGCGTCGTCGTGCGCGGTCGCCTTGTTCCCGTCGTCGGTCGCGTCTCGATGGACTTGACGCTTCTGGACGTGACGGACGTTCCCGGCGTTGAGACGGGCGACCGCGTGACAATGCTCGGCGAGGACGGGCGCTTGAGCATCCCCGCCGAAGACATGGCGCGTACCGCGGGCACGCTCTCCTACGAGATAACGTGCGGCGTCAGCGCGCGCGTGCCGCGGCGTTATCTTTCAGCCGTCGCATAAGCCGCCCGCCCTCGACCTTTCATCTTTCAATTTAGTTCAGAACGAAGTTGTACGTGATGCTGCCCGTGACCTTCACCGCCTGACCGCCGAGGAACGTCGGCGTGAAGTGCGCCTGATTCGCGGCCTGCACCGCCGCGGCCTGAAGCAGCGGGTTGCCGCTCAACGCCTTCGCGGAGATGACGTGCCCCTGCTCGTCAATAACTATCTGCACGACGACTGTTCCCTGCGTGCGCGTCTGCTTCGCGATCAGAGGGTAGGGCGGCGCGGGCTTGCTCAGAGTCTTGCTCGATATGATCTCCGAAGGAAGATGAACGGGGCCGGTCGGTCTCTGCGGCGCGGGCGTCGGGACAGCGCGGGGCGGCGGAGGAGTTTCCGTCACCCTCACCGCCGGGCCGACTTCGTCGATGCCGTTGCCGGGGCCGCCGGGAGTTGCCGGGCCGACCGGGCCGCCGAGGTTGATAGGGTCTCGGTCGAAGTCGCCGATAACGACGGGCGTGTGCGGATCAATGTCTCTGGCGTTCGCGGGGGCGAATTGAGTGAGGCCGGGGTTCATAACCGAGATCGTCGTCCTCGTCGCGGGCTGGAACTCGCGAGACTGGCCGGACGCCGGCCTCGTGGCCTGTCGATGTTCCGGCTCGGCGCGCGCCTCCACAGGCGGAAAGCGCATCAACGTAACTTCCAACTCGTTCGTCGGGTCGTCGAGTTTGGCGTTGTATGCGTAGATGCTGCCGACGCCCGTCACGACGACGAGCAGGCAGTAGAAGGCGATTGTGCCGAGAAAGAATCTCCCTTTGCGTTTGAGGTCAGCCGCGTGCGACCCCGACTCGATAAGGTTGCCGAACATCTCAGTTTCCTCCTTCGCGCCGGTGCCAACGGGCCAAAGCGGGAGACGCGGATGATTAGACCCCGCGTGCGTCGCGGCAGTTCCGAAAAGTTCGGGGCCCGATTTAAGAAAATCAGCGCCGGACGTTGAGCCTTGAACTTTGAACTTTGAACTCTTACGATTGGCGTGCTTTAAGAAAGATCAGCGGAGGGACTGAAGTGGCAACGAGCGCAGAGTGGCACGAGGGTTACGACAAGCTGAGCGAAGAGACCCTGAACTTTTCGCGTGCGTTGAAGTCTTTGCAGGAAGAATTGGAGGCCGTTGACTGGTACAACCAGCGCGTCGAGGTGACGAAGGACGATCAGTTGAAGCGCATACTCGCGCACAACCGCGACGAGGAGATCGAGCACGCCATGATGGCGCTCGAATACCTGCGTCGCATCAACCCCATCTTCGATAAGCACATGAAGACCTACCTCTTCACCAAAGGCGACATACTCGAAATCGAAGAGAAGGCCGAAGACTAAAAGTTCAAGGTTCAAGGTTCAAAGTTCGAGTTCAGAGTCCAAGCTTTAGCTTGTTTTAGACTTTGACAATCTGAAGGTTAGACTTTGAGCCTGACTTTGAACCTTGAGCCTTGAACTTTGAACTTCTTGCTTCTACGATGTCGCAAGCGAGCCGGGGCGATTCCCGTTCTTTCACCTGCCCTTAACGAAAGGAATCCGTCAAATGGTTCAGACAACGGCGACGAGTGCGACTCGGGAAGAACTCAACCCCTTCAAGATCGCGCAAAGGCAGTTCGACGCGGCGGCCGACTACCTGAACCTTGACGAGTCCATGCGTCAGGTTCTGAAGAACACAAAGCGACAACTCATCGTCAGCATCCCCGTCAAGATGGACGGCGGCGAGACGCGCGTCTTCGAGGGCTATCGCGTCCAGCACAACATCGCGCGCGGCCCCGCAAAGGGCGGCATACGCTTCCACCCGAACGTCTCGCTCGACGAGGTTAAAGCTCTGGCTTCGTGGATGACTTGGAAGTGCGCGACCGTCGGGATTCCTTACGGCGGCGGCAAGGGCGGCGTCGTGTGCGACCCGAAGTCAATGTCAAAGAGCGAACTCGAAAGACTCACGCGCCGCTACGCTTTCGAGATCGCGCCGATCATCGGCCCCGACCGCGACATCCCCGCGCCGGACGTTTACACCGACGAGCAGACGATGGCCTGGATCATGGACACGATCTCGATGGTTCGCGGCCACACGGAACTGGGCGTCGTGACGGGAAAGCCTGTGGCCCTCGGCGGCTCGCAGGGGCGCGGCGAGGCGACTGCGCGCGGCTGCCTCTACACGGTGCGCGAGGCTTGCAAGGTGCGCGGCCTGAGCTTGAGGGACGCGCGCGTCGCCATTCACGGCTTCGGCAACGCGGGAGCGAACTTCGCACGGATCGTCTCGGCTGAGGACGGCGCTCGCGTCGTCGCAATCGCCGACTCGCGCGCGGGCGTCGTGAACGAAAGCGGCATCGGCGTTCAAGCCGCTCTCCGCCACAAGGCCGAGACGGGCACGGTCGAAGGTCTGGCGAACACGACACCAATCGCGCGCGACGAGGTTCTTGAGGTTGACTGCGACATCCTCCTGCCCGCCGCGCTTGAGAACAGCATCACGCTCGCGAACGTCGAGCGCGTTCGAGCCTCGATCATCGCCGAACTCGCTAACGGCCCCGTCACGCCCGACTCTGACCGCATTCTCTTCGACCGCGGCGTCTTTCTGATTCCCGACATCCTCGCCAACGCGGGCGGCGTCACCGTCAGTTATTACGAGTGGGTGCAGGACATGTACAGCTACTTCTGGACTGAAGACCGCGTGCGCGACACTTTGGAGCAGACGATGAAGACTGCCTTCGCCGGAGTCTATGCGACGGCCGAGCGTTACAGAATCGACATGAGAACCGGCGCGTACATCCTCGCCATCGGTCGCGTGGCCGAGGCGACTCGCGTGCGCGGAATTTTCCCGTAAGAAGGATTAACATAGATGGACACGATGGGCAGGATAAAGACAGAAAGACAGATTTTGAGAATTTGAAACCTCAGTCCTGTATATCCTGTCCATCCATGTGAAAGTCAATCTCTGACAACAAAACCGCTTCAGCTTAAGGAAGACATGGACGAACCAATCACCGTTTACGAAAAGCCGACCTGCTCGAAGTGCCGCGAGGCCGACCGGCTCTTGCGCGAGAGCGGCGTTGATTTCACGAAGGTCAACTACTACATCGAGCCTATCGGCGAGGCGAAGCTGCGCGAGTTGATAGCGAAGATGAGCATCAGCCCGCGCGGGCTTCTGCGGACGGGCGAACGGATTTACAAAGACCTGCAACTTGGCAAGCGCGAACTCTCCGACGAAGAGTTAATCAAGCTGATGGCCGAGCACCCCGACCTCATCCAGCGCCCGATAGTCGAGCGCGGCGAGCGCGCCGTTCTCGGCAGGCCGACCGAAAAGATCAAAGAGCTTTTGTAGCTTCACGAAAATAATCAAAGAACCTTTGTAGTTTCCCGAAAGGAAAAATACCCGATGCCGCGAACACTCATGTGTCTTCTGCTCTTGCTCTGCGCCGCCGTCACGTCCGCCGCGCAAGGCCCGAAGCCTTTGCTTCTTCGCCATCCGACGCTGAGCCGCACGCAGGTCGCTTTCGTCTACGGCGGCGACATCTGGGTCGTCTCGCGCGACGGGGGCGAGGCGAGACGCCTGACCGCGGGCGCAGGGATGGAGACAGACCCTTGCTTCTCGCCCGACGGCACTCAGATCGCATTCACTGGCGAGTACGACGGCAACGTTGACGTTTACGTCGTGCCCGCCGAGGGCGGCGTCCCGCGGCGTCTCACTTACCACCCGGCATTGGATCAGGTAATCGGATGGACGCCCGACGGCACGCGCGTCCTCTTCCGCTCGTCGCGCGAGAGCTACACACTCTTCGACCGGCTCTACACGATTCCCGCGAGCGGCGGCGCGGAGGTGATGACCGAGCTTCCGCTGCCGACGGCTGAGGAGGCTTCGTACTCGCCCGACGGCACGCACGTCGCCTACGTCCCGCACGCGCAGTGGCAGGCTGCATGGAAGCGCTATCGTGGCGGGCAGACGAAGCCGATCTGGATCGCAGACCTCTCGGACTCAAGCGTCGAGAAGTTGCCGCGCGAAAATTCAAACGACTTCGATCCGATGTGGGTCGGACAGACGATCTACTTCCTCTCCGACCGCAACGGCGCCGTCACGCTCTTCAGTTATGACACGGCCTCGAAGGCAGTCAAACAGGTTGTCGAGAACAACGGCCTCGACATCAAGTCGGCATCGGCGGGCCCCGGCGCAATCGCATACGAACAGTTCGGAACCATTTACCTCTATGACCTCGACTCGCGCGCGTCGAAGCGCTTGGACATCTCGGTCGCGGGCGACCTGCCCGAAGTGCGCCCTCACTTCGAGAAGATCGATCCGCGCCGCATAAACAATGCCGCAATCTCGCCTTCGGGCGCGCGCGCGGTCTTCGAGGCGCGCGGCGAGATTCTGACCGTGCCCGCCGAGAAGGGCGATGTGCGCGATTTGACGAACACCGTCGGCGCGGTCGAGCGCGATCCGGCATGGTCGCCGGACGGACGTTGGGTCGCATACTTCTCAGACGAGTCGGGCGAATACGCCTTGCACCTGAGAGACCAGAGCGGCATGGGCGACGCGCGCAGGATTGACTTGGGCCAGCCGCCTTCGTTCTTCTACTCGCCGCGCTGGTCGCCCGACTCGAAGAGGATCGCGTACACGGACAAGCGCATGAACGTCTGGTACGTTGGCATCGAACACCCCGGCCCCGTGCGCGTTGACTCAGACATCTACGAGCTTCCGTTCCACGCGCTTGACCCCGCTTGGTCGCCCGACGGCAAGTGGCTCGCATACACCAAACAACTCCCGAATCATCTGCACGCGGTCTTTCTCTACTCGCTCGATCAGAAGAAGTCGTTTCAGGCGACGGACGGGATGAGCGACGCGCGTTATCCCGTCTTCGACCGCGGCGGCAAGTATCTATACTTCGCTGCGAGCACCGATCTGGGGCAGGCGAACAGTTGGCTTGAGATGTCGAGCATCAATCGCCCCTTCACGCGCAGCATCTACATGATCGTGCTCGACAAGTCGCAGCCCTCGCCGCTCGCGCCCGAAAGCGACGACGAGAAGGTCGCGGCTGAAGCGACGCCGACTCCCGGCACTTCGCCCGACGCCTCACAACAGCCGACGCCCGACGCCTCGCAACAGTCACCGGACGCCAAAGCTCAGGGCGCTGCCAAGCCCGCGACGAAGAAGCTTCCGGTCGTTCGCGTTGACCTCGACGGCATGGGCCAGCGCGTGCTCGCCTTGCCCGTGCCCGCGCGCAACTACGCAGGGCTTTCGACCGGCAAGGACGGCGTACTCTTCCTCTCCGAAGCGCCGCCCGTCGTCGGCGAAGAGAACAGCGTGCCCGTCACCGTGCAGAAATTCGACCTCTCGACGCGCAAGGCCGAACGCTTCCTCGAAGGCGTCACGTCGCTCGACGTGTCATTCAACGGCGAGAAGATTCTGTTCCAGCGCGGCCCGCAGTGGTTCATCGCGGGGACGGCGCAAGCGCCGAAGCCGGGCGAGGGCGCGCTCAAACTCGACGACCTGACCGTGCAGGTTGACCCGCGCGCCGAGTGGCGGCAGATGTATCGAGAGGTCTGGCGCATCGAGCGCGACTTCTTCTACGACCCGAACCACCACGGCCTCGACATCAAAGCCGCCGAGGCGAAGTACGAGCCTTACCTCGACCGTCTCGCGAGCCGCGACGACCTCAACTATCTCTTCGAGGAGATGCTCGGCGAGTTGACGACGGGGCACGTCTTCGTCAACGGCGGCGAGCGTCCGGACGTGAGACGCGTCGGCGGCGGACTGCTCGGCGCTGACTACGACGTTGATCGCGGGCGCTATCGCTTCGCGCGCGTCTATGACGGCGAGAACTGGAACCCGCAGCTTCGCGCGCCGCTCACGCAGCCCGGCGTGGGCGTCCGCGCGGGCGAGTATCTCTTGGCCGTGCGCGGGCGCGAGTTGCACGCGACGGACAACATCTATCAGGTCTTCGAGGGCACGGCGGGCAAGTCGGTCGCGCTGCGCGTCGGGCCGAACCCGGACGGAATCGGCTCGCGCGAGGTGACGGTCGTGCCCGTCGCGTCGGAGCGCGGGCTTCGTCAACTCGCGTGGATCGAAGACAACAGGCGCAAGGTGGATAAGCTGAGCGGCGGGCGCGTCGCTTACGTCTATCTGCCGAACACTGCGGGCGCGGGCTTCACGAATTTCAACCGCTACTTCTTCTCGCAGACCGACAAGCAGGCGGTCGTCATTGACGAGCGATTCAACAGCGGCGGCGACATCGCCGACTACATCATAGACGCCCTGCGCCGTCCGCCGATGAGCCGCGTGACCACTCGCGAGGGCGAAGATTATTCTTACCCGGTCGGCTCGATCTACGGGCCGAAGGTCATGCTCATTAACGAGATGGCAGGCTCCGGCGGCGACGCGCTTCCATGGTACTTTCGAAAGGCGGGCCTCGGCCCGCTCGTCGGCAAGAAGACTTGGGGCGGGCTTGTCGGCATCTACGACTACCCGGAACTCATGGACGGCGGTTCGATCACCGCGCCGCGCATCGCAATCTACGGCCTTCGAGGCGAGTGGGAGGTCGAGAATCACGGTATCGCGCCCGACGTTGACGTTGAATACGACCCGCGACTCGTCCGGCAGGGGCACGACCCGCAGCTTGAGAAGGCCGTCGAGGTCGCGTTGGACTTGCTCGCCAAGAGTCCGCCGCAGCAGTTCAAGAAGCCGGCTTATCCGAACTATCACAACGGAGGCACAAGCAGCGCGTCGGGGAGCCGTCGCCGCATGTGATCGGATTAGATGTCAAGCGAAGTCGCCGCACGCGCGCGCTTAGTGCGGCGACAAACGAGTTCCGTTTTGAGGTAAAATGTAGCCGCTGAAATTTGACTTGAAGCGCGCGGCTTTGAACGTCTGAAGCGTCAAAGCGCACTCGCGCGCGCCGGGTGAGGTAAGTGGCGAAAGCGGCGGGGACGGTTTACGTCTGTCAGAAGTGTGGGCATCAGGAACGTAAGTGGTTGGGGAAATGTCCCGACTGCGGCGAATGGAGTTCGTTCGTCGAAGAGCGCGCGCGTGTGACGACCGCGACGAAGGGCATGGCCGCGCGCGGAGGATTCCGCCTGCGCGAAGTGAAGCCGGTTAAGTTCGACGAGATCGAGTCGCAGGACGACGCGCGAGTCTCTTCGGGCATAGGCGAGTTCGACCGTGTGCTCGGCGGAGGCATCGTGCCCGGCAGCCTGATTCTCATCGGCGGCGATCCCGGCATCGGCAAGTCAACGCTTCTGCTTCAGGTCGCAGACAAGTTGAGCGAACAGAACGAGCGCGTGCTCTACGTTTCGGGCGAAGAGTCGGAGCGACAGATAAAGATGCGCGGCGAGCGTTTGGGAATTAAGGCCGAGAATCTATACCTTCTGCCGGAGACGAACCTCGAAAACATCTTCGACGAGATGGAGCGTTCCGAGCCGGGCGCGATAATCGTCGATTCGATTCAGACCGTCTTCTCTTCAAAGATCGAGAGCGCGCCCGGCTCTGTCTCGCAGGTGCGCGAGGTCGCGGGACAGTTCCTGATGCTCGCGAAGAACCGGACGATTCCTGTCTTCCTCATCGGCCACGTCACGAAGGAAGGCTCAATTGCGGGGCCGAAGGCGCTCGAACACATCGTCGATACGGTTCTCTATTTCGAGGGCGAGCGGCATCACAATCATCGCATCGTGCGCGCGACAAAAAATCGCTTCGGCGCGGCGAACGAACTCGGCGTCTTCGAGATGACGGGCGCGGGACTTGTGCCCGTTGCCAATCCTTCGGAGATGTTTTTGCAGGAGCGACCACAGGGTGTCGCCGGCTCGGTCGTCGCGGCCTGCATGGAGGGCACGCGCCCCGTGCTCGTCGAAGTTCAGGCGCTCGTCGGCGGGTCGAAGTACGGCACGGGCCGCCGCATGGCTCAAGGGTTCGACGCGAACCGCATCGCGCTCTTGATTGCGATGCTTGAGAAGCGCGTCGGTTTCCAACTCATCGGCGACGACGTGTTCGTCAACGTCGCGGGCGGGCTTGAGATTGACGAACCCGCGGCAGACCTCGGCGTCATCGCGGCCATAGCTTCGAGCTTCAGGAATCAGCCGGTTGACGCGCAAACGGCGGTCTTCGGCGAGGTCGGGCTTACGGGCGAGGTGCGCGGCGCGATGCAGGCACAGGCGCGCGCGCGCGAGGCTCAGGCGCTCGGCTTCAAAAAAATCATCATGCCCGCGTCGAACACCGCCGGACTCGAACGCCTGATCGGACTCCGTGCCGTCGGCGTCCGCTCTGTAGAGGAAGCGTTGGACGAACTGTTTTAGCCGGAGTCAAAGGGGTATTCATGCCGGTTCACTTAATTCACGATTTGAATCAGGAGCAGTTGATAATTCCTTTCGACTCTGCTGCCGCCGTCTGTGGGATTGAGCTAAAGGAAGCGCACGAAGTCGTCAGGCCCGACGCCGACTCCGAGATTTGCGCCGACTGTCTCTCGTGGTCGAGACGGAACAGGTACAAAAGCTTCCGCTGCGCCGTCGAGATGAGCGCGGCGGAAGCCAAAGAGATGAACGCAGCCGCGCTCAGTTGACGACACGGCAGTCTCGACGAAAATACAGAGGGCTTTGCTGATAGCGAAGGCTTTGCAGCCGCCAGCGGCGGGGGCGAGACGGCTTCCGACGCGGCCCGCGCGGATTTATTCACAACCGCTTGAATAAAATGTTAATATCCCTCGGTCATGCGGACGAACACGGTTCTCATACGGATTGTCTTCATAGGAATCCTGATCGGCGCGGGGTTCGTGCTCGATCCAATCGGCGCTAAGTACGCGTCGCATCCGGCGGACGTGCCCTTCGGCCTGCCGACGCACGTACTCTCGACGCTTCTCGCCCTCGTCATCGCCGTCGCAATCATCCTCTTCGAGATACGTATCCAGCGGGCTTCGCTCAAGACGCTGATCGGCGCGGCTGTCGGCTCGATAACGGGGATCGTCGGAGGCGTCCTCATCGGCTTCCTCATCTCCTATCAGGAGACCGGCCCCGCCGACGCCAAGGCGTTCATGACGCTCGCGCTCGCATTCATCATGGCCTACGTCGGGCTTATGGTCGGCGCGGCGAAGGGCGACTACCTCGAACTCTCCGCCCTCGGCGGCATCTTCAGCGACAAGGCGACGCGGCGCGACGTAAAGATTCTCGACACCTCCGTCATCATTGACGGTCGCATCGCCGACGTTGCGGAGACGGGCTTCCTCTCCGGCACAATCGTCATCCCGCAGTTCATTCTGCGCGAGCTTCAGCAGGTCGCGGACTCGCCCGACTCCTCGAAGCGCCAGCGCGGTCGCCGCGGCCTCGACATGCTCAACCGTTTGCAGGGCAACCCGACGCTCGACATACAGGTCGTTGACACAGACTTCCCGGCGGTCAAGGAGGTTGACTTAAAACTCCTCGAACTCTCGAAGTCGCTCGACGGCGTCGTCGTCACAAACGACTTCAACTTAAATAAGGTCGCGCAGCTACACGGCATTCAAGTGCTGAACATCAACGAACTGGCAAACTCGCTGAAGCCCGTCGTGCTTCCGGGCGAGGCGATGCGCGTCTTCATTCTGAAAGAGGGCAAGGAATACAATCAGGGCGTCGCGTATCTCGACGACGGAACGATGGTCGTCGTTGACAACGCGCGCCGAATGATCGGCAAGAACGCAGACATCGCCGTGACGAGCGTCTTGCAGACGACCGCGGGCAAGATGATCTTCGGTCGGCTCTGGGAAGAGGCCGAGAACGGCGAGCAGCGCGCGGCCGGCGCGGGCGGCCAGCGCCGACCCTTCCAGCGCGAGCAGCGCTCGACCACAGGCGCGCACGCGCCCGTTCGCAGCGCGGAACAAGGGACGGCAGATTAGTTCAAAGTTCACAGTTCAAGGTTCAAAGTTAAGAGCTTGTTTCCGACTTTAGACTTTGAACCTTGAACTGTGAACTTTGAGCTTCTATGAATACCGCGATCATCGTCGCCGCCGGCGCGGGGAGAAGGATGGGCGGCGGGCGTGCCAAGCAGTTCCGGGAAATCTCCGGCATCCCAATCATCATTCACACGCTCAGGCGCTTCGACGAATGCGAGACAGTCGCCGCTTCGGTCGTCGTACTGCCGCGCGACGAATGCGAAGAGTTTCGCGCGCTCGCCGAAAGGCACGGGATAGGCAAGCCGTCGCGCGCCGTCGCGGGCGGCGAGACGCGCGCCGAGTCCGTCCGTCGCGGCCTTCTGTCGCTTGCGGCTGATGAAGTCGAGATCGTCGCGGTTCACGACGGCGTGCGCCCCTTCGTCGAACCCGTCGAGATAGACCGCACGGTGCGCGAAGCCGAAGCCTTCGGCGCGGCGATCCTCGCCGTCCCTTCGACCGACACGGTCAAAGAGGTCGAGGGCGGTCGCATTCTCCGGACGCTCCGGCGTTCGCGTCTGTGGCGAGCGCAGACGCCGCAGTGCTTCCGGTACGAACTGCTGCGCCGCGCATACGAACTCGCGTCCGCCGACGGCCTCGACGCGACAGACGACAGCGCGCTCGTCGAACGCACGGGCGCGACCGTCCGCGTAGTCGAAGGCGGCGCGCACAACATCAAGATTACGACGCCGCAGGACTTCGCGCTCGCTGAAGTCATAGTTCAAGGCTCAAAGTTCAAGGTTCAAAGTTGAAAGCTCAGAGTTCAACCTTCAGGTTGTCTTCGCGCTAAGAACATGAGCAAAAGCTTGAACGCTTGACCACGAACCTTGAACTTTGAACTTTGAACTTTGAACCATGTATCGCATCGGCATCGGGCATGACACGCACCGTCTGGCGGAAGGGCGGCCGCTCGTCCTCGGCGGCGTTCGCGTCGAGTCGAAGCGCGGCGCGGAAGGCCACTCGGACGCCGATGCGCTCGCGCACGCAGTCACAGACGCGGTGCTCGGCGCGATGTGCGAGGGCGACATCGGCGTGCACTTTCCCGACCGCGACCCGCGCTGGAAGGATGCCGACAGCCTGCAACTTCTCGGTCGTGTGATGTGGCTCGCGGGCGAGCGCGGCTACCGGGTCGTCAACGTTGACGCGACCGTCACGCTCGAACGACCACGCCTTCGCCCCTACGTCGAGGAGATGCGAGCGCGGCTCGCCGGAGTCCTCGGCGTAGGGATCGACTGCGTTAGCGTCAAGGCCAAGACGGGCGAAGGACTCGACGCTGTGGGCGAAGGCCGCGCCGTCACGGTGCAGGCGATAGTGCTTCTCGAACACGAGTAAAGTTTTCTTTTCAGCAGATGAGACCGCAGGACATCATCCGACAGAAGCGCGACGGCGTTGAACTCTCGCGCGAGGAGATCGAGTCGTTCATCGGCGGCGTGGTCGAAGACACTTGGGCCGACTATCAATCGTCGACGCTTCTGATGGCCGTTTATCTGAACGGCATGACGACCGCCGAGATGGAGGCGCTGACGCAGGCGATGCTCCACTCCGGCGAAGTCCTCGACCTCTCGCACATCGGCGCGCCCATCGCCGACAAGCATTCGACGGGCGGCGTCGGCGACAAGACCTCGCTCGTCATCGCGCCGCTTGCAGCCGCGTGTGGAGTCTGCGTGCCGATGATTTCGGGGCGCGGCTTGGGGCACACGGGCGGCACGCTCGACAAGCTGGAAGCGATACCCGGCTATCGCGTCGATCTTTCGCTTCAAGAGTTTGAAGACGTACTGCGGCGCGTCGGCTTCGCGATGATGGGGCAGACTGCGGAGATCGCGCCCGCAGACAAAAAACTCTACGCGCTGCGCGACGCGACCGAGACGGTCGAGTCAATCCCGCTCATCGTCGCCTCGATCATGTCGAAGAAACTCGCGGCGGGTCTCGGCGCGCTCGTGCTCGACGTGAAGACCGGAAGCGGCGCTTTCATGCGCGACGAAGGGCGCGCACGCGCGCTCGCACGCGCTTTGGTCCGAACCGGAAACTCTTGCGGCGTGAAGACCGAGGCGCTTCTCACGGACATGAGCCAGCCGCTCGGACTCGCCGTCGGCAACGCCGTCGAAGTGCGCGAATGTCTGGACATCCTGCGCGGCGAGGCGGACGATGCGGCGCGGCCCGTCCGAGATCTCTCGGTCGAACTCGCCGCGCGGATGGTCGCGCTCTCCGGCACAGCCTCATCGCTCGAAGAAGCGCGGCGGAAGGTCGTGAGCGCGCTCGACTCCGGCGAAGCGCTCGAACGCTTCCGCCGAAACGTCGAGGCGCAGGGTGGAGACGCGCGCGTCTGCGACGACCCCGCGCGGCTCGCCGACTTGACGCTCACGGAAGTCAGGGTAGAATCCGAGCGCGCCGGTTTCGTCGTCGCGATTGACGCGGCGGAGGTCGGTCGCGCCGTCGCTTCAATCGGTGGCGGACGAATCAAAGTCGAAGACAAGATTGACCCGGCGGTCGGCTTCCTCGCGCACGTAAAGACGGGGCAGGAGTTGAGCGCGGGCGAGCCGCTCGGCATTCTGTTCTGCCGCGGCGGCTCGGACTCGACGGCGGCGGCGCGCATCCGAGCCGCATACACGATTGAGGACGGGCAGCCCACGCACGTCTCCGCACTCGTCAGGGAAGTAATCGCGCAATGAAACTAAAACTGCTTCTGATTTCGGTTCTGGTCTGCGCGCTCGTGTTCGCGGGAACGTCCTGCCATCAGGAGGCGAGCGCCGGCGAGCGCGGCAAGATTCGCGTGGGCATCGTCTATGACATCGGCGGCAAGGACGACCGCTCGTTCAACGCCGCCGCCTTCAACGGCGTGAAGTGCGCCGAGACCGGAAAGCACCCGGACGGGACGCCCTGCGACAAGCCATCGCTCGGCATCTTCCTGCGCGACGTTGAGCCGGGCAATCCCGTCTCCATCGAACCCGCGATGCGCGCTTTTGCGGAGCGCGGCTACGACCTCATCATCGGCGTCGGCTTCGCGCAGGCTCCGATTATGGACGTGGTTGCGAAGGACTATCCGAACCTGCACTTCGCAATCGTTGACGGCGCGAGCGATTTGCCGAACGTCGCGTCGCTCGTCTTCAAGGAGCACGAAGGCTCTTACCTCGTCGGCGTGATCGCCGCGCGCGAGTCGCGGACGGGCACGCTCGGCTTCATCGGCGGCATGGACATCGGACTCATACATCGCTTCGCCGTCGGCTACGAAGAGGGCGCGAAGTCTGTGAACCCGAACATCCGTGTCATCGTCAACTACGTCGGCGTCACAGACACGGCTTGGAATAATCCCGGCAGAGGCAAGGAACTCGCGCTCGCGCAGATGGGCAAGGGCGCGGACGTGATCTTCACAGCCGCGGGCAACTCCGGCCTCGGCGCGTTCGACGCCGTCGAGCAGCAGGGCAAAGATGCAAGCGGTCGCGCAAAAGATTTCGTTATCGGCGTTGACTCGAACCAGAACGCCGTCAAACCCGGCTATGTCCTGACGAGCATGGTCAAGCGCGTTGACAACGCCGTCTATCAAATCGTCTCCGACGTTGTGAATCAGCAATTCAAAGGCGGCTTCCACGTCTACGGCCTCGAATCCGACGGCGTGGCCTACGCGATGGACGACAACAACAAGTCGCTCATCCCGCCCGACGTGATTCAGCAGGCCGAGGAAGCGAAGCAAAAAATCATCGGCGGCCAGATTAAAGTCACGGATGCGATGACGAAATAGTTTTCAGTTTCCAGTTTTCAGTTTTCAGCTTCTGCTGGTTACTGAAACCGAAAACCGAAAACTGAAAACTGAAAACTGATCATGCTTGAGCTAAGAGAAATCACGAAACGCTTCGGCGACGTGCTCGCCAACGATCACATCAACATCCGTGTCGAGCCGGGGACGATTCACGCAATCGTGGGCGAGAACGGTGCGGGGAAGTCAACGGCGATGCGAATCGCTTACGGCTTCTACACGGCTGATTCGGGCGAGATAGTCGTCGAAGGCGAGCCGCGCCGGATCGATACTCCGCACGATGCGATACGGCTCGGCATCGGCATGGTTCACCAGCACTTCATGTTAGTTGACACGATGACGGTGGTGGAGAACATCGTGCTCGGCGCGGAGCCGGGCACGGCGGCCTCGATTGATTTACGCAAGGCCGCCGCCGAGATTCGCAAACTCTCCGACGAGTTCCGCCTCGCGGTTGACCCGAACGCGCTCGTGCAAGACCTCTCGGTCGGCCAGCAGCAGCGCGTCGAGTTGTTGAAGGCTCTGTACCGACGTGCGCGCCTGCTCATACTCGACGAGCCGACCGCCGTGCTCACGCCGCAGGAGGTCGAAGAGTTCTTCGCGATACTCCGCCGCATGCGCGAACAGGGCAAGACCGTCATCATCATCACGCACAAACTATCCGAAGTCCTCGCCATCTCGGACGACGTGACGGTGATGCGCGACGGGCGCGTCGTCGGTCGCGTGAAGACGAAGGATACGAGCGCGGCGGAACTCGCGCGAATGATGGTCGGGCGCGACGTTCTGTTGCGGGTCGAGAAGCCGGACGCGAAGCCGGGCGTCGCGGTTCTGGCAGTGAAGAGCCTTTCGGTGACGGTGAGCGGCGGCGAGCGCGGCGTGCGCGGCGTTTCGTTCGACGTGCGCGCGGGCGAGATCGTAGGCATCGCGGGCGTCGAAGGCAACGGCCAGACCGAGTTGATCGAAGCTCTGGCCGGACTCGTCCCGCCGTCGCAGTTGAGCGGCGCGGTCACGTTCGACGGGCGCGACATCACACGCGCGAGCGCACGCGAGCGTTACGAACTCGGCATCGCGCACGTGCCCGAAGACCGGCACAGGCGCGGCCTCCTGCTCGACTTCGACCTCGCGGAAAATTCTATACTCGGTCTGCATTACCGAAAGCCCGCCGTCTCTATCGGCCCTCTGCTCGACCTGGCGGGCATACGCGCTCGCGCGCTCGAAATCATACGCGACTTCGACGTGCGCCCGGCGAACCCAGACCTTCCGGCGCGCGCGCTTTCGGGCGGCAACCAGCAGAAGCTAATCATCGGTCGCGAGTTCGAGCTTCGCCCTAAACTCATGCTCGTCTCGCAGCCGACGCGCGGCGTTGACATCGGCGCGATAGAGTTCATACACCGCAAACTCGTCGCACTGCGAGACGAGGGCTGCGCGATTCTTCTCGTCTCCGCCGAACTCGAAGAGGTCACGTCGCTCTCCGACCGCCTGCTCGTCATCTACCACGGCAGAATCGTCGGCGAGGTTGACCCGAAGCAGACAACGCACGAAGAGATCGGCCTGATGATGACCGGAGGCAAGAAAGGAAGTGATGGGTGATGAGCGATGAGTGATGAGTCAAAGGCGCTTTGCTTTTAACTCATCACTCATTGCTCATCACTCATCACTCATCACTCAATGAAACTTCTCCGTGAGCTAATGTTCCCCGTCGTCGCGGTCGTCGCGGCTTTCGTCGTCGGCGGAATAATCGTGTTGCTGGTCGGCGACAATCCGTTTCAGGTTTACGGGCTGATGCTTGGGAGCGCGTTGACGTGGCCGGACGGCATCGGGTACACGCTCTTCTACGCGACGCCGATAATTTTCACGGGTCTTGCCGTCGCCGTCGCGTTCCGCTGTGGTCTGTTGAACATAGGGGCCGAAGGCCAACTCTACGCCGCCGCGTTCGCGACCGCTTGGGTTTCGATAAAGCTTGGCGGCGTGGTCGTCACGGGAATGTCGGGCGTGCCCGTCCAGCCTTGGGCGAACCTTCCGGGCGTCGTGCTCGTGCCGCTCGCGGTCGCGGCGGCGATACTCGTCGGCGCGGCTTGGGCCGCCCTGCCGGGATGGCTCAAGGCGCGTTTCGGCGCGCACGAAGTCATCACGACGATCATGATGAACTTCATCGCCATCGGAATCGTCAGCTACCTGACGCAGTATCACTATCGCACGCAGGGCGATCCAATCATGGAGAGCGCGCAGATCAGCCGGTCGGCTTACATCCCTCGACTCGGCAGCTTCATTCCGGGGCTTCCCGAACGTCTGCCGGTAAACGTCGCGTTCCTTCTCGCAATCGTCGCGTGCGCGCTCGTCTATGTTTTTTTGTGGCGGACGAAGTGGGGCTACGAGATTCGAGCGACGGGCGCGAATCCTTCCGCAGCCGAGTACGGCGGCATTTCGGTTCGTAAGCAGATCGTTCTGGCGATGGCCGTCTCAGGCGGACTCGCAGGGATGGTCGGCGTCAACGAGGTGCTCGGCTATCATCACAGGTACTACGACAGCTTCTCGGACAACTACGGCTTCGCCGGAATCGCGGTCGCGCTTCTTGGCCGCAACCATCCGGTAGGAGTCTTCTTCGCGGCGCTGTTGTTCGCGATGCTCCAGCGCGGAGGCATACCCGTTGACGCGTTCAGCGAGCACGTCTCGAAAGACCTCGTGCAAGTCCTCCAAGGCATAGTCATCCTCTTCGTTGCTTCCGAGGCGCTCTTCCGCGGCGCGTTCGGCAGGTTCGGATTGTTGAAGCGGTCGAAGATTTAAGAGCATTCATCGGTCAGCACGCAGCCTTCACTTTGGTTTTCGGAAACCGGGAATAAAAGAAGTATGTTGCTTATCGAAGGAATGGCTGAAAGCTGGCTGCCGGTTGCTGCCGACTAAAAACCATGAATGAGATACTCAATCTCAATCTTCTCTTCTCGGCGATCAGGCTCGCGACGCCGCTGATTCTGGCAGCGCTCGGCGGGATGTTCTCGGAGCGTTCGGGCGTCATCAACATCGCGCTCGAAGGGTTGATGCTCGCGGGCGCGTTCACCGCGGCCTCGATTACTTTCTACGCGGGCAGCCCGTGGGTCGGACTGATCGCGGCGATACTCGCGGGCGCTTTGATAGCAATGCTCCACGCGGTCGCCTGCATCAAGTTCAAAGCCGATCAGGTCGTTTCCGGCACGGCGATAAACATCCTTCTCACAGGCGTCCCGGCGCTTCTGAGCGGAGCGTTCTTCCTGTCTTCGGGTTCGACGCCGCAGATTCCGAAAGAGAATCTGATTCCTTACACGCCGATTGTGATCGCGTTCGCTCTCGTGCCTCTGACGTGGTACGTGCTCAACCGGACGCCGTTCGGGCTGCGTCTGCGCGCGGTTGGCGAGAACCCGGAGGCTGCGGATGCGGCGGGCGTGAGCGTTACGCGAATGCGCTACACGGCTGTGCTTCTGTCGGGCGCGTTGGCAGGGATAGGCGGCGCGTATCTTTCAATCGGGCAATCGTCGCTCTTCACGCGCAACATGACTTCCGGTAGAGGCTTCATAGCGCTGGCGGCTCTCATCTTCGGCAAGTGGCGGCCCTTCCAGACGATGCTTGCCTGCCTCCTGTTCGGCTTCACGGAGGCGATTGCGATTCAGCTTCAGGGCGTGCGCTTCGGCGGCGAGGAGATTCCGAACCAGTTCATACAGATCATCCCCTACGTGCTGACGATAGTCGTGCTCGCGGGCTTCATCGGACAGTCGCGCGCGCCGCGTGCGCTCGGCATCCCGTACCAGAAAGAGAGATGAGTGCGGGGACGGGCGACTCGACGGCCAAGGCTTCTTTTAATAAATTTTCGGCGGACGCATCCATCATGAAATCCAAAATAGAGAGTTGCACGCTCGTCGTGTGTCAGATGAAAGAGGGCAAGGGCGTGACCGAGACGGGCCTCGAAGTGTCTGGCCTCGACGAGTTGTTCGACCTCTGCCTGACGCTCACGGACGAGCACCTGCCCGAACGCTTCGTCGTCGAGGGCAGCGACGGCAACGGGCACAGGCGCGTTCTGACGTTCACCTTCCAGTCGTCGTCCGACAGCGAATAGCCGCAGCAGCCGTTTCAGTCTATTATTTACAGGCGTCGCGCGCACAGTCAGTCGCAACAGAAAACAGACCGGAGCTGCCGGATGGCGATATCGCTCAAGCCCGAACACCTGAAGCGTTACAAAGACATCGCCGTTCTTCTGATGAAGTACGGGCGCGCAGACCTCGTCAAAAGCGCCGGCCTCGACGCGAGCATCGAGGGGATGCAGGACGTTCAGGTTTCGCCCGCGAAGATGGAGGAGTTGGCCTCCGACGTAGAGAAGCTTGGGCCCACCTTCATCAAACTCGCGCAACTGCTCTCCACCCGCGCAGACCTCCTGCCGCAGCCCTACATTGACGCGCTGACGCGGCTTCAGGACAACGTCGGGCCGTTCCCGTTCACGGAGGTCGAGCAGATCGTCAGCAGCGAACTCGGCGTGCGAATCTCGAAGGCGTTTTCGCGCTTCGACTCGCGTCCGGTCGCCGCGGCCTCGCTCGGACAGGTTCACCGCGCGGCGCTGCGCGACGGGCGCGAGGTCGTCGTCAAAGTTCAGCGCCCCGGCATACGCGAAGAGATGTCGAAGGACTTGGACGTGCTCACCGATATCGCGGACTTCCTCGACTCGCACACCGAGGCCGGACGCAAGTTCGAGTTCTCTTCGTTCCTCGAAGAGTTCCGCAAGAGCCTCCTGCACGAACTCGACTACAGGCTCGAAGCGCGCAACCTCGTCGCCTTCAACGACAACCTGCGCGAGTTCGACCGCATCGTCGTCCCTAGCCCCGTAGAGGACTTCACGACCTCGCGCGTGCTGACGATGGATTACATCAGCGGCAAAAAAGTCACCGCGCTCTCGCCGCTCGCGAAGCTCGAACTCGACGGCTACCTGCTCGCCGAACATCTTTTTCAGGCGTACATGCAGCAGATTTTGATCGACGGTTTTTTCCACGCCGACCCGCATCCCGGCAACGTCTTTCTCACAGACGACGGTAGGATCGCGCTCATCGACCTCGGCATGGTTTCGCGCATCGGCCCGCGCTTTCAGGAAAATCTCATTCAACTTCTGCTCGCAATCAGCGAGGGACATGGCGACGAGGCGGGCGAGGTCACGATCAAGATGGGCGAGCCGAAGCCGAAGTTCGACGAGCAGGGTTTCCGCCGCTCGGTCGCAGACCTCGTGCTGGAAAACTACAACGCTCAGCTTGAGAATCTGGACGCGGGCCGCGTGGTGCTTCGCATCACTCAGATCGCGGGCGACTGCAACTTCCGCCTGCCGCCCGAATTCACGATGATCGCGAAGACGCTTCTGAATCTCGATCAGGTCGTTCACACGCTCGACCCGAAGTTCGATCCGAACTTTGCTATACGCAACTGGGCGAACACGATCATGCAGCGGAGGCTCGAAAAGAGTTTCTCCGCGGCGAGCTTCTACGGGACGGCGCTCGAACTGAAAGGCTTCGCCGAAAAACTTCCTGCGCGCGTCAATCAACTGATGGACACGCTCTCGAATCGCGGCATCAAGATCGAGGTTGACGCGATTGACGAGCGAAGCCTTCTGGCGAGCCTACATAAGATCGCGAACCGCATCACGCTCGGACTCCTGCTCGCGGCGCTCATCGTCGGCGCGGCTCTGATGATGAAGGTCGAGACTCCCTACAAAATTTTGGGCTACCCGGCTCTCGCCATCGTCTTCTTCCTGCTGGCGGCGGTCGGCGCGCTCGTGCTAGTTTTCAACATACTGTTCGTTGACGATAAGGATAAGGGCGAGTCTTCGGATTAGACCCGGACTCGCGGCAAAGAAGACGCGGAGAATCAAAGTGATGCGACCCGTCGAAACTTCACAACCGGACACGCTCTACGAACGCGCCGAACACGCCGCGCGATTCATACGCTCGCGAATCGACGAGGACGTTCGCGTCGCAGTTGTTCTGGGCAGCGGCCTCGGCGCATTCGCCGACTCGCTCGAAGAAGCGCAGCCGCTCGAATACACGGAGATTCCCGGCTTCGCGCGCCCGACCGTCGAAGGCCACGCGGGCCGCATGGTCGTCGGACGAGTCGAGGGAATGCAGGTCGCGGCCATGCAGGGGCGCTTCCACTTCTACGAAGGCTACACGCTCGAAGAGGTTACGTTCCCCGTCCGCGTGCTGGGTCTTCTGGGCGTCAAGAGCCTTGTGCTGACGAACGCGGCGGGCGGGCTGAACAACTCGTTCACGGAAGGCTCGCTCATCGTCATAAGCGACCACCTGAACCTGATGGGCACGAACCCGCTGCTCGGCAAGAACGACACGCGATTCGGCCCGCGCTTCCCGGACATGACCACCGTGTACGACCACGAGTATCAAGAGATCGCCGTCTGCGAAGCGCACGAGATGGGGATGGAGCTTCGGCGCGGCATCTACGCCGCGCTTTCCGGGCCTTCTTACGAAACGCCCGCCGAGATTCGTATGCTCAGGCTTCTCGGCGCGGACGCCGTCGGCATGAGCACGGTGCCGGAAGCAATCGTTGCGCGCCAGATGGGATTGCGCGTGCTCGGCTTCTCCTGTATCACGAACATGGCCGCGGGCGTCCTCGACAAGCCGATCAACCACGAGGACGTGATCGAAACCGGCGCTCGCGTCCGCGAGACGTTCGCAGAGCTTTTGCGAAGAGTCATCCCTAAATTGCAGTGATGAGTGATAAGAAACGAAGGGTGGATAGCCTTTTCTTATCACTCATCACTCATCACTTATCACTTCGGAGCGACGCGACGAATGATAATCGGAATCTGCGGCGGCACAGGCTCAGGAAAAACAACGGTCGCGAACCGGATACTCGAATCGGTGAGCAAGGACGAGGTTATTTTCTTGCAGCAGGACTCGTACTACCGCAACCTCGACGAGATGCCGCTCGACTATCGCAAGCAGAGAAACTTTGACCACCCGGACGCGATTGACAACGACCTGCTCGTCGAGCATCTCCGCGCGCTAAAAAAGGGCGAGGCGGTCGAACTCCCGCTCTACGACTTCAGGACGCACACGCGCCGCGACGAGAGGCTCCACATGGAGCCTCGACCCATAATCATCATCGAAGGCATACTCATCTTCGCAGAGAAGCGTCTGCTCGACGAGATGGACATCAAGGTTTACGTTGACACGCCCGACGACATCAGGTTTATCAGGAGACTCCGGCGCGACATCGCCGAGCGCGGGCGCACGGTCGAGTCGGTCATCGAGCAGTACGTCGCGACCGTCCGCCCCATGCACATGCAGTTCGTCGAGCCGTCGAAGCGCTGCGCCGACGTTATAATCCCCGAAGGCGGCCACAACCTCGTGAGCATCGGCCTTATCTCAGGCCGCATACGCGAACGGCTCGAATCCGCGCGCCGCAAGAAGGCCGAGGCCGTGAGCGTGAATTTAGGTGTCGAGCAGGGAGGGTGAGTTGAGCAAGGATAATCTTCAGAAGCTTATCGACAGGGCGGCGGACGCGCGCAACTGCGCGCTGGCGCGCTACTCGAACTTTTGCGTCGGCGCGGCGCTCGAAGCCGAGGGCGGCGAACTCTACACGGGCTGCAACGTCGAGAGCGCGGCCTACGAACAGACGATCTGCGCCGAGCGCGTCGCCATCTGGAAGGCTCTCTCCGAAGGCGAGCGCAAGTTCTCTCGCCTCGCCGTCGTCGTTGACACCGAGCGCCTGACGCCGCCCTGCGGCGCGTGCCGTCAGGTCATTTGGGAGTTCTGCGGCGACATCCCCGTCATCCTCGCCAACACGCGCGGCGACACCGAGACCTTGCAGATGCGCGACCTCCTGCCTCGTCCCTTCGATTCAAACTTTCTCGAAGAAGCGGAGGCGGAAAGGAAGTAGTCGAGTCGCCTTTTGAATATGAACCAACATCTCAGTCGCTTTTTCATTGCTCTCGTTCTGCTCTCGCAGACGATTCTTTCAATCCCTTCCCACTCGTTCGCCGCAACCCGAAGGCTGAAGCGCGTTGATCTAATCGTCAGCGGCGGGACGGTTGTGACGATGGACAAAGATCGCCGCGTTATCGAGGACGGCGCGGTCGCGGTCGAGGGCGGGAGCATCGTCGCGGTCGGAAGTCGCAGCGAGGTTGAGAGCCAGTACACGGCGCGCGACGTTGTTGACGCGCGCGGGCGTGCGGTCATCCCCGGACTCATCAACGGTCACACGCACGTCCCTATGACTCTGTTCCGCGGCATCGCCGACGATCTCGATTTGAACGAGTGGCTGACGAAGTACATCTTCCCCGCCGAGGCAAAGAACGTCACCGAAGACTTCGTGCGCACGGGGACGCAACTAGGACTCGCAGAGATGATTCGCGGCGGGACGACGACCTACTGCGACATGTACTACTTCGAGGACGCCATCGCCGACGAGACACAGCGCGCGGGCGTGCGCGGCCTGCTCGGCGAGACGGTGATTGATTTCCCGGTGCCCGACAACAAGACTTGGCCCGACGCGATGCGCTACACCGAGAACTTCGTGCGCAAGTGGAAGGGCAATGCGCTCGTCACGCCCGCAATCGCGCCGCACGCGCCCTACACCGTCTCGGAAGCGCACCTGCGCGAAGTCAAATCGTTCTCAGACCGCACGCAAGCGCCCATCGTCACGCACGTCGCGGAGACGCGCAAGGAGGTCGAAGACATCACGCGCGACCACGGCGCGCGCCCCGTCGAGTATCTCGCGCGCATCGGCTTCCTTGGCCCGCGCGATGTGTTCGCGCACACGGTTCAAATCAACGAGGGCGAGATCGCTCTGCTCAAGCAGAACGGCGTCGGCTCTGTTCACAACCCGCAGTCGAACATGAAGCTCGCTTCTGGTGTTGCGCCCGTGCCGCAGATGCTCCGCGCCGGAGTCGCGGTCGGACTCGGCACGGACGGCGCGGCGTCGAACAACGATCTGGATATGTGGGAGGAGATGGACACCGCCGCGAAGCTCGCGAAGGTCGCGACGTTCGACCCGAAGGTTCTCTCGGCTGAAGAGGCTTTAGCGATGGCGACCATCACGGGCGCTCGCGCTCTACACATGGACGCAAGTATCGGCTCACTCGAAACGGGCAAGCGCGCAGATATCGTCGTCGTTGACCTCGACTCGCTGCACCAGACGCCGCGATACAACATCTACTCGAACCTCGTCTATGCGACCAAAGCCTCGGACGTTCGCACGGTCGTTATCGAAGGGCGCGTCATCATGCGCGACCGCAGGCTGCTCACGCTCGACGAAGAACTCATCAAGCGGAAGGCGCGCGACTACCGCGAGCGCATTTCGCGCAGCCTCTCGGCGCTGCTGCCGGCTGGCAACTCGCCGCTCGCGGCGTCGGGTGGTTGACTGACTCCGCGCCGCAAACAAAAAGATCGCCTGACGGGTTGAACGAAAGGGCTTGAAGGGCGATAATAGCTTTGCAAATTTAGTGGACTGAAAAGGCGAGCGTTGTTGCTCGCTTTTGAGTTTTGCGGAGTAATTCGTAGTGAAGTTAAAAAGCCAGCACAATCCCCCGCATTTTACCGTCAAGATTTTAATCCTTCTTTTGCTCGCACTTGCCGGGCAGCTATGCGCGCGCGCGCAGACGCCTGCGCCGACTCAGACTCCGACGCCGCCCGCGACCGAACAGGTCACTTCCGAAGCGCAGGATCAGCCGCAGTCCGAACCGACGCCCGCCGAGAATACCGACGCCGCCGAGAACGGGGTTGAACAGAAACGGCTCGCGCGCGCTCGCGCGCTCGCGGCAATCGGGAGGCTCGCGGCGGCTGCGAGCGAACTCGAATCCCTGCGCGCGGCGACGAAGGAAGACTCGGTGCGCGAGGTTTCGCGGATACTCCTGATGGCTATCTTCGTCGAGATGCCGGACTACACGCGCGCCGCCACGCTGCTCGATGAAGCTTACAAGGCGCACAGGCCGGGGCAGGCCGACGACGAGGCGATGCACTCTTACTTTGCGCTCGCGGGCCAGACCGTCAACTCCGTCCGCACGCACCTCGAACGCTACCGCTCGTTCGGCGTCAGCGTCTCGGACGCGACGGCGCTTCCGCCGGAGGCGAACGGCGACGTCGAGCAATTGCGCGGGCTGCTCGAAAAAGTCGTCGAACAGGCGAAGGCCCTCCACGACGAGCAGGGGAAGGGAGGCGAGGGCACGAAGGGCATGGACGCGGCGGCGCTGCTCGAAGACGCGGCGACCGTCCGCATGAGGATCGCGCGTGCCGACGACGACCGCGCGCGCTGGCAGTCGGAAGTCTCCGATGCGCGCCAGCATCTCTTCTCGTCCGAGATGCGAATCGCGAGCATCAGCGACGTGCCGTCGGCGCGCGCCGCCGCGGCGACGAAACAACCCGCGCCGAGCGCCGCGCCGCCCGCGAGCGCCGACAAGACTTCGCAGCCGAAGTCCGAGCCGAAGCCCACGACCGTCGAACAAAGGACGACGGACGCCGACCAGAAGTCCGCGAAGAAGTCGCGGCAGAAATCTTCCGAGCCGAATAACAGCGCGGCATCCTCGACTTTGAACGCGCGGCCATCGCAGACGCCCGCGCAACAGCCGGTCGCGCCGACGACGCCCGCAGACTCAGCCGGAGCGACCGCGAAGAATGGCGGCTCGCCCGTCTCCATCGGCTCGCTCGTGGGCAAGGCCAAGCAGCGCGTATCACCGAGCTATCCGCCGATAGCGCGCACGGCCCGCGTCAGCGGAGTCGTGACCGTCTATCTCGTCGTCAACGAGAAGGGCGAGGTCGAGTCGGTCGAGCGCGCAATCGGCCCGATGCAGTTGCAGCAGGCCGCGACCGATGCCGCCCGCCGCTGGAAGTTCACGCCGACGGTCGTTGACGGCCAACCTGTTCGCGTCGCCGGATTCCTCAGCTTCAACTTCACACTCTAACGGACGAGGCGAAGTCAGACTTGAAAGAAAAAGAGGCGCGGGACGTTTAAGCCCGCGCCTCTTTTTTCATCGATGAAAACGCTCAGGCGGTCTTTCGACGCCCTCCGTTCTTCGACGCGCTGATTTGAATCAACGCGTTCGCAGGGCGTGAAGGCGCAGGCTCGTCGCCGCACTTGCCGCAGCCTGTCGCGCACGACGCGCCCGACTTCGCGCCCGCGCGGAACGAACGCAGACGCGCGAGTCCGCGCCGCGCGACGTAGAAGACGGCGCTCGCGACGATAAGTGCTACCGCGATTGTCTGCCAATCGAAAATCATCACGCTAACCCAAACCCAAAAGCCTGCCGCCCTGATACGTTATGAACGATCCGGCGTAGGCGAGCACGAGCATGTAGCCGAGCATGAAGAGCGGCCAGCGCCATGAGTTCGTCTCGCGTCGCACCACTGCGAGCGTTGACATGCACTGAAGGGCGAGCACGAAGAAGACCATCATCGAGACGGCGACGAGCGGCGTCCATGCCGGGCTGCCGTCGGGCCGCTTCGCGTCGCGCACGGCCTCGATGAGCGAAGGCGACGAAGCGTCGGAGTCCTTGCCGACGTTGTAGATGATGCTCAGGGTCGAGACAATCGTCTCGCGCGCGGCGAAGGCGGAGATCAGCCCGATGCCCATCTTCCAATCGAAGCCGAGCGGCGCGATGAAAGGCTCGATGACGTGGCCGATTCGCCCCGCGAAACTCTGCTGCAACTGCGCGCTCGCCTCCGCGTTGGCCTGACCCGCGTCTGCCGCCGACGCGGCGTCGTGCCCCGCGCGCGGGAAAGTCATCAGCGCCCAGAGCAGTATCGAGATCATCAGAATCACAGTGCCCGCGCGCTTGACGAAGAGCCACGAGCGGTCGCGCATCGTCTGCGCGATGTTGCGCGCGTTCGGCAGACGGTACGGCGGAAGCTCAAGCACGAGCGGCGGCGGCGGCGCTTTCAAGATAGTGTGCTTTAGAATCCACGCGACGACGACCGCGACGGCGATGCCGAGCAGATACATGGAAATGATTAGAAGCACGCCGACCGAGACGAAGCCGAAAAGCTTTCTGCCCGTGAAGAACGCGGCGATCATCAGCGTGTAAACGGGCAGGCGCGCTGAGCAACTCATGAAGGGCGCGATCATTATCGTCGCCAGACGGTCTTTCGGGTTCTCAATCGTCCGCGTCGCCATGATGCCCGGAATCGCGCACGCGAAGCTCGACAGAAGCGGCATGAAAGCCTTGCCGTGAAGCCCCACGCCGCGCATCAGCCTGTCCATCAAAAACGCCGCGCGCGCCATGTAGCCGCTGTCTTCGAGCAGAGCGATGAAGAAGAAGAGCAGGAGAATCTGTGGCAGGAAGACGAGCACGCCGCCGACGCCCGCGATAACTCCGTCAGAGAGCAGATCGGTCAGCATTCCGGGCGGCATCTCGGCGCGCGTGAACTCGGCGAGCGCGCCGAAAGCGCGATCAATCAAGTCCATCGGGAGCGTCGCCCACGAAAATATCGCCTGAAAGACCAGCCCCATGATCAGGAGCAGGACGACGGGGCCGAAAATCCTGTGCGTGACGATGCGGTCGATGCGCTCGGTCGCGCTCGGCCTGTCTGTGTTGCGCGCGTCGCTCGAAGCGTTCGACGCCGCGCGCTCGATCCACTCGTATCGAGCCGTGACGAGTTCCTGCCACCACTGCGGGTTCGCGCGCGCCAGCCGCTCGCGCGAGTCGGAGACGGCGACGCGACGCGCAGAGTCCGACGGCAACTCGTCCGAGTAGAGGTCTCGAATCGCCTCTGTGCGCTCGATGCCTTCGCCTTCGACGAGCCGGCGCACTTCCTCTTCCGCGCCGTCCGATAGACGCCAGCACACGCCGGGAGTTTCGCCGCCGACCGTGCTCAGGACGGCGTGCGCGAGTTCGTCGAGTCCGCGCCTCTGCTTTGCGTTGACGGGCACGACGCGCAGGCCGAGCGATTCGCCGAGCTTCGCGGCGTCAATCTTAAGCCCCTCGCGCTCGGCCAGATCGACCATCGAGAGCGCGACGACGACGGGCCGGCCAACGTCGAGTAGCTGCGTGACGAGATATAGATTTCGTTCGAGGTTCGTCGCATCGACAACGGCGACGATAACGTCGGGCGCGGGCGTGCCCGCCATGCGCCCCGTCAGAACGTCGCGCGCGATCTGCTCGTCGAGAGACGCGGCGTCGAGGCTGTAGAGTCCGGGCAGGTCTATGAGCCGGGCGGGCGGCGCGTCGGGCGCGAGATTCCAGACGCCCTCCTTGCGCTCGACCGTGACGCCCGGGTAATTCGCGACCTTCTGCCTGAGTCCTGTGAGCGCGTTGAAGATGCTTGTCTTGCCCGCGTTCGGGTTTCCGGCGAGCGCGACGACCGGCGGGCGCGTCGCGCGCTCTGCTTTAATCTCAGAAGGCTCGGCAGCGCGGGAAGGTGACTGGAGGGTACTGCTCATAAGACGAGTGATGAATGATGAATGATGAATGATGAGTTGAAAGCAGCTTGCCTTGACTCATCACTCGTCACTCGTCACTCATCGCTTCCTTTATTCATCACTCGTCACGACCGAGATGGCTTGGGCCTCGCTGCGTCGGAGGGCGAGGTGATAGTTGCGGACGCGGACTTCGAGCGGGTCGCCGAGCGGCGCGGCCTTGACGACGCGGACGGGCGCGCCGGGGACGACGCCCATCTCCATCAGCCGTCGCGCGACCGCGCCATCGCCTCGCACGGCGAGCACGCGCGCCTGTCTGCCCGCGCGCAGGCGGTCGAGCGAAGCGACGGGCCGGTCGAGACTCTCGGCGCGTCCGATGATTGCGTTCGTCAGATCGAGGTCGGCGTAGGCTGTGCTCATGAGTCGTTCACAAATGATTTCAAGATTAAACTCGTGGCCGCGTTGATTTCCGGCGACCAGCGGAATTAAATATACCGCAGTTGAAAATAAATTTCAATTTCATTTCGTGGGCCGGGGCAGATTTTTTTCGGCTGGCTTCAGGCGAAAAGGCGCGAGCCTTCGCGTTCGCATTCGCCGGAAACCCGAACGCGAGGCAGAGGCTTCACTGCAAAGTCAGCGGAAGTATAGCGAGGTCTGCGCGGACGGGGCCGAGCGGCGTCTGCGCAGTGAGGCGCAAAGGGAGTCGCCGGCTGTCCGTGCTGACCCACAGATGCAGGTTAAAGCGGGTGCCATCGGGGTCGTTCGTGGCGAGCGAGAGTTCGACGGCGGGAATCTGCTGGCCGCCCAGAAGAACGTCCCCGCGCCGAAGCGCAGTGATGAAGAGCAGGCGCGGCCGTTTGTTGACGAGCAGCGACACGGCGTTGCGCTTGCCGGGCGTGAGGTCGAAGACGCGCAGCGCGTAGAAGACCGACAGGAGGTCGTGCGTCCCGACGGGCATCTCGACGCGCGTGCCGTCGTCGAAGAGCGCGCTGCCGCCGTTCTGGTCGGACGAGACGATGAAGCGTGCGCGGCGCTTGCTCTCGGCGAGCGTCAACTCCGAACGGAACGGCAGGACGCTCGTCGCATCAACGTAGGAGCTTATCTGGTCGTTGACGGGGAAGAGAGTCTGTCCCGGCCCGGCAGTCTGAATCAAGGCCGTCAGCAGCATCCCATCGCGGTTGAAGTAACGCGCGCGCGCGCGCACCTGAAACGAGGCCGTGCCGACGGGCTGCGGACTCGCGCCGAGGAAGAAGTTGAAGTTCAACTGCTCGCCCGGTTTGAACGGAAGGTCGGACGGCGCGACGGCTGCCGCGCCCGGCGTCGGGGTCGCGCCCGCGCCCGTGTGCGCGGGCGTGGTCGCGGGCGGCACGCCCGGCGGAAGAGTCACGCCGGGCGGTTGGGAAGTGTTCGTGCCGGGCGCGGCGAACGATGTCTGCGGCGCGACCTGCATATCGGCGCTCGCGAGTTCGACGCGTATCTCTCCGGCGTGATGCTGCGCCGTGATGAGCACGGGCACGTGTCGCTCGTCGTCCGTGAAATAGACGCTAACGCGGTATGCGTCCGCGACGGAGTTCCCGCGGACGCGCACCTGCGTGACGATTGCGTTCGACGAGCCGACGTTCGTCTTCAAAAGCTCGCGCCCGACGACCCTTAACTCGGCGTTGTAAACGTTCGCGCCGTTCTGCACGGCGATTGTATAGGTCGCGCCGGGCGCGAGCGGCAGCGCGCGCAGGCGATAGAGCGCGGAGAGAAAATCGAACGCGCCCGTTGTGCCGCCGACCGTCTGCCTCGAAGGGGTGGCCGGGTCGCCGAGCGGGGTGTTGAGGTCGCGCGCGGTGTCCTCGGCTCGCGCGCCCTCGCGGATCAACTGCTGCGCGTGGTACGGCAAGCCGTTCGACGGATCAACGAAGGTGGCGTAGCTATTGTCGAGCGAGTAGAGCGCCGCGGAGACGACGCCTAGCGTCTCGACGTGCGCGCGGAGTTCGACGCCTTCGCGCCCGTAGAGTTGCCCGCGCGAGGCCACGAGCATTTCGACGTGCGCGGCCGACGTGAAGTTCGAGAAGGAAACCGTGTAAGTCAGATGCTCGCCGACGGTGTATGGGGTCGCGTCGAACTGGCTCGCGGCGATATCGGCGGCGGAGGTTTGTGCGAGCGCGGCGGCACAAAGAAGCAGTGAGACGAGCGCGGCGGCCAGAAACTTCGCGAGGTAGCGGGGCGCGCGTCTCCGAACGCCCTCCCGCGCGGTCGGGCCGCTGCACTTGGCACTAAGAAGCAATGAATCATCTCCTCCCAAACTCTAAACATCTTCGCAAACTTAAACGCGCACGGCAAACGCGCCGCGCCCGACATTACACGCGCGAGGCTCGCCGCCGTTCCTCGACTTCCACGCGCGGCTCAGATTCCTTCAAACTCGCCGAGCCATTCGCGCACGCGCACGCGGTTCGAGAGGAGCGCGACGTGCCCCGTGCCTTCGAGCAGCTTGAGCCGCGCGCGCGGAAGCTGCGACGCCATCAGGCGCGCGGCCTTGACGCTGTCGAGCAGGCGGTCGGCCGTCCCCGCGACGACGAGCGCGGGCGTGTCGATCTCTTTGAGGCGCGGTCGAAGGTCTGTGTCGCGGATGATCCGCATGCGTGAGACGTAGCCGTCGCGCCCGACGACGCGCGTGTGCTCGCGGAAGCGTCGCCTGTCATCTTCGCTCACGTCCGGGCCGAAGAGAACGCGGCGCGCTGTGCGCGTGCGGTGCGCCTTCAACGCCGCGTGTGTGAGCGAGAAGAGGATGCAGCCGGCGTGAATCTTGGCGCGCTGCGCGAAGTGTGGGAACGTGTTGACGAGGATCAGGCGCTCGAAGAGTTCCGGATGTTCGAGCGCCGTCGCCATCGTCAGCAGTCCGCCGAACGACTCGCCGAGTACGGTCGCGCGCGCGCTGCCCGCCGCCTCGCGCAAGACCCACGCGAGGTCTTCGACGAGCCGCGCCATCTCGTATCGCCCTTCGCCGCGCAGAGGGAACGAGACGACCGTGTGGTCGCGCGCGAGGTCTTCCGCCTGCTTGTAGAAAAGTTTGCCCGTCCCCTCGATGCCGCAGACGTAAACGAACGGCGGGCCGCTTCCTTCGACTCTGTACTCGACACTCATTCTAACGTTCGGTAGGCGTAGAACAGTTGGAAACAAGGCGAACAGATTTGAAGTCTCAAATCTGAAATGCGAAATCCTATCGGTTGTGCATTGTCTATTGCCGGCTTTCCATCGCCGCAGACTCAATCTCTTCGACGACCGCGAGGGCCGCGCGCGCCGGGTCGGGCGAGTTTAGAATCGCGCGACCGACGACGACAAAGTCAGCGCCCGCGCGCATGGCCCCGGCGGGAGTCATCACGCGCTTCTGGTCGTCGTGCGGCGAGGCGGCGGGACGGACGCCGGGCGCGACGACGAGGAACGGCACGCGCTTGACCGTTTCACGAACGAGTGCGATCTCGTGCGGCGACGCGACGACGCCGTCGAGCCGGCAGTCGTCGGCGAGCCGTGCGAGACGTTTGACCTGTTCCTCGACCGTCTGCGATTCGACGCCCGTCTCGGCGAGCGCGTTCGAGTCCATGCTCGTCAGGACTGTGACGGCGATTAGATTCGGTCGCGCGACGCCGAGGCGCGCAGACTCTTCGGCGGTTGCGGCGGCTGCGCGCCGGAGCATCTCGCCGCCGCCCGCTGCGTGCACGTTAAAGAGCGCGACGCCTAATCGCACGGCCTCGCGGCTCGCCGATGCGACGGTGTTCGGAATGTCGTGGAACTTCAGGTCGAGGAAGACGCGCGCGCCCGCGGCGACGAGTTCGCGGACGAAGCCGGGCCCGGTTGAAGTGAATAGCTGCGAGCCGACCTTGAACATCCCCGCCGAATCGCGAAGCGACGCGAACGCGCGCCGGGCTTCTTCGGCGGTCGCAACGTCGAGCGCGACGATCAGTTTATCTTTCGCGGAAACGCTCTCGGCAGATTTAGTTGTAACCAAGCGGCCTCCTTCATTCTTCATAGTGGAAGCATTTTCGTTTGCAGTTCAAAAAGCATTGGACTCATGAAGCCTTGCTTTGGCCTTCGACAGTTTTCTCAAATTCAGTGGGCGGCGGCAAGTTCGTCGGCGCGACAACCGACGGCCTCGTCGAGCGTGCGGAAACCTTCGCGTTCGAGCATCGCCGCGAGTCCCTCGTTGATGCGCCGGACGACGCCGAAGCCTTCGTAGATGAAGCCCGTGTAGAGTTGAACCAAGCCAGCGCCCGCGCAGATTTTCTCCCAAGCGTCTTCGGCTGTGAAAATGCCGCCGACGCCGACGATCTCGACCTCGCCGCGCGTCAGGCGGCGGAGCGAGGCGACCGTCCGGGTCGAACGCGAGCGAAGAGGCGTGCCGCTCAAGCCGCCTTCGCCGAACGCCGCGACTTCAGCCGCGGGAGTTTGAAGCCGTTCGCGGCTCGTCGTCGTGTTCGTCGCGATGATTCCGGCGACGCCCGCCGCGCGCGCCGCGCCGACGACCAACTCAAGCTCGCCTTCGCGGAGGTCTGGGGAAATCTTGACGAGCAGCGGGAGCGGCGCGCGTCCGTCGCGCGCAGAAAGCTCGCGGTTGCGCCGCTGAATCTCTCCGAGCAGCGCGGCGAGAAGGTCTGCGCGCTGAAGCTCGCGAAGCCCCGGCGTGTTGGGCGAGCTTACGTTGACGGCCACGTAGTCGGCGTGAGGCCGAACAGCCTCGAAGCTTGCGAGGTAATCTCCGGTCGCTTCTTCGACGGGAACGACGCGGCTCTTGCCGATGTTGACGCCGAGCACGCAGCCGGGCCTGTCGAGTTCGAGCCGTCGCGCGAGCGCCGAAGCGCCGTCGTTGTTGAAGCCGAGGCGATTGACGAGCGCGCGATCCTCCGGCAGACGGAAAAGGCGCGGGCGCGGGTTGCCGTGCTGCGCTTTATTCGTGACCGTGCCGACCTCGACGAAGCCGAAGCCGAGCGCGGCGAGTTGGCGCGCGACCACTCCATTCTTGTCGAAGCCCGCGGCGAGGCCGACCGGATTCCCGAAGCTGAGGCCGAAGCGACGCAACTCGCCGAACAGCGGCCGCTCGAATCGCGCGCGCGCCGCGCGTCGAGTCAACTCTAGACCTAATCCGAGCGAGAGCGCGTTGATGGCTAGTTCGTGCGCCGTCTCCGGCGGGAGCTTGAAAAGGAGGGGTCGCAGAAGCTTGCGATAGAGCATCGGTCGGACGAATCGGAGCGTGCGCCAAAAGAACGTTCGGAGCCTAGCAGAGCCGCGGAAATAGTGTCAAAGTTCTTTGACTCTTCGTTCGATGTCGGCGGCGATCTCCGAAGGCTCTGCGCCGCGCGAGTACGTGACGGGTTCGGCGAAGCGAACCGTGACAGTGCCGGGCAGAGCGAAGCCGCGCCGTCCAGACATCTTCAGTTCGGCGAGTCCGTCTATGCGGACGGGCACGACCGGCACGCCGAGTTCACAGGCGAGCAGCCCCACGCCGCCCTTAAACGAGTTCATGCGTCCGTGTTCCGTGCGAGTGCCTTCGGGGAAGACGAGCACGCTGTAGCCGCGTTCGATGCACTCGCCCGCGAACGAGAAGCTCCGGCGGAAGCCGCTCGACTTCGGGAGCGAGAAGGTGTTGAAGATCGTAGCGACGAGAAAATACTGTGCGAGCCAGCGAAGGCGTCTGAAGAACGGAGTGCCTTCCGGCGGACGACGCCACCAGCGCAGGCGCTCGCCTTCCATCCCGATTGCGAGTCGTCGCCGGAAGCGTCCGGGCAGAGCCGAAAGTATGAGCGCGTGGTCGAAGTAGGTTATGTGGTTCGAGACGAAGAGCACAGGGCCTTTCAATCCGCGCAGACGCTCTTTGCCGCGCACGCCCACCCAGCAGAGCAGTGCAGTTATGGGAAGAACCAAGACGTAGAGAAGCGCGGCGCGGAGCCATGTGAAAGGGAATCGCCGCGCCCATGCAGGATAAGGATATTGCGTGGCGGATTCCGTCTCGCCGCCGCTTCGGACGATGCGCTCGATGTCGCCGAGCGTGGTCGCGGCGGTGAAGCTCGCCTCGTCAATCTCGATTTTGTAGTGAGCTTCGAGCGCGCTCAGAAGCTCGACGCGACCAAGCGAGTCGAGGTTGAAATCGGTCGAAAGCTTTGCGGGCGTTGACCCGTTCGCGCGCACGTCCGCCGAGCGTGAGGTAAGCGCGGCGAAGGCCGTAGTCACCGGGTCGCGCGACGAGCGTTTTGCATTGACGCCTGAGCCGTTTCGCGGCGGTCGAGCTCCGGGTTCGCCGCCTGTTTCTTCGTCCGCAGATTTGGCGTCCGGGTCTTCAGCCGCGAGCGCATCGAGCAGGTCGCGCTTGCGAACCTTCTGCGTCGGCGTGCGCGGAAAGTCAGCGCCGGGCCAGACTCGCCAGCGGCGGACTTGTTGATGACGCGCGAGGGTTTGATTGGCGCGCTCGACGGCTTGCGCAGGGTCGGTTTGCGCATCGCGCATGACGAGCACGGCGAGCGGTTCGGGGCCGCGCGCGCCCTCGACGCCGACGACGGCGCTCTCTCTGATTTCGGGCTGGCGGTCGAGCGCGGCCTCGATGTCTTCGGGATAAACGTTCAAGCCCGCCGACGTGACGATCACGTCCTTCCGTCGTCCCTTGAAAATGATGTTTCCGTCCGCGTCGGTCTCGCCGATGTCGCCCGTCCGAAGCCATCCGCCCTCGTCGAGCGGACGCGCCGCGCCTCGATTCCAGTAGCCGGGCGAGACGTTCGCGCCGCGCACAAGAATCTCGCCGCCCTCGTCGAGCTTCAACTCCTGACCGGGCAGAATTTTTCCGACCGTGCCGCGACCCGACTTGAAAGGATGATTGACGCTGACGAGCGAGGCCGTCTCGGTCATGCCGTAGCCCTGAACGACCGCGAAGCCCGCGCGACGCCAGAACCTCTCCGTCTCTTCGCCGAGCGTCGCGCCGCCCGTGACGAAGGCCCAAAACTTCCAACCGAAATGTTTGTGCAGTCGTCGAAATATCCAGAGTCGTCTGAGCGGCCCGGCTCCGTCGGCTCTTGAGAGCTTGCGTCTGAAATCGTCGAGACGACCGCGCGCCGACTCTCGACGCTCGACGTGCTCGCGCAAAGATTCGAGCAGGCGCGGGACTGCGACCGCGACCGAGATGCGACGGCTCCTGATCGTGGCAGCGATCTCCGAAGGGTTGAGCGAATCCTGAAAGAAGACTTCGCCGCCGAGAAGTTGAGGGACGAACATCCCCATGAACTGGCCGAAGACGTGGCTGAGCGGCAGAAGGCATAGAAATCTGACGGGATGAACGAAGCGCTCCCAGCGAAGATACTTCTTGATTTCATCTTCGAGCGGCGCGAGGTTCGCAAGCAGGTTTCGGTGCGTCAGGCAGACGCCACGCGGTTCTTCCGTCGTCCCCGAAGTGAAGATGATTTCGGCGAGGTCGCAGTCAGAAATCTCCGCCGGTTCGTATCGCTCGGACGAATGGCGCGTGAGCGTCTCGCCGAGGTCTTCGAGCGCAAGCGTCGGAACGGCGAAGCCTTCCCGGCGCTTATTCGTTTCGTAGTCGAGCAGAAGCAGCCTCGCATTCGTCTGCCCGATGACGCGCGAGACGAATGCGGGCGCGCTCTCAACGTCGAGCGGGACGACGACCGCGCCGCGCAGGATGCAGCCGAAAAAAGTCGCGGCCCAACCGGCGCTGTTCGCGGCCCAGATTACGACGCGCTCGCCCCGGCAGACGCCGCGCGATTCGAGTTCGCGCGCAAAGCGGAAGGCGGTTTCGGCGACGCGCAGATAAGACCAAGGCTCGAAGCGCAGGCCGCGCCGCTCGGCGAAGGCTACGCCCGCGCCGCGCCTCAGAAAGTCGTCGAGGTAGCTGTTGAGCGAGGCTCGCATGAAATCCTTTCGGCGGAATTTTCCTACCCGCCGCGAGCATTGTCGAGGAATCGCGCGCGCCGCGGGCCGCGCGTTCGTGACACTTCCAAATCTGCTACGCCGATGTCGCCGAGAGGCTGCGCTTGAACAGGACGCGCGCTTCGCCGAAGCGTTCGCAAAGGGCACGCGCTGACTGCCACGTCGTTCCGATGATCTTTTGCTGAGTTCGCCCGCGTCGTCCGAGTCGCACTCAACGGCTTTCGGCGAGACGTAGCGAGCCGCTCGTGGCCGGAAGCGTAAGCGACGAGTTGAGCGAGCGCGAGCGATAGATGCGCTCGGTCGCTTTCTGAAAGTCTGCGGCTGTGGCCTTCGGGATTTCCATGAACTTCTGCGGGTTTCGGTCAACGAGCGGGAACCATGAGCTTTGCACCTGAATCATGATCCGGTGGCCGCGCCGGAAGGCGTGGTACACGTCCGGCAGGTCGAAGTTGATCGAAGCAGGCTTGCCCGGCGTGAACGGCACGGGTCGCTCGAAGCCTTCGCGGAACTTGCCGCGGAAAGGCTCGCCGCGCACAAGCTGTTGATAGCCGCCCATCCTCACGGTGTTCGGAGGGACGGGTTGATTCGGCGTAGGCTGTGGCTGCGGGTACGTGCCGGGGTAAACGTCAACGAGCTTGACTACGAAGTCGGAGTCGGTGCCGGTCGTCGAGACGTTGAGATTGACTTTGACGGGCCCGGCGATGACAAAATCTTCGTCGAGCGGTTCGGTCTCGTAAGTGAGAACGTCTGGACGCTCGGAGGCGAAGCGCTGGTCTTCGGTGATGTAGTCGGAAGTCATTCCGCCGGCGATGTAGCCGAGGAAGGGAACGGGCCGGTTCGGATCGCTCGTGTATTCGTCGAACGCATCTTGCAAATCCCCGGTCGGAGACTCCGCGCTCAGGCGGCCGTTCGAGTTGAAGTAGAGCGTGACGGGCCGCTCGTCCTTCGGCGGCCAAGAGTCGAGCCGCCGCCACTCGTTGATGCCCGTCAGAAACATGAATGCTTCGGGCAGGTCGGCGGGCCTGTCTTTGAGGTAGTGCATGAAGAATGGAAACTGTATCTGCTCGCGAAAGAATTCGCCGGTCTTCACTGCGAAGTTCAAGTTGCCGAGCCGGTCGCCTTCGAGCCGCGCCCATCCGCCGTGCGGCCACGGGCCCATTACGAGTTCGTTGACCGTGCCCGGATTATTTCGCTCGACCGCGCGGTAGATGTGAAACGGCCCCATCGGGTCTTCGGCGTCGAACCACCCGCCGACGTTCAGGACGGCGCAGTGCACGCCCGTCATGTGTTGCCACAGCGAGCGCTTCTTCCAGAAGTCGTCGTAGGTCGTGTGGTCAACAATCTCCTGCCAGTAGCGCGCCTCACCGCCAAGCAGGCGCTCGTTCGCCGTCGCGAGCGGCCCCATGTTCAGATAGAACTGGTAGCCGTCGGGCGTGCCCGGATCGAAGGGCACGCGCGGGCGCGGCGGCTCCGGCCCGTCGCGCCGGGGCACGAACGAAGAGTAGAAAGAGAAGTTCGCCGCGAGCATGAACGCGCCGTTGTGATAAACGTCGTCGCCCATGTAGTAGTCGGCGGTCGGCGCTTGCGGCGAGGCTGCTTTGAGCGCAGGGTGCGAGTCGATGATGCTGGCGGCGACGTGAAAGCCCGGCTGCGAAATGCCGACCATGCCGACGCGCCCGTTGTTGTTCGCGACGTTCTTCAGAAGCCACTCAATCGTGTCGTAAGTATCCGTGCTCTCGTCAACGTCCTTCGGCCCGCGCTTGTCGGGCACAAAGGGGCGAACCTGCAAGAACTCGCCCTCGCTCATGTATCGTCCGCGCGCGTCCTGATAGACGAAGATGAAGCCTTCGCGCTCGAAGCTATCGGAAGGGCCGAGCGCCGCGCGGTAGTTGTCAACGCCGTAGGGCGCGACGCTGTAAGGCGTCCGCGTCAGAAGGAACGGGTAGCGCTGCGAAGTATCTTTCGGGACATAGACCGACGTGAAGAGATGGACGCCGTCACGCATCGGAATCATGTATTCGTACTTCGTGTAGCGCGCGCGAACTTCGTCAACGCCGCCCGGCGCGCTCGTCTGCGAGAGCGCGACCATCGAAAGTATTACGATAAGGACGACCGCGCCGAAACTCCTGACTTGAAGATATGAGTTCACGCCATGACCCTCCAAAAAAATATTCCGAGCCGCTTTGACTGACGAGCCGGCGATGGATTTGTTAACGGAAATACGACTTTGTAGAAGCTTCGCCGCGTGCCGTAATGATATGACTCGCGTGGGACGGAGGCAAACGTTCTGTTTCGTCGAGGCTCGCGTTGCCGAACGTCGCTGCACCGGCGATTGTCCGCGCGGGCGTGATTTGCTTTACAATGCGGGCGTGCTCGCGCGGATTTCAGGAAGAGTTTGGATCGGCTATCTCGCGGCGGTCTTCGGGATTATGGCCGCGACCGGCGCGCTCAGACTCTTCAGCGGGCGGATCAACACGACGACCGTCGCGCTCGCGCTCCTGCTCGTCGTTCTTCTGGTTTCGACCGGATGGGGTTCGAGGCCGGGCGTCGTCGCGTCGCTATTCGGCGTCGCGTGCTTCAACTTCTTCTTCCTGCCGCCCCTCTACACTTTCACGATCAGCGACCAGCAAAACTGGGTCGCGCTCTCCGCGTTCCTCGTCACGGCCGTCACCGCGGGCCAGCTATCCGCACACGCGAAGCGGCGCGCCGAGGAGGCCGACGCCGGTCGGCGCGAGATCGAGCGCCTGTACGGCGAGCTTCGCGATGCGTTCGAGCAGGCGAGCCGCGCCGAGGCGCTCAAGCAGAGCGAGCGCCTGAAGTCTTCGCTGCTCGACGCCGTCACGCACGACCTTCGGACGCCGCTCACTTCGATCAAGGCTTCGGTGACGACGCTTCTCGACGAGCTTCGCACGGAGGCGATGCACGATTCATCGGCTACGCTCGACGTGGAAGGCCGTCAGGAGATGCTCGAAGTGATTGACGAGGAGGCAGACCGCCTCAACCGCTTCATCGAGGGCATGGTCGAACTCGCGCGTATCGAGGCGGGCGAGATGCGGCTCCGGCGTCGCTGGGGTTCGATAGAGGAGATCGTCGCGGCGGCGCTTGAGCGCGCCGCGCCGCTCACGCGCAAGCACAAAGTCGAAACATTGTTGGAGGACGAACTTCCTTCCGTGCGTGTTGACGCGCGCGCGGTCGCCGAAGTCGTTTACACTCTGGTTGACAACGCCTCGAAATACTCGCCTGCGGGGACGACGATTCGCGTCGCCGCACGACGCGGCGACGACGAGACAGTTATGCTTTCGGTCGAAGACGAGGGGCAGGGCATCCCCCTCGAACTGCGCGAGCGTGTCTTCGACAAATTCTTCCGGGCCATGCGCGACGGCGACGCGGGCGAGCGTCGTCCGGCGGGAACGGGGATGGGACTCTCAATCGCACAGGGCATCGTCGAGGCGCACGGCGGTCGCATCTGGATCGAGGACGGCGCGGGCGGGCGCGGGTGTCGCGTCGTCCTGACGCTGCCGATAGGCGATCAGGAAGACACAGGCGACGGGCGGCCTGAAATTATTGCCGTTCAAGCGAGCGACGGCGAAGACGAGCGAACGAGCGGACGAGTCTCCGTCGTTGAAGACGGGCGCGCGCGACTGAGCCTCTAGCATTCGGGCATGAGCGACAAGCAACGCATTCTGGTTGTTGACGACGAGCCGCAGATCACGCGCGTGCTCCGGCGGGGTCTGATGACGCACGGGTACGAGGTGCGCGACGCGGCGGACGGCAGGTCTGCGCTCCGCCTGTTCGGCGAGTGGCCGCCCGACCTCGTCGTGACTGACCTCTCGATGCCGAACATGGACGGCATCGAGCTTTGCCGCAAGCTTCGCTCGCTCTCGCAACTCCCGATCATAGTTCTCTCCGTGCGCGGCGAGGAGCGGACGAAGGTCGAGGCGCTCGACGCCGGCGCGGACGACTACGTGACAAAGCCGTTCGGCATGGACGAGCTTCTCGCACGCGTTCGCGCGGCACTTCGTCGCGCGCCACAGCCGGGCGACGGCGACTCAGCGCCGACGCTCATCGAGGCCGGAGACTTCCGCGTCAACCTCGAAACGCGCGTCGTCAACGTGCGGGACAGGGAAGTGCATCTGACGCCGAAGGAGTTCGAGCTTCTGGTTTACCTCGCGCGCCACCCCGGAAAAGTTCTGACGCACAGGACTCTGCTCGCGGCCATCTGGGGCGGCGAGTCGGTCGAGCAGACCGAGTACCTACGCGTCTTCGTCGGGCAACTGCGAAAGAAGATCGAGCCTGAGCACGCGAAGCCGCGCTACATTCTCACGGAGCCTTGGGTCGGATATCGCTTCGACCCCGGCGAGTAAACGCGCCGCAAAGTGTTGCACACGTGAAGTCATGAAACTTTACTTTATTGTGCGGAGCGGCGTAACATCTCGGCAGTTGAAAACAGCCGAATTCATCTGTTTGCAGGCCGAAGTGAAGGGCAGGCGCTTGCGACCGTAGCGGAGGGGCGCGGGGATTTATCTACCGTGCCCCTTCCGTCGTGCCGCGGCGAATCGCGCGGGCCTTTGTCGCCGCGTCTTCGGCGCTGTCGCAAAAAAAAATCAGTCATGGCAACACGCATCGGGAACTCTGTGACGCAGACGAGGGTGGTCGTCGCCACGTCTGTGATGCTCTCTTTCATCTCGTTCTGGCGCGCGGCGGCAATCGTCCTCAACGACCTCGGCTCTTCGGCCTACTACGTCGGCGGGATCGCGGAGCAGGCCGTCGGGCGCGCGGCTCCCTGGTTCATCCTCGGCGTGATGCTTTTCTCCTACGCCGTGCGCGCCGTTTACGTCGAGTCGTGCGCGATGTTCACGCGCGGCGGCGTTTACCGCGTCGTGAAGGAAGCGATGGGCGGGACGCTGGCGAAGCTTTCGGTCTCGGCCCTCATGTTCGACTACATCCTGACGGGGCCGATATCGGGCGTCTCCGCGGGCCAGTACATCGTCGGACTCGTCGCGCAGACCTACAACTACATAAGGCCGGGCAGCCCTTGGAATCCTTCCGCCGATACGATCAACCACATCGCCGCGGGGATTGCCGTCCTCGTCACGGTCTATTTCTGGTGGCGAAACACTCGCGGCATACACGAGTCTTCGGAAGACGCGCTGAAGATCATGTACGTGACGACGGCGATGGTCGTGCTGCTGATCGTTTGGTGCGGTGTAACGATTCTGACGAAGCCGGAGGCGCAGCGCCTGCCGCCCGCGCCCGTCACGCGGAACCTGACCTTTAGCGACGACGCGGTCGGGTGGATGCCTCAACTCATTCCGAGTCAACTGCGCGTCGTGAATGCACGCGAGTCTGCGGCGCTCGACGAGAACGCGGGCGCTGCGGCGAAGGCGGAGGGCGCTGTGACCGAAACCGCGCCGCACTACAAGTTCGTGCGCGACGCTGGCGCGCTGCTCGGACTGATAGGCATCCTGATGGCGTTCGGCCATTCGTTCCTTGCAATGTCGGGCGAGGAATCTCTGGCGCAGGTCAACCGCGAACTCGAATACCCGAAGCACAGGAATCTGATGAAGGCGGGCATGGTGATATTCATCTACTCGCTTCTCTTCACCTCGCTCGTCTCGTTCTTCGCCTACGCGATCATCCCCGACAGCGTGAGGCCGCAGTATTTCAACAATCTCATCAGCGGCATCTCGATGTATCTGGTCGGGCCGCTCTCCATCCGGCTTCTGTTCCAAGCCTTCATCGTCATCGTCGGCTTCCTGATGCTCGCGGGCGCGATCAACACTTCGATAATCGGCGCAAACGGCGTCCTGAACCGCGTGAGCGAGGACGGCGTGATGACCGACTGGTTCCGCGCGCCGCACAAGCGTTACGGCACGACCTACAGGATGATAAACCTCATCGCCATCCTTCAACTCGTCGCCATCATCGGCTCGCGCGGAAATACTTTCGTGCTCGGCGAGGCATACGCCTTCGGCGTCGTCTGGTCTTTCTTCTTCAACTCGCTCTCGATGACCGTGCTGCGCTTCCAGCGCAAGGAACGACGCGAGTGGAAAGTTCCGCTCAACCTTCGCCTTGGCGGCAAGGAGATCCCGCTCGGCCTCGGCGCGATCATGCTGATACTCTTCTCCGTAGCCGTCGTCAACCTCATCACCAAACAGGTCGCGACCGTCAGCGGCATAGCCTTCACGCTCGTCTTCTTCACGGTCTTTCTCGTCTCCGAGAGGATCAACGAACGCAGGCGCGGCGACGCGGCGCACCAGACGGCTGTTGACCAGTTCCGCGTCTCGCCGCAGGAGATGGTGACGAACGAGACGGTCGAGGTGCGGCCCGGTAACACTCTATGCCTCGTGCGCGACTACAACACTCTGGAGCACGTCAAGAAGGCACTTGAGATGACGCACACGGGCAAGCGCGACCTCGTGATGATGACCGTGCAGTTGCTCCGCGGCCCCGACACAGGCTACGAAGACATCGGCGAGCAGCACCTCTTCACGAACTACGAGCAACTGCTCTTCAGTCGCGTCGTCTCGCTCGCCGAGAAGGCGGGCAAGCACGTTGACCTGCTCGTCGTGCCTTCGTCGAACGTCTATCAGGCGATAGTGCACACAGCCGTGCAACTCGACTCGGCGGAGATCGTCGCCGGTCTCTCGTCGGTGATGACTCCCGAAGAGCAGGCCAGAAGGATCGGCGAGGCTTGGGAGGAGTTGACGAACAAGCCGGAGCGTCAGGTCTTGTTCCGCGTCATCGAACCGGACGGGCAGACGCACGACTTCTACCTCGGCGCGCACGCGCCCGACCTGTCGAGCGAAGACGTGAACCTCATACACCGCCTCTGGCTCGAAGTGTCGCGCGAGGGCGGCGGCGAGGATGTTCATCACAAGGAGATCGTGACGGTCGCGCTCGCGCGGCTCGACGAAGACTTGCACGGCAAGTCGCGCCGCACCGTGCTCGAACAGATTTTCCGGCACATGCGAAAACGCAGCGCCGAGCGCGCCGGCGACGATGACGATAAGCAGAAGGCCACCGCCGGCGATTAAAGTTTTCCGAAAGCCCCGACGTTCGAGAGGCACGACCTCAACGCGCCTGGAACATCACCGCCCGCCTTTACGAACTTTTAACGAACCTTTTACCCACTTTTTATGCGCGACGCGCTAGCCTCTTCGTGTCGTCGTGGCCGGCGTCAGTGAAGCCTCGCCCCGACGTCGGTGCGGAAAGGAATTCGATGACGAAAGAAATTTTGATGGTCGGCGCGTTCAGTGTGGTCTTCGCATGTCTCCTTCTGGGGCTGCGTCAACTCATCGTGAGGGCGAGAAAGTGCGAAGGCGTTTTCCTCGTGCCGGTCATGCGTGAAGGCTCCGGGCGCTGCTCGGATGAACCCGCGCGCGTTTTGCCGTCCGAAGCTTCGCCAGCGCAGGAGACTAAGCCCGCGGCGAAGGTTTTAACCTTCGCCGCGCGGCACGTGGCAGGCACGGGAGTCCTCGCTGCGCTCGCGCTTCTGTTCGCCTGCGTGATGTCAGACGCCGCGCGCGCCCAGCAGACGATCTTCAACGTCCCGACGACGGACGTGCTGGACAAGGGGAAGGTCTACGCCGAGTTGGACGCGAGTTTCAAGACGAACGACTCGGACGCTTTGGGCCACTTCTCCTCGTTCGTGCCGCGCGTCGTCGTCGGCGCGGGAGGCCGCGTCGAGGTGGGCCTGAACGTGACGGGCAACGTACAGCCGGGGCCTGACTCGACGACTCTCGTGCCCGTCGTCAAGTACAAAGTTTACGACGGCAGTGGAAACGGATACGCAATCGTCGTCGGCGATCACCTCTTCATCCCGGTCCGCAACAAGTCTTACGACGCCGGCAACTACGTGTACCTTGAGTTCAGCAAGACTTTTAAGGGGCGGGGGACGCGGCTGACGGCGGGCGCGTTCGACTTTACGAAGAACGTCGTCGCGGCGCGGAACCGCGCGGGCAGCCAGTTCGGATTCGAGCAGCCCGTCGGCAAAAAGCTCACGATGGCCGCGGACTACTTCACAGGCAAGCACGCCGCGGGCTACTTCACGCCCGGCGCGGTCTTCAAGCTCACGCAGAAGTTGACAGGCTACGCGGGGTATTCCATCGGCAATCAGAACCCTTCGCGCGGCAACCATTTCTTCCTGCTCGAACTTGGCTACAACTTCAACTGAGAGAGGCGGGCGTTGGCAATGAGAGATGACGAGAAGAAATCATTAGCCGGAAGCCTTGAGTTAGCCGTGACCGAAACCATCGGCGACTTGGGACTGCTTGTTTCACTCTACACCGCCCACGTCATCGTCTGGCTCACGCTTCGGCGGCGCGGCAGGGTGCAGGCGGAAGGTCGCGCGCAGCACGACGTGTCGGCCTCCGCAGGCGGTCGGTCGCCGCGACACCGCGTCAGGTGACTCGGAGGGAAAAATGTCTGACTTGATTTTCGTCGCATTGACAATCGGCTTCTTCCTGCTCGCGCTCGCATACGTGCGCGGGTGCGAGAAGTTGCACTGAGGGACGCAATGAATCTCGAATCGATCATCGGACTGGCGGCCTCGGCGCTGCTGCTCGTCTATCTCGCTTACGCGCTGCTGCGACCGGAGAAGTTCTGACATGACCCTAAACGGTTGGCTGCAAATCCTGCTCTTTCTCGCCGTCGTGCTCGCGGCGACGAAGCCTCTGGGTCTGTTCATGGCGCGCGTCTTCGGCGGCGAGCGGACGTTCCTGCATCCTCTGCTTCGTCCCGTCGAACGGCTCACCTACAAATTGACGGGCGTTGACGAGCACCGCGAGATGCGTTGGACGGAGTACGCCGCCGCGATGCTTCTCTTCAGCCTCGTCTCGTTGCTCCTGCTCTACTTGATTCAAAGGCTTCAGGGTGTGCTCCCTCTAAACCCGCAGGCGTTGCCCGGCGTGGACACGGCGGGTTCGCAGACGGGCGGATACGTCGGCTCTGCATTCAACACGGCCGCCAGTTTCACGACGAACACCAACTGGCAAAGTTACGTGCCCGAGACGACGATGAGCTACCTGACGCAGATGTTGGGACTCGCCTATCACAACTTCGCCTCCGCCGCGACAGGCATCGCTCTCGCCGTCGCATTCATACGCGGCATCGCACGCAGGGAGTCGCAGACCATCGGCAACTTCTGGGTTGACTTCGTCCGCGCGAACCTCTACGTGCTGCTGCCGCTCTGCTTCGTCTTCGCGCTTGTGCTCGTCTCGCAGGGAGTCGTGCAGAACCTTCGCCCCTACGACACGGCGAAGCTGGTTGACCCGCAGACCGTCGAAGTTGATAAGAAGGACGCGAGCGGCAACGTCCTGACCAACACCGACGGGACGAATCAGAAGGAGACTCTGACCGTAACAGACCAGACGATAGCGCAAGGCCCCGTCGCCTCGCAGGAGGCGATCAAGATGCTCGGCACCAACGGCGGCGGCTTCTTCAACGCAAACTCCGCGCACCCGTTCGAGAACCCGACGCCCTTCTCCAACTTCATCGAGATGGTCGCCATCTTCGCCATCGCCGCGGGGCTGACCTATACGCTCGGTCGCATGACCGGCTCGCAGCGCCACGGTTGGGCGGTGCTCGCCGCGATGGTCGTCCTATTTCTCGCCGGAGTCGCCACGGCCTACTGGGCCGAGGCGCGCGGCAACCCGATTCTGACGAGCGCCGGAGTCAGTCAGACGGCGAGCGCCGTTCAAACGGGCGGCAACCTTGAGGGCAAGGAGGTTCGATTCGGCGTCGCCGACAGCGCGCTGTTTGCGACCGCCACGACCGATGCCAGTTGCGGCGCGGTCAACTCGATGCACGACTCTTACACGCCGCTCGGCGGGCTTGTGCCTCTGGTGAACATCATGCTCGGCGAGATCGTCTTCGGCGGCGTAGGAAGCGGGCTTTACGGGATGCTCATCATGATCATTCTCTCGGTTTTCATCGCGGGGCTGATGGTGGGTCGGACGCCTGAGTACCTCGGCAAGAAGATCGAGGCCTACGACGTGAAGATGGCGATGCTCTACGTGCTCATCTTCCCGCTCGTGATTCTCATATTCGCGGCGGTCTCGTCCGTCTCGCCCGCGTTCGGCACTTCGCAACTCAACAACGCGGGGCCGCACGGCCTCTCGGAGATTATCTACACGTTCGTCTCCGCCACTGGCAACAACGGGTCGGCGTTCGCGGGGATTTCGGCGAACACCTACTGGTACAACACGACCATCGGAGTGGCGATGCTCTTCGGTCGCTTCATGATGATCGTGCCGATGCTGGCGGTCGCAGGCAACCTCGCGCGCAAGAAGGCCGTGCCACCTTCGCTCGGAACGTTTCCCGTCACGTCGCCGCTTTTCACGACGCTTCTCGTGAGCGTGATCGTCATCGTCGGGGCGCTGACCTTCTTCCCGGCTTTGAGCCTCGGCCCCATCGTCGAACACCTGCTGATGCAGGCGGGCACAACTTTCTGAGGTCTTTAGAATGTCTGAGAAGTCGAAAAGGATTTCAATCTGGGACGCGAAGATCATCCATCGCGCGATTGGCGATTCGTTCGTCAAACTCAACCCGCGAACGATGATGCGTAATCCCGTGATGTTCGTCGTCGAGGTCGGCAGTCTTCTCGCGACGCTCGAACTCGTCCGCGGCATCGTCGCGCCCGTGGGCGGGGTGACGAACACTCTCTTCGAGTTGCAGATCACGCTCTGGCTCTGGTTCACGGTTCTGTTCGCGAACTTCGCCGAGGCGATGGCCGAGGGGCGCGGCAAGGCGCAGGCCGACAATCTCCGAAAGGCTCGCACCGAGACGACCGCAAAGCGGCTCGCGCCGGACGGCAAAGTCGAGATCGTCAACGCGCCTGAACTTCGCAGGGACGACCTCGTGATGGTCGAGGCGAGCGACTTCATCCCGAGCGACGGCGAGATCGTCGAGGGCGTGGCGAGCGTTGACGAGTCGGCCATCACGGGCGAGTCTGCTCCCGTAATTCGAGAGGCGGGCGGCGACCGCTCGGCGGTGACGGGCGGGACGCGCGTCCTCTCCGACTGGATTAGAGTCCGCATCACGTCGAACCCCGGCGAGACTTTTCTCGACCGGATGATCGCGCTCGTCGAGGGCGCGGAGCGGCAGAAGACCCCGAACGAGATCGCGCTCGCGATACTGCTCGCGGGGCTAACGATCATCTTCCTGCTCGCCGTCGTCACCTTGCAGCCGTTCGCCGTCTACTCGAACGCGCCGCAGACCATCTTCGTGCTCGTCTCGCTGCTGGTGTGTTTGATACCGACGACCATCGGCGGGCTGCTCTCGGCAATCGGCATCGCGGGGATGGACAGGCTCGTCCAGCACAACGTGCTTGCGATGAGTGGCCGCGCGGTCGAGGCCGCGGGCGACGTGAACACTTTGCTGCTCGACAAGACGGGAACGATCACGCTCGGCAACCGTCAGGCGACGGAGTTCATACCGTTGCCCGGCGTGACCGAGGCCGAGCTTGCCGACGCCGCGCAACTCTCTTCGCTCGCCGACGAGACGCCGGAAGGGCGCTCGATAGTCGTTCTGGCGAAAGAGAGTTACGGTCGGCGCGGGCGCGAGCTTGCCCCGCACGAGGCGCGCTTCATCGTGTTCACAGCGCAGACGCGCATGTCGGGCGTTGACTTCGACGGTCGCGAGATTCGCAAAGGGGCAGTTGACGCGATTGAAAAGTACATCGCCGAGGCAGACGGCGGCGCGCGACTCGCGGACTCGCGCGTGGGCGTGGTCGTCGGCCTCCGTCCGGCGGAGGCGCGGCGCGGCGCGGCGGCGAAGGAGTTGCGCGAGATAGTCGAGCGCATTTCGAGGGCGGGCGGCACGCCGCTCGTCGTCGCCGACAACCGCCGCCCGCTCGGCGTGATTTATCTGAAAGACATCGTCAAGGGCGGCATGAGCGAGCGCTTCAATCATCTTCGCCGGATGGGGATCAAGACCGTGATGATTACGGGCGACAACCCCTTGACGGCGGCGACGATTGCACGCGAGGCGGGCGTTGACGACTTTCTCGCCGAAGCGAAGCCCGAAGACAAGATGGCACTCATCCGTCGCGAGCAATCGGAGGGGAAGCTCGTCGCGATGACAGGCGACGGCACGAACGACGCGCCCGCGCTCGCGCAGGCAGACGTGGGAGTCGCGATGAACACGGGCACGCAGGCCGCGAAAGAGGCGGGCAACATGGTTGACTTAGACAGCAACCCGACGAAGCTCATCGAGATCATCGAGATCGGCAAGCAGCTTCTGATGACGCGGGGCGCTTTGACGACCTTCTCGATTGCGAACGACGTGGCGAAGTACTTCGCCATCATCCCTGCGATGTTCAGCGGCGTGGCGTCGCTGGGCGTCCTCGGCGCACTGAACGTCATGGGACTTCGGACGCCGGAGTCGGCGATACTTTCGGCGGTGATATTCAACGCGCTCGTCATCGTCGCGCTCATCCCTCTCGCGCTCAAGGGAGTGAGGTACAGGCCGATGAGCGCGGCGGGTCTGCTGCGCCGCAATCTACTAATCTACGGCTTGGGCGGACTCGTCGCGCCGTTCGCCGGCATCAAGATCATCGACGTGATAATCCACGCCGTCGGTCTGGCGTGAGAGAGGTTTGCGGGGGAGCGCCGCGCGCCGGCCCGGTTACTCTTGGGGCGAGGCACGCCGGGCTGACGCGCCTCCCCCGTAAACGTTTGGTGTGTTCCGCATAACTTGAAAGAGGTAGTATGAGGGTCACAAAGAATCTAATCACGGCCGCCCTGATAACAGTCGTGACGACCGTCATCTTTGGCCTCGCCTACCCGCTCGCGGTGACGGGGCTGGCGCAGGTCATCTTCCCAGACAAGGCCAACGGGTCGCTGATCAAACGCGACGACGGGACTCTCATCGGCTCCGCGCTGATAGGGCAGCCGTTCTCTTCGCCGGGATACTTCCGCCCGCGCCCTTCGGCGGCGGGGCCTGCCGGGTATGACGCTGGCGCGTCGTCGGGGTCGAACTACGGGCCGACGAATCAGAAGTTGATTGACCGTGTGAAGGCCGACGTGGAGAAGTTGCGGGCCGAGAATCCCGGTAAGCCCGTGCCGGTTGACCTCGTGACGACTTCCGGTTCGGGACTCGACCCGCACATCTCGCCCGCCGCAGCCGAGTTTCAAATCCCGCGCGTCGCGCGCGAGCGCCGGATGAGCGAAGACGACGTGCGCCGGCTCGTCGCGGCGAACATGGAAGGCCGGCAGTTCGGCCTCTTCGGCGAGTCGAGGGTGAACGTGCTCGCGCTCAACCTTGCGCTGGACGAGCGCGCGACGAAGACGCAGGAGAGATGAACAGCAACGGCGTGCGCCCGAAGCCCGAGACGATTCTCGCACGGATGAAGGAGGGCGAGAGGGCGCGGCTGCGCGTTTACGTAGGCGCGGCACCGGGCGTCGGCAAGACCTTCCAGATGCTCGAAGAGGCGCACTACCTGAAGCGACAGGGGGCCGATATCGTCATAGGCTTCGTTGAGCCTCACGGTCGCGCCGAGACAGAGGCGCTCGTCGGCGGCCTCGAACGCGTGCCCATGCGTCGCATCGAGTACCGCGGCGTCACGCTTGAAGAGATGGACGTGGACGCGATAATCGAGCGCAGTCCCGCAATGGTCGTCGTTGACGAGTTGGCGCACACGAACGCGCCCGGCTCGAAGAACAAAAAGCGTTACGAAGATGTCTTCGAGTTGCTCGACGCCGGAATCTCCGTCGTCACCGCCGTCAACATCCAGCACCTCGAATCGCTCAACGACGCCGTGGCGCGCACGACGGGCGTTCGCGTGCGCGAGACTGTGCCCGACTGCGTGCTGACGCGAGCCGACGAGGTTGTAAACGTTGACGTGTCGGTCGAGACGCTTCGCACACGACTGCGGCAGGGGAAGATTTACGGTGTCGAGAAGATCGAGCAGTCGCTCAACAACTTCTTCCGAAAAGGAAACCTCACGGCGCTGCGCGAACTCGCGCTCCGGCAGGCCGCCGCCGATCAGGCGACGAAGGCGCACCAGTACCGCGAGCGCGAAGGGCTTGAACAGGCCGTCATCCCCGAAAAGGTCATGGTCGCCATCGCATCGCGCGGGAGCGCGAAGAAGCTTCTACGGACGGGATCGCGCATCGCCGGTCGTCTCGCGTCCGACTGGTATGCCGTTTACGTCGAGACGCCGCGCGAGGAGCCGGGCAGAATAAAGCCCGAAGACTTCGCGGCGCTCGAAGAGAACGTCCGCTTCGCTCGACTGCTCGGCGCGAAGGTCGTCAGGCTCAAGGCGCGTGGTGTCGCTGACGCGCTGATTGATTTCGCGCGACGCGAGGGCATCACGCACGTCGTCTTCGGCCAGTCCTCGCGCACGCGCCTCGACATTCTTCTGCGCGGCTCGGTCATCAACCGCTTTCTCGCCGAAGTCCGCGACGCGAACGTGCTGGTCGTGCCGCTCGCCGCGGACGGCGGCTGAAGCCGCGCGGCACTCGCGCGCCCGATTGCTCGACACCTTGACACAAGGACGCGCGGGCTATAAATTCTGACGGACATGAGCAAACGCCCCGCATTTCAATCGACCGGCTTCGCGCACGCAGACGCCTTCAAGTGGTGTTGTATGTATCTTTGCGTCGCGAAAAAAGATGTGCCGAGCGGGAGTGTTACTTAGACGGATTCAGAGACGTTCAAAGGTTTACACCAAGGCCGCTCGAAGCAACGGGCGGCCTTCTTACTTTTCAGGTGAGGGCAATGACCACACAGCGCAAGCCTATCGCAATCTACTACGAGCACCCGGACTGGTTCCGCCCGCTCTTCGACGAACTCGACAGACGCGCCGTGCCTTACGTCCGTGTGGACGCGAGCCGAGGCAGCTTTGACCCGTCGGAGAAGCCGACCGGGTACGCGCTTCTCTTCAACCGCATGAGCGCGTCTGCTTACCTGCGCGGCCATGCGAACGCCGTCTTCTACACGCGCGACTTCCTCGCGCACCTCGAACGCGCCGGGCTTCGAGTCGTAAACGGGTACGACTCTTTCATCATCGAAACGTCGAAGGCGGCTCAACTCTCGCTGCTCGGATCGCTCGGACTCCAGTACCCGCGCACACGCATCATCAACCACGCGGGCGAGGCCGCGCGCGCCGCAGATGATTTCAGATTCCCAGTCATCGTCAAGCCGAACATCGGCGGGCGCGGTGCGGGCGTCGCGCGCTTCGACACGCCGGGCGCGCTCGCGCTGGCGGCTGAGGACGGGCGCATCGAACTCGGCGTTGACTCGACCGCGCTCGTGCAGGAGTTCATCCCTGCGCGCGGGCATCACATCACGCGCGTCGAGACGCTCAGCGGAAAATTTCTCTACGCGATCAAAGTCTCGACGACGGGCGATAGCTTCAACCTATGCCCCGCCGAAATCTGTCAGGTCGAGCGCGAGGCCGAGCAGGGAATCGTGCAGGAAGATGCGGGACGGAACGCGGAAGGAATCGAGCGGCAGGGAGTCGAACGGCAGGACTTTGAACTCTGTCTAGTTGACGCGCCGAAGAAAGGACTCGTCGTCGAGGCTTTCGAGCCGCCCGCGGAAATAGTCGAGGCGGTCGAGCGGATTGCCAAAGCGGCGAGGATGGATTTGGGCGGCGTCGAGTACATCGTTGACGACCGCGACGGGCGGGCGCTGTTCTACGACATCAACGCGCTGTCGAACTTCGTCGCGGACGCTGTGCGCGTCGTCGGCTTCGACCCGCACGCGCGGCTTGTCGATTTTCTCGAAGAGGAGGTACTGAGATGCGATACGGCTACTGGCTCCCGGTTTTCGGCGGCTGGCTGAGGAACGTCGAAGACGAGGGGATGAGTGCGAGTTGGGATTACGTGAGCCGGCTCGCGCGGCGGAGCGAAGAGATCGGCTACGACCTCACGCTCGTCGCCGAACTCGGACTCAACGACATCAAAGGCGTTGATGCGCCCTCGCTCGACGCGTGGTCAACCGCCGCGGCGCTCGCGGCTGTGACCCACAGGCTTGAATTGATGGTCGCCGTGCGCCCGACCTTCCACAATCCCGCGCTCCTTGCGAAACAGGCCGCGAACATCGACAACATCGGCGGCGGTGGCCGCCTGTCGCTCAACGTCGTCTCGGCATGGTGGGCCGACGAGGCGAAGAAGTTCGGCGTCTCATTCGAGCAGCACGACGACCGTTACGCGCGCACCGCCGAGTGGCTCGAAGTGGTTGACCGGCTCTGGAAGGAAGACCACTTCGACTTCGCGGGGAACTATTACCGTGTCGAGGACGCTGTGATCGAACCGAAGCCAAAGACCCGTCCGCGCCCCACGATCTACGCGGGCGGCGAGTCGGAGGCGGCGAAGGAGACGATTGCGCGCCACTGCGACGCATACGTCATGCACGGCGACGAGCCTGCGCGCGTGCGCGTGAAGATCGAGGAGATGGAGCGACGGCGCGAACGACTCGGACTTCCCTCAATGAAGTACGGCGTCGCAGGCTACACGATTGTTCGCGAGACGGACGAGGAGGCGCGGGCCGAACTGCGTCGAATCACGGACGTGAAGCAGTCCGCCGCAGGCTACGGCAACTATCAGCAGTGGCTTGCGAACACGAAACTGGAACAGAGGGTCTCGCTCGAAGACTACTCGGTGTCGAACCGCGGCCTGCGCTCAGGACTCGTCGGTACGCCGGAGGCTGTGGCGGAGAGGGTCGCGGAGTTCGAGTCGGCGGGTGTTGACCTGCTTCTGCTTCAGTGCAGCCCGCAGCTTGAAGAGATGGAGCGGTTCGCCGAGTCGGTCATCCGAAGAGGGTCGGTCGCGTCGGCTGCGACCATCTGAGTCGGAAGCGAGCGCGAGGCGGCGTCTCTGTGCAAAGGAGCGACGCGCGTCACGCGGCGGTCTTTTTCCGGTTGGCGAGTTCGATGATGAGTTCGGCTATGTCGTCGAGCGGGTAGAGGCTCGTGTTGATCGAGAGGTCGTAGTTCTCGGCGCACGCCCAGTCGTGTCCGGTCATCGAGAGGAAATACTGCTTCCTCGTCTCGTCGGATTCGGCGAGGATGGCGCGCGCCTCTTCTTTCGTGTGCGCCTGATAGAGTTCCATGAAGCGTTTGACGCGGAACGCAAGGGGCGCGTGGCAGAAGACGGAGAACGAGCCGGCGTGGTGCGGCAGGACGTACACGCCGGCCCAGCCCGCGACGACGCAGTCGTTTTTGTTCGCGATGCGCTTGAGGATTTCGGTCTGCTTCTCGAACAGTTCGCGGTCGGTGAAGTTCCGCAGCGGCGGCGGAGTGTAGGGCGCTTCCGGCGTCCCGAACGTGAGGCCGCCGAGTATCCTCTCCCAGAAGGAGGCGACGCGCTCGCGTCGCGCGGCCACGGCCTCTTCGTCGCAGCCGAACTCCTTCGCGGCGAGGCGCAGCACTTCGCGGTCAACGTACTTGACGCCGAGGCGCGTCGCGATCACCTGACCGATGTACGAGCCGCCGCATCCGAGTTGGCGCGAGATTGTTATCGTAGTTCTCATCGCTTGCCACGTTTAATGTGCCGCGACCGACGCGCCCTTGTTCGCTCGGACGCGCTTGAAGAGGAGCGCCGCCGGGATGCACAGCACGCAGAGGTACGCCATCAGCCGGAAGTTGTCAATGTAAGACATCAACATCGCCTGTCGTGCTGCTAATCCGTAAATCGCTTCGTAGGCTTTCTGCATTCCCGACGGCCCGCCGCCGCCGGACGCGAACACGCCCGCCAGCGCCTTAAACCTCTGCTGGAATGCCGTGTCGTAAGGCGAAAGGTGCGAAGCGAACGCGGCCTGATGCTGCTGTGCGCCGCGCGCGAGGAAGGTCGTCATCGCCGCGATGCCGACCGAGCCTCCGGTGTTTCTCATAAGGTTGTAGATGCCGGCGGCATTGCCCATCTGCTCGTTGTGGAGCGTGCCCATCGTCATCGTCGTCAGCGGCACGAAGATGAAGCCCATGGCGAAGCCGCTGATGACGAGCGGCCACGTCACGCTCGACGAAGCCACGTCAAGGTTGATTCCGGTCAGCATGTAAGTCGAGTAGGCGAGGACGCAGAAGCCGAACATGATTAGGAATCGCCCGTCCACCTTGCCTATGAGACGCCCGACGACGAGCATCGAGACGACCGAGCCGAAACCGCGTGGGCTAACCGTCAGCCCGCTCTGCACCGCCGGGTAGCCGAGAAGCGTCTGAAGAAAGAGCGGCAGCAGCGCCGTCGTGCCGTAGAGCACGATGCCGACCGAGGCGATCAGGAGCGTGCCGACGGCAAAGTTGCGGTTCTTGAAGATTCGGAGGTTCACGATTGGCTCGTCGGTCGTCAACTCCCAGATGACGAACGAGACGAGCGCGGCGGCGCTCAGGACGCTGAACAAGACTATCTGATTCGACGCGAACCAATCGTTCTTCTGCCCCGTGTCGAGCACGAGTTCGAGCGAGGCAAGCCCCAGAGCCATCAGCCCGAACCCCACGTAGTCGATGCGCCCCGGCTTGCGCGCGCGTATGTAGGGCGGGTCTTCGATGAACGTGTTTGCCATGAATATGGCGAGCGCGCCGACGGGAACGTTGATGTAGAAAATCCAACGCCACGAGTAGTTGTCCGTAATCCAGCCGCCCAGCGTCGGGCCGATGATCGGCGCGACGACGACGCCCAGTCCGAATAGTGCCATCGCAGAGCCGCGCTTCTCCGGCGGGAAGCTCTCCAGTAAGACCGACTGTGCGATGGGCTGGAGCGCGCCTCCGCCCGCGCCTTGCAGCACGCGCGCGAGTATGAGCATCGAGAGGCTGGTCGCCGCGCCGCACATCGCGGAGGCCAGAGTGAAGATGATGATGCAGACGATCAGGAATCGCTTTCGTCCGAAGACGGTCGTGAGCCAGCCCGTCGCCGGTAGGATGATGGCGTTCGAGACGAGGTAGCTCGTCAAGACCCACGTCGCCTCTTCGTTCGTCGCCGAGAGATTGCCCGCGATGTGAGGCAACGCGACGTTCGCGACCGAGGTGTCCAAGACCTCCATGAACGTCGCGAGCATCACCGACGCCGCGATGATCCAGGGGTTGAAGCTCGGAACCCACGCCTGTTGCTGCGGCGGCGCGGTGGGAGTCCCGCGACCGCCGCCGCCCGGCGCTCTCAACGATTCCGCGCGCGCGCTCACTTGATGCTCACCTCCGGCACGACCGACATCCCCGGCGCGAGCATGTGGTTCGGATCAATGTCTTTCGGGTCGAGTTCGATCTTGACGGGTACGCGCTGGACGACCTTGACGTAGTTGCCGGTTGCGTTCTCCGGCGGCAGAAGACTGAAGGCCGCGCCCGTTCCCGCCTGAATGCTCTCGATCTTCCCGTGGAAAACTTTGCCGGGGTATGCGTCAATCGAGATTTCGACCGTCTGACCGGGCCTGAGCTTCCCGATCTGATCCTCCTTGAAGTTCGCCGTAACCCAAATGTCGCCCGTGACGAGCGCGAGCAAAGGCTGGCCGGGCTGGACGAGCGCGCCCATCTCGACCGACTTGCGCGTCACGCGACCGTCTTCCGGCGCATAGATTTTCGTATACGAAAGCTCAAGCTCGGCCTGCTCGACCGCCGCGCGGAGTTGCGCGATGTTCGCGCCCGCGGTCGAGACCTGAGCCTCGTTGACGGCTACCTGCTGCGGCGCTGTGTTGGCCTGCGCGAGCCGACCGAGCGCCTCGCCGACTCCGGCCTGCGCGCCGCCAATCTGCGTCGCGACGCGGTGAGCGTTCTCGGCCTGAGCGGCCTCGGCAGAGCGCGCCTCGGCGACCTGCGCCTGCGCCGCCGCGACCCTCTGGCGCGCGGCCTCGACCTGCGCGTTCGCGGTCTGCGCGGCGGCGATGGCCGCGTCGAGACGCTGTTGAGAAATCTCGTCCTTCGCAAACAGCGCCTGATAGCGCGCGACATCCGCGTTGGCGCGCGCGGCTTCGGCCTCCGCCGCAGTGACCTGCGCGCTCGACTGTCTCTCGGCGGCCTGCGCCGTCGAGATGGCCGAAGCCGTTTGCGACACGCGAGAACGCTCCACCGCCGCCGCCGCCCGCGCGCTCTCGACGCCGGAGCGCGCCTGCTGAACTGCTGCGCTCGCCTGCTGCTGCGCGGCGCGCGTGTTGGCGCGCGTTAACTCGACGCCCGACTGCGCCTGACGCTGCTGCGCCTCGCCCGCGGCGAGCGCCGCGCGCGCCTGCTCAAGCCGAGCCTCGAAGTCGCGCGCGTCGAGTTCCGCGATGAGGTCGCCCGCCTTCACGGGTTGGTTGTCGGCAACGTAAACTTTCGCGACGTAGCCTGTGATCTTCGGGCTTATCTGCACGACGCTGCCGTCAACGAATGCGTCGTCGGTTGACTCGTGCGAGCGCGAGTAGAGCCAGTAGCGCAGCCCGAAGACAGCCGCGAAGACGACGACGACCAACGCCACGATCAGGAAGACCGGCCTCTTGTAGAGCGGCTTCCTCTTCGGCGGCGCTGCCGCAGGCTCGTCGAATGCCTCGTTCGGTTCGTGCGCCTTGTGCTCCGCTTCGATATCGCTTGCAGCGTCGCGCGTCTCTGTATCTGCCGCGGCGTTAGCACCCGTCCCGTTCCCTTCGACGGGAGCGCGACCGTTCTCTCTATCTCCGACTTTTCGCTCGGTTGATTCGTTAACTTTTCTGTCGGCTTTAACGTCGGCCATGATTATCGCCTCGCTGGTTTGAAAGCATGAACTCTTTTAGTCTTTAGATTCATAAAACACGCTGGCCGGTCGCCGCACTTCACCAGCGGAACGACTCGGCGCGACCGAGCGCGGCGGCAAGGTTGAGCCGCGCGGCGTTGTACTGTACGAGCGCCGTAACCTGCGCGTCGCGCGCGTTCGAGAGCGCGGCCTGCGCCGTGACGACCTCGACGTTGTCGGCGACGCCGTTGCGGAAGCGGTCGCGCGACATCTCAAGCTCCCGCTCGGCGAGGGTGACGGTCTGGTCTGCCGCGCGCACCTGCGCGGCGGTCGTTCCCAGAGTCGCGAACGAGAGCCGCACGTCCTCCTCGACCTGACCGCGGACGCTGCCCAATTCGAGTTCGGCCTGCCGCTCGCGGCTCGAAGCGACCTCGATTCGACCGCGCGTCAAGCCGCCGTTGAAGATCGGCACGTTCAACTGTACGGCGACGCGGCGCGTCGGGAGGTCTGTGTTCGTAGGCGTGATGCCGCTCACGCCGTAGTCGCCGACGAAGTCGAGTGAAGGATACAAATCGGCTCGCGCGGCCCGCCGCTCGAAGCCCGCGAGCGTGGCCTCGGCCTCGGCGATGCGAACCTCCGGTCGCTGCTCCCCGGCCTGCGTCACAGCCGACTCGATTGGCGGCAGAGGCTCGTCCTTGAATCGCAGAGTGTCGGTCAGAGTCAGTTGGCTTCCGAGCGGCAGACCGACTACGCGCTGGAGGTTGAGACGCGACTGCTCGGAAGATGTCTGCGCCTCGGCGAGCCGCACCTGCTCCTGCGCGAGCCGCGTCTGCGCGCGCGTCACGTCAACGCCCGTCGCGACGCCTGCGTTGCGCTGATCTTGCGCGAGCGTCAGGAGCGTCTGCGCCAGATCGACGTTCGCCTGCGCCGCGGCGACCGAGCGGTCGGAACGCAGAGCTTCGAGATACGTGAGCGCAGTCGCTGTCGCGACCTGCTCGCGCGCGAGTCCCTCCTGCAATACGGCGACGCGCACGCCCTCTCGACCCGCCTGATAATTTCTGATCGCGCTCAGGCTGAAGATTGACTGCACGAGTCGCGCCCGCGCGTCGAAGTTGTTGAAGGGGCCGATGAACGTGTTTGTGATGCCGGGGAACGTGCCGGGCTGGAAGCCGAGCGCGGCGATGTTCTGCGTGAGGTTCGCCTGATATGCCGAGCCGCTCAACTGCGGCAGAAGCCCCGCGCGCGACTGGTGCGCGAGTCCCTGCGCCTCGCGCTGCCTCTCTTCTGCCAGAAGCGTCGCGAGGTTGTTTTTGATGGCTATCTGAATTGCCTCTTCGAGACTCAAGGCGCTCGGCGCGTTCGTTACACGCGCCGCGCCGGGTAGTGGTTGGCCGCCGACCTGCGTCGCCGTACGGGCGGGAGCGGGCGGGCCGCCGAAGAGACCGCCCTGCGTGCTCAGTCCGCCTTGATTCGGTGTCGATGTCTGAGCGTTCGCGCCCGCCGTCGGCTGACCTTGCTGAGTCGGCACGCGCGCGGGTCTTCCGGCCTCGTTCTGGCCGGAGCCGCTCTGCGCGCCCTGATTCTGCCCCGTGCCCTGATTCGCGCCGCTCGTCTGCTGCGCGAACGCCGCGAGCGGCGAAAGTAAAATTGAGAAAATGACGACAAAGATCACAGACTGTTTACACTTCTCCCAGCGCATGAATCTCACTTGAACGTCCTTTGATTCTTTCTTGTCTTGCACAGAAGCTTCACACTCTCCCCCATTTTTGTCAAAAGAGTTTGCCGAAAGGTATAGGAAACAGACGGCTAAACTCCGCCGCCGCGTCCGGTGCGCAGCTTCTTCCGGGGAGGTTAGCCAGCAATTCCCGGAGTTGTAGCACGTGCGGAGAAAGTAGGTTGCAAAGCTGGAAGAACCAAGTTCACCAAAATTCTAGAGCGTTTTTATATCAGTTTAGCGCGTAGCCGCAGTGTGTGAACCACGCCCGCGCGTGGCTTAGCTAAAAAACTCCGCTTGCTTCGTACCCGCTTCGGTCTTATCCAAGCGGAGATGGTGGAAAGATTAAAAAATCAAAGGCTCCCATCGCCGATTAAACTTTACCCCGGCAATATATCGAGATTTGAGCAGGGCCTGCGTGAGCCACCGCCATTGATACTATTAGCATACGCAAGGGCGGCAGGTATTTCAGTGGAAGTCTTGATTGATGCAGACTTTAAATTGCCCGAGCAAGTAGCTCTCAATGCAGCTCAAGGATCGAAAGTTTCCGGGCGGGAGAAGCGCAGTACCAAAATCAAATCTAAGCGTAGGTGAAGCTACGCCAACCATTTGCAGTAGAGATGACAAGTTTACCCTTCCTCTTCTGACTCTCCAACGCTTCAAACTCACCAAAATATCGCCGCTCAGTGAAGAACTCAATTTTCCCAGTGAAGAACTTAATTTTTCAGCTACAAGATGTTCACGAACAATAAAGTTCTTCCCTGAAGAATGCGTAAGTCCTTTGTTTTCGGATGCCACTAAATGCTTATCTGGAAATAAAGTTCTTCCCTAATGCGTGATTTATCATGAGAGCGGAGAAATGAGTGAACAATAAAGTTCTTCCAAATGATCGTCGGCGCAACTAGACTAACAACAGCCGCCCGGCTGAGTGCCGGGAGGCTGTTGGACTGGGCATCTGGCTTTACGCCCTGAAATGAGTTGTCTGTTGGTTGTTTCCCCGGCCATGACCCCTACTCGAATGGTGCCGGGATTCTGGCGGCAACTGACGTTCAAGCTTCCGGGTATTACGCCGCCAGTTTTAAAGGGGCCGAGTCCTCTGACTGCTTCGCACCTGTCAGGAGTGAGGCCGCGAGCTTGCTTGAGGGAGGCTCGATGAGGAACGGATTGAAACTGGTACCAGCCGGAATTTGCTGTGCCCAGGAGCCTCCACCCCAACTCCACTGCTGATTGATGTCGAAATTCACATTGCGCGTATTCTCGCTGGTCAGGTCGATGAAGATGCTGGACGTATATGCCTGCTCGATGACGGTTCCTGTATTAACCTGCAACGTAGAAAACGTCAGCACGACTTTCTCGATGGGCACCATCACGTCAAGGCCGCCGCCGTAGAGGGGGAAACCGCAGAGAGGGTTGTAGACGCCTTGCTGCAACTGGGAGATGCCGCAGGTGTATGGGGTGTCGGTAGTGTTCAGAATGGAAATGGCGAGAGGCAAGCCGTCCACCACATCTGTACCGCCACCTTCCTGAACGTCCCACTGCTGTCCGAGCGAAATATCTACATCGGCACTGGCGACGATTTGTGTCAGGGGGTTTAGTGAGAGGGTGTTAGAGATGTACGCCTGGTAGTCTTCTTCCCACCGTACACTGGTGGTCGTCAGCAAATCCTGACCCGGCAAGGAGAACCAGACGAGCGGCGCTCCGGCTTTCTGGCCTGAGGATGCTACCGCCTTAAAGCCATAGAGGCTGTAACCACCATTCGTCAACGCTTGGACAGTAGCCAGGCTCATGGTGATATTCACTTCGTAGGGTGAACCCGGCGCTGTTTCTCTCGCCAGCGACGAAGAAATCTCCACGTTAATCTTCAACGCTTTCGCCGCATTCCTGAGCGTCGTGAGCGACATGGTGACATCACCCTTTGTAAGGAAACCGTCGCCGTCGACTCTCGGGGTATACTTGCAGTCTGCCGCATTGTATCCGGCCTTGGTTATGATGCTCTTGACCTGAGCTTCCGTGATTCGCTTGCTAATGAAGTCGTATGTCTGCATTTTTTTGCTCCTCCTCTAAGGGGTTGTGGGGTTGAATTCTCGTGCCCGCCCGCAATGCCCCGTGCATTGCGGGCGCGGTAGGAATTGTGCGGGTGCTGTCGGAGAAGTCATGATTGATGCTCCTCTCGGACGGCGGCGCACAGAGAATGCAACGGGCTCCGGCAATGAAATTAAGTAGGCGACATTTTGCACGGGAACGCTTGCCGTCAGTGTCCCTCAAACTTTTTCGCCACACCATCAATCAGGCGAACCGTCAGGGCGAGATGTGAAAACGCTTGAATCTCTCATTCGAGCCGACGCATTGCCTGCATCTACTAATGCGCGCTTCCGGCGCGGACTCCCTCAACCTGAGACAAATTTTTTTCGATTACAATGATGAGAGACGAGCGAGGGCCGGCGCTCGTCCTGACGGAGAAAAGGCGGTTAAGTGGTGCGTGCGCGGGCGGGCGTAGAGCAATCGCACGGTTTGTGGGGCCGTGCGCCGGGGTGAATATCTTTCGGGCTGATTTATCTACGTGGCGTCGTCGGCGCGCCTCGGCGGCGGTACTGTAGCTGCACTTTAATCAACAGCGGCTCGTCGGGCTTGACGCCGGGGCGGTAGTAGAGAGTTTGCGGGTTGGGCGCGGACGCTTTCAGGAGGCGTGCGGCGCTCGCGCCGGCCTCCTTCTCTTCCTTAGTCCAGACCTTGCCCGCCCCGTCGCTCAATTCCAAGCGCCCTGCCTGTCCGCCCCATAACTTTTCCCACTGCGCTAGGCGCTCGGCGGAAAGTCTTTGCGCCTGCGCCCCGATCTGTAACTCGTCCAGAGGGGCGGGCGTGATGATGACGTTCAGCAATTCGCCGACCTGATCGGCGCGGCTGAGCTTGAGTGTGAAGAAGGGGGGGCTGTCCTCCTGCGCGGGGATGTCAACGAGCCGCCCGGCCTGCACGCGGTTGTCGCCGCCGAGCGTGCGCGTCGTCGGGAAGATCAGGTAAGGCACACCGAGCGTGCCGTCGGCGTACTGCTCGCGGTCGATGACGTAGAGGTAGCCGGTGCGCGCGGCCTCGATGCTCAGGCGCACCCTGTCGCCCTCCGCCAGTCCGGCGTTGCCGGGGACGCGCTCGGGTATCCACGCGGCTGCGTCCGCGCCCTCGTGGACGATCATCCTTTCTCCTTCGTCCGCAGCTCTGGACGGACGCAAGCGCCACACGGTGACCCCGATGACCGAATCGCCCGAGACGCCTGCCGGCGAGACGCGCGGGGTCGCCACGCGGTAGTCACGTCGCGCGCGGTTCCTGCCGGGGCGCGCGGGCTTCTTTGCGGTGGTGCTGAACGCCGTGTCCCAGAGCTTCCGCGTCGTCTCATCGTCCTGCGTGCCCTGAGCCGCTGCCGCCAAACTGACGCCGCAGAGCGCGAGCGCGCAGACGGCTGCCGCCCACGGTCGCGTCGCCCGTTTGGGAAACGCGTGGACGATTCTTCGGTGCGGGTTGCTAAGCTGTTGCCCTGCTTTCATCCTTTCACCTCCACTCGCCCTGTTGGGCGAAGCCCGCCCAGTAGTAAGGTGCCCGCCACTGCTTCTGTCCCCGGAGTTCGAGCTGCGCCGCCCTCAACGCCGCCGTCGGCCGCAAGCCCTCCCGGAGCATCCCCTTGTAGAGGCGCGACATTAAATCCGCGGTTCCTTTGTCGCTCACGTTCCAAAGGCTGACTATGATGCGCGCAGCCCCCGCGTACATGAACCCGCGCGTCAGGCCGACCAGCCCTTCGCCCTTTATCTCTTTCCCGAGACCCGTCTGGCAGGCGCTCAGGACGACAAGCTCCGCCGAGAGGTTGAGGTTATAAATCTCCTGCGTCTTGAGAAGGCCGTCCTGCGGCTCGCCCCTCTCGTTGACCAGCGAGAGCACGATGGCCGAGAGCGCGGGTCTCTCGCTGTCGATGTATCCGTGCGTCGCAAAATGCACGTAGCGGTACTTATGCAACTCTCCGCCGAGGGCCGTCGCAAGGTTCGCTTTGAAATCGAGGGCGCGCAGGTTCGAGGCTCGCGGGGCGACCGCCAGTATCTGCTCCGCCTCCAGCCGTGTGTAAGGTAGGCGCGGAATGCGCGACCCGTCCTGCGTGCCGGCGGCCTGCGCCGACAGATGTTCGAGCGTTCGCGTGGCGGCGGAATCTTCAACCGCACCCGTCGGCGACCCCGGCGCATGTTTCGTCTGAGAGGTGACGCGCTCGTCGCCGCTGTCGAACACTGGGTCGGCGAGGAGGGCGACGTTATTCGGGGCTGACGGGCGGCCGGCTAACTCTCTCCTTTGCACGGCGAGCGTGGAGGCCGAAGGCAGGCTGACGACCTCGTGCTCGACGATCAACGGCCGGTAGTCATCATTACCCGAAGGGCCGCCGGGGACGGGCAGCATGGCGAAAGGGATATACTGCAAAGCCCCGTCGGCGACGACTACCAGCCGCTTACCAGTCAACTCCGAAGCCGCCGGCTTGAGCACCACGCGGCTCAGCTCTTCGGCCGCCTCGGTCGTTTGGGAATCGGCCTGACTTATTCGCCCTTGCCTCTGCCGTGCACTCTCGCCCTTAACTCTGTTGCTGCGGGCCGTCACAAAATCGTAGAGTCGCCGCGTCTCCTGCTCGACGCGCTCGCGCCCGGGCAGTTGGAAGCTCCGCAGGGCGTCGCGGGTCACGGCCCAAAGGTAACTGCGCTCGGCACCGAGCGAGTATTCCAGCAGCAGGGTGTCGGAATCCAACAACGTCTGTAGCTCTCGCAGGCCGAGCGGCTGCGGCTGGGTGATGGCCGCGTAGCGAGGGCTGCGCCTGCGTATGTCTCCCAACACCTGCTGGTGTTCATCTTCGAGCGCGCCGACCTCTTTCTTCAACGCGGCCGCCTGCTCCTGCCTGTTAGGCTGGCCGAGCAGGACTATCAGCCGCGTGGCCTTGGCGCTGAGCCGTTGAGACAACTCGCGCTCACGCTCAAGCAGCGCGGGGTCTACGCCCCGGCGGACATCGACGCCGGACTCCGACAGCATCTCCAGAAGGCCGCGCGCGCGCGCGCGTTCGCTCGTTTCCAGCGCCGCCGCGTCGTAGCCCTTGTTCGGTTCAAGGCGGTGCATCTGCATCAGCAGGTCGATCTGGAACTCGTAAGCGTCTTGCCTCGAAGCGAAGAAGGAGGTGCGGAGTTGCTGGCTCAAGACCTGCGCCCGCATGGCCTCGATGATTGAGACCGCCGCCTCTATCTGGGCGCGGGCCTCTGTGAAGTTGCCGCGGCCGCTTTCGACCTTCGCAATACTTTGACGCGCCCTCGCTTCGCCGAGCCGGTCGTCGAGCGCCTGAAAAATCGAGAGCGCCTGCGCGTAAGATTCGGCGCCCTTCTGCACTTCGCGGGAGAGTGTCTGGGCTTGCCCGAGGTAGAGCAGGGTGTTCGCTTCTTCGCGGCGACTGCCGATGTCGTGGAGGAGTTTGAGCGCCTGCTCGTGCTTTTCGATGGCTTGCTGCGGCTGCCCGAGGGAGGCGTAGGCTACCCCGATGTTCCTCAGCGTGACGGCCTCTCCGCGGCGATCCCCGGCCGCGAGGCGGAGCGGCAGCGCCTGGTTGTAGTAGTCGAGAGCCTTCGCCGTCTCTTCCAGCGTGGCGTAGGCGAAGCCGATTTGGTTGAGCGAACTAGCCTCCCCCTGTACGTCCCCGGCCGCCCGCCGGAGTTCGAGCGCCCGCCCGAGGTGTTCGAGCGCGCGTTGCGGCTCGCCGAGGGCGATGTAGGTGATGCCGATGTTGTCGAGGGTGTCGGCCTCTTTGCGCGGGCTGCCCGCGGCCCGCCGCAAAGGCAGCGCGCGGTCGTAGTAGTCCAGCGAGCGCTGCAACTCGCCGAGGTTGTAGTAGCTCACCCCGATGTTGTTGAGCGCATCGCCCTGCGAGTTGGCATCGCCCAGAGTCTCCCAGAGCGAGAGCGCCTGACCGTAACAGTCGAGCGCCTTCCGCGGCTCGCCCATGATGTCGTAGGCGCCGCCGGAGTTGTTGAGCATCCGCGCCTCGCTCCGCCGGTCGCCGCTGTCCCTGCTGACCGAAAGCGCCTGCTCGTAGTAGCCCAAGGCCCTCTGCGGCTGTCCCAGAGAGTTATAGGCGAGCCCCAGCCGGTTGAGCGTCGAGACTTCCATCGGGCGGTCTTCCAGAGAACGGAAGACGGGCAGGACGGCTTCGATCTTTTCCAGCGCCTCTTGTCTGGCCTTAGCGTCGGGCTGAGCGAGTCGCCGGGAAGCCTCCATGAACGCACGCTCCGCGCCCGCGCGAGACCTGTCCGCGGGCGTCGGCTCACGCAACGCCTCGACCCTCACCTCAAATAGACCGGAGGCGGCCTTCTTGTCGGGCGAGCGGACTTCTATCGTGTATTGGCCTCCTTCCTCCGCCACCGCCGAGACAGGCTCCGGCCCATAGTTGCCGTTGGGGCTGTCCATCTCAAGCAAGCGCTTCTGCCCCGGCCCGACGAGCGCGACCACCAGGTCTATCCCACGCTGCTCGACGACCACGCGCAGGTACTGCCCGGCGCTCATCGTTATGTAAAAGAGACGGGTTTCGCCGCCGGCCATCTCTCCCTTGAACGTCTCGCCCGGCGCGAGCGTGGGTGGCGCGGTCTGCCGGCGGGCGGCGCTTGCTTGTGGCGCGAACCCCACGGCCGCCGTCATCAGGAGGCAGGTGACGCAGCGCGAAATAATCTGACGAGGTGTGAGCATCACGAACAGAGTCCTGCGGGAATAGGGGACGAATCACCCGCGTGAACTTCTGCGGGTGATTCGTCCCCGAACGGGTTAAGTCGTGTCGCGCACAGGTGCCGGCAGGCGGCCCACCCGGCTGACATGCTACCGACTACCGAGAGTGCCGGTGCCGATGCTTGGGGTCAGGTCGGTCATCATCATCGCCGCCGCCCTGAGCCTGGGCAGACCAGTTTCCGTCTTCGTTTTCGTCGTCGGGTGGCACCAACTTGAAAGTACCCGCCATAGACATATTCCCCGCCTCGACCTGCACCCTGCCTTTGAAGAAGTACACGCTGTCGCCGACATCCTTAATGGTCACAAAGAAGGTGACCACAGACTCCGCATCGACTTGCCCATTGAGCGGATAGTAAGAATTCTCAATCGTATCGGTCACAAACCCGCTGATCGAAAGGGTGTCGAGATTTTGCTCCTGACGTGTGATCGACAGACTGTCGCAGCGTTCAAGGCCGGGAGGAGGCTCGGAGCCGCCGGTTAATTGCAACGTCCACAGACTGTTGCTCAGTGTCGGGAAGGGCCTCGCCGCAGCGTTGGCCTTTTGGGTTCCTGTCGTCATGGCGTTCTCCTTATTTGAAATGTTCAGGCACGGAGTCTGCCGTCAGGGTTCGACGCCCCGAAGCGGGGTGCGTCCCCGCTCGCGTCCGGGCCTTCCGGCGGCTCTCGTCTGGTAATGCGGGAAGTCGAGGTCATTCGCCTCACGGGACGGGAAGAATTTTTAGACGTTGTGAGGTCACGTCTGAGCGCTGCCGTTCGCGTGTCGGCCGGCGGTCGCGCGCCGGGGCCTCGGTGTTACGTTACCGGGAGCTTAGCGTTTAAAACGGATGAGGCCCGGGTCGGGGATTAGTGATGCTCAAGCCTCAGAAGGTGCGTAAGTATATCACCATTCGAGGTGAGGACAACCTCTTTTTTATCCTCGTCCCTCGACGCCGCAGGGCGGGGGTTTTGATGTGTCAGCAGGAAATCTCTGGCCGCGTCGTTGAGGCCGGGGTCGCCGACCAGCCCTCGGTCACGCGTGTTGGCATACGCCTTTAACGCTTCGAGCGCGGGGACACTCTCCGCCGACCAGACCAACCAGACCTTCTCCGTCCCCTGTTCCGCGTCGAACCGTAGCCAACTCCGCTCGGGCACCTGAACCTGCCGGCCCGCGCCGAGCCGCGACTGTCCGTCGTTGGCGGTGGGCGAGGGGAAGAGAATTACATAGGACGAAGGCCGTCCCGGTTCCGCCGGGCCTTCGTTCAGGATGTAGAGGTGTCCGTCCTGCGGGCTGCTGAGGTTCAGCCGCACGCGATAATCCTTCTCGAAATTTATCTCGCCGCCGAGCCTGAACGGAGCCTCAAACGGCCTCCCGCCGCGGTATTTCTGAACCAGTATCGAATAGACCAGACTGCGCTCCGGCCCTGCGGCGGCGGGCGGGGCCGTCGTCTCAACCGTCGCGGGGTTTGTCTTACTGGCCGTCAAAGGGTTTGAGGAGCGCCATACCCACGCGCCGATGATTGCCGCCGCGGCCAGAAGCAGTAGGGCCGCGAGCACGAGTGCCGTCGCCTTCTTGTTACGGGCCGCACGGGCGATGGCAGGCGACCCCGGAATGGCTGTGTTAATCGGCGTGGCTCTTCCCGAAACCGCTGCGGCCTCCATTTCTCGATGCAGGCTTTCCAGGTCGAGCGCCAGTTCTCTGCTCGTCTGATACCGCTTCTCACGGTCTTTCCGAAGCGCCTTTCTGACGATTCTTTGCATCGCCTCCGGCACGCCGGAGCCTTTCTCGGCGAGCGGCTCGGGCTCGCGTTCAAGGATGGCGGCGAGAACGTCGCTCGGCGTCTGCCCGCCGAAGGGCTTATGCCCCGCCAGCATCTCATAGAGCACGACGCCCAGACTCCAAATATCTGTCCGCGCATCGACCGCAAGTCCGCGCGCCTGCTCGGGCGACATGTACGCGGTCGTGCCCATCAACATGCCCGGTACGGTGTGGACGCTCTCCGCGTCAGCGCCGTCTGACACACCGCCGCCGAAATGCTGTGTGTATTTCGCAAGCCCGAAGTCCAATACCTTGACGCGCCCCTCGGCATCGAGCATGACGTTCTCCGGCTTGATGTCGCGATGGACGATGCCGGCTTGATGCGCCTTTGAGAGAGCGTCCGCGATTTGCGCCGCGACTCCGAGCGCCTCGCCCGGCCCGAGCCTCCCGCCCTTCAAACGTTGCCGCAACGTCTCGCCCTCCACGAATTCCGTCGCGATAAAGTACCTGCCGCCTGTCTGTTCAATCTCGTAGATCGTTAGCACGTTCGGGTGGTTGAGCGCCGAAGCGGCCCGGGCCTCCTGCTTGAAGCGCCGGATGCGACTCTCGTCGTCGGTCAGGTAGTCGGGTAGCAGTTTGAGCGCGACCTTCCGCCCGAGCCGCGTGTCCCTCGCCAGGTAAACGTCCCCCATCCCACCTGAGCCTAGCAACGACAAGACCTGATAATGGCCGATGCTCTGCCCGACGAGCGCGCCCGTCGAATTCTCCGTCAGCATCTCGGCGGCGACCGCGTAGGCAGGGGCATCCATGAAACTGCCGGGCTGCTCGTCGGCGGCGACGAGAGCCTCGACTTTCGCCCGCAGAGCTGTATCATCGCCGCACGCCTCGGTGAGAAAGGCAGGGCGCTCGTCCGGCGTGAGTTCCAGTGCGGAGTGGAACAACTCTTTAACTCGCTGGTAGCGTTCCGGAGTCATAGGATGTTTTAAAGCTTTTCGGAAGAGGCGGGCTTAACCTTCTAACTCGTGCCGGAGCCACGAGCGAGCCATCTTCCATTCGCGCTCGACCGTGGCGTGTGAGATCGACAGAACTTCGGCGGTCTCCTCGATGGTCAGCCCGCCGAAGAAACGCAGCTCGATGACCCGGCTCTGCTGCGGGTCGAGCACTTCCAACTCCTGCAAGGCAAGGTGCACGGCCAGCAAGTCCACGCTCGACCGCCCCGCTATCCGGTCGGCCCTGCTCAGCGAGAGGCTGTATTGTCCGCCGCCCCTCTTCGCCGCCTGTTGGGTGCGCGCGTGGTCTACAAGTATGCGACGCATCAACCTCGCCGCTATCCCGAAGAAGTGCGCGCGATTCTGCCACCTAATATCATTCTGGTCGATCAGGCGCAGGAAGACTTCGTTGATGAGGGCGGTGGGTTGCAGCGTGTGATCGTGCCGCTCACGCCTGATGTAATTACCGGCCATCCGCCGCAGCTCTTTGTAAATCAGCGGCACCAACTCGTCGAGCGCACTCTGCTCCCCATTGCTCCACCTCTCCAGAACCTCTGTGATGTTCGGCTGAGCCTGCATCGTTCGCGGCCCTTTCTCACAAATTAACCAAGAGAGGATGTCACATCAGATAAGCCTGCTCCCGGACGAGGGCTACTACAGCGCAGTTCAGTTGAGTGCGACCGACATCCAGGAGTAAGCTGACTGCCTATGCGTGCCTACTCTTTAGACCTGCGGCAGAAGGTCGTCGCGGCGGTCGAGCGCGGCGACTCCACCATTGAGGAGGTCGCCGCCTCGTTCGGCGTCGGCCAGACCTTCCTCAAGAAGATGCTCCGACAGCACCGGGAGACCGGAGACCTGCGACCCCGCCCGCACGGCGGCGGGCAGAGTCGCCGCCTCTGTGACAAACACCTCAAGCTGCTGCGTCAGGAGGTCGAGCGCAGCCCCGATAAGACGGCTGAAGCGTTGCGCGACCACCTGGAAGAGCACGCCGCGGTCTGTGTCAGCCGCCCGACCGTCACCCGCGCTCTGTTGCGCCTCGGGCTGTCGCGTAAAAAAAAGCATGGCGGCCAGCGAGCGTAACCCTTACAAGCGCGGCTGGTACTGGCGTCGGGTGCGGGGGATGAACCACCGCCGCTTCATCTTCCTCGACGAGTCGGCAGTCAACACTGCGATGACGCCGACGCACGGGCGTGCGCTCGTGGGCGAGCGCGTTCACGACTCCGCCCCGCGCAACTACGGCGAGCAGACCTCCATCGTCGGGGCGCTCTCGTTCGGGCGCGGGCTGTTAGCGACGATGATGCTGACGGGGGTCGTCGACACCTTGGCCTTCGACGCCTACCTTGAGCGGGTGCTCGCGCCGCGCCTGCGCAAAGGCGACGTGGTGGTGCTCGACAACCTGAACGTCCATAAGGCGAGCCGGGTGGTGGAGGTCGCCGCACGGCGCGGCGCGCTGGTGATCTGGCTGCCGCCCTACTCGCCCGACTTCAGCCCCATCGAGCAGTGCTGGTCAAAGATCAAGACATGCTTGCGGGCGGCGAAGGCGCGCACGCGCGAAGAGTTAGAGAAGGCGCTGGCCGAGGCCATCGAACTCATCACGAAGTCAGACATCCGCGGCTGGTTCAGGCACTGCGGCTACAAGGTCGCATCCGTATGAACACCGCTGTAGGTAAGAACTTAATTTCTTCAGGTAACAACTTAATTTTTCTAGGTAACAACTTAATTTTCCATGGACAAGATTCGCGCGTCAGAAGAGCGAGAACTTGATGGTCAGATATTTCTTCGGGTTCTGGCGGAAGTCGTAGATGAGTTTGACGGACTCCGCTGATAGCTGGTTGACGTTGTTGTAGAGCTGGTCGTCGGTGAGTAGTTTGCCCGCAGTTCCTTCGCCGCGCTGGACTCCGGCGACGACGTTGTCAATGCGCTCCGCCGCCGTGTTGAAGCGAGCAATCGCCGAGCGCGCGTCGTTGTAGATGGCCTCGTCTGTGAGGAGTTTGCCTGCCGTGCCGCGCCCCGCGCGCAGGTCTGCGACGATCAGGTCGATCTGATCAACCGAGCGGTTGAGGTGCGCGATGGTCGAGCGCGTGTCGTTGTAGAGAGCGTCGTCTGTGAGTAGTTTGCCCGCCGTGCCGCGACCGCGGTGCAGGTCGTCGGCGATCTGCTGCAAGGACTGGCTGACGGCGTTGAGGTTGTTGTAAAGCTCCGGGTTGTTGACGAACTGCCCGGCGGAACCGTTGCCGGACTGAATCTGCCGTATGAGGTCGTTGGCGTCGCGGACGGTGGAGTTCAGGTTGTTGTAGAACGCCTCGTCGTTGACGAAGTGACCGATGCTGCCCTGTCCCTGATTGATCTTGCCGGCGATGTCTGTGAACTGCGCCGAGAGCTTGTTGAGTTGCTGCATCAGGTCGTTGCCGGATTGTGTGAGGGCTGCGATGTCGCCGGTCGGCGCTCCGGGCTGAAGGAGGTCGCCGTTCTTGACCTTCGCGCCGAGCGCAGAGCCGGGCGTGAGGTTGATGACCTTGTCGCTTCCGAGGATGCTCGGCGAGCCTAACAGCGCCTTCGAGTCCTGGCGTATGAGTTCGTCGGCGGGTCTGCCGTCAATCTCGCTTTTGATCGAGAAGGTGGCCTCCACCTGCGGCGCGTCCGGGTTGGTCGAGGGCGGGAGCAGGCGCACGTCGTCCACCTTGCCAATCGTAACGCCCGCGAGGTGCACCTCTGAGCCGGAGCGAAGCCCGTCAGCGTTCTGGAAGTGGGCTTTCAGTGTGAGCTTCCGCGTGAAGGGCGAGATGTCGCCCGACGCGTTCAGCACGAGGAAGATGAGCACGGCTATCGCGATGATCACGAGCAGGCCGACCCTCACCTCGCGGAGTCCGACTCCCTTTTTCGACGTAGGCATTGAAGCGCTAGTGATGATTGATAAGTGATGAGTGATGAGAAAGCGCAAGCCGCCTTTACTCATCACTCATCACTTATCAATCATCACTTCTCCTTTCAGTGTCCGCGGATGAACCGCTGGATGTATGCGTCCTCGGTCTTGTGGAGCGACTCGTCCGTGCCCTCGAAGATGATCTTGCCGCCGCGCAGCATCAGAACCTTGGTGTTCGTCAGGCACAGGCGCTGCCCCTCCTCCTCGAAGATGATCTCGCCGTCCTCGTTGACGACCGCGTACTCCGACGTAAGATACCTGACGTTGTTCATCTCGTGAGTGACGAAGATCGAGGACACGTCTTCGAGGTCGCGCAACTTGATCGCCAGTTCGCATATCGTCCGCGCGGTCGGCGGGTCGAGTCCGGCGGTCGGCTCGTCGAACATGACGATCTTCGGCCCGCCGACGAGTGCGCGCGCGATCCCGACCCTGCGGCGCATACCGCCCGAAAGCTCTATGGGCATCTTGTCAATCGCGTCTTCGAGGTTGACGAAGCGGAGCATGCGCCTCACCTCCTGCTCGACCTCGTCTTCGGGCACGCCCTGCTCGTGCAGGCGGTAGGCGACGTTGTCGTAAACCGAAAGCGAGTCGAAGAGCGCGCCCTCCTGAAAGATCATCCCGATCTTCTTGCGCACGCTCATCATCTGCGCCTCTGTGTAGTCTGTGATGTCCTCGCCGTCAACGAGTATACGCCCCTCGTCGGGCTTCAGGAGGCCGAGGAGGAGCTTGATCGTCGTCGATTTGCCGCCGCCCGATCCGCCGAGGATTATTTTCGTCTCGCCCTTCTGAACCGTGAAGCTTAGGCCGTCGAGGATGACTCGGTCGTCGAAGGCGAGCGTCACGTTCTGGAATTCGATTGCGGGTATGATGCGCTCGCGGTCGTCAACCTCGTGAAAGGTTGACTCAGCCGCGGCCTCGCTCACGCCGCCTTTGGCCTCGCCGCGCGGCACGCCGTCCCGGACTTCAACGTCAGCGGATGACATGTATGTCTGCTCGTCGCCTCAAGTTGTGCCTAGGATAACCTGAAGCGCCTTTGTAATAAAGAAGTCTGCGATGATGACGACGATTGACGATGCGACGACGGCGGTCGTCGTCGCTCGACCGACGCCGACCGTCCCGCCCTCCGTGCTCAAACCCTGTCGGCACGAGATGACGCCGATGATGAGCGCGAAGGCCATTGACTTAAGGAAGCCGCCGAACAGGTCGTCCGTCGTCAGCCCCTGCCACGCCGACGAAGAGAAAGCGCCGGAAGCGATGTGATAAAGCTGCGTCGAGACCATCCAGCCGCCCGCGATGCCGACGGCGTCGGCCATCAGCGTCAGCAGCGGCAGCATCGTGCAGAGCGCAATGAGCCGCGGAGCGACGAGCTTTCGCACGGGGTCTGTGCCGAGCGCGCGCATCGCGTCTATCTGCTGCGAGACGACCATCGAACCGAGTTCGGCTGCGATGGCCGAGCCGACGCGACCCGCGATCATCAGTCCCGCGAGCACGGGGCCGAGTTCGCGCACGAGCGAGGTCGAAACCAGTTCGCCTATCTGATCCTGCGCGCCGTAATACTTGAGCGTCGGGTAAGACTGGAGCGCGAGCACGCCGCCCGTGAAGAAGCCCGTCAGCAGAATGATCGTCAGCGAGCCGACGCCGATCACGTCCATCTGCGTGATCATCTCGCTGACGTAGGCCGGACGGCGCAGGAGCCTCCGCGCGGCGCGCGCCGCGAGCAGAGTGGTTTCCTGAACCTCAAGCAGGGCGCGCAGGGCAAAGTTCATGCGAGCAGTCGGAAAGTTACCTGACCCGTCGTGCGGGAGATGTGCCGACCGGCGGCGAGCGCCGGACACTCGAATCGCCCGAAACCTAAAAGGGCGTTCGCGTGTGCCGCGCGAACCTTCTAAAGTATCTCTGTGCGGCCAGCCGAAAGCGAGCGGGCTATGATGTGCAAAAAAAGGCGAGTGCGTCAAGCGAAAAAGCCGTAAACCGCGAACCGTAAACCGCGACGATAAAAAGCAGGCTTCATCTCGTCGCGGTTTACGGTTCGCGGTTTACGGCTTTTTCGCTTGACGCACTCGCCTTTTTTTGCACATCATAGCCCGCTCGCTTTCGGCTGGCCGCACAGAGATACTTTAGAAGGTTCGCGCGGCACAC
>DATINM010000050.1:0-26350 GCA_035474235.1 Pyrinomonadaceae bacterium
AAGCGGCGCGGGCCGATGAACTCGAAAGGACTCGCGCAGTTGGCGTACGAGAAGGGGATGTACATCCTCACAGCCGCGCAGAGTTATCAGGCCGCGCTCGAAGCGGCGCAGTTGGGGCATGGTCTTCTGACTTACGCGCTCGTCGAGGAAGGGTTGAAGAAGGGCGAGGCCGAGACGCCTGCGTCGCACGACGGGCAGATCGTCGTGCGCGAGTGGTTCGACTACGCGGCGGAGCGCGTGCCGCAGATGCAGTTGGAGAAGATAAGGCAGGCGCGCGGACTCGGACTCGCACTCATCGGCGAGCGCGACGTTCAGCGCCCGCGCACATTCTACAGGCGCGAGATGGACTTGCGCCCGCTCGTCGTCGCGCGCGTCGAGTCGGCGCGTTCGGTGCATTAAAGACGGAAAAGCGGGAGGCTCTGATTTCAACAGAGCCTCCCGCCATCTTCCGCTAAAACTCCTAACTAAAAGCTTCCGCTAAAACTCCAAATTAAAAAGAAAACTTCAACTGGAACTGTACGCGGCGTCCGGGCGTGACGGTCGAGACAGCCTCGCCGAAGGCCGGGGCTTCGAGATAGCGGACGGGGACGGCGAAGTTTGCGCGGTTGACGAAGTTGAAGACCTCTGTGCGGAAGACGATTGTTTTTGACTCGCCGGCGTGGAAGGTCTTGATGAACGCCGCGTTGAGGTCGAGGTAGTTTCCGGCGCGGAACGTATTGCGCCCGACCTGACCGTCCTGCCCGACGGGCGCGCGAAGCGACGCCAGATCGCTCGTCGTGAGCCGGAGCGGTTGTCGCCCGTCGCCCGTCTCGACGATGCCCTGCGTCGTGTCGAGCCGGTCGGTGAGGTTGCCGTCGAGGTTCACGTCGAAGATGGAGTTGACGGTGAAGGGCTGTCCCGTCTGGAACCTTCCGGTGCCCGCGACCTGAAAGTTACGAAAGACTGCGCGCGCCGCGTGGTTCGCGAAGACGGGGAAGTCGTAAACGGCATGGTATGAGAAGCGATGGCGTGCGTCGTAGTTCGAGGGGGCGCGCTCGCCCGCGAAAGTTAGACTGTCCTGCGGGAGCGCGGGCGCGCCCGCGAGGTCGAACATGTCTGAAACGTCGTCGGTCGCCTTCGAGAGCGTGTAGCCGACGCGATACTGTAGCCGTTCGCGCAGCCGCCCGCGCAACTCCACCTGCAACGCGTCGTAACGCGAAGAGGCGGTAGTCTCGAAGAACTCTACGCCGCCCACGTCCGCGACGGGGCGACCGCCTGTGATCGCCTGACCCTGACCGGCGGCGTCGCCACTGATGCGCGTGCCGGGCTGGACGGCGATGCCGAAGAACTCAGGCTCGAAGCGCCCCGCGCCTTGCAGTTGGAAGTCGAACGAGCGAAGAAGCGTGACGGCGTTCGTGCCGAGGTTCGGCGTCGAGAAGCGCGGGAGGTCGTGCCCGCGCGTGCCGACGTATGCGACCGACAGAACAGTGTCGCGCCCGAAGCGCTGCTCGAACGAAACCGAGAAGTGGTCGGCGGACGGCGCTTTCTGCCGCCTCGACGGCAGCGTCGCCTCGACGCCGCTCGCGCCCGGAAGCAGGCCGCCCGCGCTCGCCAGCAGATCAATCTGCGCGACCTGCTGTTCGAGCGTTTGGTTCGGGTTGAGCACGTTGAGCGTGCCCGGCAGGACGAGGCCGAGGTTCGGGTCGGACGGGTTCAGAAGGCTCAACGGGACGAGCGGGAAGAGCAGGTTGCCGAAACCGCCCGCGGTGTTCACGGTAACAAAGTCCGGGAAGACGTTTCGCGATTGGCTGACGACCGCGCCGAGTATCTGGTCGTTGAAATGCCCGTAGCCGGCGCGTATCAGAGTCGCGCCCGGAGGGCCGAACAGGTGCGGCGACCACGCGAAGCCGAGGCGCGGCGAGAAGTTGTTGAGGTCGGGATCGTAGATTCGCGTGCGACCGGCGACGAAAGTCTCGTAGCCGGGGACTATGCTCAGTTCCGGGTCGGTGAAGGTGTCCTCGATGCGGTTGTGGACTTCGCGGACGGGCGTGTTGTACTCGAAGCGTAGGCCGAGCGAGAGGTTTAAGTTTCGACGCACGCGCCACTCGTCCTGCGCGAAGGCATCTATCTGGTAGAAGCGCAGGTTGACGCCGGAGTCGCTCCCCTCCGTGAGCGTTTGAAAGAAGCCGCTGGCGGCGCTCGCGGCGGCGAGCGTCGCGGCGTCAACGAACTGGTTGCTGATCGCGAGTCCGCCCGTGCCCGCCGTCAGTCGCGGCTCGCCCTGAAAACTCAGAAGCGGTCGGAAGTTTCGCGGCAGGACGCTGTTGAGTTCGGTGCGGCGATTGTCCGAGCCGACGACGAGCGCGTGGTTGCCGCGGCGGAGAGTCAACTGGTCTGCGAACTGGTAGGTGTTGTTCACGCGGCGCTGAGGGAAGTTGTACACGTCAACGCCCGCGGGGCTGAAGCCCGCCATCTGGACTTCGCCGAGCGGGCCTAAAACGTCCTCGACCGTGCCGATGTTGTCGAGGTAGATGACGGGGCCCGTGTTCGGCACGAGCCGGTTGTTCACCGCGTCGAAGTTCGGCAGCGTGAAGTTCGACAGCAGCGGCGCGTTCAGCAGGAACGGCTCGTCCGGGAATTCTCGACTCGCGACGGTGTGCGCCGTGTCGCGCACCTCGTCGAAGCGCAGCCGCGTGCGACCGTAAGAGAGTCGCAGTTGGTTGAAGAGAGACGTGCGCGACGCCGGCCCCGAAAGCTCGCTATTGAGAAAGAGCGAAAGATTCTGTGTCCGAACGCGCGGCTTCAGCGTCGAGTCGAGAGCGCCGCCCGTCGAGGGGATATCGCGCCAGTCGTTCGTGAAGTTGTAGCGTGCGGTCGCCTGATGCGTGCGCTCGCCGCGTTTGAAAATGTAGTCGAGCTTGCCGGAGAGAATCGCGCCGCGCGCGCTGGCGGGAAGCTGCTCGGTGAAAGTGTTGTCGCCGTAAACGCCGCGCGGGTTGTTCGGGAACGGGTAGAGACTGAAGACGGCGTCGCCGCCGAGCGTCGAGGGGAAGGTGAACGCGGGCTGCCCCGTAAAAGGGTCTTGGGAGACGCCGGTTGCGCCCGAAGCGAACGCGCCGCGCTCGGCGACCGTGGGCACGGCGAAGCTCTGCTCCTTCGTCGCGTTCAGAATCTCGCCCTCGCCTGAGACGAAGTAAAAAACTTTTCGCGCGACGAGGGGGCCGCCCGCGACGAAGCCGAACTGCGAAAGCGTCGAAGAGTCTTTGCCGCCGCTGCCGTTCTGAACCGTTATCGCGCGCGCGTTCGATGGGACGAAGTTGAGCGTGTTCGGGTCGAAGGTGAGCGACGACGAGACGACGACTGCTTGCGTGCCGGACAGAAGCGGAGTCGTGGCGCTCCCGAAGTTGGTGTCGAAGAAGTCGCGCGCGTTGAGTTGGCTCGAATTGAAGAGGCCGTAGACGGTGCCGTGATGATTGCTCCCGCCTGAGCGCGAAATGGCGTTGACCTGCGCGCCGATGTTTCTGCCGTACTGCGCGGGCGCGAGAAGCGTGACGACCTGATACTCCTGAATCGACTCGACGGGCTGCGGGACGAGCGCGAAGAAGCCCTGACGACGGACGCCTATGTCCTCGTCGTTGTTGTCCGAGCCGTCAACGGTAAAATTGTTCGCGCGCGAGCGTAGGCCGTTGGCGGAGAACTGCCCCGATGTTCCTACGCCAGCGCCGACGCCGGGGCCGCTGCTGTTGCCGATGGTCTGCGGCGGCAGAGCAACGTCCGGCAGGTAGAGCGCGAGTTCGTCGAACGTGCGCGTCAGCGTCGTTCCGCCGAGCGGGAGGCTCTGAACTTCCTCGTTCGTGAATGCGCCGCCGTGCGAGGCGTCTCGCGCGTTTATCCCGGCGCGCACGTCCGACTCCGCAGCGGTGTGCTGCGGAGTCGGCGTCGGAGTCGCAACGGCTGGCGACGCATTCGTCGCGGGCGACGGCTGCGGCGTCGCGTTGGTCTGCGCGGGCGTCGGCGTCGGCGTCGCGTTCGCGGGGTCGAGGACGATGGGCACGGGGACGACTTCGCCGGTTCTCATGCCGAGGAGTCGCTGGACGGTTTCGCCCGGCTCGTAGCCTTGCGCGCCGGCGCGGATTGTGTACGTGCCCGGAGGAAGCAGCCCTTGATAGAAGCGTCCCTGCGAGTCGGAGAGCTTTGTGAGCGTGACGCCGGTCTGCTGGTTGATGAACTCGATGCGCGCGTGCGCTATCGGCTGTCCCGTGCGACTGTCGGTGACGGTTCCCTCGAACGCGCCGCTAACGGTGTCCTGCGCCTCGGTCGTGCGGGGCGCGAAGGGGAAGACGACTGTGACCGCGAGTGCCGCGACGAATATGGCACGCCAGATCGAGTTCGTTTGGGGGAACATTCAAGCTTCCTTTTCCGTGGCTTGAAAACAAGATCTTGAGTCGCCGGATTGTATATCAAAAGTGATGAGTGATGAGTGATGGGAAAAAACGGCTTTCACTCATCACTCATCACTTCTTCTCACGGTTGGCCGAAGCGGGCGCGGTACTCGGTCGAGGAGATGAAGGCTTTGACCATCTCGGCGGCGCGGAAGTCGCCGCCGAAGCGGTCGAGCTTCGAGAGCCAGAACTCGAAGCCCGCCGGGTCGGGGTCGCGCCTGAGATAGCCGAAGTATTCCATCCGAACGAACGCCGGGTTGAACTCGCTCTCCACGAACGCTTCGTTCTCGATTATCTTCAGCAGCACGCCGGCGCGCGTCTCGCGTTTGGTGAGCAGGCCGACGACGAGCGCCGTCCGATCCTGCTCGGCGAGCGTGACTCCGGCGTTTGCCGAGAGCGTGTCAACGTACTGCGCGTCGTTCAAGCTGTCGAATGCCTGCTTGAACGCGGGGCGGGCCACCCACTGCTCGGCGAAGAGTTGCTTGTTCGCGGCGAGGCGGTCTTCCGCGCCCGGCTGCCCGATGATGACGCCGTCGCGAAGCACCGCGAGGTCTGGCAGATACTCGTCGAACGCCGGCGGGTGTCCGAACGTCGCCTTGTAGAAACGGTCAACGACGTAGCCCGTCTCCTGAAACTCAATCGAGAGGAAGAAGGCCGCGCTCGTGTCAACGCGCTTGGCCTCGCGGCACTGCGCATCTGCGCCGCAAGAGTCGATGTTTCGCACCCAGAAGGCGAGTCCGTCGGCGTCCGGCGCGCGACCGAGGAAGTCAAGATACTGCTGCGTGACGAAGAAGGTCGTGTCGTCAATCGGGTTCGATGGCCGGTCGTCGTCGAGGATCGTGAGGACGGCGCGCGGTATCGACCCCAAGCGACCGCCCACGGGGTTCGACAGAGTGATGTTAACAGTCCGGTTGCCGTCCGGGTCGTCGTTGTCGATCACGGGGATGTTGATCGTCTTCACGCGCTCGCCTATGCCGAAGACGAGCGTGCCGGACGTGGCCGTGTAGTCGTGGCCAGCGTGCGCCGTGCCGTCGGAGGTTGCGAAGTCAACGGAGTCCGGGCTTTCGGCGCTGCCCGTGCGTATGACCTGCACTTGGGCCGTGCCCGCGGATTCGAGCACGTTGAAGTCGGAATTGCCGAACTGCAACTGCGGCGACGGCGAGAGGAGAAAGTTGTCGAAGAGCGCCTCGCCGGGCGCGCTCGTCGGGCGGAACGTGCCCGCGGAGAGTTCCGCGATGAGTTGCGCCTGATCCGCCGGGAGCGTCGCGCGGAAGTGTTCAGTCCAGACGGCGGCGTCGGGACTCGTCTCGAAGACAATCTGGTGCGCGGGCGCGTCGTTGCGGAATCGCCAGAAGCGCTGCTGCGCCGGGTCGTAGGCGATGCCGACCGAGAATTTTCGCCCGCCGACGTTTATCTCGAACAGAAGCGTCTGCCCCGAAGTGGTATCGCCGCCCGCGCCCGCCTTCGCGGACGAGTGATGCGGAGTTGGCGAAGGGTTCGGCGTCGGCGTCGTCGAAGGAGTCGGCGTGGGCGTCGGGGTTGCGTTCGGCGTGGGCGTCGGCGTCGGGGCCGCCGAGTCGTCAACGACCGAGAAGCGGAACCAGTTGTCCGAGTCTCTGCCGAGGCCGAAGATCGTCTGCGCGCCCGCGCCGGTTGACGCCTGCACGACCTCGACGCTCGCGATGGGAGTCGAGTTTAGGTCGAGCGCGCGGACTGAAACGAGGCCGTTGTAGTGCAGCCCGTCGGCGTCGGCGCGCGGCTGTATGTGCAGCAGTCCGCCCGCGAGGAAGACGTTGACGAGCGGGTCGAAGGCGGGCGGCGGATTCGTGAGAATACCGCGTACCCACTTGTCCGGGTCAGGGTCGGGGCCGCCGCTGAAGTCGTCGCTCTGATCCGGCGTCGGAGTCGGCGACGGCTGCACACTGCCGACCGACTGGAACTGCGTGTCGGCGACAACGCCCGTAATGCTCTGGTGCGCCGGGTTGAAGACGAGTCCATCCTTCTCCGGCGTGACGACGAAGTTGCCGTTCTCAGGGATGTTCGTGAAAGTGAAATTGCCCTGCGCGTCCGTGTGCGTGACAGCGGAGAAAGAACCCGCGAGCGTGACGGTGACGCCGGGGATCGGGTTGCCCTGCGCATCGACGACGCGCCCCGTGATCGTGTGGTCGATGAACTGGTCGCTGAAGTTGACGCCGACAACGTTGTCCAAAAGGTTGTTGACGGCGGCGCTCGCGGGCGTGAAGCGGAAGTTCGTCTGCGTGGGCGTGAGAGTGAAGCTGCCGCCCTGCGGAAGACCGGCGAACGTGTAGTTGCCCGCCGCGTCTGTCGTCACGTCGCGCGTAGCCGAGCCGGAGAGGTGTATGTTGACGCCGACGAGCGGAAGGCTTGCCGGGTCTGCGACGTTGCCGCTTATGGAGAACGTCGCAGGCGCGGCGTTGGTCGTTATCGACACGTTGGTCGCGTTGACGGTGGCCGCGAACGGCCCCGTCACGCTGGCGAACGCGCCGGTTTCCGACGCGTAGGTCATCACCTGAAAGCTCTGGCCCGCAGCCGGCGTGAAGCCGTTAATCAGCGTCGTGCTGAGCGTGCCGCCGAGCGTCGCCGTGCCGGTGACGGCGAGCCGGTCGAACTGCGTGCACGGGGTCGCGCCGCCGATCTCGATGGCGAGCGAGCCGGACGCGCCTTGCGTGTAGTTGCCGCTGACGGCGAGGCAGCCAGCGCCGGAAAGACCCGGCGCGATTGTGCCGCCGCTGTTGTTGAGCGTTGCGGCGGTAAGAGTGCCCGTGCCCGTGAGCGTGCCGCCTTGCAGCGCGATTGTGTTGCCGCCGGTCGAGAAGTTGCCGCCTTCGAGCGTGGTGCTGCCCGCCGTCTGCGTGTAGCCCTGATCGATGACGACCGTGCCGCTGAAGATTTCAAACGCGCCCGCGTTGTTGAAACTGAACTGGCTGATGTTCGAGTTGCCGCCGCCCGCGCTCTTGTCGAACGTCGCGCCCGCGAGATTGTTGAAAGTGGCGGGCGGGCCGACACCCCCGTAGGCAAGGCCGGTATCGGTTTGAATGTCGAAGAGTCCGCCCGATTGATTGTTAATCAACGCGCCGTCGTCGCCGAGTAATCGCCCCGCGCCGGTCAGCGTGATGATGCCAGCGTTGTCGAGCGTGTGTGTGTCGAGAAGTTTGTCGCTGTTTCCGGTGATATTGAAATGGAAGCCCGCGGCGATGTTGGTCGTGCCCGTGCCATTGAAGCTGCCCGAAGTCCAGTTGAACGCGCCCGTGCCAGTCCAAGTCCCTTGCGCCGGCGTGTTGAAGTTGATCTGGCCGCCGCCGAGATGGAACGTCCCGTTGACCGTGACCGTGCCATTGGTGGAGAGGTGTGCGGAGTCGAGCAGGACTTCACCGCTGCCGGTGATGAGCGTGCCGTTGTTGAATGTGTTCGTGTCGCCGCCGCTGGTGAAGTCTATGTCGCCGGTTTGCACGTCGAGCGTGCCGGCGTTATTGAAGTTGAAGTTGCCGACGGTGGTTTGGCCGTTGACGACGCTCTTTCTGAGAGTCGCGCCCGCGAGGTTGTTGAATGTTGGGATCGCGCCGACGCCCGCGTAGTTGAAGATCGAGTTGTTCTGGCAGTCGAAGAGTCCGCCCGACTGATTGTTAATCAACGCGCCGTCATCGGCGAGTATGCGGCCAGTGCCCGTCCACGTGGCGACGCCTGCGTTGTTGAGCGTGTGTGTGTCGAGAAGTTTGTCGCTGTTGCTGCTGATGTTCAGATGACCGGCGGAGACGATGTTGGTCGTGCCCGCGTCCGCAAGTGACCCCGCAGTCCAGTTGAACGTGCCGCCGACCGCGAGCGTGCCGACTCCGCGGCGCGTGCCGCCGAGATTGAAGATGCCTGTCGAAAGAGTCGAACTCGCCGACGCGAGGCTCAGAGTGTGCGATGGATCGTCGAGCGTCTGCGTGCCCGTCGAGGTCGCGCGTCCGAGCGTCAGGCTGTTGATGGTTGCATCAACGTCGAGCGTGACGGTGTAGGTTCCGTCCGCGTTGATCGTCACGTCGTCGCCCGCGGCGGGGACGCGGTTCGCGCCCGTGCCGTCCTGCCACTTCGAGGCGTCCGACCAGTTGCCGCTCACGGCGCTGAGCCACTGGATGTTGTTCGCGGCGCACCCGACGAAGTGCCAGTTCGCGCCGTTGTTGCCGGAGTCTGTGCTGCTCTGCGCGTTGACCGAGGCCGTGCCTGCCTGATCTTTTACGTCAACGTCGAAGACGGAGAACGTGCCCGCGCCCGTCCACGCCCGCTGCGTGCCCGCGACCGACGAGCGAATCAGAATTGAATCGGCGTCGCCGCATCCGCCGCCTCCGCCGTTTAGTTGGATCGTGCCGCCGTTCGACACGTTGCCGGAGAGCGTGAGGTCGCCCGTGCCGAGATTCTTGAAAGTGCCGAGCGAGGAGACGGTGAGCGGGCCTACCGTGAGATTGAAGCTCGCGCCCTGATCGAACGTGCCGTCGCTGACGCTCAGGTTGCTGAGCGTGTGGTTGCTTGCGAGCGTGACGGTCGAGCCGGAGATGATTTCAATCGTGCTGCTCGTGAACGTGCCCGTCCCCGAAAGCGTCTGCGACGCGCCGAAGCGGAAGAAGCCGACGCTGACCGATCCGTTGTTGACGAAGCTTGAGCCTAAGAAGTCGAAGAGCGAGTTGGCGTTGACGCCGTCCACCGTGCCGTTGTTCGTGACCGAGGCGTTAACGAAGCCGGTCTGGTTCGAGAGCGTGTGCAGCGTCGCGCCGGAGTCGATGGTGAGCGTCGTCGCCGTCAGAGTCTTGTTGTTTGCAATGGTAAGCGTGCGCCCAGACTGGACTGTGACGGAGGCGGCGACGGCGTTCGCCGAAGAGATGGCCGGCTCGTTCGTGACGCCGGTCGAAGGGATGACGACGGCATCGGTGGACGTGGGCACGACGTTCGTGTTCCAGTTGCCGGCGGTGTTCCAGTCGGTGCTGACCGCGCCCGTCCACGTCGGGGGAGGCAGCGTGATGCTCGCGCAGGCCGAGAACTCCGAGGTGTTGCCCGTAGGGTCTGTCGCCGTCGCGGTCACAACCTGACCGTCGGCCACACCGACTGCGAAATTCGAGTTGATCGTCGCGTTGCCGGATGCGTCGGTCGTGACGCTCGACGTGCCGAGGAATGCTTGCCCTTCGCCGTTGCCGGACGCGTCGCAGGTCGCGGTGACGAAGAACTCGATGCGGAAGGTCGCCGAGGGAGCCGAGTTGAGCGTGCCCTGAATCGACGTGTTGCCGCCGCCGGAAGTGGCCGAGGTGATGACGGGGAAGTTCTGAAGATTGTTCGAGCCTCCGTCTTCGTCGTTCGTGTCGTTCGGCGACACGCCGTCGTTTCCGAGGTCGATGCCGAGCGCGCCGTTGTCGTGAATCGAGTTGCCTTCGATCTGATTTACGACGACGCCGCCGGTCACGACGACGCCGGCCTGCGTGTTGAAGGCCACGGTGTTGGCATCTGCCGCCGTCGTGCCGCCGACGGTGAGATTCGTCCCGCCCTCGATGGTCACGCCGTCGAGTCCGTTGCCGAGCGCCGCCGTGCCGCCCGTGTCCGTGCCGATGAAGTTGCCTTCGACGACGTTGCCGGTAACGGTCGAATGATAGCGAACGCCTGAGCCGAGGTTGCCGCTGATGATGTTGCGTGCGCTCGTGCTCGTCCCGCCGACCGTGTTGTTCTGCGCGGTGTCGAAGATGCCGACGCCGTTGTTCTGATTCGGAATGGCCGCCGTGCCCGTCGCGTTCGTGCCGATGAGGTTGCCCTGCACGGTGTTGTCGTGCGAAGAGTTGACGATGAGGACGCCCGTGTCGAGGCTGCCGCCGATGAGGTTGCCCTCGCCCGCGTTCGTGCCGCCGATGCGGCAGTTGTTGGCGTGGTCGAAGAGAACGATGTCGCTTGCGTTTGTGATGGCGGCAGTCCCGGCGGCGTTCGTGCCGACGTAGTTTCCGAGGACTGAGTTGTTAGCGCCGAAGCTCAAAAGCAGAACGCCCTCGCGGTCGTTGCCGGAGATGACGTTTCGCTGCGCCGCGGTCGAGCCGCCGACGCGATTGTTGTTGCTCGTGATGCCGACGCCGTCGTTGATGTTTGCGAGCGACGACGCGCCGGTCGTGTCCGTGCCGATGAAGCAGCCTTCGACGACGTTGCCGTCGCCCGTGTTTATCTCTATCGCTGTGCCTCCGGCGGTGACGCTCGTCGTGCCGCCCGTGCCGAAGCGGTTGATGACGAGTCCGCGCACGGTCGAGCCGCCCGCCGTGATGACGAGTCCGCTCGTCGTCGAGCCTGCGTTCGTGCCGTCGAGTTCGATTTCTATAACGGCGTCATCGCCTGTGGCGAGCGTGTTGGCGGAAGCGCCCGGTTGCGTGTAGCCGTCAATCGTGACGGGGTCTGTGATCGTGGGAAGCGCCGACGCGGGCTGAATCGTATGGACGCCAGCGCCGGGGATGTTGAAGGTGATCGTCTCTTTTGTGCCGACCGTTGAGTTCGAGTCGAGTATGGCCTGACGCAGAGAGCCTGCGCCGCTGTCGTTCGTGTTCGTGACGACGATGGTGTTGCTCGTCGGCGCGCCGCAGGAGTCCAGAAGGACTGAGACGTTGTTCGAGCCGAAGTTGGCGACGGCGAGGTCTGGCTTGCCGTCGCCGTTGAAATCTCCGACCGCCAGCGATTGAGGGTCGGTTCCGGCATTAAAATTCGTGGCTGCGCCGAAGCTGCCCGTGCCGTCGCCCGGAAGGATCGACACGTTGGCTGCGGAAAAATTGCCCGTGGCTATGTCGGGCTTGCCGTCGCCGTTGAAATCTCCGACCGCCACGGACGCGCCGCCGCCGCCCGTGGTGAAGTTCGTCTCCGCGCCGAAGCTGCCCGTGCCGTCGCCCAACAAGACCGAAACCTGACTGCCTTTGCCGACCGCGAGGTCGAGCTTTCCGTCGAGGTTGAAATCTCCGACCGCCACCGACTGAGGATTGAAGTTGATAGGGAAGTTTATGGCCGCGCCGAAACCGCCCGTGCCGTTGCCGAGAAGGATCGACACGTCGTTTGAGGTCGAGTTGGTGACGGCAAGGTCAAGCTTTCCGTCGAGGTTGAAATCTCCGACCGCCAGAAAGTCGGGCCTGCTGTCAACGTTGAAGTTTGTAGCCGCGCTGAAGCCGCCCGTGCCGTCGCCCAGAAGAATCGACACGTCGTTCGTGTTGAAGTTGGCAGTGGCTATGTCCGGCTTGCCGTCGCCGTTGAAGTCGCCGACCGCCAGCGATTGAGGGCCGCTGCCGACGTTGAAGTTTGTGGCCGCGCTGAAGCCGCCCGCGCCGTCGCCCAGAAGAATCGAGACGTTGTTTGAACCGAGATTGGCAGCCGCGATGTCGGGCTTGCCGTCGCCGTTGAAATCGCTCACCGCCACAGAGGCGGGAGAAGACCCGACGTTGAAGTTTGTAGCCGCGCCGAAGCCGCCCGCGCCGTCGCCCATCAAGACCGAAACGGTTGTCGTCCCGGAATTGGCGGCGACAAGATCCTGCTTGCCGTCGTTGTTGAAGTCTCCGACCGCTACCGAGAAAGGTTGAGCGCCGACCGCGAAGGGCGAACCCGTGGAGTTCGTGTATGAGACCGTGCCGCACGAGCCGAGTTGCGAGAGTCTGGTAACGGTGGCGTCGAAGCCCGTGCTGGTCGTGTCGAACGCGCCGGTCGTCGTCGGGAAGTTTGCCGAGAACGTGTCGCCGACGACGTAGGCGTTGCCGAAGGAGTCGAGGGCGACGGCCGCCGCGGTGTCTTGGCCGTTGCCGCCGAGGTAGGTCGAGTAGATGAACTGGCTGCCCGCGGGGTTCAGCTTAGTGACGAACATGTCCTGACCGCTTGAGAGCGCAGACTGTGAGGCATTGACGACGGGAAAGTTGGACGAGGTGGTCTCGCCCGTGACGACCGCGTCGCCGTGCGAGTCAACGGCGATGCAGCTTGAGCCACTGGTCGGGGTGATGTCGTTGCCCGAACCACCGGCGAAGGTCGAGTACGAAATCGCGCCGGCGGTAGTGAACTTCGTCACGGCGATGTCGAAAGTGCCGCCGCCGAAGGCAGGCTGCGCGGGACTCCCGGCGGTCGGAAAGTCGGTCGAGGCAGTCTCGGACGCGACGTAAGAATTGCCCGCGGCGTCAACGGCGATGCCGTCAGCCTCGTCGGTGCCGTTGCCGCCGAGGTAGGTCGAGAAGACGGGCGCGGTGCCGGACGCATTCATCTTTGTGACGAAGCCGTCGGAAGTGCCGTCAAGAGCATTCTGCGCCGCGCTCTGTAGTGGGAAGTCGGACGAGTTCGTTACGCCGCACACGACGGCACGACCAGCGAAGTCAACGGCGACCGAGCGCGCGTCGTCGGCCCCGCCGCCGCCGCCGAGGAACGTCCCGTAAACGAAAGACGCCGCGCCCGTCGCGCGCGTGTTGATCTTGACGAGGAAGGCGTCCTGACTGCCGTCGAGCGTGTTGTGGAAAGTCGAAGCCGGCGCGGGCGTGGTCAGGAGGTCGGACGACTTGGCGAATCCGGCGACGTATGCGTTGCCCGCGGAGTCAACCGCGACGGCGTTGGCGCTGTCGGTGTTGTTGCCGCCGAGATAAGTCGAATAGAGGAGCGTCGCGCCCTTCGGGTCGAGCTTGGCGAGATAGCCGTCGCCGACGGGCTGGTCGTTCTTGAAGCCGTTGACGACAGCGAGGTCGTCCGAATCCGTCTGGAGCGCGACGTATGCGTTGCCCTTGGCGTCAACGGCGATGCCGTTGCCCTGCTCGTCGCTGTCGCCGCCGAGGAACGTCGAGTAGATGAGCGAGGTGCCGGTCGCATTCATCTTTGTGACGAATGCGTCGGAGCTTGCGCCGTGCGTCGTTTGCAGTGCGCCGGTCGTCGTCGGGAAGGTCGTGGCGGTTGTATCGCCCGCGACGTAGGCGTCGCCGAAGGAGTCAACCGCGACCGAGAGGGATCGCCCCGTGCCGATGAAGGTCGAGTAAGAGAGCACGGGGTCGATGACGAGCGGCTGCGTGTGATCGTAGTCCGCTACGCTGAAGCCGACGACTCCGCGGCCCTTCATTGCGTAGCGGCCTTCGACATCTCGGCGTTCGCCGTTCACTTCCTGATAGATGACCGGCCTGCGCTGACGCAGTTCGCCGCCCGCGATCTCGAAGAGAAGGTCGCCGCTCTCTTTATCGATGCGAAGATTCTTCGCGCCCTTGAAGGCGAGTCCGATCTTTCGGAGACTCGCGCCGGACGCGACGCGGAAGTCGTATTCCAACTGGCGTTGGTCGCCGTAGTATTCGAGATCGACGCCGGGATAGATTTCCGTGTAGCGCACACGCGAGTAGTTCGAGACGTTCGTGCGCCACTTCGACGGGTCGCGTCCGATGAGGTAGTTGCTCTTGCCCTGCTGCTCTTCGAGGCCGGCTACTCCGGCGTGCACGTCCGCGCCGACAAGCGACATTCGCAGCACTGCGGACAGTCCCGTTCGCGTGTCGAGGATTGCGGGTTCGCCGCGCCGCGTGTCGCCGGTTTCGTGCCGTCGATTCGCCGGGCCGCATGGGCCTTCACCCGCGGCAGTCCGCAGTCCGCAGTCGGCAGTCGGCAGTCTGAGCACAGCTTCGGCGGGCGTGAGAAAAAGTGTGTAGCCGTTGCCGCGCGAAATGAAGTTTACTCGCGGGTCTGTCTGGCCTTCGTTGATCTCGAATTGGAGGGGCAGCCTGCCGTAGTCTTCGCCGAGACGTGCGGCCTGCGCTTCGGAGTCGGCGTGCGATGAAGTGTCGTGTGATGCGGCGCTCGCGCGTGCGTCCGCCACGTAGCGCGCGCTCTCGCGTCGGGGCAGGAGCGGACTCCACACAACGCCCGCGAGGGCCAGAAGAAGCAGCGTCGAAGTCAGGAGTAGAGCAAGGAGGCCAAGGGGCATTCGGCAAGACATTATTTACTTACTTCCCTTGAAAGATAAGGCAACGAGGAACCTTCTCTCACAGCCGGGCGGGCCGCGGGCGAAAGTGATCAGGAAAATGTTTGGCAAAGGGAAGCCGCCGAAAATGCTTGGCGGCACGGAGCAGGGAAACTGTATATAAGACTAGCAGTCCCTAGCAGAATCCGGCATTAACGGCTGTGAAGATTAACATCGGACAGCCGCGTCTGGCAATCTTTCGAATCGCGCGGCTGGAAGCAATAACGGGCAACCTTTCGATTGCCCGTTCGACGCTTGTGAGTTATGTTAGCGACCAACTGAAATAAAACTGGAGCCACCTTCCGGATTTGAACCGGAGACCTACTGATTACGAATCAGTCGCTCTACCAACTGAGCTAAGGTGGCTCAAAGAAGGAACGAATATACGGAGGCGGCGCGAGCGATGTCAAGCGCGTCGCCCGGCCCGAAAGCCAGGAGGAGAGATGCCGAAGGACAGGGCGGAAAACATCGACCGATACAAGATTCGAGGGGGCCAACTCAACGAGTACGAGTTCGAGCGAAACGAGGGCGAGTTGACCGCTCAGGAGCACGAACGCTCGGAGCACGGCGGCGAGGGATTGCACGGAGCGTCGGAGCCGAACTCGCCGCAGAACGTCGCCGAGCGCATCCGAGAGGTCGAGCGACGCGCGCACGAGATTGTCGAGCGCCGCAGGGCGAAGCAGTCCGCGGGCGCGGCGTCGAAGAAGGGCGCGCGCAAGGACGGCGCGAAGAAGTCGTCGAAGACGGCGACGGTGAAGTCGTCGAAGAAGGCGGCGGGGAAGTCTTCAAAGAAAGTCGCGTCGAAGTCTGCGAAGAAGTCCGGCGCTTCGCGCGGCACGAAGAAAGGCGCGGCGAAGAAAGGCTCGAAGAAAGCCGCGACGAAAAGGGCCGGCGCTGTCGTGAAGAAAGCTGCGAAGAAGGGCGTTCGCGGCGGAAGGTAGTCGCGCGGCGCGGCCCTTGGAAGACTGCGCGGGTCGCGCGCGCCGGAAATTTTTCGAGTCGGAGAACAAAGGAGCGGGGCACATGACCGAGACGAACATGGGAGAGGCGAAGGGCGAACAGCCGCGCGCGAGCGATGAAGAGGCGGACGAGTTACAAGCCGAACAAGAGTCGGCTGAGGCGATGGACGCGGACGTGCCGCACGAGTCGGGCGAAGCGGGCGGCGGACGCGCGGCCTGAAACAAACGCGCGACCGGGGCCGTAAAAACAGCCGGGAGGGCGAAGGCGAACGACGCGCCAGTCCTTCCGGCTTCTCTTTCGCACACGGTCGCACACGTGGAAGACACTCGAAAGTTAACGCTCACCCCGCTCTCCCGCGTCTTACAAAAGATGATGCCCGCAAAGACATTCGGAACGAGACTTCCCGCCAATTCAAATTCGACCCCGGCCCGTTCGGATTCAAACGGCGGCGCGCGCGCTTCGACGAACTTGAAAGTCGCGCAGGCAAACTCCGTCGCGCTCGGCCTACTCATCTTCGCCTCCGCGCTCTGCCTTCTCGCGGCCTCCGCGCCCGCGCGGGCGCAGACTTCAAAACTTCCGACGCCGGACAAGATCGTCGCCGACTACGTAAAGGCCGTCGGCGGAAGACGACGACTCGCTGCGCTGCGCGACGCGACCTACGAGTGGAGCGTTCGCCGGAATGATTCGGACGCGGGCACTGCGCGCACGCGTTTGAAGACGATGGGCGCGCAGAGGACAGACCTGATGCTCGCGGACGGCGAGCGCGACTCCGCCGCCAATTCGCGCGCGGCATGGACGCGCACGCGCGACGGTCAACTGCGGACGCTCACGGGCGACGAGGCGTTCGCGGCACGCTTGCAGGCAACGCTCGAAGCGGGCTGGTTCGACGATTACAAGAGGCAGAAGGTTCTGGCGCGAACGGTCGCGCGCGAGGATGTCGGCGGCGAGGCGGCGTACTCGGTCGAGTTCGCGACTCGCGCGGGCGCGCGACTCCGCTACTGGTTCGGTGCGACGAGCAAACTGCTTCTGCAAATGTCGGACGACGCGCGACACCTACGCGTGCGGTTCGCGGACTGGCGCGCGCAGGCGGGCAGCCCTCTCCAACTCGAACCGCACCGCGTCGAGATCGAGCGCGAAGGCGAGCCTGCGCTCGCGCTCACGCTCCGAAGCGCGAGCTACAACACGAACCTCGCAGACTCGATCTTCGAGCCGCCTTCGGACTCGACGCTCGACATCACTGCGCTCCTGCGCGAACTCTCGAAGAATCAGGATGAAGACGACCGCCGCGTCAACGACTACACGTTCAGGGAGAAGGTTACGGAGCGCGAGCTTGACGATAAGGGGCAGTTGAAGAAGGAGACGGTCAAGGTTTACGAGGTCTATCCCGTCGTCGATTACGGGATGGTTCGCAAACTCGTCGAGGAGAACGGCTCGCCGCTCGCGCCTGACCGCGCGGCGAAGGAAGAGAAGCGCACGGCCGAAGAGCTTGAGAAGGCCGAGCGCGAGGCCCCGAAGAACAAGGAGAAGCGCGAGCGCAAACGCGACGAGCGCCGCGCGAAGCGCAAAGCAAAAGACGGCGGCGAAGATAAAGACGACGACGACGACGTTGACATCGCGACCTTCCTACGCGCCGCGGAGTTCGTCTCGCCCAGACGCGAGCGCCTCCACGAACGCGACATGATCGTCTTCGACTTTCGCCCGCGCCCCGGGTTCAAGCCGGCGACGCAGGGCGAAAGTATTGTCTCGAAACTCGGCGGCGTCATCTGGATTGACCCCGCCGAGCGACAGGTCGTGCGTCTCGAAGCGCGACTCGTCGAGGGCTTCAAGGTCGGCGGCGGCCTCGTCGCCTCGATCAAGTCCGGCTCGGCCATCGTCTTCGAGCAGACGCGCCTGCCCGAAGGCGTCTGGCTCCCGCTCTACGCGCAGATAAACCTCTCCGCCCGCGTCATGCTCTTCGCGGGCGTCAGCGTCAACGAGACCGAAGAGTACAGCGACTACAAGCGCTTCAGCACAAAGAACGGCGAAGAGAAACTCGACGCGCCGAAAGAGAAGCCGGAAAAGCCGTGAACCGCGAACCTTAAATCGTAAACCGTGACGAGAGAAAACGATTCTTTAGAAAACGATTCTTTCTTGTCACGGTTTGCGGTTCGCGGCTCACGGCTTTTCCGGCTCACGGTTTACGGTTCACGGTTTACGGTTTACGATTGACGACGTGAAAGATGTCGTAGTCATCGGCGGTGGCTTCGCGGGAGTCGAAGCCGCATGGCAGGCCGCGCAGGGCGGCGCGCACGTGCGCCTCTTCGAGATGCGCCCCGCGCGTCAGACGCCGGCGCACCGCACGGACAAGCTTGCAGAGATCGTCTGCTCGAACTCTCTGAAGTCGGACGAGCCGGGCACGGCCCCGTACCTTCTGAAAGAGGAGTTGCGGCGCGGCGGCTCGCTCGTGATGGACGCGGCCGGCAGGACGCGCGTGCCCGCGGGCGCGGCGCTCGCCGTTGACCGGCAGCGCTTCGCAGAACTCGTCACAGAGCGAATAAGCTCGCATCCGAACATCACGCTCGTCCGCGAAGAGGCGACGCGCGTTGAAGAGGACGCGATAACGATAATCGCCGCCGGGCCGCTCTGCTCCGACGCGCTCGCCGAAGAGATAGCGCGCCTGACGGGCGGCACGGGGCTTTACTTCTACGACGCGATCTCGCCGATAGTCTCGGCTGATTCAATCGACACCGGGGTCGCATTCCGAGCGGCGCGCTACGATAAGGGCGGCGACGACTATCTCAACTGCCCGATGAACGAGGAAGAGTACGCGCGCTTCTACGACGCGCTCGTCGCGGCGCAGAGCGTGCCCTTGCAGCGCTTCGAGGAGACGCGCTGGTTCGAGGCGTGTCTGCCGCTTGAAGAACTCGCGCGCCGTGGCCGCGACACGTTGCGCTTCGGGCCGATGAAGCCCGTGGGACTTCGCGACCCGCGCAGCGGAGAGCAGCCCTACGCGGCTGTGCAGTTGCGTCAGGAGAATTTGATGGCCGACGCCTACAACCTCGTCGGCTTCCAGAATCATCTACGTTACGGCGAGCAGGCGCGCGTGATTCGTTTGATTCCAGGACTGGAAAGCGTGGAGTTTTTGCAGTTCGGGCAGATTCACCGAAACACTTACATCAATGCGCCGCGCGTGCTCGCGCCGACTTTGAGGATGCGCGAGCGCGAGTCGATCTTCTTCGCGGGACAGATCAGTGGGGTCGAGGGTTATGTCGAGTCGGTTGCGACGGGTTGGCTCGCAGGCAGAAACGCGGCGCGGCTCGCACGTGGGGCTTCGCTTGTTGAAGCTCCGGCGAAGACTGCGACTGGCGCGCTGGCGCGCTACGTCTCGGGCGCGGACGCCGGGAAATACCAGCCGGTGAACATCACGTTCGCGCTGCTTGAGCCGATGGCGGAAGACGAGCGGCGACGTTTTAAGAGGAAGCGCGAAAGGCACGCGCGGCAAGTCGAACTCGCGCTCGCCGAGTGGGACGATTGGCTTCGAGCGATTCGGGACGAAGAGCGCGCGCCGCGTGCCGCGGCACTATGAACAACAACGAGACGAAAAAAAACGCGGCGTCCGAACTCGCGCGCGCACTCGCCGCCTTCGCCTGCGCGGTGTGCCTGCTCGCCGTCGCAGCGCCTTCGCCGCGCGCGCAGTCTGGACGAAGGGGCGCGCCGCCGCCCGCGCAGACGAGAGACGGCAGACCCGCCACGACACCGACGCCCGCATTCGCGCCGCCCACCGGCCCAATCGCCGAGCCGCCCACGCCCGAAAGACAAGCCGACAAGTATCCGCTGCCTTCGCAGACGAACGACGCCGCGACGGTTCAGTCCGCGTCGCACGGGGCGGCAAAGTCTCCGACGAAGACGGACGCTGACGAAGGCGGCGACGACGAAGTAGTTCGCATTAGCTCGAACCTCGTGCCCGTCCCCGCCTCGGTCGTTGACGCGCGCGGTCGTGCCGTGACAGACCTCAACGTCGAAGACTTCGAGCTTCGAGTTGACGGCGCGGTCAGACCCGTTGGCGAACTCAGCCGTTCCGAGACGCCCGTCAGCATCGCGCTTCTGTTCGACAACAGTTCGAGCCTCAACGCTACGCGCTCGTTTGAGCGTCAGGCCGGGATACGCTTCCTCAAGTCGGTTGTCCGCCCCGTTGACCGCGCAGCGGTTTACTCAATCGAGACAACGCCCGTGCTCGCGCACACGCTGACGAACGACGTTCACGCGCTCGTCCGCACCATAGAGGATTTCGGCAAGCCGATTGCTGCGACCGCGCTCTTCGACACAGTCGCGACGGCAGCCGACTATCTCAAGCCGCAGAAGACGCGTAAGGTCATCGTCATCGTTTCCGACGGGACGGATACGATCAGTGACCTCGACTTCGACGCGACGATGGCTCGCCTGCTCGCCGACGACTGTCAGGTTTACGCCGTCGAGACGGGCAACAGCGATAACGCGAACCTACACGACCTCGCGGGCCAGCGTCGTCTCGAAGAGTTCACGGGGCAGACCGGCGGCGCGGTCTTCGTCCCGCACACCAACGCGGAACTCTCCGAAGCCTTCGAGCAGATCGCCGCAGACCTCGCGCACCAGTACATACTCAGTTACTATCCTCCGACCGCAGACCCGCGCGACGGACGTTTCCGCACGGTCACGCTCACCGTTAAGACGCGCCAAGGTCTTCGCGTCCGAACACGCAAGGGCTACTACGCGCCGAAGTCGTGAATCGTAAATCGTAAATCGCGGTTGAGCGTAGCCCGGCCCGGGCGATTTCCCCTGTGCTGCCCGGGTTCCGACACAAAATTTCTATTTACCATTCACCATTTACCATTTACCATTCATCCGCATGGAGCAACTACTCGCACAGTTCCTCGAACACCTGCGCTACGAGCGCAACGTGAGCGAGCACACGCTCAGAAACTACGCGATTGATCTGGCGCAGTTCCTCGAACACCTCGCGCCCGCAGACCCGCAGACGGGCGAGCGACGCGAACTGAACGCCCGCGACATTGACCACATCACGATCCGCGAGTGGCTCTCCGAACTCCACGCGGCGCAGAAGAAGAAGAGTTCGATTGCGCGAAAGCTCGCGGCGCTCAGAACCTTCTTCCAGTTTCTCATGCGCGAGGGCGTCGTCGAGTTGAATCCGGCGAAGCTCGTCTCCACTCCGCGGCTTGAGAAGAAGCTGCCGAACCACCTCTCGGTCGAGGACGCCGTGCGCTTCATCGAGACGCCGGACTTGAGCACCGATCTGGGCAAGCGCGACCGGGCTATTTTAGAGATGCTTTACGGGACGGGCGTGCGCGTCTCGGAACTCGTGAAGATGAACATGCACGACGTTGACTTCCGAAACAGGATGGTGAAGGTTAGGGGCAAGCGCCGCAAGGAGCGCATCGTGCCTTTCGGCGAACCCGCGCTGCATTCGCTGATGAAGTATCTAACCGAGGCGCGCCCCGTCTTCCTCAATAACGCGCCCGTCGCGGAGCGCGACACCGAGGCGGTCTTTCTTAACTATCTGGGCACGCGCATCACTACGCGTTCGGTCGGTCGAATGGTTGACAAGTACATCGTGCAGTGCGCAGGCATCCACAACATCAGTCCGCACGCGCTGCGCCACTCCTTCGCCACGCACCTTCTCGACAGCGGCGCAGACCTGCGCGACATTCAAGAACTGCTCGGCCACGCGCGTCTCTCGACCACGCAAATCTACACGCACGTCTCGATGGAGAAGCTGATCGAGGTTTACGACAAGGCGCACCCGAAAGCTTAGTTCAAAGTTCAAGGTTCAAAGTTCAAAGTCACGATGCTTGAGGCAGACTTTGAACTTTGAACCTTGAACTGCTCTTTACTTGAACTTTGAACTGCTCTTTACAGCGTTGCGTGTTCGTCTTCGCCCGTGTTTTGCTCGATGATTGACTGGCACTCGGCGTCGTAGCGCGCGGTCGGGAGCGCTTCGAGGCGGCGTTCGGGAATCTCCTTGCCGCAGCGCACGCAGACGCCGTAAGTTCCTTCATCGATCCGCATGAGCGCCTGATCGATGTCGGCGATGAGTTGAGACTCGCGCTCGCTCAGACGATACTCGATCTCCTGATTCACATCCTTGACCGACTGATCCGCAACGTCCTTTGCGCCGTCGTCCGCGCCCGCCGAATCGAGCGCGTCCGACTGATTCTCGCGCGCGAGTTGTGTGCGTTGTCCGAGTTGTTCCGTGAGTATGCGGCGGTAGTGTTCGAGCTTCTGAGCGTCCATCGAATGATTGCCCCCTGCGAAATTCCCTTGTCGATTTACGAGCCGGGAGAGTATAGCACGCCGCCAACCGGGCGCCTCACTCGGGCACGGCGGCCCGCGCTCATTCTCTCTCGCCGCAGAGGAGTTCCGCCGCGAGCAGAGGTATCGTCAACTCGTGGTGGCCCGTGATGGAGAAGCCGCGCCCCGCGCCGCCGCTCGTCGGTCGCCGGACGACGTTCGTGAGAGGGCGGTAGGATTGTATGAAGTCGAAGTTGGCGGTCGTGAAGTCTTCGAGCGCGTGGCCGAGGTTGCGTACGAGCGTGACGCACTTGAGGAAGACTTCGGGGAGCACCACCGCCGAGCCGACGTTTAAATAGACGCCGCCGCCGTTCAAGCGCCTGACGAGTTCGGCGAGCAGACGAAAGTCCGTGTGCGTCGTCGCGCCCAAACTTGCGCCGTCGGCGCGCGGGTGAAAGTGCGCGATGTCGGCTCCGATTGCGAGGTGCGCCGTGAATGGCACGCGCAACTTGTAAGCGGCGCAGAGCAGTGACAGTTCCGAGTGCTTCGGGTTCGCGGCGATGAGCGCGCGTCCCAACGCCTCGCCCAATCCTATCCGGTCGCGCGCGCCGTCGCGCGCCGCGTCGTTCAAAAGTTTTCCCGTCTCTTCGACAGCGCCGAACGCGCCCGCGCCAAGCGTCGCGTCAACGTCCTCCGATGTCGAGCCGACCAGGGCGATCTCCGAATCGTGCACGAGCACCGAGCCGTTCGCGGCCACGGCGGAGACGAAGCCGCGCTCCATCAAATTGATGATGAGCGGCGCGAGTCCAGTTTTGACGACGTGGCCGCCCATGCCCCAGATGATCGGCTTGCCTGAGTCGCGCGCTCGACGCATCCGCGCGGCGATCTCCCGGAGCGACCCGACGGCGAGAATGTTCGGCAAGCTCGCGAGGAAGTCGCGCAAAGACGAGTCTTCGTCGAAGGGCCGCGCGAAGTCTTCGACCGCTACCTTGCTCGGACGCTCGGCGAGCGGGTAAGTGTTTACGCCTTCGAGTCCGAGCGGATTTATGTCGTCGTAGATTGACATGGATGAGTGATGAGTGATGAGTGATGAGTGATGAGTGATGAGTGTCGGCAGGAGTTCTTAACTCATCACTCATCACTCATCACTCATCACTCTGAAAAAGCATTCGCTCGACCAGATCGCACAGAATGTGTCCGACGAGGTTGTGCGTCTCCTGTATGCGCTGCGTGTCGTCGCTCTCGATGACGAGCGCGAGGTCGCACAACGCGCGCACGCGACCGCCGTCGCGACCGAGCAGCCCGACGACCTTCATCCCTTGCGAGCGTGCGACTTCGGCGGCGGCGGCGACGTTCGGCGAGTTGCCGGAAGTCGTGATTGCGAGCAGCACGTCGCCTTCAGCGCCGAACGCTTCGACCTGACGCGCGAAGACGCGCTCGAACCCCGTGTCGTTCGCCACACACGTCAGCACGCCGCCGTCGGTCGTCAGCGCCAGAGCGGGAAGCGCGCGCCTCTCCTTCAACAAAAACTGGTTCACGAACTCACCCGCGACGTGCTGCGCGTCCGCAGCCGACCCTCCGTTGCCGCAGACCAGCAGCTTGCCGCCCGCGCGGAAACTTTCGGCGATGACGCGCGCCGCGTGCGAGACAGCCGCGGAGTGCTTTCCAAAAAAACTCTGCTTGACGGCGGTGCTGTCGGCGACGACGGAGTTAATGTAGTCGGTAAATGCCGGCTTCGACTCGTCGCGGACTTCCGGGTTGGGTTTCTTCTGCTCTTGTTGGCTCAATCGGTCTTCGGTTCCTCGTCGAGCGCGGAGTATATCACGCCGCATTCTTACGCTTGCCGCGAGCGCCGGCCTGCTTCGCTTCCTTCTTGTCGCTGGCTTGCGCCTGTCCGTTGCCGTTGGCGGCGTGGCCGTTCAGGAGCGGGCGCAGAGCTTGACCCGTGTGGGATTTTCTGACGCGGGCGACCTCTTCGGGCGTGCCTGCGGCGACGACGCGACCGCCGTGCGCGCCGCCTTCGGGGCCGAGGTCAATGATGTGATCGGCGCTTTTGATTACGTCGAGGTTGTGCTCGATGACGATGACGGTGTTGCCGAGACTGACGAGACGTTGGAGAACGTCGAGCAGCTTGTGAACGTCTGCGAAGTGGAGTCCGGTCGTCGGCTCGTCGAGGATGTAGATGGTTCTGCCCGTCGCGCGCTTCGAGAGTTCGCGCGCGAGCTTGATGCGCTGCGCCTCGCCGCCCGAAAGAGTTGTCGCCGACTGGCCGAGCTTGATGTAGCCGAGGCCGACATCGAGCAGCGTCTGAAGCTTCTGCTTTATCTGCGGGATGTTTTCGAGAATCGGCAGAGCCTCCTCGACCGTCGTGTCGAGGAGTTCGGCGATTGACTTGCCCTTGTACTTGACCGAGAGAGTCTCGCGGTTGTAGCGCGCGCCGCGGCACACGTCGCAGAGGACGTACACGTCGGGCAGGAAGTTCATCTCGATGCGCTTGAGTCCGTCGCCCTCGCACGCCTCGCAGCGCCCGCCCTTGACGTTGAAGGAGAAGCGGCCCGGCTTGTATCCGCGCTCGCGCGATTCGGGAAGCATCGCGTAAAGCTCTCGAATCGGCGTGAACAGCCCCGTGTAAGTCGCCGGGTTCGAGCGCGGCGTGCGGCCAATGGGCGACTGGTCGATCTCGATGACCTTGTCAACGTTGTCCAAGCCTTCAATCGAGTCGAACTCGCCCGGCTCTTCGAGCGAACCGTAAACGTGCCGGGCCAGCGCTCGATAAAGTATGTCGTCAACGAGCGTTGACTTGCCCGAACCCGAAACGCCGGTGACTACGTTGAGCAGGCCGAGCGGGAAAGCGACTTCGATGTTCTTGAGATTGTTGGCGCGTGCGCCGACGATTCGGACGCTCGCGCCGGTGGGCGCGCGTCGCTTTTCGGGGACTTCGATTGAGAGCTTGCCGCAGATGTACTGCCCCGTGATGGAGGCCGGATTGCACTTGACATCTTCGGGCGTACCGAAGGCGACGATCTCGCCGCCGTGCACTCCGGCAGCCGGGCCGATGTCAACGACGTAGTCGGCGCGTCGAATCGTCTCCTCGTCGTGTTCGACGACGACGACCGTGTTGCCCAGATCGCGGAGCGCCGAGAGAGTTTCGAGCAGTCGTTGATTGTCGCGCGGGTGGAGTCCGATACTCGGTTCGTCCAAGACGTAGAGCACGCCGCGGAGTTGCGAGCCGATCTGCGTCGCAAGACGTATGCGCTGGCCTTCGCCGCCCGAAAGAGTCGCCGAAGCGCGGTCGAGCGTGATGTAGCCGAGTCCGACGGTCGAGAGGAAGCGAAGCCGGTTGCGAATTTCGCGCAGGACGAGTCCGGCTATTTGCTCCTCGCGCTCGTTGAGCTTGAGTTGGTCGAAGGCGACGACCGCTTCCTCAATCGGGAGCGCGGTGTACTCCGCGATGCCGAGATCGCCCACGCGCACGGCGAGCGATTCGGGTTGCAGACGCTTGCCACGGCAGTCCGGACATTCGACGGGCGAAACGAGTTCTTCCAGAGCCTCGCGCACGCGCTCGTTCGGAGGGTTGTGCATACGCTGCGACAGATGACGCACCGCGCCCGGCCATTCGCTCGCGTATCTGTAAAGCCCCTGCCGGAAAGTTATTTGCCCCTCGACCCCTTGGAAGAATGCTTCGCGCACGACCTCCGGCAACCCGGCGAAGGGTACTTGCGCGTCCGCGCCGAAGTGTTCGATGACGGCGAGGAGCGCGCTCTTTAAGTAAGCCGCGCCCTGCTTGTCGGCAGCCGCGAGCGGAAGGAAAAGTTTCTCTGCGCGCTCGGTCGCGTCGGCGATGATTTTCGCCGGGTCAACTTCGAGAATCGTGCCGAGGCCGTGGCAGCGTTTGCACGCGCCGTATACAGAGTTGAAAGAGAACGAGCGCGGCTCCAAAGGCGGCACGTTGATCTGGCAGTTCACGCACGCCATGCGCTCCGAGTAGAGTTTTTCTTCGCCGTCAACGACCGAGATGAGAACCGCGCCGCCCGTCAGCTTCAAGGCCGTGCGGATCGATTCGGTCAGTCGCTCGTTGATGCCGGGCTTGATAAGGAGCCGGTCAACGACGGCCTCGATTGTGTGATTGCGCCGCTTGTCGAGTTTTATCTCCTCGTCGAGCGAGACAAGCTCGTTATCAACTCGTGCGCGGAGGAAACCGTCTTTCGCTAGCTTCTCAAGCTCCTTCTTGAACTCGCCCTTGCGACCGCGCACGACCGGCGCGAGCACCATCACACGCTCGCCTTCGGGCATCGCAAGCACGCTGTGAACTATCTGCTCGACCGATTGGCGCGTGATCTGCGCGCCGCAGACGTGGCAGTGCGGCTGGCCGACCGAAGAGAAGAGAAGCCGCAGGTAGTCGTAAACTTCCGTGACCGTGCCGACCGTCGAGCGCGGGCTGCGCGAAACAGTCTTCTGCTCGATTGAGATCGCGGGCGAGAGTCCGTCAACCGAGTCAACGTCGGGGCGTTCGAGTTGGTCGAGGAATTGTCGCGCGTAGGCCGAGAGCGATTCGACGTAGCGGCGCTGGCCTTCGGCGTAGATCGTGTCGAAGGCGAGCGAAGACTTGCCGGAGCCGGAGAGTCCCGTGATGACCGTCAGGCGGTCGCGCGGAATCTCGACGCTGACGTTCTTCAGATTGTGCTGGCGCGCGCCGCGCACCGTTATCCGGTCTATCGCCATTGCAAAAAAACTTCCGCGC
>DATINM010000051.1:0-118633 GCA_035474235.1 Pyrinomonadaceae bacterium
TCAACTCGTCGCGACGAAGAGCAACCCCGCAGCGGTCGGCGCTGTCATCACGTGGACTGCGGGCGGCGTCAAACGGAGTCGTTTGAAGACGGCGGGCGGAAGCTATCTAGCCTCGCACGACCCGCGCGAGATTCTCGGCGCAGGCTCCGCGCCGAAGTTCGATAGCGTCGAGATACGCTGGCCGAGCGGGAAGATTGACAAACTCACAGACCTGCCCATCAACGCTTACGTCAAAGTCGTCGAAGGCGAGGGCTTAAGCAAAAGATAAGATGAAGTCGGAGAGGGTTTGGGTGTTAGGTTCTGGGTGTTAGGTGTTGGGTGTTGGTTAATCTCTTGCCAGCGCCTAACACCCAACACCTTCTTGAGCGTCGCCCGACTATCTCGGAGACTTGCCGAGCCTCTCGGCGTTACTCTTGATGTTGTTGCTGAGTTCGATGATGCTGAGAAGGTCGCCGCCGGCCTTCGTCGCTTTCTGCGCGTCCACTGTTCCGGGGTCTTGGAACATCTGGTTGCCGGTAAAGCTGAAGACCGTGTTGCAGAGTTTGACGAGCGCGCCCTTCAGAGCGTCTGCGTCGTACTCGACCGCTTGCTTCTTCGAGTCCTTCTCCGCGTCGGCATTCTTTGCGTCGGCGACGGGCGGCATCAGGAACGACTTGAGCCGCAGGGCGCGTTCGTTGACCTCGCCGGCCTGCTTCGCGATCAGCTTGTAGTCGAGCGGTTTTTTGGCGACGAGGTTGTCAACAATGTCGTTGCGTATGAGTTGTATCCGCTTGAAGTCCTGCTTCGTCTGCTCGATTGCAGCCGCGAGCCGCTGCTGATTCATCTGAGTCGCGGCGGGCACGACCTCGGCCGTGCGCAACGTCGCCTCGCGATCCGCCTGAATGTTAGTCTCACTCTTCGGGTCTCTCACGCCCGGCGGCCCCGCGCCCGCGGGAGGCCCCTGCGCCGCGGTGACGCCCGCGGCTATCAACAGCAGTGCCAGTATCGCGGCCAAGCGGCGCGCGGAAATTTTGAACGCGCGGGAATGATCTTGCTTCATGCCAACTCCTTTCCGTTGTCGCACGCCCGCGAGGGCGGTCTTAAGAATCAACGCGCGGCGGCTTCAGACCGTCGCCGTGCGAGACTTTCATCAGCGCCCGCGTGCGGGTCTTCGCGTGACGACATGGCCCCGCGTCTGCCCCGCCTGAAGCGTGAAGCTGTCCGAGAGGTTGCCGATCATCACGTCGAAGTCGCCCGGCTCGATTGTCTGCCTGTTGTCCGGGCCGACGAAGGAGAGGTCTTCGGGTCTGAGCGTGAAGTTGAGATCTCGGCTCTGCCCCGGCTCAAGGTAAATCTTCGCGAAGCGACGGACGCGCTTGCCCGGCGGACTTACGGACGCCACCCGGTCGCGCACGTAAACGATGATCGTCTCCTTGCCCGCGCGCCGGCCCGTGTTCGTCACGGTCACGCCGACGCTCACCGTCCCGCCGGCGGGAAGTGTCTTCGGGCCGACGCGAAGATTGCTGTATGCAAAGGTCGTGTAGCTCAGGCCCTCGCCGAACGCGAACTGCGGGCGGGTCGCCAGATTGCCGAACGACGTGTCCTCGTCCTCGAACGCCTTGCGGTCGTAGTTAAAGAGATTGTTGGCAGAGCGCGGATACGTGAAGGGGAGACGGCCCGAAGGATTATAGTCGCCGAAGAGAACGTCCGCGACCGCCGTGCCGCCCTCGTTGCCGGGGTTGTAGGCCATGAGGATAGCCTGCGCCTTGTCGGCAATCGAGTTGATGATGCGCGGACGGCCTTCGACGAGCACGAGCACTACGGGTTTGCCCGTCGCCTCGATTGCCTCGGCGAGCCGCAACTGCGGTTCGGGCAGCGTCAGGTCTGTGATGTTGCCGGGCGTCTCTGCGTAAGAGCCTTCGCCGAGACAAACGACCACGGCGTCGGCGTCGCGCGCGGCCCTGACCGCCGCGGGTATGTCAACCTCTTCGTCAAAGACGGTCGGCGTCGAGTTCGACGGAGTGTTCGGCCAGCGAGTTATCTTCGTGCCGGGTTCGTAAGAAAGATTCTTCCCCAGCTTGCCTTCGAGCGCGCGCAGGATAGTCGGTCGGTCTTTCGGGTAGAGCGCTGCTTCAGAGCCTTGCCAGACGTAAGTCCATCCGTTGTTGAGCGAGAGAAGCGAGTCGGCGGTCGGCCCCGTGACCAGAACCTTTCTGTTCTTCGCGAGCGGGAGCAGTCCCGCGTCGTTCTTCAAGAGAGTCATCGACTCGCGCGCCGCCTGAAGCGCAACGTCGCGCGAAGAGTTCAACCCGACGAGAGACGCCGACGGCTCAGGAGGCATCGCGTTCTCGAACAGACCCAACTCGAACTTGACGCGAAGTATGCGGCGCACGGCCTCGTCGATGCGCGACACAGGCACCTTGCCTTCTTTGACTAAAGCGATGAGGTCGTCGGAGAAAGTGTAATCCGATGGCACCATGCTCATGTCAATGCCGGCCATGACGGCCATGCGTATCGCCTCCTTGTTGTCGGCGGCGACGTGCCATTGCGTGACGAGCTTTTCGATGTCCTGCCAGTCGGAGACGACGAAGCCTTGAAAGCCCAACTCGCCGCGAAGGATGTCGGTGAGGACGTGCCGGTTTACGTGGCCGGGCGTGCCGTTGATCTCCGCCGAGTTGACCATGACGGTGTGTGCGCCCGCTCGCACAGCGGCGGCGAAAGTCGGCAGAAAGTATTCGCGCAGGTAGTTCTCAGGAATCCATGCCGACGTTCGGTCGCGCCCGCTCAGAGGAAAGCTGTAGCCCATGTAGTGCTTCAGGCTCACGGCGACGTGGTTGGGCGAGGAAACGTCGTCGCCCTCCATGCCGCGCACGAAGGCCGCGCCCAACACCGACGCGAGATAAGGGTCTTCGCCGAACGTCTCGTAGAAGCGCGGCCACAAGGGCTGTCGTCCCATGTCGAGGACGGGCGAGAACGACCACGGAATGCCTGCCGCGCGAGTCTCGGCTGCGGCGATCTCCTGCGTGCGCTCGACGAGCGCGGGGTTCCAAGTCGCGGCCATCCCCGCCTCCTGCGGGAAGAGCGTCGCGCCCTGCACGTAGGTCGCACCGTGAATCGAGTCTATGCCGTAGAGCACCGGAATCTTCAAACGCGTGCGTTGGCTCGCCTCCTCGATCTGCCGGATGATGTCGTGCCAGTGTCCGACGGTCAGCGCCTGACCGTTGACGTTTAAGACCGAGCCGACGCCGTACTTGACGACGGCCTTATCGAGCTTCGCCGCGTCAACCTGTATCGTCTGGTCGCCGCCGGTCGTGACCATGCCGATCTCCAACTGCGTCATCTGCCCGACCTTCTCTTCCAGAGTCATTCGGGCGAGCAGAGCCTCAACCCGTCGCGAAACGTCGCGTGTTGGCTTTGGACGCGTGGCGGTTTGAAGGAATGCGTCGCTGTCGGCAATGTCCGAGTTGACGACGCCGCGTTCGCTCGTCGTCGCGGCGGGGGTTTGTTGCAGTTGTAGGCAAAAGGTCGGGACGTACAGAAGCAGGGCGAGTAGAAGCGCTACGATTCTCATGGCCGCGGGCTTGTCCTTTTGGAAGAGATTTGCAGGAGCCGGTGCCGCCCATTCTCTTTTATCCGCCCTTTTTCTTCAAGCTTTTTTTTCCGCGGCGCGGGCGTTATTTTCGGAGGCGACGCGGGCAAGTTCCGAGGACTTCGTTTCTGTGAAGCGCAGTCGAAGTTCGCCCGGCGGGCCGCCAAGAGTCAAGCAGGTTGGTCGCGACCGACGCCGAGCGCGTCGGCGACGCGGTTGATGTAGTTGAACCAGGACGCGATGAGCGTTATCTGAAGGATGCCTTGGTCGTCGAAGCCGACCGAGCGCAGACGCTCGTGATCGGCGGGCGAGATGCGCGTCGCGTCGCGCGTCAATTGAGCGACGTAGTCGAGCATGGCGCGGTCTTGTTCCGAGACGGGGGCCGTTCGGTAGTCGTCCTGCAAGGCGGCTACAAGCTTTTCATCCAGAGTGACGCGACGCAGAAACTCTGCGTGAGACTCGATTCAATAATGACAGCGGTTCGTCACGGAGACGACCGTCGTAATCATCTCGTGCTGCGCTCGCGTCAGTGGAAGCTCGGGCGACATGAGCGCGCCGAAGGTGGCGAAGGCGTGGTAGAGCGCATCGGGGATGAGGCTGTGCGACGCGACGATGCCGGATGTCTCGCCGTCGCCGACGGGGTGAACCGGGTCGGCGTATTCAGACGGGTACAGATCGCGCTGCGCTTCAATCGCACGGCGCAGGCGCTCGTCGGCCTCTCCGAACGGGACGGTCTTGATCCATGTCATGTTTGCGATTCCTCCGCGTAAAATCTTTACGCAGCCGCGCGCCGGCGGCGGAAGACAAGATAGTAGAACGGCAGTCCGAGCGCCACGACGACGACGCCCCTGAGCGCGAACTTCGGATTGTCGCTCGCGATCAGAAAGAGCAGCAGCGCACTCAGAAGGAGAAAGATCAGAGGCGTCGCCGGATAGAACGGCGTCATAAAAGACGCCGCTTTGCCGCCGCGCCGAAGGACGAACAGCGCCGCGACCGTCAGCGCGATGAAGAGCACGACGGCGAAGAAGAAGTAGGCGATTATGTCGTCGAAGTTGCCGAGCAGCACGAGCAGCGTGGCGAGCGACGCCTGAATGACGATGGCGCGCGCGGGCGTGTCGAAGCGCGGGTGCAGCCGCGCGACCGACGACACGAACAGACGGTCGCGCGCCATCGCGAAATAGACGCGCGGCGCTGACATCGTAAACGACGCGAGGCTCCCAACCACGGCGACGACGACGACACTCGTGAAGATGATGCCGCCCGTTCGTCCGAACAACGCCTCGCCCGCTTGCGCGGCGAACGCCTCGCCCGAAGTGACGCGCTCCGCCGGGACGAGATAGACGAAGGCTGCGCTCGTCAGGACGTAAACGGCTGCGACGACGGCGAGGCCGAAAGTGTAAGCGCGCGGCAGCGTCCGCGCCGGTTCGCGAACCTCGCCGCCGAGCTTGCTCAAGTCCCACCAGCCGCCGAACGAGAAGAAGGCCGAGACGAACGCGACTGCCAGTGCGCCGACGAGCGGCGCCGAGCCTTCGTGCTGAGCGACGAACGGCGTGAAGCGTCCCCATTCGCCGAGCCGCAGCCCGAATCCCCAGACCACTATGAAGAGTAGAACCGCGACCTTCAGGACGGTCAGCCACCGCACGACACGTCCGCCGAGCCGGACGCCGCGCACGTTGATCGCGGCGAGCAGAACGATCAGCGCGACGGCGAGCGCCTTCAAGAGCAATGTTGAAAGGCCGAGCGCGTAGCCGACGTACGACGCCGCGCCGACGGCGAGCGCGGCTGTGAGTCCGGGGTCTAAAACGAGCAAGCCCATCCAGCCGTAGAGGAACGCGAGCGGCTCGCCGTATGCGTCGCGCAGGTAAACGTAGCCGCCGCCCGCCTCGGGCCTGCGCGCCGCAAGCTCGCCGAACGAGAGCGCGCCGCACAGAGCCATCAGACCGGCGACGAGCCAGACGACCAGCACCCAGAAGGGCGAGCCGACCGCCTTCGTCATGCGCGCGGGCGTTAGAAAAATGCCGACGCCGACGACCTCGCCGACGACGAGCGCCGTCGCCGTCGCGAGTCCGATCTGACGTTTGAGTTCGTTTCCTTCGCTCAAATGTTCGCGCCCGTCCCGCTTCAGAATGTCACACGCGCGGCGAACTGAAAAGCGCGCGGGCCGCCCGCACCGAAGACGCCGCCCGCGGTCGTCACGGGCCGACCGAAGCTCGACGAGCGTAGGAAGCCCGCGCTCGACGGGTCGTTGCTATCGCGCACGAGCACGTTCGAGAAGCCGGAGTAGTTGACGTTCGACACGCCGAGGACGTTCGTCACGTTGAAGAGGTTGAAGACTTCCGCAATCGGCTCGACGCTGACGCGCTCTTTAATCTTTATGGGGCGCGCGACGCGAAGGTCGAACGAGTTGAAGTTGTCTGTAAATTTCGCGTCGGGGCTGACGAGTGGTAAAGGCCCCGTGCCGGGCACTCCGCCCGCGCCGTTGAGTTGCGTGATGAAGTTATTTAACTCCGCCGCCGTGTGGAAGAGACGACCGCCCGCGTTGCGCTGCAACTCCGGGACGCGCGAGCTTCCGTCGGGCAGGAGTATGTCCATCGGCACGCCCGACGCCAGAGTCCAGAGCGGCGCAAGCCTGAGTCCCAACGGCGCGTCGAAGACGCCCGCGAACGTGAAGCGGTGGCGCTGGTCGTTCGGCACGGGGCCGTATTCGAGTTGAAGATTGTTGGAATTTATTGGCCCGTTCGAGAATGGAATCTGGTCGTCGTTCGCGTAGTTGAAAGCTTTTGAGAGAGTGTATGACGCCCGGAACTGGAAGTGTTCGGCGTAACGCTTCTCGACGCTCAGGAGCAGGCCGTCGTACTTCGTCTTCACGCTCGACTCAAGATTCTTGACGAGATCGGGGCCGCCGACCACGGGGTTGAAGACCTGACCTATGGTTCGACCGATGATGAAGTGCGTGCCGAAGTCGTGCAGGTAGTCTGCGCGGACGACGTAGCTATGCGCGAACTCGCGCTGGATGCCGACGTTGAACTGCTGAATCATCGGATTCTGAAGTCCGTTGTCGATGATGTTGATGCCGCCCGCGCCCGCGCCCGGAAGGACGAAGCCCGTAAAAGGATTTGCGAGCGTCGGCGCGGGCGGCGGAAACTGCCCGCACGTCGGGTCGAAGAGGCACGGCGGCGGGACGAAGAAGACGTTTCCGGCGCGCACCTCGACGGGAAGCGAGCGACCGTCGAGTCCGCGCTCAAGAGATTCAAGCTCAAGCGTCACGCGGTCGTAGTAGATGCCGTAGCCGCCGTGGACTGAAGTGCGCCCGTCCTTCGTCGCCCAGTTGAAGCCGGCGCGCGGCGCGAAGTTGTTACGGTCGGCGTGCCGGTCGCCGTGGAGGAATGAAAGCACGAGCGGGTTGATGTCGCCGGGGTAGCGGCTGACGTTCTTAACGTCAGTGTCGAGTTCATAGCGCAGGCCGAGGTTCAAGGTCAGTTGCGGCGTGACGCGCCAATCGTCCTGCGCGAAGCCCGCGACGTAAGAATTATTCGCGTCGGGGATGACGAGCGGACGGGTCGGCACGCCGCTTCGGAGCGTGACGGCGAAGAGAAGGTCGTTATCGTCAATGCGCCCGTCGCCGTTGCGGTCGAAGTCGGGGAAGTCTTCGATGAGTTCGACGCGGCCCTGTTGAAAGACGCCGAGGTTGAAGTCCGCGAGCACGCGCTGGACTTCGCCGCCGAAGGTCAGCGTGTGATTGCCCTCGATGTGCGAGAAGTTGTCGTAGAACTGATAACGCTTCTGCGTTGTCTGCTGCGGCACGCGGAACGACGCGCCGTCCTGAATGCTCGGAAACGTCAGTTGCGGGCCGGGCGTGACGGGCACGGTCACGTTCTCGAACGTGCTGAAGCTGAAGTTGAACTCGTTGAGGTCGCGGGGCGTGAGTGTGACTGTGTGCCTCGCGGCGAGCGATTGCGTGTGGTTGCGACTCGACTGTCGCTCCGAGGCCGAGCCGATTGAGCGTATGAGCGAACTGGCCGCTACGTCGTCCTCGCGTTGGAGCGAGTAGCGGAGCGTGAGCATATTTTTAGAGTTGATGCTCCAATCGAAACGCTCTGTTGACAAAAGATCGTTCAGCGGCGCGTCGGCGAAGCTGCGCGTGATCGTGCGTCGCACAGTGTCTCGCGCGCCGACGAGCACAGCGCCGTCCTGATTGCGGTATTCAAACGAGCCGAAGAACCACGCGCGGTCTTTCTTGACGGGGCCGCCGAGGTTGAATGAATACTGTTCGCGGTCGAAGGGCGGCGTCTGGCCGAGCGTGCGGTCGAAGGTCGCGGGCAGTCCTTGAAGTTTGTTGTCGCGGAAGTAGACGGACGCAAGGCCGTGAAACACTTGCGTCCCCGACTTGGTGACGATGTTTACGACGCCTGAGCCTGAGCGACCGATGCGCGCGTCAAAGCGGTTGGTTGCGATCTGAAACTCCTGAACGGCGTCCTGCGAGATGTTCTGGACAGCGCCGCCTACAACGTCGTCGTTTGTGTCCGCGCCGTCAACGGTGACGCTTCCGCCGCGACCTATCTGTCCGGCTGAAGAGATGACGACCGTATTCGTCTTCGTCGGATCGAAGTTCGGCGCGGGCGCGTTGCCGGGCGTCAGTAGCGCGAGTTCGAGGAAGTTTCGACCGTTGAGCGGAAGGTTCTCGATCTCGCGTGGCTCTATCACCTGATCTACTTTCGACGACGAGACATCAATCAGCGGAGTGATTCCTAACAGGTCGTCCGGCGCATCGTTTATCTCTCCAATCTCAAGCTTAAAATCCAGCGTTTGACTTTGTCCAACCTGAAGCGTGACCCCCGTAAAGGTTGATATTTTAAACCCCGTGACCGCGACCTTTACTTCGTACACGCCGGGACTAAGGTCGGAGATGGTGTAAACACCTTCGTCGTTGGTTTTTGTCTCACGCGTCGTGCCGGTCGCAGTTAGTGTTGTGTGAACGGGAGCGCCGACGACGACTGCGCCGTTCGGGTCTGTAACGACGCCGCGGAGCGTGGCGGCGGCGAGTTGTTGTGCGTGGACTGTTGGTAATGAGAGCAGGAGCGTCGTGCAGACTGCGACCGCGGCAGTCAATTGCGATATTTTTTTTCTCATCTGGATTCGCCTGTCGTCGGACAAAAGGAAAGCTCGGAACGCGTCCGCGTATTAGCACACAACTCGCCGCCGCGTGTCATGGCGAATAAGTTGGGGGCCGCCGTCAAACTAAAGTTTGATGCGTCGTTGAAGAAACGTCGTTGGATGCGTCGGCTGAGAAGGTGTCGCCGGTGCGAACGCGCACAGGCGGACTCGAACCGGCGCGGTGTGAAGACGCGCGCACTCTTACTCGTTCACGCGGTATTCGAGCAGGAAGCGACCGATCTGAATCGTCGCGCGGCCTCCGACGGGCGGCGCGACGAGAAGCGAGCGGACGGCCTTGCTGCCCCTGCGCGCGTCGGCCTCGCCAACGGGTTCGCCGCTCGCGGCGCGGTAGAAGCTGACGTGAATCGTGTCGTCGTCAACGCGCTTGTAGCCGAAGACGTACTGCCCCGGCTGAAGGTCGATGTCGCCTATCTTCAGCGGCGCTTGGGTGATGAAGAAGTGCGAGTATTGACCTTCGGCTGAGTAGCCCGCGGTTATCATCACGACGCCCGCGATGAATCGCCCGCGCCCGTCGGTCACGCCCGAAGCAGTTCGGAACTCTGTCTCGATGTTCTCCTTGACGACGGGCGCGCGCGCCGGAATCACTCTGCGCAACTCTTCCGCGGTCGCCGCGCGCCAGCGTGCGCGGTAGGCCGTGGCGCGACTCGCCGTGGACGAAAGGACGAGCGCGGACGCGAAGACTGCTGTGATTATTGTCGCTGTTCTCATACGGCTTCTCCGGCAAACGACTCGCGGAAAATTCTTAAGAAGGAGTGCATCAGGCGTCCGACATGATAAACGCGCCGCGCGAAATCTCACAGCGCAGGCGGACGCACGTGGTGGGCGCACGCTTAATCGGCGGCGTCCGTTCCGTTATACTTCGACGCAGTTTGTAAGCGCGCCGCTTCAAGTTCGGTCCGAGCCGATGCGTCCAACATTTCTCCCGCGCCAGCGTAACGCACGCCTTCTAAAGTTAATGCTCCCGCTGCTTCTGCTCTGCGGCGGCGTGCGGGCGCTCGCGCTCGACCCGCACAGGGGACTCGGACAGTTCGGCAGCCGCGAGTGGCAGACCGAGAACGGACTGCCGCAGAACTCAGTCCACTCGATCATACAGGCGCGCGACGGCTACGTCTGGGTCGCGACCGAAGAGGGGTTGGCGCGCTTCGACGGACTCGGCTTCGTCGTCTTCGACAAGCAGAACACGCCGCAACTCAAGAGCAACGACGTGCGCTCGATACTCGAAGACAGAGAGGGCGCTCTCTGGTTGAGCACCGCAGCCGGACTCGTTCGACTCTTCAAAGGCGAGGCTACGGCGTTCACGACCGCCGAAGGCTTGCCGAGCGACGACGTGGAACTTGCATACGAAGACCGCGCGGGCGACCTGTGGGTCGGGACTGCGGGCGGCTTGAGTCGTTACCGCGGCGGCGCTTTCCAAAACTTCACGACGCGCGACGGACTCGCGGCCAACAGCGTCGAGGCTCTCTTCGAGGACGGCGACGGCGCGCTGTGGGTCGGCACGACCGGCGGGCTGAGCCGTTTCGAGGGCGGGCGGTTTGTAAACTTCGGCGAAACCGAAGGACTCGCGGGCGGCGGCGTCGAAGCAATCGAGAGCGGCGCGGACGGATGCCTCTGGCTCGGCACGCCCGAAGGACTCTCTTGCTACAAAGACGGGCGCTTCAAAAACTACTCCGCGCGCGACGGGCTGCCGAACGAACGTGTCATCTCGCTTCGCGCAGACAGGCAGGGCGGCCTCTGGGTCGGGACTGCGGGCGGCCTGAGCCGTTTTGAAGACGGGCGCTTCGAGACGTTCGACCGCGCGGACGCGCTCGCCGACACAATCGTCCTTTCCATCTTTGAAGATGCCGAAGGAAGTCTCTGGGCCGGCACGGAGTCGGGCGGACTCTTCCAACTCAAGGACAAGAAGTTCACGACCTACACGACGAAAGAAGGACTCGCGAGCGACATCGTCAAGTCGGTTTATGAAGACCGGAGGGGCAACGTCTGGGTCGGCACATACGGCGGCGGGCTGAGTCTCTTGAAGAACGGAAAGATTACGAGCTATACGACCAAAGACGGCCTCGCGAGCAACGTCGTGCTCGCGCTCTACGACGATGCGGAAGGCTCGCTCTGGGTCGGCACGCCCGACGGCTTGAGCCGGATGCGGGAAGGAAAGTTCACGACTTACACCTCTGCGGACGGGCTTCCGAACGATTTCGTTCGCTCGATCTACGCCGACGCGGAAGGCTCGCTCTGGGTCGGCACGCGCGGCGGGTTGGCCCGGTTGAAGGACGGAGTGTTCGAGACATACACCTCTGCGGACGGACTTCCGAACGACTTCGTCGGGACGATTTATGAAGACGCGTCGGGCGACATCTGGGTCGGCACGCTCGGCGGCCTGAGCAAGTTCGCGGGCGGAGTGTTCACGAACTACACGACGAAGGACGGGCTTTCCGACAACGTAGTGATTTCGATTTACGGCGACCGCGAAGGGCGTCTGTGGATCGGCACGAACGGCGCGGGGCTGAACCTTCTCGAAGATGGAAAGTTCAAGACGTTCACGACGCGCGACGGGCTTCCGAACGATTCGATCTATCGCATACTCGAAGACGCGCGCGGCAATCTGTGGATGAGTTGCAACAAGGGCATCTTCCGCCTGTCGAAGAGCGAACTTGAAGACTTCGCCGCGGGCCGCACGCGCTCTCTGAGTCCGGTCATCTACGGCACGGCGGACGGCATGACGACGCGCGAGTGCAGCGGCGGAGGACACCCTTCTGCATGGGAGGGCGGCGACGGTCGGATGTGGTTCTCGACGATAAAAGGCGTCGCGATGATTGACCCTTCGAGTCTCGCGTCGAACACCGAACCGCCGCCGACCGTCGTCGAGCAGGTTCGCGTTGACGGCGAGCCGGTCGCGCCCCGGCCGGGACTCGAACTCGCGCCGGGCAAGACGCGCTTCGACTTCTACTACGCCGGACTCAGTTTCGTCGCGCCGGAGAAGGTTCGGTACAAGTACAAGCTCGATGGATTCGACAAGACTTGGGTTGACGGCGGCGACCGCCGCGTGGCCTATTACACAAACCTTGGGCCCGGCGATTACAAGTTCGAGGTCATCGCCTGCAACAACGACGGCGTCTGGAGCGACACTCCGGCGACGTTCGCGTTCACGCTGAGGCCGCACTTTTATCGAACCGTCTGGTTCTATGCGCTCTGCGCGATTGCGCTCGCGCTCGTCGCGTGGCAGCTTTACGCCGTGCGCGTCCGGCAGATGCGCGCGCGCTTCGGCGCGGTGCTTCAGGAGCGCAACCGCATCGCGCGCGAGATTCACGACAACCTCGCGCAAGAGATTCTAGGCATCTCCGTGCAGTTGGAGATCGTCGCGCGGCTGATGTCTTCCTCGACCGAGACGGCGCGCACACACCTCGACCGCGCGCGCTCTCTCGTCCGAAGCAGCATCGCGGAGGCGCGGCGCTACGTCTGGGACTTACGCTCGCAGTCGCTCGAAGACCGCGACCTGCCGACGGCGCTCGCGGAGATGACGCGCAGGCTCACGGCGGAGAGCGGCGTCGAGACGCAGTTCCGAGTCGGCGGCACGTTCCGCCCGCTCCCGCAGCAGGTCGAAAACAACCTTCTGCGAATCGGTCAGGAGGCCGTCAATAACGCAGTGCGCCACGCGCGCGCGCGGACGATCACAGTTAATTTAAATTTCGACGCGCGGAGCGTCCGGCTCATCGTCGGCGACGACGGCGTCGGGTTCGACCGCGAGAATCAGAGGAACGGCTCCGGCGATCACTTCGGCCTCACGATCATGCGCGAGCGCGCCGAAGAGATGGGCGGAACGGTTGTCGTTAACAGCACGCCCGGCGAAGGCAGCGAGGTGACGGTCAGCGTGCCGATTGACGCATGACGAGGGAGGGCTTGATACTCGACGAAATCGAAGACGCGGCCAGCCGGTCGCATCGTGCGGGGGAAGAAAACTCTTGAGCGCCGACAGCATACGTATCATCGTGGTTGACGATCAGGCGGTCGTCCGTCAGGGATTCGTCTCGCTCATCAACACCGTGCCCGGCATGTCTGTCGTCGCCGAAGGGACGAACGGGCAGCAGGCGGTCGAGCTTTACCGCGAGCACAGGCCGGACGTGATGCTTATGGACTTGCGAATGCCTTTGATGAGCGGGGTCGAGGCGATCACGGCGATACGGCGCGAGTTCCCTTCGGCGCGCGTCGTGGTCTTGACGACCTACGACGGCGACGAAGACATCTACCGCTCGTTGCAGGCCGGCGCGCAGGGCTACCTGCTTAAAGATATGTTCTTCGACGAGCTTGAGGACGCGATTCGTACCGTGCACGCGGGCGGTCGCAGAATTCCCGGCGTCGTGGCCGAGAGACTTGCGGGGCGCGTCGGCGGGTCTGAGTTGACAAGCCGCGAGCTTGAAGTTCTAAAAGAGATCGTCCGGGGCCGGAGCAACAAAGAGATTGCGTCGGCGCTCTCGATAAGCGAGGCGACCGTCAAGAGCCACGTCAACAACATCCTCAGCAAACTCGGCGTTGACGACCGCACGCAGGCCGCGACGACCGCGCTCCAACGCGGCATCGTGCACATGCCGTAAGCCGCGCACGAAGAATCAAACTTTAGTTTGACTCTTGCCTCAAACTTCAAGGCCATGACACGCGGGGCGGCGCGTGCTAACTTTCCAGACGCCTGGTCAAAGAACCCGGCCCCGCGCTACGGCGAGACGAAGGCCATCCCGCCGATACTTTGTTGCAAACGTCCGAACGGCCTTCGTTTCACACTGAGTTCTTCCGGCGCGGGGCCGGGCCTTCCTTTTTTATCCGCAATCTTCATTTGAAGTCGGCCACCTGACAGTAAACTTTGATCGCGCCCGCAGCCTTCGTGAGCTTATCGAATAACTGCTGGTAGTTCTCAAGCCCTTCGACCGGGTCTGTCAGAAGCCGCGCGAGCCAGCCCGGATACTCCAATTCGGCCTTCGACATATCTCCTACTCCCGACTCGAAGTATTCGCGGTTGGCGTTGACAGTCCCGACCATCACCTTGTTGCCGAGTACGAATTCAAGGTTGATCTTGTCGGCAGGTACTTCGACGCGGCGGTCGCCTCCCGTCACGCTCGATAGAACCAGCACGCCGTTCTTCGCCAGCGCCTGCATCGCATCGAAGACGATGGGCGAGTAGCCCGTCGCCTCGAACATCAGGTCAAAGCCGCCTTCATATTTTTTTGGCGACTCGGCGACCGGCAACTCGTCGCTCGTGACGTAAGTCGCGCCAAGCGCCTCGATCAAATCGGAGTTGAGGTAAGGCTTCGGCGTCTTGCCGAAGGTGACGACTTCAAGCCCGCGAAGGCGCAGCACGAGCGTCGCGAGAAGTCCTATCGTGCCCGCGCCCATCACAGCCGCGCGCTTCGGATGCCAGACTCTCAGGCGGCGCTGAATCTCGAAGGCTTGCGTGATGCCCTTCTGCACGACGGTCATCGGCTCAAGGAGCACGCCGACCTCTTTCAATCCCTGCGGGATCTTGACGATGAACTCCGCGTCGTCAACGTAATATTCGGCGAGATAGCCGTGCAGTAAATTGATTCCGCGCTCGTAGTAAACGGAGTCGGTCGTCATGTCGCTCGTGCCGATCAGATCGTAGATGCTCTTGCCCGGACGGCGGACTGTGGCGACCACGTAGTCGCCCGGTTTGACGTGCGTGACATTAGTCCCCACGGCCTCGACCTGTCCGAAGCTCTCGTGGCCCGTGACGAGGAAGTCGAAGCCCGGCGGCGCTTGGCCGTACTCGGCGGCGTTTATCTCCTTGTCTGTGCCGTCAACGCCGACTCTCAAGACTTTGACGAGCACGCCGCGCCCGCCCGCGATGTCTGTGACCTCCGGCGTCCGCATCTCGACGAGGTGCGCGCTGTTGGCTTTGCCCGGTGTCACCGCGATTGCTTTCATCTCTTTTCTCCTCTCGGAATTGCCATGCTCGAATGTTCTATGAAGAGCGCGCGCCCAGATTTTCATCCCGCGCGCGCCCGATTAGTCTGTTCGATCATCCTTCGACGGCTCCGGGATGAAGCGGTAGCCGACACCGCGCACGGTCAACAAGTGAACGGGGTCTGAAGCGTCGTCTTCGACGTACCTGCGTAGGCGGACGATGAAGTTGTCTATGGCGCGCGTGTCTGTGTCTTCGCGCAGGTTCCAGACCTCTTCGAGTATCTCGCGTCGCGAGACGGCGCGGCCCGCGTTGGCGATAAGGTAGCGCAGCAACTCCGCCTCCATCAGCGTCAGTCGAACGACGCGACCGAGCGCCTTCAGTTCCAGCGCGCCGAAATCAATCGTCTTCCCGTCGAAGGAGTAAGACTCCGCTCCAGCATCCACCTGCCTCGGCTGATCTTTACCGAGCCATTCGCGCCGGCGGAGCAGGCCGTGCAGGCGCGCGAGCAGTATCGAAAGCTCGAACGGCTTCGGCAGGTAATCGTCAGCGCCGGACTCGAAGCCGAGTAGCACGTCTTCGGGACGCCCGCGCGCCGTCAGCATCAGGATGGGGACGTAACACCCGGCGGCGCGCAACTCCTTCGCCACCTCGAAGCCGTCTTTGCCGGGCAGCATCACGTCGAGCACGACGGCGTCGAAGTCCGCGCACGCGCCGAGCAGATGTGCGAGCGCCGCGTCACCGTCGGCGACCGTCTCGACCGTGTAACCTTCCGCTTCGAGGTTGAAGCGCAGCCCCGCAGCAATGTGCACTTCATCTTCGATGACGAGTACGCGCGCGTCCTTCATGCCTGCGCCCTCGGCAGACGTATGATAAAGCTGCTGCCTTTGCCTTCGCCATCGCTCTCGGCGTTTATGTTTCCGCCGTGTCTCTTTACGATCTCGCGCACGATGAAGAGTCCGAGTCCGGTGCCCTTGACCTGCGCGACGAGCCGCCCCGGCCCGCGATAGAAGCGTCGGAATATGCGCTTCAACTCGGCGCGCGGGATGCCTGCGCCCCTGTCCGTCACACGCACTTCCAGATGTTTCTCGTCGGCGTGCGCTACGCTCACCGACACGCCCACCGCGTCGCCGGAATATTTCACGGCGTTGTCAATCAGATTGGTAAGCGCGACTCCCATGTCGTCGGCGTTTCCCTTGACGAGCGCACGCGCGCCGTCGGTCTCCGCCAGTTGGAACGAGCCGGGCGGCAGGTGCGGGTAGCGCGTGCGCGCGAGTTCGAGGCAGGCGCGCACCGTCTCGCGCAGGTCGAACAGTTCCTCGTCGCTGCGCGAGCGCCTGTGCGCGACCTGTCCGGCGCGCAGGACTTGCTCGACGGTGTGGAAGAGGCGGTCTGTGTCCGCCAGCATGATGTCGTAGAACTCTCCGCGCTTTGCCGCGTCGAGCTTGTGCCGCTTCAGTGTTTCGAGATAGAGACGGATGGAGGCTATCGGTGTCTTCAGTTCGTGAGAGACGGCGTTGATAAAGGCGTCGTGTTGTTCGTTCCGACGGATTTCGCGGACGAGGAAGATCGTGTTGAGAATGAGTCCGGCGATGATGACGCCGAAGAAGATGATGCCGAGGACGAGCAGCGCAACCTTGCGCCAGTTGAGCAGAACCCAACTGACGTTCAGCGTCAGCGCCAGCCCGACCAGACACGCCCCAAGCGTGATGAAGAACGCGACGGATTTGCGGTGGCCCCTCAGTCTCATGTGGCTCACCGTGCGATGTTACTCTAAGCCGCTTTTCTGAGCATCCCTTCGAGCTTTTCGTCGCGCGCCCCCGCACGCAGGCCGTCGAGTCGGACGAGCTTGACCGACTTCGCCAGCCCAAGCAGTTGAAGCGTGCGGATGCCCCACCAGTTGAAATCAATCTCGTACCAAGCGAGGCCGTGACGCGCCGACACGGGATGCGCGTGGTGGTTGTTGTGCCAGCCCTCGCCAAACGCCAAGAGCGCGATGAGGAAGTTATTCGTCGAGTCGTCGGTGGTCTCGAACCGCCTCGTCCCCCACAAGTGCGTCGCCGAGTTGACCAGCCACGTCGAATGCAGGCCAAAAACCACGCGCAGGAAGATGCCCCAAAGAAAGACCGACCAGCCGCCGAAGACGAGCAGCACGACGCCGAAAACGATGAGCGGGAGATAGTACAGGCGAGAAATCCAGACGTGGAAGCGATCCTTGAGCAGATCGGGCGAGTAGCGCTCCACGGTCGCGCGGTCGTGGCTCTGCGCCGTCCCGCGGAAAATCCAACCGGCGTGCGCCCACCACGCCCCGTCGCGCGGGCTGTGCGGGTCGGCGGGTGCGTCCGTGTGGGCGTGGTGAATTCTGTGGGTCGTGACCCACTGAATAGGCCCGCCTTCGAGTGCCAGCGTTGCGCAGAACGTCAGGAAGTATTCGACCCACTTCGGCGTCCTGTAGCCGCGATGCGTCAGCAGCCGGTGATAGCCCATGCCGACGCCGACGCCTCCGGCCACCCAGAGAGTGATCAGCGAAACGATGAGCGCCGTCCATGTGAATGTGAAGAGCGCCGCCAGCGCTCCTACGTGAAACACGCTCAATATGAAGACATTCTCCCAGTTGATTCGCCCCACCTTCTGCTTGTTCGTCGGTCGTGTTTTCATGTCTCTCACTTTTCTGAATCAAATGCCGTCCCAAACTTTGATGCGTTAGGCCAGAGCCATCCTAGCAGCAGGCGCGCCGCCGCTTTGTAATAGTTATGTAAGAGGTGATTTCAGCACGCGCCGGAGGCCGCGAGTATTCTTCGCCTGCGGTCGTGAACAACGCCGAGTCGCCGCCGCCGCGCACCTCCTCGCGCGCTTGCAGATAGTGTTTGGAGCCGGCGTGTGTTAAGGTCTGTTCAGTTCAGTTTCTGACCACGCCGCTCTTTAGAGAAACTACCTTTCGACATCAGAATCAGGCCCCCCGCCTCCTTCTTGTGCCGTTTGCTGTTTTCCCAAACGCGACCACCGAAGGAGGCTCCTGATGCGCACGCCCGCAAGATAACAGGCTTCGCCCGACGATCTCCTCTGTGTACGCCGCGTCTATGCGCGAACGCGTGTTCGCGGCGCGGGGCCGGAATCAGACGGAGAAGCTTCACATCACGTCTTGAGCCTCGGTCTTCCTCGCCCGCGCAAACGTTCTGAGATGATGAGATGAAATACCATTGCCACCGCCTGAACTTCTTCAAGGCAGACTCATGCCCGGGCTATGAACATAGATTCCGAGCGGGCGAGATTCGGTCGAAAGCCTGCGCGGAGCGGAGGGCTTTCAGCAGCGAGTACAACGGCCTGTTCGCCGCCTTGTTTTTAATGTCGTTGGCGGTTCTGGTCTTCGTAGCGGTTCGGAGGTGAACAGGCGTGGACTCGGCTCGCTCGCAGAAGGGTCGGCAGTCTGTTGATTACCGAGTCCGACCGAGCGTGGCGAAGGATTCAGGGCGCAGAGGCGTCGGCGATGAGAGACTTACGGATTTACATCAATTCTTTAAGCGCGGACGCGCACGAAGTCGGAGTGACCTTCTACAGTCAGCGCGCCGACGGCCCCGTTTACCGCTGGCTCTACGAGGAGGATGCCGGGCGATGGTGCTTCTCACGCGTGCGGCTGTCCAGATTTGAATTGAGGGTTCTCTGCATCGCGAACTGGTGCGCCGTCCCGACCTCGCTTCGGACGCGACTCAATGAACACTATCTCGAATAAGTTTGAAGACGACGGTACGGATCACCGCGATATGTATGTCGAGTCAGGACGCGGTTGATTGACCGCGCCGGTTAGGCGACGGAGGCAAAAGCGGATGTCAGAAGAGGTGAGCAAGCTCGAAGAAGCGAAGTCGGAAGCGTTGGCGGCCTTCGCGGCGATAGCCGCCGTCATAGACCTCTCCGGCGAGCCGGAAACCACGGGGCATCTCTCGGCGCTCGACTCCCTGCGCGCCGCAGCCGTGCTACATCTCAAAGCGTCGTTGGAGATCATGGGCCGCGCGAAAGGCGGTGGCGGTTGAGCGAGTACGACGAGTTTATCGAACACCTTGAAGCCGCCCTCGAAGACGAAGATGGGCGCGAAGTTTTTATGATCTACCTGCAAGGTCTAACGAAGGAACGGCGAACCGAACTGCTGGACGAAGTAACCCGGCGCGAGGCCGAAGCCGAAGTCTGTTAAGAAAAGAGGGAAGAGATGAGCGCGGAGTATAAAGATCAGACGCGCGTCTGCGGTGACTGCGGGCGCGATTACGTGTGGAGCACGAGCGAGCAGGTTTACTTCCACGAGAAGGGCTTCGCGGAGCCTCCGAAGCGTTGTAAGGATTGCCGGCGCGCGAAGAAGGAGCAGCGCGACGAGCAACAGAGAGGCGGCCTGCGTTAAACGACCGGCTGAACGATCCGCGCCCGCGGAACCGAAGCCTTTAAGGTAAAGTCATGGGGTACGTATTGCGTAAGAAAACCGCCGCCGGAGAGACTGCGAAGCGGCCCGATATACGCGTCGTCGAAGTCCACGAGGACGCGGGCTGCGAGGACGACTACCTGCACACCCGCGGCGGGGTCGAGTTCGCGCGCGGAGGGCAGGCCGTGTTCGCCTCGCCGGAAGAGGCCGCGGAGGACGAGCGGCGACGTTGCGAAGTCGGTAGTCTCGGCCGCACGTAAGCTTCGGACTCTTTTATCCGCAAACACTCTATGCGCGTTCGCCCGCGACCGCTTGAGAAAGGTGATAAGAGATGAGCGCGATTGAAAAACCGGATGCCGGATCGACGGGAAGACCGGAAGAGGAACAAGACGCAACACACGTCGGAAGCGTCCGGCACGATGGCGGCCATGAACCGCTCTTCCTCAGCGGCAGGAGTGACGGGCGGAAGGGCGACGCGCAGGACGAGAAGGACGAGGCGGCTGAATGAGGTGATAGATGTCAGAACCAGACGTGAAGATTAAAGTCGGCGATGCGGTGCGCGCACGTGAAGGCGAGTACAAGGGTAAGGTCGGGACGGCGTTGCGCGTTGTGACGACGAACGACGAGGGGCGGACTTCCGAGTCCGTGCTGGTGAGCTTCCCGTCGGGCGGCGCTGATTTCCTCGACAAAGGCGCGCTGGAGAAGACGGACGGGGCGCAGCCGGGTTGATGAAAGACTGCCGGAGGCGAACAAATGCGTAAGCGTGTAAACACACCGACGACGGCTCCGCAAGACGTTGAGGATTGGTTTGATCTGGCTCGACTGGCACGGGTCGAAATCTCTTCGGAGGACGAGGCGCACCCGTTCGAGGCGGCGATGTCGCGCGGAGATGATTCGGGATGGCGTGCGGCTTGGCCGGGCGAACAGGCGCTCCGTTTGCTGTTCGACGAGCCGCAACGGCTGAGGCGGATCAGCCTTCTGTTCCGGGAAGAAGAGATGGAGCGCACGCAGGAGTTCGTGCTGCGCTGGTCGCGGGACGGCGGGAACTCTTTCCTTGAGGTCGTCCGCCAGCAGTATAACTTCAGTCCCGCGGGCGCGACCCGCGAGGCCGAAGATTACGAGGTCGCCCTCGACGGCGTGACGGCGCTCGAATTGGTAATCACGCCCGACGTGAGCGGCGGGAACGCGCGCGCGTCACTCCAATGTTTAAGCCTCGCTTGATAGCCGAGGCGCGCGGCGTTTAGCCGCCTCTCACCTTACACCCGCGCGTGTATGAGGCGGCGCATACGGTCGGGGAAGAGAACGTCAATCTTGCGCGGCTCAATCACAGCCACAACCTCTCCGTGCCCATAGACGGGATGCGTCATTGATTGCCCGGCGCGATAGGTGCGCGTGCGGTCGTAAGGAGCGCCCGGGCTAACGGCCCTGCGCGCCGTCGCGCCGTCGCCGCTTTTGAAGGCGCTGCGCGTGCCGCAGACGGGACAACTCACGCGCGAAATCTGGCCGCGCTTGTTGACCAACGCCACTACGTGCCCGCGCTCCTCGCCGCACGCCGCGCAGAACTTCTCCACGCGCTCGCCCACATTATGTATCTGTTGTTCCACAGTCTCCCCCTCTTCGCTCTTATTTGTACCTGTATGTGATGCGCCCGCGCGACAGATCATACGGCGACATTTCGACGCTCACGCGGTCGCCGACGAGTATGCGTATGCGGTTCTTACGCATCCTGCCGGAAATCTGTGCGAGCACGATATGTTCGCTGTTGTTGATCCGAACTTTGAAAAATGCGTTGGGCTGCTTGTCAACGATGACGCCCTCGGCGGGTATCAGTTCTTCTTTCTGCAATCAGTCCTCCTTCTGAGTGTCTGAATTTTAGATGCGCCGCCTCGACGGCGACGCCGATTCTTGAAGCTCTCGCGGCGGCGCATCCGCGTTTACCTGCTCGCGCGTCGAGGCCGGAACGAACGACGCCCGACGACGCCTCTGTGTTTGACCTGCGCCGTGCGAACGACCACGCCCGCGCTCCCGAAGCCGGGGAGCGCGACGCGCTCGACCGCCTGTCCCGTCAGACGCTCAATTGCGCGCATCGAAGTCTCGTCAACCGGGGTGACGAGCGTGATGGCGCGACCGCTGTTGCCTGCGCGCCCCGTGCGACCGATGCGGTGGACGTAATCTTCGGGCTGCGAGGGCACGTCGTAGTTGATGACGTGCGAGACCGAGTCAACGTCTATGCCGCGCGCCGCGATGTCCGTGGCGACGAGGACGCGAGTGCGTCCCTCCTTGAAGCCCCGGAGCGCCGCCTCGCGTTGCGGCTGCGAGCGGTCGGCGTGGATGCGGTTCACTTCGTGGTCGCGCGCCTCAAGTATGTGCGCGAGCCTTTCCGCGCCGCGCCGCGTGCGCGTGAAGACGAGCACGCGCTCGAAATTATCGCGCTCGCGTTCGAGCAGGTCTAAAAGGAGCGCCGTCTTCGACTCGGCGGCGACCGTGTAAGCGGTCTGCTCAACAGTCACGGCGGCGCGTCCGCGCGTGCCGGCTTCGACAAGCTTCGGATCTCTCATCGTCGAGCGCGCGAGTTCTTCAATCGCGTGCGACATCGTCGCGGAGAAGAGAAGCGTCTGGCGTCGGGCCGGGAGCGCGGCGACGATGCGGCGTATGGCGGGAAGGAAGCCTATGTCGAGCATCCGGTCGGCCTCGTCGAGCACGAGCACTTCGACGTGCGCGAGACTGACCGTGCCGCGCTCCATGTGATCGAGCAGGCGGCCCGGCGTGGCGACGACGACGCCCGCGCCGCGGCGCAGCGCCTCGTTCTGCTTGCCGAAGCCCGTGCCGCCGATGACCGAGGCGCAGCGCGGGCTGCCCTTCGGCGCGAGTTGACGGTAACTCTCTTCGATCTGCGAGGCCAACTCGCGCGTCGGCGCGAGCACGAGCACGCGCACTCCGGGCCGTTTCGTTTCGGCCATTCGCTGAATAGTCGGGAGGAAGAAGGCGGCGGTCTTGCCGGTTCCGGTCTCGGCACAGCCGATGAGGTCTGCGCCGGTCAGTATCGAGGGTATCGCCTTCGCCTGAATCGGCGTCGGCTCAGTGTATCCGAGGGACTCGCACCTGCGCGCGAGCGCGGCACTCAGTCCCAGTTGAGAGAAGTTCATTCAGTTCCTTATCTGTGAAGCGCGGGGCGCGCACGACCTTGCGTGCGCGGTCACGCGTGTAAAGCTTAAAAGCGCCTCCGGCAGAAACGTTTGTTTGCCAGAGGCGCTTTTTCGGAAAGTGTCGCTGGTCGTCGAAGCTTTTACCAGCGCGGCTCGTGGCCGCCGCCGCCGCCGCCGCGATTGCCACCGCCGAAACGATTGCCGCCGCCGCCGCCGCCGTAGCCGCCGCGTCCGCCGCCGCCGCCACGATTACCGCCGCGGTCTTCGCGCGGGCGCGCTTCGTTGACGGTCAAGGCGCGACCGTTGACTTCCTTGCCGTTGAGTTGTGCGATGGCCGCCTGACCCTCTTCTTTCGAGGACATCTCGACGAAGCCGAAGCCGCGCGAGCGGCCCGTGTCGCGGTCTTCGACGACGTTGGCCGACTCGACCGTGCCCGCCTGAGCGAAAAGCTCCTGCAATTCGTTGCTCGAAGTCTGGAACGAGAGATTCCCGACGTAAAGTTTCATTGACATAACAGTTGTATCTCCCCCGCCTCTGGCGGGTAGCTAGGAGAAGCATCGAATCGAAGTGGCTTCGTCGGAACGGTCAGCAGCGAAGGCTCTGGTTCGGTTGCTCAAGGATGAGCGGCTTCTGAAGTTAAAATTGAGCCTGCTCTCGAACCATCCAGAACGCCGCCGCCAAACGAGGCGCGGGGCGCATCACCGTCGATGCGCGAGAGAAGGAAGGACTCAACTAGGATGCACTATGTGTGCCACATGTTGCAACTTGCCGTGGATGTTTCTCGCTCCCGCGAGATGTCGTCTTTGTGTGTCGGCGCGCAATCCCGACGGGCGGAAACCTTGTCGGACGACCCTCTGAGAATCAGGCCGCGCCCCTGAAAATTCTTGTCGCCGCCTTGCCGAACGCGTCGGAGGCGTTGTAGAGCGACTTGACCGGCACGAATCCCAGAAGGCGATACTCCCCAACGGCCTTCAGCCCCGCCGAGGCGATGCAGCCGCACTGCGAACAATCCGGCGTGCCGCCGAACTGGCAAGGCGTGATGCGATTCTTCAGGTCTGCCGTAAGCGACAGCGTCGTCCGCGCGAAGATGCATTCGGCGGGCGTCTGCGGCGGGTTGAGATAACCTTCCCTAACTTGCTTCGGCATCACGAGCTTCGGGAATGCCTTGTCCAACTCCGACAGGTGTGCGAGCAGCGCGGGGCGCTTGTCCGAAGGAATGATCTCGTCGTCCGTCGCGCCGACCTGCGGCGTGAACAGACTGAACCAGACCTTCTTGACTTCGGGCCTCGCCGACCAGAACTCAAGAAACTCCTCGAAGTAGCCGACGCGCTCGGTCTGCTGCCGCGTGATCGTGCAATGCACTGTGACGCGATGCCCGGCGATGTTACGCAGGATGCGCTCGTAAGTCGCGGGCTTGCGTCGCTCGTCGTGGTCGGGCTGCAAGCCGTCCACAGAGACGACCAGATGCAGACCCTTTATCGCGTCCCACTCCGGCGGTATCCGCCGGACGGCGCTCGTCACGATTTGCACCCCGACGCCCATCTCGCTCAAACGCGGCAACAGCGTATTGAGTTCGCGGAAGCGCACGAGCGGCTCGCCGCCGACGATGGAGAGATGTAGCGGGCGATACTTGCGCACGACCGCCAGCACGCCCTCGACCAACTCGTCTCCCTTGTAATCGGCGAGCGCCCTGAGCGGCCCCACGTCGGAGCCGAGATGTTCCGGCTCGTAAGCGTAGCAGCCGGGGCAACGCAGCGGGCATTCGCGCGTGATCTCGATTGAGAGCGACGGATAGCCTCCCGCAAGGATTCGTCCCCACGCGCGTAAGGCTTCGGAGCGTTTCATACTTCGGGAGCGAACCTGCTTTCTCTGAAAGGACGGCAACGACAATCGAGCGGCTGAGTTCCAAGCTTATACCTTATCGATGTGCATGGCAACGCAAGGCCGAATTTATGTGCTCAAGGGTTTAACTCTTCATGCCGCTTCTTTTTCATGTTAAAGACGCGAGCGCGGACGCTTTATCACTGCAAGAGCCAACCGAAGCGCGCGGCCACGGAGTTGAGAATGGATTTAATCCAATAGGTGACAGAATCAACATCTATTGACGACAATGTTGTGGTTGTCTGTAACAAAATTCCTGTACAAAAAGTGAGGGCGCGTTGCCGGCTGAAGGTCTCTGATGGGCGTAAGCTGCGACGCTCGTCGAAGAGGGTTCGTTGATGCCGACGAACCCGGCGGCATCTTCAACGGCTTCGACCCCGCAACGCTCAATCCGGCGGCACGACAAGGCCGTTGACCCGCTCGGTGATTGCCGTTCTGATATTCGGAGGGACGCAACCGCGCGCGGACTTTCATTCAGGAGGGGATTCGGCAATGGCTAAAACAGTGGCCGACAAGTTAATCGAGCGCCTCATCGCGTGGGGCGTGGACACGATCTTCGGCTTTCCGGGCGACGGCGTGAACGGCATCTTCGAGGCGCTGAGGACGAACCGGGAGAAGATTAAATTTATACAGGTGCGTCACGAGGAGGCCGCAGCCTTCGCCGCCGTCGGCTACGCCAAGTACACGGGCCGTCTCGGCGTCTGCCTTGCGACCTCGGGGCCGGGCGGCATTCATCTCTTGAACGGACTCTACGACGCAAAGTGCGACGGCCAGCCCGTGCTCGCCATCACCGGCCACACCTTCCACGACCTCATCGGCACGTACTATCAGCAGGACGTTGACCTCGACAAGCTTTACATGGACGTGGCCGTCTATAACCAGCGTGTGATGGGCCCCGCCCACGTCAACAATGTCTTGGACGAAGCCGTCAAGACGGCGCTCGCTCGGCGCGGCGTCGCGCACATCACTATCCCGAAAGACATACAGGATTGGACTTCAAAGGATGAAGAGCGCTCCGACGCCAACATCCCTGCACACAGCGCGGACGTTTACTCGCCCGCCTACCCGCTGCCGCGCAGGGAACTGTTGCGGCAAGCTGCTGACATCATCAATCAAGGCGCGAAGGTCGCCATCCTCGCGGGGCGCGGCTGCCTCGGCGCGCGCGCGGAAGTGTTGCAACTAGCGGAACGCGTGGCGGGGCCTATCGTCAAGCCGCTTCTGGGCAAGGCCGTCGTGCCTGACGACAACCCGTACACGACGGGCGGCATCGGGCTACTCGGCACGGCACCGTCGCAGGACGCTCTGAAGGAGTGCGACACGCTCGTCATGCTCGGCACGAGCTTTCCCTATCTTGAGTTCTACCCGAAGCCCGGCGACGCGAAGGTGGTGCAGGTTGATCTAGACCCGGCGCGCATCGGCCTGCGCCACAGGGCTGACGTGGGACTCGTCGGCGACTGCCGCGACGTGCTCGCAGCGCTCTTGCCGCTCGTCAGCCAGAAAGAGGATCGAAGTTTTCTTGAGACGGCGCAGGAGAACATGAAGGGCTGGCGAGAACTGTTGAAGACGCGCGGCACGCGGCCCGACATGCCTTTGAAGCCGCAGGTCGTCACATACGAACTGAACAAACTGCTCGCGCGGGACGCAATCGTCTCCGCCGACAGCGGGACGATCTCGACGTGGGCGGCGCGCTACATAGAGATTCGCGACGAGATGCAGTTCTCTTTGTCGGGCACGCTGGCGACGATGGCGAACGCGTTGCCGTACAGCGTCGGCGCGGCGGTCGCTTATCCGGGCCGGCAAGTCGTCTGCATAGTCGGCGACGGCGGCTTCACGATGTTGATGGGCGAGGTCGCCACGCTCGTCAAATACAATCTGCCGGTCAAAGTCGTCGTCATCAAGAACGACGTGCTCGGCATGATCAAGTGGGAGCAGATGGTCTTGGAGGGCAACCCGCAGTTCGGCGTCGAGCTTCAGCCGATAGACTTCGCCGCTTACGCGCGGGCGTGCGGCGCGGGCGGCTTCACGATTGAAAAGCCGGAGGAAGCATCCGGCGTGCTGCGCGAGGCGTTGGCCTACGACGGGCCGGCGGTCGTTCAGGCGGTCGTTGACCCGAACGAGCCGCCGCTGCCCGGCAACATCTCCGTGAAGCAGGCTTTGAAGTTCGCCGAGGCGCTCGCGCGCGGCGAGAAAGACGCCTGGAAGATCATCAAGACCGTGCTCGAAGACAAGATACGCGAGGTCGTCTAAAAGTTGGCGGCAACCGCGAGCGGCAAAAGAGATTCTCTTTTGCTACCATCTCTGGCGGTCGTTTCAACTCTTTCGCGGAAGGATTGGGGGGGCGCAGGCGTTGGAGGAAGTCATCCTCGTCAATGAGAACGATAACGTTATAGGCAAGGCCGAAAAGATGGAGGCACACATGACGGGGAAGCTGCATCGAGCCTTCTCCGTCTTCATCTTCGACCGCGCCGGGCGACTGCTCATGCAGAAGCGCGCCCGGACGAAGTATCACTCGGCCAGCCTCTGGTCGAACACCTGTTGCAGCCACCCGCGCCCGGAAGAGGCGACCGGGGCGGCGGCCCGCAGGAGGTTAAGAGAAGAGATGGGGATTGATTGCGAACTGCGTGAAGTTTTCGCCTTCACCTATCTGGCCGAATTAGAGAACGACCTTGTGGAGCACGAAATAGATCACGTCTTCACGGGAAACTTCGACGGCGTTCCCTCGCCCGATGCACGCGAAATTGACGACTGGAAATGGATTGATGTAGCGACGCTCCTCGAAGACATACGTGAGCGCCCCGGTCAATATAGCTACTGGTTAAAAACGTCCATAGACGAATTGCTTCTCAACCTCACGCGCGAAAGGCGCGTGAGGCTTTGAAAAAACCATTCGGCGCTTTGACTAAGGAGTCCCGAATGAATGTCTTGGAAAACCGCAATGGACGACCGCTAAAATCACTCGCCCCGCCGAGGCGGCTTGCGACCCGGCTCGGTTGGCCGATTCATCTCCGCTCACAACCCTTTAATTTTTCAATACAATTTTCTTCCGGCCTCTGCTAATCTTAGTTCCGTCCAAAGCAGTCAATCTCGATCCAAGGCATTTAAGACAGACGCCGGGGAACTCGCGCGCGCCGAGAGGGCACGCGCGAGTGCGATTACTTCGCGCCCTTCGTGAGTTCTCCGCGCCCTCCGAGGTTAAGTGAGATTCATTTAACCTCGGAGGATGCGGAGAAGGCTCGAAGGATGCGGAGGCTCATGCAAATTTAAGAAGTCGCAAAGGAGCGAAACTGATGAGACAGGCGAGGATTTGGTTCGTAGCTTTGGCCGCGGCGTCGCTGGCGGCGTCGGCGGTCGCATGCGTCAACAACACGAACACGACGCAGAACTCCGCGGGCGGCGCGTCGAGCGGCTACCAGCGCAAGCCGCCGAAGAAGGCGGGCGAGCAGGTTTACATAGGCTTCTCGATGGACACGCTAAAGGAGGAGCGCTGGACTCGCGACAAGGAGTTGGTCGAGGCGCGTGCCAAAGAGGTCGGCGCGAAGGTTGACACTCTGGTCGCCAACAGCGACGACGCGGTACAGACCAACCAGTGCGCGACGCTTCTGACGAAAGGCGTTGACGTTCTGATCGTCGCCCCTCACAACGGCGAGATCGCCGGCTCCATCGTTGAGGCCGCGCACGCCAAGGGCGTGCCCGTCATCTCCTACGACCGCCTGATTAAGAACTCCGAGCCTGACCTCTACGTCTCGCATCAGGTCGAGAAGATGGGCGAGATGCAGGGCAAGTACGCGCTCGACCACGTGCCCAAAGGCAACTACGTTCTCATCGGCGGCGCGCCCACAGACAACAACGCGATGCTCCTGCGCCAGGGGCAGATGAACATCCTCAAGCCCGCGCGAGACCGCGGTGACATACAGATCATCACCGACCAGTTCGCGAAGGACTGGAGGGCCGACGAGGCTCTGCGCTACACGGCGGACGCGATAACGAAGACGAACGGAAACATACAGGCCGTCGTCGCCTCGAACGACGGCACGGCCGGCGGCGCGATCTCGGCGCTCGATGCCGCGGGACTCGGCGGCAAGGTCTTAGTCACGGGGCAGGACGCGGAGCTTGCGGCCTGCCAGCGCATCGCCGCGGGCGCGCAGACCATGACGGTCTACAAGCCGATCAAGCCGCTCGCCGACAGCGCCGTTGACTCCGCCGTCAAGCTCGCGCGCGGCGAGGCGCTCAACACGACCGACAAGCCTATAAACAACGGCAAGGTTGACGTGCCCGCGATACTGCAAGTGCCGGTCGCTGTTGACAAGAACAATCTCGACGACACGGTTATCAAGGACGGCTATCACAAGTGCGAGGAAGTTTATAAGGACGTGCCGGGCCACCAGTGCGCGAAGACGACGGCGGAGAATAAGCCTTTGGCGAACGGCAATCAGCATTCGGCTCTGGCTTCCATGCTCGCGCTCGTCGGCTTCCTTTTCGTCGGCTTCGCGCTCGCGTTTGCCAGAAGGTCTTAAACGGCAAGAGGTTTTCCAGATGAGCACGACGAACACGGGCGCGCGCACACCGCTTCTGGAAATGCGCGACATAACGAAGTCGTTTCCGGGCGTGCGCGCGCTCGACGGCGTTTCATTTGATTTGGACGCGGGCGAACTGCACGCGCTCGTCGGCGAGAACGGCGCGGGCAAGTCAACGCTGATGAAGGTTCTGGGCGGCGTCTATCCGTTCGGCTCTTACGGCGGCGACGTGGTGATTGACGGGCAGGTGCGCCAGTTCGCGAGCGTGCGCGACGCCGAGAACGCAGGCATTGCGGTTATCTTTCAGGAGCTTTCGCTCATCAAGGGCCTCACCATCGGCGAGAACATCTTTCTCGGTCGCGAGCCGCGGCGCTTCGGCGTCATACGTTGGGAGGAGCTTTACAGCCGCGCGCAAAAACTGCTCGACGAAGTGCAACTGCCGTTCGACCCGCGAACGCCCGTCGAGCAACTCGGCATCGGCCAGCAGCAGTTGGTCGAGATAGCGAAGGCTCTCTCGCAGGAGGCGCGCATACTCGTTCTCGACGAGCCGACCGCCGCACTCACCGACGCCGAGGTCGAAACGCTCTTTCAAATCATCAACCGCTTGCGAGCGCGCGGCGTCGGCATGATCTACATCTCGCACAAGCTCGACGAGGTGTTCCGAATATCCGACCGCATCACGGTGCTGCGCGACGGTCGAACGGTCGGCACCGACCCGACGAGCGCGCTCGACGAGCCGCGCGTTATTGCGCGCATGGTTGGCCGCGAGGTCGGCGACATCTTCCCAGAGGCAGCGCACGAGCGCGGCGAGGTGGCCTTCGAGGTTCGCAACATGACCGTCGAAGACCCGAACGTCGGCGGCAAGCTCCTCGTCAAAAACGTCGGCTTCAAAGTCCGCCGCGGCGAAGTGCTCGGCATCGCCGGACTGATGGGCGCGGGACGGAGCGAACTCCTGATGGGCATCTTCGGCGCGTGGCCCGGTCGCGTCTCCGGCGAGATTTACGTCGAAGGCAAGCGCGTCCGCATCACACGGCCCTCCGACGCAATCAATCAGGGCGTCGGCTTCGTCACCGAAGATCGAAAGCGCTTCGGACTCGTCCTCGACCAGACGATACTAAACAACATGACGCTCGCGGGGCTGCCGCGACTATCGGGCCGGTTCGTCACGAACGTTGACGCCGAGGCCGCCGCGGGCGAGCGCGCGAAGAAAGATTTGCGTGTGAAGGCCAACTCCGTCTTCACAATCGTCGGCACGCTTAGCGGCGGCAACCAGCAGAAGGTCGTGCTCGCCAAGTGGCTTCTGACGAACCCGCGCGTTCTTTTCCTCGACGAGCCGACGCGCGGCATTGACGTTGGCGCGAAGCAGGAGATTTACAGTCTCATCAACCGGCTCGCCGAACAGGGACTCGCAATCGTGCTCGTCTCGTCGGAGTTGCCCGAGGTGCTCGGCCTCTCTGACCGCGTTTTAGTCCTGCACGAAGGCCGCGTCACGGGCGAGTTCAAACGCGCCGACGCAACGCCCGAAGCGGTCATGTCCGCCGCCACCGGCCACTCGCAGCGCGCGGCGTAAGTCATACTGCGAGTTGCGCAGCCGTCCGGCGCGCGGACGCGGCGCGCGAAGTTTTAGGAGGCGTTCATGCGTAGGGTTCGCTACGCGGTCGCGGCGAGTCTCGACGGCTACATCGCCGACACGGAGGGCGGCGCAGACTGGATCGTCCATGACGCGGAGATGGACTTCGCCGCGCTCTTCGCGCAGTTCGACACGTTCCTCGTCGGACGCCGCACCTTCGAGTTCATGGCGCGCGCTGGCCGAGAGCGTATACCCGGCGCGAAGATGATCGTCTTCTCGCGAACGCTTCGGCAGGAAGACTGGCCGGGCGTGACGGTCGTTGCAGACGGCGTCGAAGAGACTGTCGCGGCGCTTCGCGGCGAAGAGGGGAAGGACATCTGGCTCTTCGGCGGCGGCTCGCTCTTCCGAAGCCTGCTCGACGCGGGGCTGGTTGACACGGTAGAGATCGCGATCATCCCCGTGCTTCTCGGCGACGGCACTCCGCTTCTGCCTCCGCCCGCGAGACAGACGAAGCTGAATCTGACGGGCCACAAAGTTTACAAGTCGGGCATCATCCGTTTGGAGTATTCGGTTCGGAAGAACGACGACTGACGAACCGCGATTCAAGGACACGGAGTTTTCTATGTCACAGCCAGCAAACCAACCCGCGACGAACAGACCGCCGACGACCGCCGACGTGTCGCCGCCCGACGCCGTGCCCGAAGGAGTCGAGACGAAGGCCGGCGGATTCCGCCTCCCGACCGACTCTTTGCGCGCCTACACGATGATCATCGCGCTCGTCGCTATATGGATTTTCTTCCAGTGGAAGACGATCAACCCGCTCTACCCTTACGGAATTTTTCTACACCCGAACAACTTCTCGAACCTGCTTCAGCAGATGGCCGTGACGGGCGTGTTAGCGGTCGGGATGTTGATGGTGATCGTCGCGGGGCAGATTGATCTGTCGGTCGGCTCGGTCGTCGGACTCGCGGGCGGAGTCGCGGCGATGACGCAAGACCCCGCGGGACTCGTCGGCGCTCTCGGCGCGGCTATCGTCGTCGGCATCGTCATCGGAGCGTTTCAAGGGAGCCTCGTCGCATACGCGAACATTCCCGCCTTCATCGTCACGCTCGGCGGCCTGCTCGGTTGGCGCGGCGTGATACTCGGTCTGAGCAAGGGCGAGACAATTCCTGTGCGCCTGCCCTTCTTCCGGGCGCTCGGCGTCGGCAAACTCCCGCAGGGCGTCGGCGTAGTGCTGGCAGGCATAGCAATCGCGGCGGTCGTCTTCATGACGATCACGCGCAACCGCGCGCGCAAGCGTTTCGGCCTGAGCGTGCCGGGCGTCGGCGCGACAGCCGCGCGCATCGTCGTGCCCGCGGCTCTCATCGCGCTCTTCACATACTGGATGAACTGGGGCGGCGGCGTGCCCGTGCCCGTCCTCGTGCTTTTGGTCGTCGCGATACTCGGCGCGTTCCTGACGCAGAACACGACCTTCGGTCGCTATCTCTACGCCATCGGCGGCAACCCGGACGCCGCGCGTCTCTCGGGCATCAACATACGCCGCTACATACTCGCAGCCTTCGCGGTGCTCGGCCTCCTGACGGGCGTCGCGTCTCTGCTCCACACGGCGCGCGTCGGGAGCGCGTCGCCGGACGCCGGAACGTACATGGAACTCGACGCAATCGCGGCGTGCGTCATCGGCGGGACATCTTTGATGGGCGGTCGCGGCACGGTGTCGGGCGCGGTCGTCGGCGCGCTCATCATGGCGAGTTTGGATAACGGGATGTCTCTCCTGAACGTGGAGAACTACACGCAGTACATAGTCAAGGGCGCTGTGCTCGTCGCCGCGGTCGGCTTCGACATGCTCGGTCGCCGCAAGTCGTAAGGCCCGACTTCAAGTCAACGTGAGTTCACAGTTTGAGTCTCCGCGTCGCAAGCTTTACGTCCGCGACGCGGAGACTCAAAAAATTTTTTGGTGAGTGGAAATGAAGAAGAATCTTACGCCGCACGCACTACTTCTCGCGCTCGCGCTGCTCTCAACGTTCTTCGTCGCGCGCGCGCAGGACGCCGCGACCGACGGTGGCCTTGCGCCCGGAGCGCCCGGCCACGACGCGCAGTGGACGAACGCCGGCAAGGATGGCGTCGGCACGTCGAACACGCTCGACTCGAAAGTCTGGTTCACGCTGCGCGACGGCATGATGACAGAGGTTTACTACCCGACCGTTGACGTTGCGAACGTCCAGACTTTGCAACTCATCATCGTTGATGGCACTTACGTTCAGACGGAGGCCGAAGACACAACACATAAGATCGAAGTGCTAGACCCGCAGGCACTGGTTTTCAGGCAAATTAACACGGCGAAGAGCGGCGACTACACGATCACCAAAACCTACGTTACCGACCCGGAGAGAAATACCGTTCTCGTTGACATACAGTTTGAGAGCCGGGCGCAGTGCGACGTTTACGTCTATTACGACCCTTCGCTCAACAACAGCGGGATGCACGACTCGGCCTGGACTGATGGCGACGCACTTCTCGCGTCCGATGCCGACAAGTCTTCGGCTTTGCTCTCAGGTTCGGGCTTCGCGGATATCAACGAGAAACTTCACGCCCTGAGCGAAGACAAGTTTCCGCTAACGAACGAGCCGTTAGCCTCGAACGGTTATCTGGGGGCGAGCGACGGCCTTACCGACCTGCGGAAGAACTGGAACAACAAAGACATCACGTCTTATCGCCGCGCGGCTGACGGGAACGTGGTTCAGGTCGCGGCACTCAAGGGCTTTCTGGGCGGGCTGTCGAAGATTGATAAGAAGACGGGAAAGCCCTTGAATCCTCACACGACGCTTGCGCTCGGCTTCGGGCGTGAGCCTGCGGAGGCTCTGAAGAATGCGCGCGCGTCACTCGCCAAAGGATTCGAGAAGGCGCGCGCCGAGTACGAGCAGGGCTGGCACGATTACGTGAAGACGCTCAGGCGTGTTGATGAGAAGTATGAGGCGCAGTTTGAAATGGCCGCGATGGTCTTGAAGGCGCACGAGGACAAGACGTACCGCGGCGCGATGATCGCATCCCTGAGCATCCCTTGGGGCGGCGGGTCGAATGCGAACGAGCCGAACGTCGGCGGCTATCATCTCGTATGGTCGCGCGATCTCTATCAGGTCGCGTCGGCCTTCTACGCTTTGGGCGACAAGGCTTCGGCTGATCGCGCGCTCGACTACCTTTTCCGCGTGCAGCAGAAGCCGGACGGAAGCTTCCCGCAAAACTCCTGGCTCGACGGGCGGCCCTTCTGGGGTTCGCTTCAGATGGACGAGGTCGCGTACCCGCTCGTGCTCGCCTACGAACTCGGTCGCACCGATAACGAGACTTACGTCAAACACGTCCGGCAGGCCGCAGACTTCATCGTCCGGCACGGGCCTTTTACGCCGCAGGAGCGTTGGGAAGAGAAGTCGGGCTACTCGCCTTCGACCATCGCGGCGGAGATCGCAGGACTCGCGTGCGCCTCCGAGATCGCGCGTCGCAATGACGACGAGGCTTCGGCAGCGATTTACATCGCTGCTGCCGACGACTTCGCGCGCAACGTCGAGCGCTGGACGGCGACGACGACAGGAGTTTACGGCGATAAGAATTACTATCTTCGCCTCTCGTTCGACGACGACCCGAACGACGGCGAGCCTTTCAACGTCGGCAACGGCGGAGGCACTTACGACGAACGCGAGATAGTTGACGCGGGCTTTCTCGAACTCGTCCGTCTCGGCGTCAGGTCGCCGCAAGATCCGCTCGTCGCCAAATCGGTCGCGGTCGTTGACAAGGTAATCAAGGTTGACACGCCGAACGGCGCGGACTGGTATCGCTACAACCACGACGGCTACGGCGAGATGGACGACGGGCGGGCGTGGAACTTCGACGGGAAGTACACGGGCAAAGGTCGGCTGTGGGCTTTGCTTGCGGGCGAGCGCGGCGAGTACGAACTCGCGCGCGGCGAGCGGTCGGAGGCGATGCGGCGTCTCGACGCGATGCTCGCTTTCGCAAACGCGGGCCGGATGATGCCCGAACAGGTTTGGGACGGGCCCGAAAGTCCGCGCCCCGATCTGAAGTTCGGCGAGGGCACGGGTTCGGCGACGCCGCTCGCTTGGGCGTCGGCGCAGTTCATACGACTCGCGGCGAACTTGCAGGAGGGGCGCAACCTCGACACGCCCGACATCGTCGCCGCGCGATACGCGAAGGCGACTTCGCCGCCGCCGAGCGCCAACGCCGATTTCAATTTTCCAGCGAGAGAAATTTTAGAGCGGATGCAGGCGGGCACAAGCTTCGACGTGACGGGCGGCGTGCGCGTGACGGATCGCATGCGCCTCGCCGGGGCACGCGTCTTCGTGCTCGTCGGCGACGAACGGCGCGAGTTGAAGCCCGACGCGCAAGGGAACGTTTCGTTCGACGTGGCCGTCGCGCGCGGAGACAACTTCGTCGTCGTCGCGGCGGTTACGCCTTCGGGCGCGTCGTACTTCAAGCGCGTGCTCGTCTGCGGCCTCACGCCCGACGAGAAAGAGAAGGCAGACAGCGAACTTTACCCGTCTGACTCGTTCGAGCGCGTGAAGACGGCGCGAGTGTCTCCGCTCGTCGAAGGCGATTACGTGACCTTCATTTATCGCGGCGGCGCAAAGCGCGTCGAGATCGTCGGCGACTTCAACGGCTGGTCGCCCGCCGGACTCGTGCTGCGCGACATGCCCGGCTCGGACGCGAAGTTCATACGACTGAAGTTCCCGAAGGCGGCGCGGCTCGAATACAAGTTCATCGCCGACGGCGTGTGGATGCTCGACCCGCTCGACCCGAACAGAAACAACAACGGCGTCGGCGGCGAGAACTCGAACTTCGCCGGGCCGGAATACAAACCGGCGGGAGACGCGAGCGAGAAGGGATTTCCGTTGCCGGATAACGTAACCGCGGAAGAGAAGAAAAGTATAGCAGCGGTCGGCAATGACGAGACGGTTGGCGACGAATTCAACTTTCTTGTGATCGACGAAGTGCAGAGCAAAATCTTGAACGGAACGCGCAAGATTTCCGTCCTTCTTCCTCGCGGCTACAAGAAGAAAGGCGCTGACCGTTACCCTGTGCTTTACATGCAAGACGGCACGGCTTATCAGCAGTTGGCGCAGGCCGGAGCAGTCGCCAACAAACTAATGGCCGAAGGCAAGGTACGTCCCTTCATCATCGTCTTCATCGACCCCGTTGACCGGATGAAAGAGTATTGGGCCGACGATAGGTTCGCGGACTTCATGGCTCAGGAACTCGTGCCCTACATTGACAATCGTTACAGAACCACAAAAGACCGCGACGCACGCGCCTTGATGGGCGCGAGCCTCGGCGGAACGATCTCGGTCTGGACTTGGCTCAGGCATCCGGATATGTTCGCGCGCGTCGGCGGTCAGTCTTCGGCTTTGCAGATTGACGAGGAGCGCGTCGTCGCTGCCCTCGCCCGGCTCGACGACGATACGCGACGAAAATATCCGACGCGATTCTACTTCGACGCGGGGCGGTTCGAGCCGCTCATACTCGACCTCGGACGCCGCGCGAATGTCTTACTGCGGGCGAAGGGCTACGCGGTCGAATACCGCGAGTCTGCGGTCGGCCACAACTACGCGGCTTGGCGCGACCGGCTCGCAGACGCTTACGCGGCGCTGTGGGCGAAGTGAGACAAAAGAAAACGGCAAAGAGAGATGACGTTCCCTTTGCCGTTTTGATGAATGCCCGCTGTTGGACTCGAACCAACGAAACCTCTCGCGTGTGAAGCGAGCGCTCTACCAACTGAGCTAAGCGGGCGTGGCCGTTTGAAGGAAGCGAGATGCTAACAAGGCGAGCGCGCGGGCGTCAAGCGGGACGCCCGCGCGCTCGTCGCGTGTGCCGCGAAGTCTTACTTGGCGGTGTTGAGCGCCGGGTCGTCGCTTGTCGCCGGTCGCTCCTTGTTGTAGCGCGGCGTGCTCGTGTCGGAGCCGAAATAGAAATACTGGCTGCCCGTGGCGGTGACGCCGGTCGCCTTCTCAGGATTGGCGTTGACGCCGAAAGTCGGCGGCTGGTTGGCTCCTCTGGGCGTGATCGTCATCGAATAGACGTAGCCGTCAACGACGGGCTGGTCGCTGTTAAATGCTTCCTTCAGATAACCGCCCGTTACAAGCTGCGGGAAAGTGCCGTAGCCGGTGCGGTTCTGCGTGTTGTAGTAAGTTACCTGCCCGGTCTGGATTTCGCTGAGGTGCTTGATCGTCGCGGCCTCGTTCGCGGAGCGGACGGCCCCCTGCCACGCGGGGATGCCGATTGCGACGAGGATGCCGATGATCGAGATGACGATCATCAACTCGACGAGCGAAAAGCCTCTCTGGCGCTGACAATTGTTGTTTTCTCTCATTATCAAAAAACCTCACTGCCCGAATTACACGTGTGTGAGCCGTCCGAGTTCCACAAACGGCGCTCGTTTAAGATGCCGAAGGACTCGCACCGGCCCGAAAAATTTTACTACACGGAACAGTCCAAGTCACACGGGCGTCTGAAAGGAGGGCGAAAGTAAACAGGCGAAAGAGTAGAAACCCTGTCGAACGATGCCGACGAAGCCGCACGCGACGAGCGGCGAACGTGTCCTCGTCTTTCTTTTGCCTTTTGCCTTTTCACTTTCGCCTTATAGAATGGGACGCAGCATGAGAAATCTTCAAAGCGCGGAGAGGGAGGGCGTGATTTCGGCGGTCGAGGCGGCTGAAACGGTTGCGCGTTTGCAGGCGACAATCGAGCGCGTCATACGCGGCAAGCCCGAAGCCGTCCGTCTCGCAATCGTCGCGCTGCTCGCGGGCGGACACCTTCTCGTCGAAGACGTGCCCGGCGTCGGCAAGACCACGCTCGCACAGGCGCTCGCGCAGGCGCTCGACTGCACGTTCCAACGCATTCAGTTTACCTCCGACCTCCTGCCGTCGGACGTTATCGGGCTTTCGATCTACAACGAGCGCGCCGGCACGTTCGAGTTCAAGCAAGGCCCCATCTTTGCAAACGTCGTTCTGGCCGACGAGATAAACCGGACGACGCCGAAGACGCAGTCGGCGCTTCTCGAAGCGATGGCCGAGGGACACGTCACGGTCGAGGGGGTCACTTATCATCTGCGCGCGCCGTTCATCGTCGTCGCCACGCAGAACCCTATCGAACATCACGGCACGTACCCGCTGCCGGAATCACAGGTTGACCGCTTCATGCTGCGCCTGCGGATCGGCTACCCTTCCTTCGAGATCGAGAAGGAGATACTGCGCGACCGCGAGCACGCCGACCCGCTCGAACACTTGAGGCCGGTGCTTTCGAGCGAGGACGTTGTCGAGCTTCAGCGCGGCGTCCACTCCGTCACGGTTGACGACGCACTCGTTGACTACCTGATGCGTATCGTCGCCGCGACGCGCGACTCTGAGACGTTAGACCTCGGCGTCAGCCCTCGCGGTACGCTCGCGCTTTTCCGCGCGGCTCAGGCGCTCGCCTTAACCGAAGGGCGCGACTACTGCCTGCCCGACGACATCAAGCGACTCATACTCCCCGCCTTCGCGCACCGGCTGGTCGTCAACTCGCGCTTCTCGAACTCGCTCAACCGACGCAGCGAGGAGGCCGAGGAAGTCCTGCGCGAGATAATGAAGACGGTCAGCGTCCCGCTTTAAGGAATGAGGGATGAGGGATGAGGGATGAGCCGGAGATTGCCGAGCGCGGTCGGCGCGCTTTCAGTTCTCAGTCCTCAGCCCTCAGCCCTTTTCTACGCGCATGGCGCGGCACGATACTCGGCACGCTCGTCGTTCTGTGCGGCGTGAGCGCCGCGGTCATCACGGTCATCGCGCGACGCGGCGGCGACTGGGAGTTGACGCGGCTCGGCGCGATAGCGTCGCTCCTGTTCGCGCTGATCATCGTCGTCTTCGTCGTGCCGCCGCTGGCGAGAAGCGCGCGCGCCGAGGCAGCGCGGCTCGACCTCGGTTTTCAGGTGACGGCGGGCGGCGTTGTCTTCGTCAGCATCTTCGTCGTCGTCGCCTTCGCCGCCTGGAACACGGGCAATAACCTCCTGTTCCTGATATTCTCGGTGCTCGCCTCGACGCTCTTCGTCGCATGGTCTGCGGCGCGCGTCTCTCTTCGCGATCTCGTCGTCACGGCGCGCTTTCCCGATCACATCTTCGCGGGCGAACCCGCGCCCGTCATCGTCACGGTTAGCAACACGAAGAGGTTTCTACCGTCCTTCTCGGTCGTCGTCGAGGCGCGAAGCCGCGCCGAAGAAGTGGCGGCGCGGAGATTTTTCAGACGAAGACCGCGCGAGCGAAAGCGCGTGCTCGCGTATTTCATGTACGTGCCGCACTGCGCGAAGGTCGAGCAGAGAGTCGAGCAGACGTTCGAGCAGAGGGGGCGCGTGCTCGTCACCGGCTTCGAGATTTCGACGCGCTTCCCGTTCGGCTTCTTCAGGCTGCGGAGGCGTCTGCGCGCGCGCGACGTTGAGATCGTCGTCTATCCGAAGCCATTGGGCGCGGGCGACGAGCTTCACCTGCTGCCGGTTGACGCGGGCCAACTCGAAGCGCAGCGGCGCGGCGCGGGCCACGACCTCCACAGCCTTCGCGAGTACCAGCCGCACGACGACGTGCGCCACATTGATTGGAAGGCGACGGCGCGCGCCGCGCGTCTGATTGTCCGCGAGTTCACAGCCGAGGACGAGCGCCGCGTACACATCGCACTCGACACGTTCGTTGACGCCGGGGCGGGCGTTGACGCCGTTGCAAACGTTGACGCCCGCGCCCGCGTTGAAGCGAACGCGGGCGTCGGCCCCGTCTCAAGCGTCGAGACGGGCGGCGGCTCAACAAGCGCGGGCGAGGACGCCGCCGCGCGCTTCGAGCGTGCGGTAACGCTTGCCGCCACGCTCGTCACGCACTTCATCGCCGAGCGCGCCGAAGTTCGCCTGACCGACGGCGACTCGGACTCTCGCTACGGCTTCGGTCGCGAACATCTCTACGCGGCGCTCAGGCGGCTCGCGCTCGCCTCGCCGCGACACGCCGGCCCCGACTCTTTGAGACGACGCGAATTCTGGCGGCGCATTGAGCCGAAGGCTTCCGCGGGCGGCTACGTCATCCTCATCACGACCGCCGCGCGCGGCACGATCCCCGCCGAACTCTGGCGCAAGTCGCACGTCATATACATCTAGCGCCGTCTTCAAAATCACGTCCGGCGCGGCTCGCGCTGGTTCCGCGCTCGCGCCGCAGGCGGCGTGAGTGGCGAATCGTTCGGCGCGATGTTAGACTTGCGCGCTGGCATGGAAGGCTAGAGCGCGCGTGCTTCTTTGTTCCTGTACTGCGCGCCGACCGAACTCGCCGGCCCGGATTCGCCCCACGCGCCTGAAAAAATCCCGAAGACAAGCCGCCAGAAGGCAACCGAGTCGAGTTTCGGACAAACTAAAATCAGTCGGACTAAATTCAGACCGGAGAACCGATGAGAAAAGTTTTTTACGCACTCTTCCTGACGCTCGCGCTCTGCGCCGCCGCTTCGCCGCAGACGCGCCGGACGACGCAGCCCGGCGCGCGCACGAGCGCCTCGACCGGCGCGGCGAAGCCCGCCACGCAGCAGAAGCCCGCGGCCACGACGCCCGCGCCGCAGCAGACGCAGGCCAACTCCAACGGGGCGGCGAGCGCGGTCGCGGTTGACTGCGGCTGCGAGGCCGGGCCGCTGCCCGATGTGCTCGCCACGGTCAACGGCATCAAGATCACGAAGGCTGACCTCAGCCCCGAAGTCCAGCAGCAGGTACAGGAACTCCAACAGGCTGTCGTCAACGCGCGCAAGGCCGCACTCGACGACGAGATCAACGACATCCTCGTCGAAGCCGAGGCGAAGAAGCGCGGCGTGAGCGTCGAGAAGCTCTTGCAGGACGAGGTAAAGGCCAAGACCGTCGAGCCGACCGAGGCCGAGGCGCTCGCGTTCTTCAACCAGAACAAGGCGCAGATCGAGCAGCAGGCCGGGAGCGCGGTTGAGTTCGCGCAGATCAAGGATCAGGTCGTGGCGTATGTGCGCGCGCAGCGCCAGCAGGAGCGCGCGATGAAGTTCGTAGAGGGCTTGCGCGCCGCGAGCGCCGTCAAGGTGATCTCGAACGACGCGACCCCGCCCAGATCGGACGCAGACCGCGCGCGCGTCCTGGCCGCCGTGGGCGGCAGGAACATCACTTCGGGCGACATCGAGGACGACCTGCTCCCAAACATCGTGCGCGTGCAGCAGCAGGTTTACATACTCCGCAAGAACGACGTTGACCTGAAGATCAACAACGTGCTTCTCTCGCAGGAGGCGCAGAAGCGCGGCATGACGGAGCGCGCGCTGCTTGAGACGGAGGTCACGGCGAAAGTTCCCGTCATCACCGAGGCGCAGGCGCTCGACTTCTACAACAAGAACAAGGCGCAGATAAACGGCGACTTCACTACGGTCAAGTACCAACTCATCGAGTACCTTCAAAGCAAGGAGGCGGGCAACGTCGAGGGAGCGTTCGCCGGGCGGCTGCGGAACGCCGCCTCTGTCCAGACGTTTCTCACTCCGCCGCCCGCGCCCGCTTACAGGATCGCGACCGACGACCAGCCGGAGAAGGGAAATCCGAAGGCGGCGGTCACGCTCGTCGAGTTCACAGACTACCAGTGCCCTAGCTGCGCGCAGGAGCAGCCCATCATCGAGCGGCTCATCAATGAGTACGGCGACCGCGTGCGCTTCGTCTTCCGAGACTTCCCGCTACAGCAGCACGCCGACGCCGAGAAGGCAGCCGAAGCTGCCGAGGCCGCCCGCGAACAGGGCAAGTATTGGGACTTCACAGCGATACTCTTCCGCAACCAGTCGCAACTCAAACCCGAAATGCTCAAGCAGTACGCGGGCGTCATCGGACTCGACCGCGCGAAGTTCGACGCGGCGCTCGACTCAGGCAAGTTCGCCGACAAGGTTCGGCGCGACCTTGAAGACGGCCAGAGGATCGGCGTCACCAGCACGCCATCTCTGTTCGTCAACGGCAGCCCCGTCACAAACATTTCATACGAGAGCGTGAAGGCCACGCTCGACGCCGCGCTAAAGAGTTCCTCGAAGCCCTGAAGCCTCGCTTCAGTTCGTGCGCCGCTCCGGTCTTTACGGGGCGGCGCATTCATCTGCGGCTCGGCGCAGTGGAAATGTCCGCGTGGCTGCCGCGCGCGCGTAAAATCCGACGCTCGCCGCGAAACTTTATCTCGCCCGGCGGCGATTTTTTGTAACGCACTCCGCCAGCGTAACGTCAACTAAGTTAATGAGGAAGCCTTCCATGAGAAAACTTCTGGCCGCCGCGTCTCTCTTCGTCGTCGCGCTCGTCGCGGCGGCGTCGGCGCAGACCACGACGCCCGCGAACAACGTGCTCGGCGACGTAATCGCGACCGACGCAGGCACGAAACAGATTTTCGTGAAGACCGACGCGGGCGCGGTCGTCGTCATAACGGTCTCGGACGCGACACGGATTCTGAAGAACCCTCCGGGCGAAAAAGGTCTGGACAAGGCGACGCCGATTCAACTCTCCGACATCGTTGCGGGCGACCGCGTACTCGCGCTCGGAAGACCCAGCGCCGACGGCAAGACGCTCGTCGGCCCGCGCGTCGTCGTCGTCAACACGAAGTCCGAACTCACGGCGAAGCAGGACGCCGAGCGCGCCGAGTGGCGTCGGCGCGGCATCGTCGGCGTCGTCTCCGCTGTGAACCCCGAAGCGAAAGAGATAACGATTCAGACGCGCACGCCCGAAGGCCCCAAACCCGTCGTCATCCCCGCCGGGGCGAGCGTGAAGCTCCGGCGTTACGCGCCCGACTCGATCAAGTTCGCCGACGCGAAGCCCTCTACGTTCGAGGAGGTGAAGGTCGGCGACCAACTGCGCGCGAAGGGCGACCGAAGCGAGGACGGCTCGCGCTTCAACGCCGACGAGGTCGTGACCGGCACGTTCCGCACGTCGGTCGGCACGATCACGGCCGTTGACGCCGCGAAGAACGAGTTTACGATCAAGCAGCTTCAGGGCGACCAGCCGCTGACCGTCGTCGTCCGCGCCGACGCGGTTCTCAAGCAGATTCCGGCGAACGCGATGATGGGCGGCGGAGGATTCGGCGGCGCGGGCGGAGCAGCAACAGCAGGCGGCGGCGCGCAAGGCGGCAGGCCGGGCGGGCAGGGCGGCCAAGGTCAGGGTGCGGGGCAAAGCGGCGGCGCGCAGGGGGCGGGCGGCGGAATGCGTCGCGGCGGAGACTTCATGCAGCAGATGATCGACCGCCTGCCGCCGGTCACGCTCGCGGACTTGAAGCCGGGGCAGATGGTCGTCGTCTCCAGCACCGTGGGCGCAGACCCGACGCGCGTCACCGCCATCCAACTCGTCTCGAACATCGAGCCGCTCGTCGCGATGATGTCGCGCAGACCCGGAGGCGCGGGCGGAGCGGGCGCAGGCGCGGGCGGCGGTCTCGGCGGCCTCGGCGCGGGCGGCGGAATCAACTTCGGCTTCGGCATAGGCCAGCCGTAAAGAACCATAGATGAAGGCCGCAAGGATGAAGGATGAACCGAAAGAGCGCAGGCTTTCCCGTTCTTCGCTCTGACCTCTTCATCGCTCCGGCTTAATCCGCCGTTCGTCATTCATAGCTCCGATTTATAAAAGGCAGTGATCATGAAAGTCTTTCTGAAAAAACTGGGACGAGGTCTGTCGGTCGCCGTCGTCGTCGCGCTCGCGTGCGTTGGCGCTGCGGCGCAGCAGTCGGGGACGGGGACTCTGCGCGGGCAGGTGACGGACGAACTCGGCGGCGTCGTCATCGGCGCGACCGTCACCGCGGTTGACCCGACCGGCAAAGAGAAGACGGCGACGACGGGCAGCGACGGCAACTTCGTCATTCCCGCGCTCGCGCCCGGCAAGTACACTCTGCGCGCCATCGCGCCCGGCTTCGCCCTGTACGAGAAGGCGGAGGTTGACGTGCAGCCGACCACGACAGCGCCGCTGAAGATCGTGCTCAGCGTCTCGCTCGAAAAGGAGGAGGTGACGGTCGCATCCGAGAGTCCCGTCAACGTTGACGACGCAAGCGCGGGCGCAATCGTCATCAAAGGCAAAGACATCGACGCTCTGCCCGACGACCCGGACGAACTCGCCGCCGCGCTCTCGGCGCTCGCGGGGCCCGCCGCAGGCCCGAACGGCGGTCAGATTTTGATCGACGGCTTCGAGGGCGGACGCATCCCTCCGAAGGACTCGATACGCGAGATTCGCGTCAACGACAACCCGCTCTCAGCCGAGCGCGACCAGCCGGGTTTTGGAGGCATACAGATTTTCACGAAGCCCGGCACGGACAAACTTCGCGGAAGTCTTTCGGGGACGTTCAACGACGAGAGCATGAACTCGCGCAATCCTTTTCTCAGAAGCCCGAAGCGGCCGCCGTTCCAGTTCCGACAGTTCGGCGGCAACCTTTCGGACTCGATCATTCCGAAGAAGGCTTCCTTCTTCCTTGACTTCGAGCGCGGCGCGACCGACGACAACGACCTCGTCAACGCCATAGTGCTCGACCCGACGACGCTTTTGCCTGTTGCCTTCAACGATGCCGTGCTTGTCCCGCGCCGTCGCCTCAATACGAGCGTGCGCGTTGACTCTCAACTCAGCAAAAGCAACACGCTCGTTGCGCGCTACAACTATTTCAGTGATAGTTTGAAGAATCTGGGCGTCTCGCAGTTCTCTCTGCCGGAGCGGGCCTACGACCAGTCCGACAGAGGGCACACTGTGCAACTGACGGACACGGCAGTCATCAACAAGAAGACGGTCAACGAGACGCGCTTTCAGTTCATACACAACCACGTCAGCCAGACCGCGCTCAACAACGGACTCGACATAACCGTGCTCGACGCATTCAACTCAGGCGGCGCTCCCGGCGGCGACTCGTTCAACAACACGAGCCGCTGGGAGGTGACGAACACGACGACGGTCGCCGAAGGTTTGCATTCGATCAAGTTCGGCGCTCGGCTGCGCGGCGTCAGCGTCTCGGACTTCTCCGAGGGCAACTTCAACGGCACTTTCACCTTCGGCGGCTCGCGCGCTTTCACCGCATCGCAGATAACGAGCCTCGAACGCTTTCAGGAGACAGAGCAGTTACTTCACTCCGGCGCTAGTCCGGCGCAGATCGCAGCCGCCGGACTCGGGCCCACGCAGTTCACAATCGCGGGCGGTCAGCCGCTCGCCGAGATCAGCCAGATAGACTTCGGCGGCTTCGTGCAGGACGACTGGAAGGTGCGCCAGAATCTAACGCTCGGCGGTGGACTGCGCTACGAGGCGCAGTCGAACATCAGCGACCACTTCGATCTTGCGCCGCGCGTTTACATGGCATGGTCGCCCGACGGCAAAGCAGGGAAGCCCGCGAAGACCGTCATACGTCTCGGCTTCGGCATCTTCTACGACCGCATCGCCGAAAGCTTCGCTCTCAGCGACGAGCGCTTCAACGGCGTCAACCAGCAGCAGTTCATCATCAGCGCGCCGCTTCCGGGCGACACTTCGCCGCTCGCGCAGCAGGCCGTCTCTATCCTGAGCCGGTTTCCTTTAGTCCCGACCATAAGCCAGTTGAGCGCGTTCCAATTGCCGCAGGCGACGCGCAGGATTGACCCGAACGCCAGAGCGCCGTACTCCTACATTACCGGCGTCATCGTCTCGCGGCAGTTGACGAAGACGCTCACGCTCAACGTCTTCGGCTCGACCTACGACACGCGCCACGTCCTTCGCGCCCGAAACATCAACGCGCCATTCAACGGCGGCGCGCGACCGCAGCCCACGCTCGGCGATATCTACGAATACGAGACTTCGGGGACGCTCAACCAGAAGCAGATCAACTTCGGCCTCACCGATCAAGTTAGTCGCAACCTCAGCTTCTTCGCCAACTACACACTCTCGAAGGTTGACAGCGACACGGACTTCGGCGGATTTCCCGTCAACCAGTACGACCTGAGCGGCGAGTACGGGCGCGCTTCATTCGAGCAGCGGCAACGATTCACGCTCTTCTCTAATGTCAACATCCCGCGCGTGCTGCTTTCGTTTACACCCATCATCATCGCTTCGAGCGGTCGCCCCTTCAACATCACGACGGGCTTCGACAACAACGGCGATGGCATCTTCAACGACCGGCCAGCGTTCGCCGATTCGCAGACCACCGCGGCAGACCTTCGACACACGCGCTTTGGCGACTTCGACATCAACCCGAAGCCGGGCCAGAAGATCATCCCACGCAACTTCGGACAAAGCCCCGGCTTCTTCGCCGTCAACCTGCGCGTGGGCCGAACCTTCAGCTTCGGCGCATTGCCGGGCGCACAAAACCGCGTGGCGCAGAACGGAGGCGAACAGGGACAGGGCAGCAATCGCGGTCAGGGTAATAACCGGGGCGCGCGTGGCGGCGGTGGCGGCTTCGGAGGCGGAGGTTTCGGCGGCGTCGGAGGCGGCCCGCGCGGCGGTGGCGGCGGCGGCGGTGGTGGCGGCGGCGGTTTCTCCGGGGGCGGTGCGGGCGAGCAGAAGCGTTACTCTCTGAACCTTTCGCTCAACTTCATCAACCTGCTTAACAACACGAACTTTGCATCCCCTGTCGGCAATCTTACGTCGCCTTTGTTCGGCCAGTCGCTTTCATCCGTCGGCGGTTTCGGCGTCGCGGGTAATCCGAACTCCGGCAACCGGCGCATACAGGCTTCCGTGCGATTCAGCTTCTGACGAAGACGACACCACGGGCCCGGCAGTGCGCGCGAACTCGAACGCGCAAACACGAAGGGCACGAAGAAAGAGTCTCAACTCTTTCTTCGTGCCCTTCGTGTTTGCTGACGCCGACGCGAACAACTCGTCCGCCCCGCAGCGTTCTGTTCTTCGCGTGGACTCAGACGCTCAGAATCTCGTGCTCCTTCGACTTCGCAAGCTCGTCCACTTTGCCGACGAACGTGTCCGTCATCCTCTGCACCTCGTCGAGCGCGTCGCGCTCCGCGTCCTCGGAGATCTGCTTCTCCTTGAGCATCTTCCTGAGCCGGTCGTTTGCGTCGCGACGGACGTTGCGTATCGCCGTGCGGTGTTCCTCGGCGACCTCGTGAACCTGCTTGGCTAACTGCCTGCGCCTCTCCTCCGTGAGCGGAGGAACTGGCACGCGCACCAGCTTGCCGTCGTTCGACGGGTTGAGGCCGAGGTCTGCGGAGCGTATCGCCTTCTCGATTGCGCCAAGCTGCGTCTGATCCCACGGCTGCACCGTCAGCATGTTCGGTTCCGGCGCATGCACCGACGCCATCTGGCTCAGCGGAGTCGGCGTGCCGTAGTATTCGACAACCACCGAGTCGAGCAGGCTAACCGCCGCGCGCCCCGTCCGAATCGTCGCAAGCTTCTTCCTCAAGTCCTCGACCGCCCCCTCCATCCGCGGGCGCGTCTCCCTGATGACATCCTTCTCACTCATGTCTCTCTCCGAGTGATAAGTGATGAGTGATAAGAAGTCGAGTCCGCTTTTTCTTATCACTTATCACTCATCACTTATCACTGTTTAAGGTTTTCGTTGAAGACTCGCGTGCCGACCGTCTCGCCCGCGACGACGCGGACGATGTTGCCGGGCGTTTTCATGTCGAAGACGACGATGGGCAGGTCGTTGTCCATGCACAAAGAGATGGCGGAGGCGTCCATCACCGCGAGCCGCTGCTCCAAGACCTCTCGGTACGTGATGCAATCGTAGCGCGTCGCCGTCACGTCTTTAACAGGATCAGCCGTGTAAACTCCGTCCACCTTCGTCGCCTTCAGGATAACGTCGGCCTTGATTTCGAGCGCGCGAAGCGCCGCAGCAGAGTCGGTCGTGAAATACGGGTTGCCCGTCCCCGCGGCGAAGATGACGACGCGCCCCTTTTCCAGATGGCGCACGGCGCGGCGGCGTATGAAAGGCTCCGCGACCTGCGGGATGTTGATCGCCGAGAGGACCCGCGTATGCACGCCGACTTTTTCGAGCGCGTCCTGCAAGACGACGGCGTTCATCACGGTCGCGAGCATCCCGATGTAGTCGGCTGAAGAGCGATCCATGTCGCCCGCGCTCTCCGAGACGCCGCGAAAGATGTTGCCGCCCCCGACGACCACTGCGACCTCGACGCCGAGCGCGCGCACGTCCCTGATCTCCCCGGCAATCGCGCGCGCCACGCCAACGTCAACGCCGTAATTCTGCGCGCCCATCAGCGCCTCGCCCGAAGCCTTCAGCAGAATGCGTCGGTAGGCCGCGCTCGTCGTCTTTGTTTCGGCTATCATTTTTTTAGAGTCCGGAGTCTCCGGGTCTGGAGTCCGAAGTCAAAGCAGTTCGTCTCGACTTCGGATTCCAGACCCCGAGACTCCGGACTTAAAGTTTACTGGTTGCCGCCCGCGAGTGCCGCGACCTCGCCGCCGAAGTCGTCGCCGCGCTTGGCAAGCCCCTCGCCCATCTTGTAGCGCATGAAGCGGCGGACTGTGATGCGCTCGCCCGTCTTCGCGATCTTCTCGGTCAGAAGCTCGTTTATGGTCTTCGCAGGGTCTTTGACGAACGGCTGGTCGAGAAGAACGGCCTCCTCGTAGAATTTGTTGAGTCGGCCTTCGACGATCTTGTCGATGACCTGCGCGGGCTTGTTCGCGTTCTTCGGATCGTTCGTGGCCTGCGCGCGAGCGATCTCGCGCTCCTTGTCGAGCACGTCCGACTCGACCTCCTCGCGCGAGACGTAGCGAGGCTCGGCAGCCGCGATATGCATCGCGATGTCTTTGACGAGCGCCTGAAACTCGTCGGTGCGCGCGACGAAATCGGTCTCGCAGTTGACCTCGACGAGCACGCCGACCTTGCCGCCCATGTGGATGTAGGAGCCGACCGCGCCCTCCGCGGCGACGCGCCCCGCCTTCTTGCTCGCCGACGCCATGCCGCGCTTGCGCAGAATCTCGACGGCCTGATCCTCGTTACCGTCCGCCTCCTGAAGCGCCTTCTTGCAATCCATCATGCCCGCGCCGGTCTTCTCCCTGAGCGACTTGACCGCGCCCGGTGTTATATCCGCCATGTCTTAAAATCTCCTCGTATGAAATGATGAATGCTGAAATGATGAATGGGTGTTAGGTTTTGGGTGTTAGGTGCTGGCTACTCTTTACCAGAACCAAACGCCTGGCATCAAAACCCTCTCTCCTTCACTTAGCATTCAGCGTTATAAGAAAGCGCAGCCCGGCGGGTTCATCCGCACTTTCGGGGCTGCGCTCGCCGTTGTCTGAAAGTTGAAAGCTTCGCCGTGCAGGCTTCGGCGGCTGGCTCACTTGGCCGCGCCGACCGTCTCCGCGCCCTTCTCCTGTTCGGGCGAAGACTGCGGCTCCGTGCCTCCGGCTTCGCCCGCGCCCGACGCGCCGCGCACGGGCGCATGAGTCCCCGTCTGCTCGTGATCGCCGACGCTGTCGGGCTGCTGTCCCGTCGTCGCGAAGCCCTTGTTTCCGGGCACGGAAACTTGCGTCTCGTTCGACGGCGCGGCGGCCTGCATGTCCGTGATATTCTCGGACTGCTTGCCGGGTTCGCCCTCGGTCGTGATCGAAGAGTTGGCGACGCGCGCGGTGGGCTGTGCGGCTGTCGTCTGGGACGAAGCCTCGGCCTGAGCCTGCTCGTCCGCATCCTCGTCGCCCTTCGTGTTCACCTGCTGTCCCTCGATGACGGCGTCGGCGATGCGCGACGCGAAGAGGCGCACGGCGCGCAACGCGTCGTCGTTTCCGGGGATGATGTAGTCGATGCCTTCGGGCGAGCAGTTTGTGTCAACGACGGCGATGATGGGGATGCCGAGGCGGTTCGCCTCCTTGACGGCGATGTCTTCCTTGCGAACGTCTATGACGAAAAGCGCGTCGGGCAGACGCGTCATGTTCTTGATGCCCGAAAGATTCTTGTCGAGAATCTCGCGCTCGCGGTCGAGCTTGATGCGCTCCTTCTTCGTCATCTTCTCGTAGCGGCCGTCGGTCTGCATCGCTTCGAGATCGCGCAGACGCTTGATTGATTTCTGCACGGTCTGGAAGTTTGTGAGCAGGCCGCCGAGCCAGCGCTGATTGATGTAATACTGCCCGGCCCTTTCGGCCTCCTCGCGGATGGCGTCCTGCGCCTGCCGCTTGGTGCCGACGAAGAGGATGTTGCGCCCGCGCTCCTCGCCCATCATGGACGCGACGAACGCGATTGCGTCGCGAAACATCTTCTGCGTCTTCTGAAGGTCAATAATGTTAATGCCGTTGCGCTCGCCGAAGATGTACTCCTTCATCTTCGGGTTCCAGCGCCTGACCTGGTGGCCGAAGTGCACGCCGGCCTCCAAGAGTTCTTTCATCGTGACGGTGACTGCCAAACTAACCCTCCTTAGGTCTTGATTGGTTTATTGTACTCGCCGCGCCTCAAGCGACCCCGTTCGGGAGCAACCAACCGAGGCGCGACAATGGTTTTCAGTTTTCAGTCTCCGGTTTTCAGTTTTCAGCAAGAGCGTGTGGCTTTACTGAAAACTGAAAACCGGAGACTGAAAACCGCTTTAGCGTTTCGAGAACTGGAAGCGCTTACGCGCGCCCTTCTGCCCGTACTTCTTGCGCTCCTTGGCGCGCGGGTCGCGCGTGACGAGTCCGGCGTCCTTGAGCGCGGGGCGGAGGTCGGCGTTGAACTCCATCAGCGCGCGCGTGATGCCGTGGCGCACCGCGCCGGCTTGGCCCGCGGGGCCGCCGCCCGCGACGTTTACGACGATGTCGAACTTGCTCGCAGTGTCGGTGAGCGTCAAGGGCTGGCGGATGATCATGCGCAGCGCCTGATTGGGGAAGTACTGCTCGAAAGTCTTTTTGTTGACCTTGAACTCGCCCGTGCCCGGCCTCAAGTAAACGCGCGCGGTGGAAGTCTTGCGCCGTCCCGTCCCGTAATACTGAATGTCTGCCACAGTTCCTCTTCCTTCAAGTAACTTCGTTTATGCCTTCTGCGCGGCGACGCGGGCGCTCAAGCGGAGCGGCTCGGGGCGCTGCGCCGCGTGTCGGCGAAGACCCTCGTCGTCGGCGTAAACTTTGAGCTTCTTCGCCATCGCCTTGCCGAGCTTGTTCTTCGGGAGCATTCCACGCACGGCGAGTTCGATGACGCGCTCCGGGTGACGCTCGAACTGGTCGCGCACCGAAACCTCTCGGAGTCCGCCGGGGTAGAGCGTGTGACGGCGATAGACCTTCTGCTCGTTCTTCGACCCTTTGAAGACGGCCTTGCTCGCATTGACGACGATGACGTGGTCGCCCGTATCCATGAAGGGCGTGTACTGTGGCTTGTTCTTGCCGGTGAGCACGCGCGCGACTTCGGTAGCGAGACGACCGACGGTTTGGCCCGCCGCGTCAACGACGTACCACTTGCGATTCTCAGCGAGCGAGTCCCCGCTGGGGAAATAGGTTGACATAGATAATTCTCTCAATTTTAAGCGTCTAAAACGCGAACGGCTAGAATACGAAACGGCCTTTTTGTTGTCAAGCAGCGGCGGGCACGGTCTTAGTCGAAGCGAAAGGACGGCGTTCGCGGAAACTTGCAAGGGTCGGCCACAGGGCGTCCCGCGCGTCGCCGGACTTCTTTTTTCCTGCGCCCTCCGAACTGAAGGCTCTCAGGATAGCTATCCTGAGAGCCTTCTTGATCGTCCCGGCTGCTTCGGCCTCCGCTGAATTTACCGCGGAGGATTCTGAGGGTTCTGCTGCTGGTCGTCCGTGCGGCGCTTGAGTTGCGGCTTGTCGTCTTCCTTCTTCTCGGCGGGCTTCGACGGATCGTCGGTCGTCGAGTCGTCGGGCGTCGGCGAGCGGCGCTTGAGCGTCGGGCGACCCGTAGAGCCGTCGTCGCCGGGCGAGATGTCGCCGGTCGTCGAGGCGCGCGCGTTCGACAGGCGCATCAGGCGCGCCTTGACGCGCTGGAACTCCGAAGTACTGACGACGTACTCCTCGCGTTCGGGGAAGCGTGCGATGAGGGCGCGGCTGGCCTCCATTCTGTCAACAGACTGCGGGTGCGTCTCGAAGAGTTTCGAGAACGTGCCGGGCTTCTTCTTATTCTTCGCCGCGAGCTTCTCGAACATCGTTGACATCGCGTTCGGGTCGTAGCCGGCGGCCCAGAGGTATTCGACGCCGAGCATGTCGGCCTCGGACTCGGCGTTGCGGCTGAACTTCATGAAGCCGAGCAGCGCGCCGAACTGTGCGCCGTTGAGTATGGCCATGCCGCCGAGTCCGCCAAGGAAGATCGAGCCGACCGTCAGAAGTCCCTGCGCGATGTTCGCCTTCGTCTGGTTCTCCATCGCGTGACGCGCGGCGACGTGGCCGATCTCGTGCGCCATGACGCCCGCGACCTCCGCCTCGTTGTCGGCGGCGAGAATGAGTCCCTTGTTGACGTAGAAGAACCCGCCGGGGAGCGCGAAGGCGTTGACCTCGTCGGAGTCTATGACCTTGATCGTGAAGGGCACTTTCGCGTCGGAGTGGAGCACGATGTTCTGGCCGACGCGGTTGATGTACTCGGTGATGACGGGGTCGTCAATGAACTTGGCCTCGCGGTCAACCTGTGCGGCGAGTTGCTGTCCGAGCCTGACCTCCTTGTCCATCCCGCCGCTCATGTGCGCGATGATGCCTTTGTTGATGTTGCGCTTGCCGACGAGCCGAGGGTCTTCCTCCTCAGAGAGCGGTTTGCCGGGGTTGCCCTTCGCGGGCTGTACGGAGGATGAAGACGGCTGCGCGCTTTCGTCGCCATCGCTTTTCGCGTCTTTCTTGTCGCTCTTGTCGCTCGAATCCTGCTTTGCTGTGGTGCCGCCCTGCGCCTGCGTGCTCTGCGCCTGAGTCTGCGGCAGCGCCAAAGCCGACAGCGAGCCGGCCCAAAGGCTGAAGATGAGCGCGAGGGCCGTTGACGTGCGGGACAATCTGTTGTGCATAACTCGTGCCTCCAAAAACTTTTCAAACGCCTGTGGACGAAGGGAAGGAGGGCAAGCCTCTCCAAAGGAAACGACGGACGCCCGAATCGAAACTCTCTCCCCGCCGTCGGGTAAGGCCCGGCGATTCGGAGAGAGTATCCGGCAAGGCGTGACACTTTGATGCTGCCAATCGCGCCGTTGGTTGTGCAGGGCGGAGGCGGGAAGCATTCGCTTTCCGAGTCGAAAGTCCGGCACGCACGCGCAAGGCTCGACGGCGGCTCTTGACCTCATCCCGTTTGGAGGAGACGGACGGATTATACAGCTAAAAGCGCCGCGCGCGAGCTAAAAAACTTATTGATTGCGGTGCCGACGCGCCGCGTGTTAGATTCAAAATTGCCCGCCTTGCCTCACGCATCAGGGTTTTTTGTTTGAGCCATTTAGCCCGCCGCAAGTCACGCGCATGAAACGCATACAGGATAAGATCAAGGATTTAGTCGAACCGCAATCATTCGAGCAAGTAGGGAATTTCGCAGAAGACCCGGCGCAGGCGCTTGCCGCCTACCGCTTCACGGACGTGACTTCTGACCTGCTGTCGCGCTGGCTCGACGCGCTCGCGAGTCTGCGGCCCGGAAGCGGGGCGGCGCACGCGCTCGCAGGCCCGCGCGGCGTCGGCAAGAGCCACACGCTCGCGGTCTTAGGCGCGCTGGCGGGTTCGGAGCGGCTGCGCTCGACTGTTCAGGACGGACACGTCACGGCGAGCGCGGAGCGACTCGCGGGGCGTCATTGCGTGGTCGCGCGGGTCGAGCGCGGCACGCGCCCGACTCTCGCAGAGGAGTTGGGGACGGCTTTTGCGCATCTGTTCGGCGGCAGCGAGTCTCAATGGGTTCGCTCGCCCACCGAGACGCTGGCGGTCGCGGCGTCGCGCGCGGCGGGCGAGACGCTGCTCGTAGTCATCGACACGGCCTTCAACCGGCCCGCGCGTGTCTCGCGCGACGACGGCCCGGCGCTCGCCGCTCTGGCGGAGGCGGCGAGCGAACTCAACGTCTTCCTCGCGCTCGCGCTCGACGACGACATCGCCGGCGCGGACGGCGCGAACGTCGCAGTGGCGGGCGCATACCGCATCGAGTACCTCGACCCGGAGAACCTGTACCGCGTCGCAGATCAGTACGTGCTCCGCAAGAAGCCGCAGGTCGGCGACGCGTTGCGCGAAATCTACCAATCCCTGCGCGCGACCGTTCACGAGTTCAACTGGAGTCAGGCGCGTTTCTCTTCGGTCTATCCCGTCCACCCGCTCGTCGCGGAGGTTGCTTCGGGCGTGCGGCTCTACGTCTCGACCTTCGCGTTTCTGCCGTTTGCGGCGACGGCTGCGGCGCGCGCAACGTCGCGCCCCGCGCTCTCGCTCGTGCTGCTCGACGAGGTGTTCGACGCCGCCGAGACGGGACTGCGCGAGGCCGTTGAGCTTCTGCGCGCGTTCGCCGCCTACGACCACCTGACCGAGCGCTGCATCGCGCGGCTGCCGATCATGCAGCGCTATCAGGCTCGCCTGATCTTAAAGAGCCTCTTCGTCCTCTCGCTCGACGGTCGCGACGTGACGCCGGGCGAGATGTGCGCCGCGCTTCTGCTGACCGACGGCGAGACGGGCGACGACGCGCCGCGCCGCGCCGGAGAAATCCTCTCGCGTTTCGCGGCGGAGTCCGCGCCCGGAAGCCTCATACTCGCCGCAGGCCCCGGTGGCGAGACGCGCTATCGCTTCCACATCGCCGCGCTCGAAGCGTATGGAGCCGCGCCGCCCTCCGCTCAAAAAGCTTTCGCACAGCAGCCGTCGGAGGCCGTCGCCGAGAGCGTCGTCGTCGGCAGAGACGAAAGCTTTGCAGGGCTTGTTGACGAGAGCGAGGCTGTCTCGGAGTCGAATGCCGCGCCTGCCGCGACCGTCGTGCGAGATGAGGAACCGGCGGCTGAGGTCGTCCAAGCGGGCCGTGCGGACGCCTTGGCGGACTCGAACGAAAGAGTGGAGGCCGGGCACGAAGTCGAGGCCGGGGCCGAAGCTGAAGTCAAAGCCGAGGCCGAAGGAGTCGAAGTAAAAGTTGACGGCGCTCGGACGGAAGCAAAAGTCGCTCATACGGAAGTCAAAGGCGGCGACGCCGAAGTTAAAGTCGGAAGCGGCGACGCTCAACTTGAAGAAAGAAGCGTCGGCGCTCAAGTCGAAGTCGGAGGCGTCGAGATCGACGCGCTGCCGGAGCGGCTCGTCGAGTGGGCGCGGCTTCTGACGTTCAAGCCGACGCTCGGAACTATCGCCGGTCGCGACGCGCGCGAGGAAGTGAGCGCCGCGCTCGCCGGATGGCTCAGCCGTTGGCGCTCGCACGCACTCCAACAGAAGTTCGATGCGCTGCCGGACGGCTGTCTGACGACGCGCGTTTGGAAGGCCGAGGTCGAGGTGCGAAAGTCTTTCGGTCGCGCTGCGTCCGCCGTCGCCGACGCGCTCGACGGGAAGATTTCGTTCGAGGACGCGTTGACCCGCGTCGCAGAGGCTTTCAAAAATTCGCACGAGACTTTCGAGCGCCGCGCGCGCCTGCTCGAAGACCTGACGGAGTTTGTCGAGGGCTTCGCCGAACGCGAGCGCGTGCGCGCGTACCTCGCCACGGCTGAGGCGACCGGCGTCGGCGAGGCAGAGACGGCGCGGCGAGAACTTCTCGCGCTCGGCGATGACCCGAACAACTTTCTCGATTCGGTGGCGCGCGAGCGCTTCCGAATGCTCTGGCAGGATTACAGCGCGCGGTACAGTGAGCATTACGCGGCAGTCCATGATAAAACTGTCGGCGCGGCGGAGGCGCGCGAGTCTCTACAGTCGCTGCGTCGCGGCGAGCGTTGGCGCGAGTTCGAGTCTCTGTCGCGCCTGCCCGTCGTCAGCACGCAGGTGTGGCGTCAGGCCGAGTCGCTGCTGCGTCGCGCGGGCGGCGTTCGTTGCGACTTGCCGGTGCGAAAGCTTTTAGAAGGCCGGCCTACGTGCGCGTGCCGTTTCCGGCTCTCGCAGGCCGACGAGCACGGAGACTTGCCGCAGGAGCTTGAGGCGCTGATGGATTGGGGACTCGCGGTCTATCGACGCACGCTCCTGCTGATCGGCGCGAACCTTGCAATCTCGCTCGACGCACTGGCGCGACGCGAGACGGACGAAGAGATGTCGCGCCGCGCGCGCACACTCTCGACCATGTTCGCGCAGTCGCGTGTGCCAGAAAGGTTCGCGCGGCAGGACGTTGAATTGGTCGAGCGCGCGCTGAAGCGTATGCCCTCGCCGCCGCCCGTCAAAGTAGTCGCGCCGAACGGCGACGCCGGACTGCTCACGCGCGAGGAGTTGCGCTCGCGCTTCGAGCAGTGGCTCGACGAACTGCCCGAACGACCCGTGCTCATCGAGATCGTCTCGAAGGCCGAGATAAATGCCCCTTAAAAAAGTAGTCAGCGATCAGCGGTCTGCAATCAGCCGGCGCGGAAAGCGTCGGCGAGTCGAAGAAGAGAAGGGAAGCGAGAGAGATTCCGCCTCCCTTTTTTCGCGCCCGGCTGTCGCTCCGACGCCACGCTCCGTCTCGTCGAAACGCGCGTCGTCGAAGCGCGGCGCAGCGTCGGGCCGCTCGACAACTCCGCGCCGCCAGAGTGTCGTCATCGTCGGCGCGGGACGACTCGGCACCGCGCTCGCACGAGCGCTCGCGGCGTGCGGCTACGATGTGCGCGCGTTGGTCGCGCGTAGCGATGCGAGCGCGCGGCGAGGCGCGGCGCGCGCGTGCGTGAAGGCGCGTGCGTTGGGCGTCGCGCGGCTCGAAGAGTTGCCGCCGTCGGACTTTCTGTTCATCTCGACGCCGGACGACGCCATCGAAGAGACGGCGCAACGCGTCGCCGCGCTCCCGGACGCGCGTGCGCGCATCGCGCTGCACACGAGCGGCGCACTCTCTTCGGAGGTGCTCACACCGCTTCGCGCGCGAGGCTACGCGGTTGGCTCGATGCACCCGCTCGTCGCAGTGACCGAAGCGGAAGCGGGCGCGGAGAGTCTGAGCCGCGCCTTCTACTGCGTCGAGGGCGACGCGCGGGCCGTGCGCGCGGCGCGACGCCTCGTGCGCGACCTCGGCGGGCGGAGTTTTTCAATCAGCGCGGGCGACAAGGCGCTCTATCACGCGGCGGCTTTAATCGCGGCGGGGCACGCCGTCGCGCTTTTCGACACGGCTGCCGGGCTGCTCGCGCGCTGTGGGCTTTCGGACGGCGAAGCGCGTAGAGTTCTTCTGCCGCTTCTGGCGAGCACGCTCGAAAACCTTTCGCGCTCGCCGCCGGAGCGCGCGTTGACGGGCACGTTCGCGCGCGGCGACGCCTCGACGGTTCGCAAGCACCTCGCCGCGCTCGGCGGGTCGGGAGACGCGGAAGCGCTCCTCGTTTACGCGCTGCTCGGCGCGCGGTCGCTTCGACTCGCGGCGCGGCGCGGAGTCGCGGACGCTTCGGCTTTGAAGGAGATCGCGATGCTGCTGGCCTCGGCCACTGTGAACAGGGCGCAAGACCCGGAGCCTTCCGCGGGAAAATGACGAAGGGGAAAATATGAAAGTCGTCGCCGGACTCATCATCGACGCGATGTTTGCGTCGATCTTCTTTCGCCGGGTTCTGAACTTAAGCGCGCTCGGTTTTTGAGGCGCGGCACAGGCCGTCACTCGCTTGCGCCGCCGTCGGCATTGGCGCTAGAGTTTAACAGAGCTTCCCACGATCAATTTTTTGAAGTCGAACGCGAAAGGAAATCTCTGTCCTCGATGCAGAACACGCCAAGCGCGAGTTACAGCCTGACGCTGCGAGTGAAACTCTCTTCACGCGCGGGCACTCTCGGAGAACTGACGACCGCAATCGGGCGAGCGGGCGGCGACATCGGCGCAATCGACATCGTAAGCGTCGGGCGCGATGCAATCATCCGCGACCTGACGGTCAACGCGGGTTCGGCGGAGCACGGCAAGGCCATCGTCGAGGCCGCGCGCTCGGTTGACGGCGTCGAGGTCATAAACGTCAGCGACCGTGTATTCCTGATGCACCTCGGCGGCAAGATCGAGGTCGTCTCGAAAGCGCCTCTGAAGACGCGCGCAGATCTCTCGATGGCGTACACGCCCGGAGTCGCACGCGTCTGCGAGGCCATCCACCGCGACCCGGAAAAAGCCTTCACGCTCACGATAAAGAAGAACACGGTCGCGGTCGTCACCGACGGAACTGCCGTGCTCGGCCTCGGAGACATAGGGCCGGCGGCTGCGCTCCCGGTGATGGAGGGAAAGGCGATGCTCTTTAAGGAGTTCGCCGACGTTGACGCCTTCCCCATCTGCCTTGCGACGAAAGACCCTTCGGAGATAGTCGAAACCGTCAAGCGCATCTCGGTCGCCTTCGGCGGCATCAACCTCGAAGACATCTCCGCGCCCCGCTGCTTCGAGATCGAAGAGCGCCTCAAAGAAGAACTCGACATACCCGTATTTCACGACGACCAACACGGGACGGCGGTCGTCGTCCTCGCCGCGCTCATCAACGCCGTCAAGCTCGTCGGCAAACGCATGGAGGATTTGAAGGTCGTCGTCAACGGCGTCGGCGCGGCGGGCGTGGCCTGCACGAAGATCATCCTGAGCGCGGGCGTGCGAAACGTCGTCGGCTGCGATCAGCACGGCGCGATCTACGAAGGTCGCGCAGAGCACATGAACTGGGTCAAGGATCACTACGCGCGCATCACGAACCCGCAGCGCGAGCGCGGCAACGTGCACGACGTGATTCGCGGCGCGGACGTTTTCTTCGGACTCTCCGTGCCGGGCGTGATTGATGTCGAGGACGTTAAGCGCATGGCGAAAGACCCTATCGTCTTCGCGATGGCGAACCCGACGCCGGAGATAATGCCGGAAGAGGCCGCCGGCCACGTCGCGGTGATGGCGACGGGCAGAAGCGACTACCCCAACCAGATAAACAACGTGCTCTGCTTTCCGGGCATCTTCCGCGGCGCGCTTCAATGCCGCGCCTCGCGCATCAACGAGGAGATGAAGCTCGCCGCGGCACAGGCCATCGCCGGAATCATCACGCCCGAAGAACTCCACCCCGAATACATCGTCCCCTCGGTCTTCGACAAGCGAGTGGCCGAGGCCGTCGCGCGCGAAGTCGAAGAGGCCGCCTACCGCACGGGCGTCGCGCGCCGCGAGCGCACGCACGTTGACTCGTTGATGTAGACGCCAACGCATCGAAGGCGGCTTCTCTCACTGCCGCCGCAAAAAATAGTTGCATCTATCCGATTCGGTGATATTGTAGCCGCCGTCCTGCACGCAGTTTTACCCGCACGAGCCTTTACGCTGGAAGTAGTTTTCTCATACGCACTCTGCCCCGCCGAAAGGCGGGCCTCGCCCATACAAGAAAGGAGAGACGTATGCTCTTCGGTTCCACTATGCTCGAAGTCGCCATCGGCATGGTCTTCGTCTATCTCTTAATGAGCCTGCTGTGCTCGGCGCTTAACGAGTTGATCAACTCCCTGTTCAAGCTGCGCGCCAAAGATTTGGAGAAGGGAATCAAGAGGCTGCTCGACGGCAAGGCGGAGAGGAAAGGTCTGGGCAAGAAGCTATCCGACTTCTTCTCCGGCTTCGGCAGCCCGCGCGCCGTCGCCGTCGCCGGGGAAGAAGTCAGGGAAAGAGCCGGGAAGCTCTCCGCCCTTTTCTTCGACCACCCGCTCATCAGGCCCTTTTACGAAGACCGCAAGCCGTCCTACATCCCCGCGCGCACCTTCAGCCTCGCCCTCTGGAACATGGCTACGGAGGCGGCGAAGAAGGCGCGCAGCGCGCTCATCACGTCGCCGCCGGACGCATCCGGCGACGTTGTCGCGGGAGTGACGAGAAACCTGAAGGAACTGCGGGACACGATTGCCACTCTGCCGGACGAGGATCTGCCGAAGAGCCTCAAGCAATCGCTCGTCACGCTCATTGACGAAGCCGACAACGACTTCGACAGGGCGCGCGAGAACGTCGAGAAGTGGTACGACGACGCGATGGATCGTGTCTCCGGCAAGTTTCGCCGACGCACGCAGTACATCCTCATCGCCCTCGGCTTCACCATCGCGCTCGTGATGAATGTGGACAGCTTCAACATCTTCAAGGCGCTCTGGAACAGCGGAGACTTGCGCAAATCGGTCGCCGACGTGGCCGAGACATACGCCAAGTCGCAGTTGCCGACGCCCACACCCACGCCGAACACGGCGAGCGGCTCGACCACTCCGAGCGGCGGCGCAAACAACAACAGCAACAAAGGCACCAACACGAATACCGGCACGGGCGCGAGCACTAACGCCAACTCCAACAAGAACACCAACGCAAACGCCAACTCCAACAAGAACACTAACGCGAACACAAACACGAACACCAGCGCGAACACAAACACAAACACGAACATCAACACCAACGCGAACACCAACGCTGGCGCTGGCACGACGCCGACCAGTGAGGGTGAGTCTTCCGACGAGAAGGCGAAGTTCGACGCTGCCGTGAAGAGAATCAATAATCTCCAAATGGAATTGAACGGACTCGGCCTGCCCATCGGTTGGGACTGCTCCAGAGTGCCGGTCGCGTCGGGAGACAACTCGAAAACCGGCACTGACGCGAACGCAAACACAGGCACCAACACGAACGACAACACAAATGCCAACAAGAGCGCGAGCGTCAGCCCGACGCCGGCACCAAGGCCCGCCCGCCAGTGGAAGTGCTCGAACATCGCGGACAACCCGCGCGGCACGCCGCAGGGCCTCTTACCGTGGCTCTTGAAACTGGCCGGAATCTTCCTGACGGCGATGGCCGTCTCACAGGGAGCGCCCTTCTGGTTCGATATGCTCAACAAGTTGATCGTCATTCGCTCGACCGTCAAGCCGAACGAAAAGAGCCAGACGGAGGGAACCAAAGACAAGAGCGCGAAGGACGGGGAAGAAGACGGCGGCGGCAAATAGAGCGTGAAGTTGAACAGCTTTCGGCTAAACGTCCGTCCGACGTGGCCGGGATAAAGTTTAGTGGCGAAAACAATCCCCGCCCTAAAAAGCACACGACGAGGCCGCGCGCGGCGCCCGCCGCGGCGCCCGCGCCCCGGCCCATCACCGGGGCCGCGGCACAATCTCTCCCCGCGAGACGTGCCAGCGTCAATCGTTAACTAAAATGCCCATGTGGTATTCTCTCGCGCGTTCGCATCTTTGAAAATAAGGCAACGGTCTGATGCGTAACTCGGCCCCAATCTCAAGGGAGTGATGAGCGCCGCCGTTCGAGATGAAAGCAGGTTCATTCTCACGGCGAAACAGTTACGCGAGGATATTCTATACCGTCATCGGTATAAGGGCCAGTTTTTTCGTCTTATTGCTGTCCTGTCGGGAGGTAACTCCTGATGGGAACGGCACGTCAGAAGGCGGAGCGGCTTGCCGAAAAACTGCTGCGGGTGCGGCTTGAACTCGGGCTTTCGCAGACCGAGATGCACAGGCGCTTAAATGCCGAGGACATGGTTGCGTACACCAGAATTTCCGAGTACGAGCGAGGAATACGCGAGCCGCCTCTGCCGATTCTGCTGCGCTACGCTCGCGTTGCCGGGGTGCCGACCGAAGTGCTCGTTGACGACGAACTCGACCTGCCGAAGAAACTGCCCGGCCCGACGAATCACGAAGAAATCAGACGCAAGTTTACCCCTTCCCGTAAAAAACGTTAGGCGACTCACCGCGCGCGTATCGCCCGTCAGTAAGCGCAGGTTAAAGTTTAGCGTCTAGTCTGGCAGCGGCCCTGGCGGAAACCTTTGAATGTAAGTCGGAAAGTGATTCGTAATCGAGGAAGTTGACTTCGGAGCGGATCGAAGTGAATGCTGTATAACCCATCTTTTTTTGGAATTCACCAAGCCTTGCTTTATCGGCGACGATGTAGAATCTGATTTTAAAATCCTGAAACTCGACGAACTTGAGCAGCGAATTTTGAATGTCGGTGGAATGCTCCACTTCAAAAAAGGCTTCCGGGAACTTTCTATTATTGAACCAAGAGACATCAACCGTTCTGGCTCTTCTCAGGAGTGAGTCGTAAGTGAAATTATAAAACTCCTTCAGCGTGGCGACCTCCGACAGCCTTCGCTCCAGAAACGGTTTGTTCTTGTCTTGATGCGGGACGAAGGTTTCATGGTTCGTCAGGTTTCCAATCTCGATGAGTAGTCCCTGATAGTAGCTATGGTTGAACACTTCAGGGTTACGCGCATTGGCCTTCTCATCGAGTTTGAGCTTTGACAGCACCGCATCGCGCTCAGACGCGAGTGCCCACAGGCCGGGCCTGATTCTGAAAAAATGATTCGGGTATACCTGAACTATGCGGCGGATACTCGCGAACGGCGTCTTCGTTCCCCACCGGCAGCCTTCAATCTTCGTGGCCGTGCGATACAGTTGGCCGAGCGTGGCGTAACCGCCGTTCTCGCGCATGGCCTGAATGACCGCCTCGTATTGTCTCATCGCGCCGCCTCTCAAGCGATAAAATTACTTCGGGCGAGTATAAACTAAGCGGCGAACTCTTTCTGCCCTTTTATAGCGACTTTAAGCAGACGGCGTAAAGCCCATTCCAGTTGTCCCTCCTTGGCGAGCCGAATGTTAACAAGGTAATCAATTCTATCAAACGCCTCCCGCAGCGCGGCTCGCATCTTCAGCCACCCATAGCCATCCGTGACCCAGATAAAACCTATACCTGCTTTGTTGAGGATTTGCTGGCGCGCGAAGTATTCGGCTGCGATGGATTCGGGCTTTGAGCCGGTCGAGCCGTAATGATTAACTTCTATGACAGCGAAACGGCGCGGCGGCTTGCTCGTCCAAAAGGCCCAGTCCCATTTCTTCCTCGTAAATCCTCCGGGCAGAACACAGCCTTGTGAGGCTAAGAATGCATAAGTTGCTTCGGCCCTTACTTCGATCTGGGGAAACTTTTTGAGCGTCTGTTCGACGGTCGGGCGAAGAGCTTCAATCGCGCACTTGCCGCTGCGATTTTTACGCGCATTGCTATCAAGACCTACCTCTACGCCGGTGGCGTAGTCGAATACGGACTTGATTTGTTCGAGCAGAAACAGGATGCCCGATTTGAGTAGGAACTCGACGTAACCTTCTACCTGATCGTCAGTCAGAGGAAGCTTAGCTATCGAGAAATCATATGACTTAACAACTCCCAGATTTAAATCCTCTGCCAGAGATATGACGCACCGCGAAGTGTTTCGCTCTGCGTTTGCTATCAGAACGGGGAGCACGGGAATAACCTGCGGGTACTTTCGTAGCAACTCCCGCGCGGCCTGCTCTTTGTCGGGTGCGCTGCAAAGAGAGCTTAGAAGGAAAAGCTCGTGCCGGTAGCGCTCGACGTTAGTGAATACCTTTTTCCAGTCCACGTAATAATCGGCGTCGTAATAAGACCGAAGCTCAGCGACAAAACGGTCGAAAGCCTCATCCGAAGACTTGGCCCCGAAGCGGTCTTCATAAAAGAAAAGGTCAGCCATCTGTAACCCCCCCCCCCCCCAACAGTTACGGGCGGATCAAAGGTCAGGCTGTCTTGCCTCTCTCGTGCGACCGTCTCATCCATAATCCTTTTGGCTGCGGCCTCCAAAAAATCCTTGTCTAACTCAAAGCCTACGAAGTGGCGGCCCGTGCGGGCACAGACCGTGCCCGTAGTGCCGCTGCCGCAGAAAGGGTCGAGGACGAGGTCGTGTGGGTTTGTTGACGCGCGGATGATTCGGTCGAGCAGCGCTTCGGGTTTCTGCGTAGGGTGCTTGCCGTATCGTTTCTCGCGCGGGGCGGGAGGCTTTATCTGCCAGAGCGATTGCATCTGACGGTCGCGGTTCTCGCGCTTCATCTCCGCGTAGTTGAAGGTGTGACGCGCCTTCGGGTTGCGACGCGCCCAGAGAATCGTCTCGGTCGCGTGCGTGAAGTAGCGGCAAGAGAGGTTTGGCGGCGGGTTGACCTTGTACCAGGCGATGTCGTTCAGAATCTTGAAGCCGAGCATCTGCATCGCGAATCCGACGCTGTAGATGTTATGCGCCGTCCCCGTCACCCAGATGCTCCCGTTCGGCTTGAGCAGGCGGCGGCACTCTTCGAGCCACACGAGATTGAATTTGTGTATCTCCTCGAAGGTCGCGGCCTTGTCCCACACGCCCTTATTGACGCTGACCATCCGTCCCGCGTGACACGTGATGCCGTCATTCGAGAGGAAGTAGGGCGGGTCTGCGAATATCAGGTCGAAGTGCGAGTCCTTAGCCTTCTTCAAAAGTTCGAGCGCGTCGCCGCGATAGAGCCACAGGCCGTGCGCCTTGTCCTCGAAGAAAGGTGCGGGCGTGTCGTGAGGCATCAACGCTTCCCACGGAGAGTCGTCTGCGGATTCTGAAACTGCCGGACTCGTCGTTGACATGAAGATGGAATCTAAGCCGAACCCCGGGCGCGCTCGCCTGATCTCCCGAAAGCGGATCGGATCGTTGATCGAATCTGTGGGAACGTCAAGGCGCGCGGGCGCCAGCGCGAGCGACCTAAATTCTTCGACTTGTTTGATTAAGTTTTTAGACTGCGGCGCGCAGCGATTGTGCGATGAGCGGGACGACGCGGCGCGGGACGGCGACGGCCTCTCTGATGTGGCGGGAGTTTGTGAAGTGGCCTGCGACGTAGAGGCCGTGGACGTTGGTCTCGAAAGTCTCGGGGTCGTAAGACGGAATTTCGGTGAGGCCGGACTTCTCGACGCGGACGCCCGCCTCGCGCAGCAAGGTCAGGTCTGCGTCGCTGCCGATGAGTATGAAGACGGCGGCGTTCGGGAGCGCGTGCGAAGCGCCGCGGTCGTCTTTGATTCTGACTTCTGTTTCGGTTATCTCCTCGACCTCGGAGAAGAGGAAGAGGCGCAGGCGGCCTTCCGCGATCTCGCGTTCGAGCGGCACGCGAACCCAGTGCTTGATGCAGCCGCGCTTCGGGTCGCGGTTCTCCCAGTCCGAGGGCCAGATGGCAAACGTCGGGCGCGCGCCGCCTTCGGAGAGAAAGAGCGCGGCCTCGGCAGCGGAGTTGCCGCCGCCGACGACGAGCACGTCCTTGCGGACGTAAGGGTAAGGCTCGACGAAGCGATGGTGCACTTTCGGCAGGTCTTCGCCGGGCACTCCGAGCCGCCGCCGACGCGCCATCGCGCCCGTGCAGACGAGCAGCCGCAAAGCCTCGTACTCATCGCGCGTCGTTCGGACGCGGAAGCCCTCCGCGCCGAGAGGCTCGATGCGCGTGACGGCCTCCTCGGTGTTGATATGAAGATTATGTTCGAGCGCGAAGTGGACGTAGTAGGAGAGCAACTCCTCGCGCGTCGGCTTCTCGCGGCAGGGCTTCAATCCGCCCTCACTCAACTCAAGCTCGTTCGTCGTCGAGAAGACGGTCAGGCCGACTGGGTATTGATAGACGGTGTCGGCGATTAGACCTTTTTCGACGACGAGATAGTCGAGTCCCTCGCGCGCCGCAACGTCCGCCGCGGAAAGACCGGCGGGGCCCGCGCCGATGATAAGCAAGTCGAGTCGTCCGTCGTTCATGGCTTCCTTGAACGACTCAATCCTCGCACGCGCGGGCGCAGGGTCGCAACCCCGCGCGTGCGTCGCAGACCCGGACGGACTCGAACGGTCTTTAATCCGAACATTCGGGGAGGGGAACGGTGGTCGTGCCGGGCGGATTGCCCAGATAGCAGCGCGCCTGCGTCTGGAACGATTCGATGTCTGTGACCGTGCCGCCCTTGCAGATCAGGTTGACGATGTATTCGCCGAGCGCGCGGTAGCTCTCGAACTGCGACTCGCTGTACATCTGATCGGCGGTTGACTCGTGCGGGAAGGCCGGGTTCGACTTGGCGTAGTGGAAGACGTCGGCAGGCTCGCCGCCGTAGATGTTCGGCTTGATGTAGATGATCGTGCCGTTGACTGCCGTCTCGCCGTCCTTCTTCTTGTAGCAGATCGTGCCGACGGCGCAGAACTTCTCCTTCAGGTCGTCGGCCTGAAGGAAGGCTATCTCGTCGCGGTCTTTCGGCGTGACGGGGATATTGTCGAAGAGGATTGGGATGCCGAGGTCGTCGCGGATTTTGCTGACGGCGTTGCCGAGGTCGCTGAAGGTGAAGGTCGGGTCTGCGCTCCCGTCGCTGACGACGATTGTGTGGCAGCGGCGCAAGACCATCTCGTAGAGGCCGAGGTTCTCGAAGTGCCCGCCGTCGGAGAGATAGACGTATGGGTGACGGTCGTCCGTCCAGCCCAGAGTCTCCGCGATGATGGGGCGCGGGCCGTAGGTCGGGCCGGACTTGTCGTAAGTCGAATCGCCGGCCTTGCCCGGGTTGCCGAGCCACCAGCCGAGACGGACGTTGAAGAGCGAGAGGAGAAACGTGACGAAGGTCGAGGAATAGTAGCCCATGTTCGGACTCGCCGCCGCGCCGGAAATCGCGACCGCCGTGCCGAGCGAGATGCCGCGCTCCATAGCCTTGTCGTAGCCGTACTCTTTGGAATCGCGATAGCCGAGACAGAAACTCCCCGAATAGAGGCGCGAGGATGTGAACGACTCGGCCTTTCTGTCCTGCCATGCCAACTGCTCGCCCGAAAGGCTTACGAGGTTCAAGGTCATGTTGACGACGTGCAGCGGCCTCTCGGCAAGCTCGCTCATAGGCATGTTGTCCGCTTCGTCGAAGCCTGTGAAGGGGTTTGGGCGTCGCTCGGACTTGGGTCGCGACGCGCCGAGGTATGCGCGTATGAGCCGGTCGCGGTAGGCAGCGTGCAGAGAGAACTTGTTGATGTTGACGCAAAGCCCCATCAGGAAACCCGCCAGGACGACGACGAAAGAGAGCGCGAACACGAACCTGCCCGGTAGGTGATAGATAATGTTAAGAAACCCGTAGCTATCGTAGGGCAGGTGTTGATATGCATCCCATTTTATCTCATGGATGGCGAGTAGAGACCTAAGCCCGTACCAGTCAGCCCAAGAACCCGCGCCTGCAAGCGCGTCGTAGATTGCGCGGTAAAGTAAGGTAGTCGCGAGCGACATGATGATCAGCAGGAAGACGGCGAAGACGGGAGCCGCGAGCGCGAGCGCGTAGCGCTTGAGTAGCTGAGTCCACCCGGAAGCGTTCTGCTTCTTCTCCTCTTTATTGTTCGCGGCCGTCTGACCGCTCGTGCCGCCGCCTATCGTTACAATCCCCGCGGCGCTCCCGATTGCAGTGATTATCTTCGGGCCGAAGTAGAAGAGCGCGACGGGGCCGAAGATCACGATCACGCTTACGATGATCCACAGCGCGGCGGCGATCAAGACCCATGCGCCCGCACGCGCCAGCCACTCGCGGTCTGCGTCCGTCGTCTTGCGGCTGGCGAATCCGACGAAGAGCGTCGAGGCGATGAGGAAGAGTATCAGGAAGGTCGGCGCGGCGAAGCAGACGTAAAGCGACGTGCTCAAGACCGTCGCGGTCTCCGTATCCTTCACGATAGGATTATCGAAGATGTTGGCGGCGACGAGGTAAGTCAGAAGACCGCCGATGAGTCCCGTGGGAACGGCGAAGAAAGGCTCGGCGAGAAGCACCCTTCGCAAAAGTAGAATTTGCGCGACGACGTATGCGCCGCCGTAGAGCAGCATGCCGAAGAACGCGAACGAGAAGGCATTGTGTATGTTGCCGAACGGCGCGAGCCTGAGTTGATCCATCGGCGCGCGAAGCCATGCCCAGTAGGTCGTGATCGCGCTCGCGAGCACGAGCAGAGGGGCCACGCAGAGTATTAGGAACCACCACTCGCCCCTGTACTTCTCCCGCAGGCGGCTCGCGTCGAGGCCGGAAGGCTTGGGGTCTGCGATGCTCGGACGGTTGGCGATGATGAAGGCGATTGCGAGTATGCCGAAGACGACGGCGAGCAAGTAGGCGAAGCCCGTCCATCCGCCGCCGCCGCCCCACCGCGCGACCGCGAGGCTCAGCCGCGGGATGACGAGCACGCCGAATATCAGTGGGACGAGCACGAGTTGAATGAGAAAGAGGTTTCGGAAGTAGATGGCTACGAGCGTCCAAGTGTCCGCCGACAGCAGCCCTAGCCGCGGACTCATGTAGTTGCTGTATGAGCGTAGGTGTCTGACAGTCTCCGGCTCCGGCTGAAGCTTCGGCGCGGGCGGATTGTTGAGTTCATCCTGTATGTCTCTGAGCGCATCCCGCGCGCTCTTCTTCGAGCGCTCGCTCTCGCGCCTTAGCCATGCGGAGAACCAGCCACCGAGGTATCCGCCGCCCGAAACGGTCGAGAGGTAATCGAACTCCGTGAGCAACTTCTTGCGCGCAAGCCCCTGCAACACGCCCAGCCCGAACGTCGCGCTCCGAATCCCGCCGCCCGAAAAGCACAAGGCCGCGCGCTTATCACCATTTCGCGCGCGCTCGTGGATGAGATCGCAGATGGCCGACAAGCGCTTGTCGGCCTCCGCCTTCTTCTTCTCGTCCTTCTCTTTTTCAGTCAGCCCTTTCTCTTTATCTATTTCGCTCAGCGGTCTCCTTGGATAGTCGGGAAGGTTTTTGTAGAGTTCCTGATACTCTTTCTCTAAAACTTCGCAAAGATGAAATGGGCCGTTAGACATAGAATGACTCCTGGCTTGGTTGGCGAGTGAAGGTTAAATCCCGAATCACGCGGCTGTGTAACGAGCGTTCGACGTGCGTATTAAGTGAGATGCCGGCTGGTCAAGTCGCGTCTGCCAGTCGCACCTCAGTCGCGTTTACTTCTCAGGCTGAGAATCTTTTTCATTTGGAGTCGCGCCGCGACGGGTCGGCGCGATTCGGCGTCGAGCTATTCGAGATACCGATCCCCGCCGAGGAATCATCACAGAAGAGAGCGGGATCGTGGTGAACCGCCGGCACGGTAGGGCTTGTGTCGGCTCGGAAGCCGGTTGAAAGCGTCGGCAAAAATATTCCCGCACGAAAATATTGTCAATCACTTTTTTCCGCACACGTATCATGCTGCAAATCTCTGTACGGAAAATTGGAACGCCACCGGCGAAAGAAGATGAAAGCCCCGCAAGGGCGACTCCGGCAGTCGCCGGAAAAGAGTATCGAGCCGCGCCCGCGCTCAAGCGGGCCGGCGGTTTCCGAATTGGCGCGCGGGCGGTACGTCGTCTTTGATTCAGCCTTCGCCTGCTAAAAAAGTCGGAGCGCGCGCGACCGTCTTCTCGTGCCTTCTCTAAATCTATAATGCTGTTTTGAGGAAAAACATTTCGCGCGCAGACCGTCGTTAGAGATGCGTCGTGCGTCGCTTGTCGCCGGACGCGCAGGCGTGGCCGCGCGCTAACTGTTTGCGCGCTTTCGGAAGCGCTCGCTATAATGCCCGGCCTTATGAGAGACGAGATCGGCAACCGGAAAACTTCGCACACTCAACAGGTCGTCAACAAACTGCGCGGCGTTCTGCTGCCGTTCACGACGCCGTTCGGCGAGGGCGGCGAGGTTGATGCGGCGGCGCTCGGCGCGAACATCGAGAGGTGGAACGAGACGGGCGTGGCAGGCTACGTCGCGCTCGGCTCGACGGGCGAGCGCGTGCATCTGGACGAGCGAGAACGAACGGAGGTCGCCGAGGCGTCGAGGGCACGCGTGCCGCGCGAGCTTGCGTTCGTCGTCGGCGTCGGCGAGCATTCGACGCGGCACACAATACTCGAAGCGCGCCGCGCGGCGGCGACGGGCGCGGACGCGGTGCTCGTTCTGACGCCGCACTTCTACCGTGGGGCGATGTCGCAGGACGCGCTCGCCGGACACTTCCGACGCGTCGCCGACGACTCGCCCGTCCCCGTCATCCTCTACAACATCCCGCAGAACACGGGCGTCGCAATCGCGCCGGAGTGGGTCGCGCGGCTCTCGGAGCACGCGAACATCGCCGGCATCAAGGATAGTTCGGGCGACATGGTGAACCTCGTCGAGATGATTCGGCAGGTGGGCGGAGGGCGCGAAGACTTCGCCTTGATGACGGGGCACGCGGGCGTCTTCTACGCATCGTTGTGCGCGGGCGTCGTCGGCGCGATACTCGCCGCGGGCTGCGCCGCGCCGCGTCTGTGCGTAGAGATTTACGAAGCATTCATGCGCGGAGACCACGCGCGCGCGCTTGAGTCGCAGGCTCGACTCGCGCCGCTCGCTCGCGCCGTCACCGTGCGCTTCGGCGTCGGCGGTTTGAAGTACGCGCTCGACCTCGTGGGTTACAAGGGCGGTGCGGTGCGCGCGCCTCTCGGCGAGCCGAATGAAGAGGCGCGCGCAGAGATCGCAATGCTTCTCGAAGAGACCGAAAACGGCGCAGCGCTCTCGGCGTCAACGCCGCCCGCTTCGTGAAAAGCGCGCGGCGCGTGACTCGTCGTGCGCCGCGCGCGCACTTTCAGCTAATCGTCACGTCCCGGTTCGTGAGAAGACGATAAGCCCGACGAAGCGTGCGAGAGAATGTAAGGCAGTTGTAAAAGTTTAAGGCAAACGGGCGAAGATGAGTCTTCCCGTTTGCCTTTTCGACTTCCGCGCCGCGACTATCGTTTGCGCGCGTTCCGAGGCCGTCGTTATAATGCGACGGCAAAAGCAGTTCACGAGACGGATTAGCGCCTGTCAGGAGAGCTTGAAGCCTGTGACCACGACCGAACCCGAATGTCACGGCACGCCCGAAGGCGCGGGTCTTCGAGTCGAGCGTCTGCCGTTCGAGCGCATCCCGCAACAGTCGCGACTCTTCCTCGACTACCTGAAAGATCCGACCGCGCTCCGGCGCTTCTACCCCGAAGCGGTGCGATTCCACTACGAGCTTGACGCGCGCGCGCGCCGGGTGCTCGACAATCAGGCGACCGACCGGACGGCGCTCTGCGACGCGCTCGAATCAATGAATGCGCGTTGGAACGCCGGGCAAGCGACTCTCGAAAATATCAAACGTCTCCGCTTGAACGATTGCGTCGCAGTCGTCACGGGGCAGCAGGTCGGACTCTTCACGGGCCCTCTCTACACACTCTACAAAGCACTCTCCGCCGTGAAACTCGCCGCGTGTCTTTCGTCGCGCGAAACGCCCGCCGTGCCTGTCTTCTGGATGGCGACCGAGGATCACGACTGGGATGAGGTTCGGCGCGCAGAGGTCATCGCCTGCGACGGTCGCCTCGCGGGCGCGAGTGTGCCGGACGAGTTGCACAGGGAAGGCGAGCAGGTCGGCGGCGTCGTCTTAAGCGATAGCATCGGCGACGCGACGAAGCGACTGTTCGAGTTGTTGCCGTCGAGCGAGTTTCTGCCCCGTCTCGAAACGCTCCTGCGCGACTGCTACAGACCGGGGCGAACGTTCGGCGAGGCGTTCGCGCTGATGCTCTCATCGCTCACGTCGAAGTACGGGCTTGTGCTGCTCGACCCGACCGACCGGGCGCTCAAGCGTCTGGCCGCGCCGCTCTACTCCGAGGCTGCGCGCCGCGCCGCAGAAATCGCCGCGGCGACCGATGCGCGCTCGCGCGCGCTCGTCGAGGCCGGATACCACGCGCAGGTTCACACGTCGCCCGACGCGTTCCCGCTCTTCCTCGTCGAAGGCGGCGCGCGCCGCGCGCTCACGCGGACGGGCGAAGGCCGCTACCGCTCGAAGGGGACGGAACACGAATGGACGGCGGAGGAGTTGTCTGCGCTCGCGCTCCGGGAACCCGAACGCTTCAGCCCGAACGTCACGCTGCGGGCGGTCGTTCAGGATTACCTTCTGCCGACCGTCGCCTACTTCGGAGGCTCAGCCGAGATCGCATACTTCGCGCAGACCGCCGAGAGCTATCGAGTGCTCTCGCGCCCCGCCACTCCGATACTTCACCGTGCGAGCATCACCGTCGTCGAGCGCCGCGCGGGCCGCACGCTCGAACGCTACGGGTTGAAGCTCGAAGACTTTTTCGGCGGACTCGACTCGGTCGTCGCGCGCGTCGTCGAAGAACACCTCGGCACGGAGATAGCGGGCGCGTTCGACTCGGCGGACGCATCGGTCGCTCGCGCGCTCGACAAGCTCGAAACGAGCCTGCGCGCCTTCGACCCGACGCTCGCAGACGCGCTCACGGGCGGGCGTAAAAAAATCTCTCATCAACTCGACGGCCTGCGCTCTCGCTTCCACCGCGCGCAAGCTCAGCGCGACCGCGCGGCGATGCGACAGTTAGAGCGCGCCGCCACGTCGCTCTATCCCGAAAAGGCTTTGCAGGAGCGGCACGTCAACGTCACAAGCCTGCTCGCGCGCCACGGTCGCTACGTCGTCGAATGGATTCACGATTCGATTGACCTCTCGACGAACGACCACCAGATCGTTTACCTCTGAACGCCGATAGCTTTCCGATGTCCAAGATTCGCGTACTCTCCGACCACGTTGCAAACCAGATCGCCGCGGGCGAAGTGGTCGAGCGTCCCGCCTCGGTCGCTAAAGAGTTGGTCGAGAACTCGATTGACGCGGGCGCGCGCCGAGTCGAGATTGATGTCGAAGCGGGCGGGCGGCGACTCCTGCGCGTCGCGGACGACGGCTGCGGGATGACGCGCGACGACGCGGTGCTCGCCTTCGAGCGGCACGCAACGTCGAAGCTCGCGACGACCGAAGACCTCTCGCGCATCAGCACGCTCGGCTTCCGCGGCGAGGCGCTCGCGTCAATCGCGTCGGTCGCGCGCGTCGAACTCATCACGCAAACCTTGGACGAGACGGAAGGCACGCGAGTCATCATCGAGGGCGGGCGTATGCGCGACGTGTCGCCGGCCGCGCGTGCCGTGGGGACGACGATTGCCGCGCGCGACCTCTTCTTTAACGTCCCGGCGCGCAGAAAATTTTTGCGCTCCGAAGCGACCGAGAGCTTTCACCTGACGAATCTCGTCACGCACTACGCGCTCGCGCACCCCGAAATCGAGTTCACGCTCACGAACAACGGGCGCGAAGTCCTGAGCGCCACGCCCGCCGCAGACCTGCGCGAACGCGCGTACCAGATTTTCGGCGCGGAGTTCATCGAACATCTTCTTGAAATCGAAGGCGGTCGCGCGGATGTCGCGCGCGTGCGAGGCTACGTCTCCGCGCCGCGCGAGCGCCGGACGACGCGCGACGCGCAATATCTCTTCGTCAACGGACGCTACGTGCGCGACCGTCTCGTCGCGCGCGCGCTGTCCGAAGGCTACCGCTCGGTTCTTCCGCACGGGGTCTTCCCGGCGGCGCTCCTTTTCCTCGAAGTGTCGCCCGAAGAGTTGGACGTGAACGTCCATCCCGCGAAGACCGAGGTGCGATTCCGACGCGCCTCGGCGGTCGCCGACTCGGTGCGAGACGCAGTCCGGGCCGCGCTCGCCGTCAACGGTTTTCTGAGACTCGAAGAGGACAGCGCCGAACCGCGCGCCGCGGATGACTCCGGCGTTGACACGGAGACTTCTTTCGACGAACGAGCCGGCGAAGGAGCCGTGCACGACTTCCGTGTGGCCGGCGACGAGGGCGCGACGCGACAGGAGGCGATTGAGTTCGGCCACGCGCCGCCCGCCGAAGACTCGCCGTGGCCCGACGAGCGCGGCAACGGCGGCGAGTCGTCCGGCGCTTCGCGTCCGAACGCGGACTCGCAAAATCATTCGGCCCCGGCGCTCGAAGCAAACGCTCCGAGCGCAGAGGCCACGCCTCGGTCACGGCGCGAGCCTTCGTCGCCGGAAATCGAGACGCGCGAAGCGTCTCGCGATTCGGAGTTTGAAGAGGCGACGGCTTCCGCCCGGAGTGCGGCGACTTCTGCACGCGTGGAAAGCGTCGGATTGCCGCCGCTTGACTCCGCCGCGAAGCTCGTGCGCGACGCCGCGCCCGAATCGTTGACGCCCGACATCCGACCGCTCGGACAACTAGAAGACAGCTTCATCATCGCGACCGACTCGGAAGGCTTGCTGCTCATAGACCAGCACGTCGCGCACGAGCGAATACTGTTCGATAAGTACCGGCGCATCGAATCGCAGCGGACGGCGGAGTCGCAGCAACTACTCGTCCCCGAAACCTTCGACCTCACGCCCGCGCAGGCCGCGGCCTTCGACGAGGTCTCCGAGGAACTCGAACGGCTCGGCTTCGGGTTGATGCGCTTGTCCGGGCGCACGGTCGCGGTGCGCGCCGTGCCCGCAGACCTGCCCGCGTCGGAGGCTCGAAACCTTCTAGCCGAAATCCTCGACACCGTTGACGCGGAGAAGCGCGGGCGCGCGCGCGCGACGTTGCGCGACGCGGTTGCCGCCTCGCTCGCCAGCCGCGCCGCGATCAAAAACAACACGCCGCTCACCGAAGAGAAGATGCGCTGGCTCATCGGGCGACTCCTGCTCACCTCATCGCCGACGACCAGCCCGCACGGCCGCCCCATCATCCTCCGCCTGACGAAGCGCGACATCGAGCGCGGCTTCCGCCGACCGTAGAAGAGGAGCATACGGCCCTTGAAACTCAGATTCGTCGTCTCGTCATTCGTCTTGACGATAGTGGGAATCGTCGTCGTCGCTTCCGTCTTGTTGCTGCGCACGGTCGGCGCGGCGCGGGCATCGCAGCGCAACGTCGAGAGTGATCGCCGGGCGCTCGTCGAGCTTGAGAATGAATGGCTGAAGAACGAACACGACGACGCCGCGCTCGAACGCATACTCGCGCCCGACTTCGTTCACCCCGTACCGACGGGCGACTTCCTGACGAAGACTCAGCACATCTTCTACTCGACGAAGTACAAACCGCCCGCGAACATCAAGCAGCGTTTCGAGAGCCTGAGCGCGCGCATCTACGGTGATGTCGGGATCGTCAACGGCATCGTCGTGACGAGCGACGAGCGCGGGAAGGACGTTGACAGGACGATCTTCACGGACGTTTTCGCTTACCGCGAGGGACGCTGGCAGGCCGTCAACGCGCAGGAGAATCAAGTGGAGAAGTTGCGAAGGCCGGAATGAAGTCTGACGGCAGAAGCGTCGCCGCTCTCTCGCTAGAGCTTCGCGAGAGTTCGCAGCAGGAGTTCCGTGTCTGTTAAGTCATCGAGAAGCGCATCAGGCGCGTGCGCCGCGAGGTCTTCGGCACGGTAGGTTCTGCCCGTGGCGACGGCGACAACACGCGCGCCGAAGTGTCGCGCGCAGGCGATGTCGTTCGGCGTGTCGCCGACGACGACGAGTTGTTCGGGATTCAAATCGACGCCGAGGTGTCGGCTCAGGCGCGCGAGCGCGAGCGCGGGCAGGTCGCGCCGGTCGTGCGAGTCTTCGCCGAACGCGCCCGGCAGCCGGAAGAAGCCTTCGAGTCCGACCGCGCGAAGCTTCAGACGCGCGGCAAGCTCGACGTTTCCCGTGAGCAGCGAGTTGAGATAGCGCGGGTGACTCTCGACGGCTTCGAGTGACGCGCGCGCGCCGTCGAGCGCGTAGTAAACATCCTCGCCGCTCGTCAGGCGCTCAAGCTCTTCGTGGAAGAGCGCGGCCAACTCCGGCGCACGCGCGCGAATCGCCGCCTCGTCGAAACCTTCCTCGCACAGAGCCTCCGAGACGATCTGCAAGTCTGTCATCCCCGACACGCTCAACTCGTGCAAACGCCCCGCCGTGCCGAACACACGGACAATCGCGGGCGTCGTGTAATCCTTGAACACGCCCGCGCGCCGCGTCCGCACGAGCGTGCCGTCAATGTCCCAGAGGATGACGCGAAGTCCGTCGGGAAAGGATGAAGGCGGAAGGCGGAAGGATGAAGATGCTGCGGCGGTTGCTTCTTTCTTCTTTTTCATCCTTCCGCCAGCCTTGAAAAAATATTCAGTGGAAGTTGCATAAAAAACCTCTGCCATTCATTTATGCGTTGCTTATTCGCTCAGACTGCATATTTGCGCAGAGCTTCCTTCCGCCTTCATCCTCTATTCGATGACGGCGAGCACTTCGCCCGCGTTGACGGTCGCGCCCGGCTCGATTCGGAGTTCGACGACCGTGCCCGACTTCGGCGACTTCAACTCGTTCTGCATCTTCATCGCCTCGACGACGACTATTCCAGCGCCCGCCTCTACCTCCTGACCCTTCGAGACGAGCACGCGCACGACCTTCCCCGGCATCTGTGCAGTGACCTGCGCGCGCCCGCCTTCGTGTTCGGCCACAGTGCGCGCGCCGCGCAAGTGCTTCGGGTCGGCGAGCGCGACGGCGTACTCGAACGCGCCGACCGAGACGCTCAACTCCCCTCTCGAACGCGCGCCACGCGCCGCGCCGACGCGACATTCGTAAACGCGCCCGCCATGAATCAGAAGGTACTCGCTACTGCCTACCGCTCGCGCTTCGAGTTCGTAACGACGCCCGCCGACTTCGGCAAAGACGCGCCCGCCCTCGCGCCTCACTTCGAGCGCGACCTTCTCGCCTTCGATTTCGGCGTTGAGTTTCATGAATCGAACCCGCGCGTCGCGCGAAAGCCGCGCTTCTCAAATCCTCGACTGATGAAGCGCCGCGCGGCCCGCAATCTTCCAGCGGCTCGGCGGCGCTTGTGATTGTTGCTGCTCGGAGCCGCGTTGTTCCGGCTCGGAGTATGCGAGCGCGGCTGCGACGAGCGCAATGTCGCGGCGTTCGATCTCTTCCGCGCCCGGCCCGGCGTCGCTCATACGTGCCGCGTCGCGGCGCTCGTTGAATCGAGGGATGAAACCCGTGTCGAGTCGTCCGGCGACGAACTCCTCGTCGCGCATCACCTCGCGGAAGAATGGGAGCGTCGTCTTGATGCCGCCGACCGAATACTCTGCGAGCGCGCGGCGCATTCGCTCGATTGCCTCAATGCGCGTACGCCCCCACGTTGCGAGCTTCGAGATAAGCGGGTCGTAGTAGATCGAGACCTCCGCGCCTTCATAGACGCCGCCGTCGTCGCGCACTCCGGGGCCGGCGGGCACGCGCAAACGTTCGATGTGTCCGGGCGAAGGCATGAAGTTCTGCTCCGGGTCTTCGGCATAGACGCGGCACTCGACGGCGTGGCCCGTCATGCGAACGTCGTCTTGAGTGAACGAGAGCGGGAGACCGGCGGCGACGCGAATCTGCTCGCGCACGAGGTCGAAGCCGGTGACGAGTTCCGTCACGGGATGCTCGACCTGAAGTCGCGTGTTCATCTCAAGGAAGTAGAAGTCGCGCGTCACGTCCGAGACGAGGAACTCGACCGTGCCCGCGCCGACGTAAGAGGCCGCGCGCGCGATCTCGATAGCCGCCGCGCCCATCCGCGCGCGCAAAGACGAGTCGTTAATCGGCGAAGGGCATTCCTCGATGACCTTCTGATGCCTACGCTGAATCGAGCACTCGCGCTCGCCGAGGTGTACGAAGCGTCCCTGCGTATCCGAGAAGATTTGAATCTCGACGTGGCGCGGGCGCTCGACCGCCTTCTCGATATAGACGGACGAATCGCCGAACGCGGACGCGGCCTCGGACTGCGCGGTCTCGAATGCCGAAGGCAGTTCGTCTTCGGATGCGACGAGCCGCATCCCTTTTCCGCCGCCGCCCGCAGCGGCCTTGAGCATGATTGGATAGCCGACCGAGCGCGCGGTCTCGCGCGCATCGGCGATTGATGCGAGCGCCTCGGTCGCGCCCGGAACGACGGGCGCTCCGGCTGCGATTGCGGCGCGACGCGCGCTCGTCTTCGACCCCATCAACTCCATCGCTTCGGGCGAAGGGCCGATGAAGACGAGTCCGGCTTCATTCACCGCGCGCGCGAACTCTGCGTTCTCGGCGAGGAATCCGTAGCCGGGATGCACCGCCTCAGCGCCGCTCTTGAGCGCGGCGGCGATGACGCGTTCAATCCGCAGATAGCTCTCGACCGAGGGCGCGGGGCCGAGCAGATAAGCCTCATCCGCGAGCCGGACGTGAAGCGCCGCGGCGTCGGCCTCCGAGTAGACGGCGACCGCCGCGATGTCCAACTCGCGGCACGCGCGTATGACGCGCACGGCGATCTCGCCGCGGTTCGCTATGAGCATCTTCTTGAACATGAAAGTGAGAGTGAAGAGTGATGAGTGATGAGTGATGAGTAAAAGACAGTTTGCCTTTACTCATCACTCTTCACTCATCACTCTTCACTTGGCCCTTCTCGTCAGACGACCACAGAGTTTCCCGGCTGGCGCGGGTTGAAGCGGACGGTGACGCTCGCGCCGGGGAAGTATTCGGTCGAGCGCTGGCGTTGATCGGGGTCGAGCGCTTGCGAAGACTCGTACTCGACGCCGTTGATCTGGTAGTTGTAGAAGACCTGTGTGATCGTGCCCGCGTCGTCGGTTATCACGTCGAAGATCGAGCCTTCCGTGATGCGCCCGGCGCGCAGCAGAGCGGCGCGGCGCGTTGCCTCGTCGTCCGACTTCTTCCGCCTGAATATGCTGAGAAATCCCATGTCCTTTAACGATTTTTGAAACGTTGTCGGCGATGCCGAATCAGTTGGAGCGTTTGACGAAGACGGCGGGCGTCGCTTTCACCTTTGCCGCGGCGGGCAGGCCGTCGCCGATGACGCCGTCGCGTATCCGCAGGTCGTCGTCAGTGCCGAGCAAGCCGTCGCGTCCGGGCAGTACGACCTCGTAATTCGTGAGCACAATCCCTGCGTCGGGCAGGTCGGGCGCGGACGCCGCGCCGCGCAACTCGCTCACGCGACGACGACCGCGCGACTTCGAGCGCGCCGAAGAGAGCGAGGCGATGTCCGTCTCAGGCTTGTACTCTCCGGCCTCGACGCGCGCGAGCAGGCGCGCTATCGAACCGTCAGGGTCTTCGAGCCTTCGCAAATCTTCGAGCGCCGCCGGGTACGTGCCGAAGCGCTGGCGGTAGCGCATGAGCGCGAGGTCTGTCTCGTAGAGCACGGCGTTCTCCGCCGCGCGCCGCGCGAGTTCGCGCATGCGCAGACGTTCCGGCACGGTGACGCCGACGAGTACGGCGAGCGAGACGGCGACCACTGCGGTCAGAGCGAGTCCGGCGCGCGCGCACCTGTGCCCGACGAAGCGCGTGTGCTCGCGGCTCATGCGCGAATAGAGCCGGCGGCATACGAGCGTGAGCGCGAACGCCGCGGGCAGCGCGCTCCACTTCAAGCTCCACGCAGCCGACTCGGCGGCGCGAAGGAGCGCGCGTGCGCCGAGCGAGAACGTTTCGCCTCGCGCGAGCGCCGAGACGAACGCGTAGGCGAACGCGAGCAGCAACAGAACGCCCGCCGCAGAGATCGCGAGCGCGTGGCCGTAGGTTGGAAGCTCTTGTTCCGGGCGCGCGAGCGGCGGCCCGACCGCGCGCGCGCCGCACGCGGCGCAGCCGTCGCACAACTCGCCGTCAAACTTTGCTCCGCAGCAGGGGCAGACCGTCAACGTTGCTTTCACCTCGAAGAAAATGACGAGTGTTGAATGATGGATGCTGAATGTCGAGAACCGTGCTGCCTTTTATTCATCATTCATCATTCCGCATTCATCGCTAAAGTCAGCGCGACGCAGGGACGCGGCGCGTCATGTCGGGCGCGCCCGGTCGCCCCGCGTCCGTGTTGGATGCGTCGCCGGTCGTTTGCGGTGCGCCGTTGCCGTCGGCGCGTCGCTGCGCGGAGGGCGGCGTCTGCGAAGCTTCGGAAATGGTTTGCGCCGTCGCCACGGCGCGCGACTCCGCTGCGTTGCGGTTCAACTCGCACCACGTGTGATAGACGCGGAAGGCGAAAGTCCAGAACGAGCCGACCGCGAGAACCCAGAGCACCGCGGGCATTCGATTGGCGAAGATGCTGTTTGAGCTAGGGTGCGTCGAGAGCGCGCCGATGATCAGGAGCACGACGCGCTCCGGCCTGCGAAGAAATCCCACGTCGCACTTTGGTATCAGGCTCTCGGCGCGCGCCGAGGCGTAGGAGACGAGCACCGAGCCGGTCAACGCGAGTCCGGCCAGAAGGACGTTGACGGTCGAATGAAATTCGGTGTCGCGTGCATAGAAGAGCATGAGGCCGACGAAGGCGGCCATGTCGGAGACGCGGTCGAGCGTGGAGTCGAGGAAGCCGCCGAAGCGCGTCACCTGATTGGTGAGCCGCGCGACCTGGCCGTCGAGCATGTCGAAGAGGTTTGCGACGATGAGGACTATTCCGGCCCAGAAAAAGTCGCCGAGGCCGAACATGAGGCCGCACAGGACGTTTATCAGAACGCCCGTCACGGTCAGAAGGTTCGGGTTGATCCTGCGCCGCGCGAGTCCCTGCACCATCGCGCTTATGATCCGCCCCGCGCCGCGCCCGATGCTCGCACCGAACAACTCTTGAAAGCCTTTCCCCGCGTGTCCCTGTAAGGACGCGGACGCGCCTCTTCGCGGGCGCTTTCGGTTTCGACGAGTCATCATAGGAACGCGCCGGAAGGCTTGTCAAGGAACTCTATTGTCGTCACTCGTTTTCGCTCAAGATAGACGCGCGGCGTGAACTTCAACCGGCGCGATTCAAACGACGAAAGATGACGCCCGCGAGCGAGCCTAGCACGACGCCGTAGAGTCCTGAGATGTAAGGGCTGCTGATGATGTTGACGAAGCCGCGAGACGACTCAGGCTTGAAGACGAGCGGGAGTAGAAAACTGAAGGCGGCTTCGGCGACTGCGAGGCCGAAAATCGCGCCCGCAAATGCTCCGAGCGTGCGGCCCGCGAGACGCGAAGACAGTCCGAGTAAAAGCCCGACCGCCGTGCCCGCCAAAAGGTCTGGCAAGAGGAACACGAAGAGGAGCATCAGCGGGAGGAATGTGAGCGCGGTGAGGAGCATCGCGAAAAGATCTCGCAGGCTCGCGGCGACCGCGACGACGCCCGCGACGTATGCGATTAGAAGCGTGGCGGCGGCGCTGATGATTCCCGCGACCCATCCGAAAAGTACGCGCCGCGGCTCAGGCGTCATCCGCTGTTCTCTTTTGTCTCGTCGTGCAGCGTCGTCAGCTTTTTGATCTCGAAGTTGCGCGTGCCCGCGGGCGTCGTGACTTTAATCTCGTCGCCCTCTTCGCGCCCCATTAAACTACGGCCTACGGGCGATGTCGTCGAGATCAGTCCGGCGGGGGGGTCGCTCTCTTCGGGCGTAACGAGCCGGTATGTAACTTCCTCTTCGCGCTCCGAGTCGTAGAGGACGAGCGTCGAGCCGTATGCGGCGCGGTCGTGCGGGACTTTCGAGAGGTCAATCGAAGAGAGTTCGCTGAGGCGCTGACGCAACTGCTGTATGCGCGCCTGCACGAACTGCTGGCGGGCGAGCGCCGCGTGATACTCGGCGTTCTCGCGCAGGTCGCCGAACTCCTTTGCGCGTTTGATCTCGCGCGGCAGGTGCACGTGCAACTCCTCGTCCAAAACGTTCAACTCCTGCTGAAGCTTCTGCCTGACTGCTTCGGTCATCCTTCTCCTCCGCTCGCGTGGCTTGACTTCGTGTGATTATAACCAAGCCTTCGCCGCTCGCATAACCCGCCCGGCGCTCACGCTGCGTGAGCGACTTCCGGCGCACGCGCCGCCGCTGCGGTGCGAGGCTTGAGATGCGTTTGCGTGCGGCGAGCTTGAATCGCCTTGAATCGCGCGCAGTTTTTTACGACACTGGCACGCATGGCCGAGCCTTCAATCACAGTGACGAAGCGCGGGGCGGAGCGCGTCCACGGCGGACACCTTTGGGTCTATCGCAGCGACGTGCGCGACGCGGGCGGCGCGGACGCAGGCTCGACCGTGTGCGTCCGGGACGAGCGCGGTCGGTTCGTCGGCCACGCTTTATATTCGGCGCGCTCCGAGATCGCCCTGCGTCTTCTGACGACGAAGGACGAGGCGGTTGAACGCGAGTGGTGGCGCGCACGGCTTCGCGCGGCTGCGTCGCGGCGCGCGGGGCTTGAGAATGATGCGGACGCTTTCCGGCTCGTCTATTCGGAAGGCGACCTTATGCCGTCGCTGATCGTTGACCGCTACGCCGACGTGCTCGTCTTGCAGACGCTCTCGCAGGGGACTGAGGCGCTGAAGGAAATGTTAGTCGGGCTGCTCGTCGAGGAGTTCGCGCCGCGCTCAATCGTCGAACGCAACGACGTTCGCGTGCGCTCGCTCGAAGGTCTGCCGCTCCGTTCCGGCATCATCTACGGCGAAGCGCCCGGCGAGTTGGAGGTCGTGCAGCACGGCACGCGCCTGAGAGTCGCGCCGCTCGGCGGGCAGAAGACCGGCGCTTTTCTAGACCAGCGCGAGAATCACGTCGCCGCGCGTACGCACGCGCACGGGCGCGCGCTCGACTGCTTCACATTTGGCGGCGGCTTCGCGCTCTCGATTGCGCGGGCGTGCGAGAGCGTTCTCGGTCTCGACATCTCGGCGGAGGCGGTTGCGGCGGCGCGGCGCAACGCGGATTTGAACGGCGCGGCGAACGTCGAGTTCCGGGAGGCGAACGTCTTCGACGCGCTGCGCGAGTTGGAGTCGGCGGGCGAGCGATTTCAAACCGTCGTCCTCGATCCGCCCGCCTTCGCGAAGAACCGCGCGAGCGTCGCGGCTGCGGCGCGCGGCTACAAAGAGATCAACCTGCGCGCGCTCAAGATGCTCGAACGGGGCGGAGTGCTCGTCACCTGCACGTGCTCGTACCACATGACCGAGCCTCTCTTCCTCGAACTCATCGCGGAGGCCGCCGCGGACGCGCGCCGCCGCGTGCAGATCGTCGAACGTCGAACGCAATCGGGCGACCACCCCGTCCTCGTCGGCGTGCCCGAAACGCTCTACCTCAAGTGCGTCGTCGCGCGCGTCATCGAGTGAGAGTCTCCAGCACCGTTTTGCCTTAACAGCATACCGGGTGTCTTCCCGCTGAAAATTCTGATTGAAATTCTCGCCGCGTTGGGAAGATAATGCCGCGCGTACGAGAGGACTTCGCCGGGGACGATTTTCCGCACGTCTCCCTCATGAACGCCGCTTAAGTTGAATGGTTCGCACACGGCCTTTTCGCCGGTGGAGGTTGATTAAATGCCCGAAGGAACAGCCGCACAAGTTAGTGGAACGTGCTTCGTGGTGATGGGTTTCGGCAAGAAGACCGACTTCGAGACGGGGCGCATACTTGATCTCGACAAGACCTACGGCAGCATCATCAAGCCAGCCGTGGAGGAAGCCGGTCTGAAGTGCGTCCGCGCGAACGAGATCGTCCACTCCGGCGTCATCGACGTGTCGATGTACGAGCAACTACTCAAAGCCGACGTGGTCGTCGCCGACCTCTCGACCTCGAACAAGAACGCTTATTACGAACTGGGCGTGCGCCACGCGCTGCGTCCCTACACGACCATCATCATCTGCGAAGACGGCGTTCAGACCTTTCCCTTCGATGTTAATCACATCGCCATCCGCCAGTACCATCACCTCGGCGAGGGGATTGACTTCGATGAGGTGATGCGATTCCGCGAAGTATTGAAGGATGCCATCGTCAAGATTTATAAAGACGACCCGCGGCCCAAGGACAGCCCCGTCTATACCTTCCTACACGACTTGGCCCCGCCGGCGCTGGCAGAAGCAATGCAGAGCGTAGCCAGAGCGGTGGCGGCGACTGCGCCCGACGCTGACGGGCGTGCGGACGAGGTGAACTATAGCGAGCGGATGCAGGAGGTGGACGAGGCGCAGGAGGCGGGCGACTTCGTCACGGCCAAGGTGCTGCTCACGCAACTCCGCAGGAAGATGAAGGAGGCCGCCCGCACTGCCGCACGAAAGGCCGCCGAAGATGCCGCCAAACTGGGCGCGTCGGCGGAGTTGAAGGAGCGGCCCGAAGACCCTTCAATCATCCAGCGACTCGCCCTCGCAACATACAAGAGCAAGCAGCCAACGCCGCTGGCGGCGCTCGAAGAGGCGCGCGAGTTGCTCAAAACGCTCGACCCCGCGACCTCGAACGACACTGAGACGCTCGGCCTCTGGGGCGCGGTGCACAAACGTCTTTGGGAAGAGACCGGAGATCGCACCCATCTCGACGAGGCCGTGCGCGGCTACGAGCGCGGCTTCTACCTGCGTAACGACTACTACAACGGCATCAACCTCGCTTACCTGCTCAACGTTCGCGCCGCCAACGCGCCGCGCCGCGCCGAGGCAGTTGCCGACTTCGTGCAGGCCGAGCGCGTCCGCCGCGAGGTGCTCGACATCTGCAAGGAGTTGACGAAGGACGGCGGCCCGCCGGGCAACGACCAAAAGTATTGGGCGCTCGCTACGATGGCCGAGGCAATGCTCGGCGTCGGCGACGAGGTCGGCGCTCGGCAAAAGCTCGACGAAGCGTCCGCCGTCGCCTCCGGCCAGTGGATGAAGGAGAGCACGCAGGAGCAGTTGGACAAACTGCGCCGACTGCTGGCCGACTCGCCGCTCAAGTACGTCAAGGCCGACGGCGAATAGAAAACATCCGTCGGAACACTTAGAATGAAAGACGGCACGGCGAGCATCACCGTGCCGTCTTTCATTCATCGCCACACACTATGCACTTTCAGTGCATAGTGGTTTGGTTCTACTATCGAGCGCCGTCAGCGTCACTCGACGGTGACGGACTTGGCGAGATTTCTGGGCTGGTCAACGTCGCAGCCGCGGCGGACTGCGATGTGGTATGCGAGAAGTTGCAACGGGACGATTGCGAGAATCGGCGAGAGCAGATCGGACGATTCAGGGATAGAAATGACGTGGTCTGAGACCTTCGATGACATCTCGTCGCCCTCGGTCAAGACGGAGATGACGACGCCCTCGCGCGCCTTCACTTCGACGATGTTCGAGTGCGTCTTCTCGTAGCGAAGCTCGGATGATTTGTCGCCCTCCTCTCGCGGGTTGATGACGACGACGGGCAGGCGCTCGTCAATCAGGGCGTTCGGCCCGTGCTTCATCTCGCCCGCGGGGTAGCCTTCGGCGTGGATGTATGAAATCTCTTTGAGCTTCAGAGCGCCTTCGAGCGCAACGGGGAAGTTGATGCCTCGACCGAGGTAGAGAAAGTCCGTCGCGCGGTGGAACTCGCGCGCGAGTTCTTCGAGATCGTCAGACTCCGACAGAAGGCGCTCGATCTTAACGGGAAGCCCCGCCAACTGCTGCGCGTGCCGACGCGCCTCCGTATCCGAGAGCGCGCTGCGCAGCCCACCCAGATACATCGCGAAGAGGTAGAGCGCGATCATCTGTGCCGTGAAAGCCTTGGTCGAGGCCACTCCGATCTCGGGGCCGGCGTGCGTCAGGATCGTGCCGTCCGACTCGCGCGTGACCATCGAGCCTTGCACGTTGCAGATCGCCAAGACCTTCGAGCCGCGCTGCTTCGCCTCCCTGAGTGCGGCGATGGTGTCCGCCGTCTCGCCCGACTGTGAGATGATGACAAGGAGCGTGCGCTCCGTCATCACCGGGTCGCGGTAGCGAAACTCCGAAGCGTAATCAACCTCGACGGGCACGCGCGCCAGCTGCTCGATCATGTACTTGCCCGCGAGTCCGGCGTGCCAACTCGTTCCGCAGGCGGCGATCAAAACTCTGTCAAACGACTTGAACTCTTCGGGCGTGATGTTCATCTCGTCCAAGTAGACGCGGCCCGTGTCCAGAGAGACGCGACCCTGCACCGTGTCGCGGACGGCGCGCGGCTGCTCGTAAATCTCTTTGAGCATGAAGTGCTTGAACCCGCCCTTCTCGGCCATGATCGGATCCCACGTGATGCGCTGCGTGTGCGGCTGAACCTGCCCGCCCTCGAAGTCCGTCACCCGCACGGAGTCTTTCGTGAGCACGGCGATCTCGCCGTCGCCGAGGAAGAAAATGTCGCGCGTGTGCTGGAGTATGGGCGGAACGTCGGAGGCGACGAAGAACTCGCCGTCGCCGAGGCCAATGACGACGGGCGGGCCTTGCCGGACGGCGATGATCGTGTCCGGCTCGTCGGTCGAGATAATCGAGAGCGCGAAGATGCCGCGCAGGTCGCGCACTGCCGAGCGCACGGCGAACTCGAAAGAGTCGTCCGTCTTCAAATACTCTTCGATGAGGTGCGCGATGACTTCCGTGTCGGTCTCGGTGACAAAGTGGTGGTCGCTGCGGCGCAGACGGTCTTTGAGTTGAAGATAGTTTTCGATGATGCCGTTGTGGACGACGACGACGCGGCCCGTGCAGTCGCGATGCGGGTGCGCGTTCTCCTCCGTTGGACGGCCGTGCGTCGCCCAGCGCGTGTGGCCGATGCCGTATGTGCCGTCGAGCGGCTTGAGGCGGATAGCCTCTTCGAGATTGCGTAGTTTCCCCTCGGCGCGGCGAATGTCGAGGTGGTGCGCTTCGTCAACGACCGCGATGCCTGCCGAGTCGTAGCCGCGATACTCCAACTTCCTCAGCCCGTCGAGGATGACGGGCACGACCTGCTTGTTTCCGACGTAACCGACGATGCCGCACATGATTGCTTTCCTTTCAAAAGCCGTGAACCTTGAACCGTGAGCCGTGACAAGTGAAGAATCGTTTTCATCTTGTCACTTGTCACGGTTCAAGGTTCACGGCATTACCTCTTCTTCCGCAGACCTGTTTTCTGATTCGCCCGCGTCGTCTTCGCGCGGCAGTTTCTTCTTGACCTTCGCGGGGACTCCGGCGACGAGCGTGTCGGGCGGAACGTTTTCGGTGACGACCGAGCCTGCGCCCGTGACCGAGCGCGAGCCGACGCGCACCGGCGCGACGAGCATCGTGTCGGAGCCGATCTTCACGTCGTCATCGATTGTCGTCGAGTGCTTCGCGCGTCCGTCGTAGTTGCAGGTGATTGTGCCCGCGCCGATGTTCGTGCGCTCGCCTACTTCGGCGTCGCCGAGGTAAGAGAGGTGCATCGCCTTCGACTTCGAGCCGAGGCGAGACTTCTTCATCTCGACGAAGTTGCCCACGGTCGAGTTCTCGTCCATCCGCGCGTTCATCCGAAGATGCGCGAAGGGGCCGATGGTGCAATGGTCTGCGATGTCCGATTCGACTATGACCGAGTGGTCTTTGACGGTGACGCCGTTGCCGACGCGCGAGTCTGTGATGCGCGCGCCCTGCATTATCTCGCAACCCTCGCCGATTACGGTGCGCCCTTCGACGTGGACGTTCGGGTGGAGCGTCGTGTCGGGGCCAATCTGCGCGTCGGGGCTGACGTATGTGTGCTGCGGGTCGATGACGGTGACGCCGCTGTTGAGCATGAGGCTTCGGAGCGTGCGCAGGCGAAGAATGCGCTCGAACTCGGAAAGCTCGACGCGCGTGTTGATGCCTGAGACTTCGCGCGCGTCCGTGTGCGTGTAAATGCTCACGTCCTCGCCGTCGGCGCGAAGTATCGCGGGCACGTCGGTCAGGTAAAGCTCGCCCTGCGCGTTCTCCGTCCCGACGCGTTCGAGCGCGGGGAACAGAAGCCGCGTCTCGAAGCAGTAGATTCCGACGTTGACCTCGCCTATATGTTTCTCTTCGGCGGTCGCGTCCCTCTGCTCGACGATCTTCTCGAAGCGCCCCTCCTCGTCGCGGACGATGCGACCGTAGCCTGTCGGGTCTTCGAGCCGGACGGCCATCAGCGTGCAGGCCGCGCCGCGCCCCCGGTGCGTGCGGTGCTGATGCACGAGCGCGCCCAGAGTCTCGGCGCGAACGAGCGGCACGTCGCCGGAGAGGACGAGCAGCGTCGAGTCGGCGTCGCCGAGCGCGTCGCGCGCCGCGAAGACTGCGTCGCCCGTGCCGCGCTGCTCGGCCTGTGTGACGAAGACCGCGCCGGCGTCGCCGAGTTCGGCGCGCACGGCCCCCTTCACTTCGCCCGCCTGATGCCCGACGACGACGTAAACGGGTCGCTCGCCTTTGACGAGCGCGGAGGCCGTGCGGCAGACGTGCGCGACGAGCGGGCGACCGCCGAGCTTGTGCAGAACCTTCGCCGTTGACGAACGCATACGCGTGCCGAGTCCGGCGGCGAGTATGAGTATGTCGAGTGGAGTGCTGACGGGCTGCGAGGGCTGCTGTGGCTGTTTGTCCATGTCGCTTCAGCGCGCGGCGGTCACGACGCCTCGGCGCGCGCGCGCCTGCTCGTAGCAGGCGACGATGACGCGCGCAAGCTTGTCGGGGCTGTGCCGCACCTTCTCCCCTTCGTCGAGCAGGTCGGCGCGGACGATCTCCACCTCGTCGCCGAACTCCTCTTCGAGCCTGTGATCGCTCAGACCTATCTGACGCGCGCCCTCGGCGGCGTAGGCCGCGGCTTGCTCAAGGGTCACGGGCCGGTCGTTGACGACGACGAAGTCGAACCTGATCTCGGGCGCGTACCCACGGACGACTTCGAGGTGTTTGCGCGCCGTGTAGCCGTCGGTCTCGCCCGGCTGCGTCATCAGGTTGCAGATGAAAATCTTGACCGCCGAAGACTGGCCGATGCAGCCCGCAACGCGCGCGACGAGAAGGTTCGGAAGGATGCTCGTGTAGAGCGAGCCGGGGCCGACCGTGATGATGTCTGCCGTTCGGATCGCGGCCAGAGCCTCGGGCAGCGGGAGGCACTGCTCCGGTTCCAGCCGAAGCCGCCTGATCGGCGAGCGCGAAGCCGTGATGCGCGTCTCGCCGCGCACCTCAGTCCCGTCCTCAAGTTCGGCGACGAGCCGCACGTCGTTCAGCGTCGCAGGGTATATGCGACCCTTGCTCGCAAGGACTTCGGAAGAGAGACGGACGGCCTCGACGAAGTCGCCGGTGACTTCCGTCAGCGCGGCGAGGAAGAGGTTGCCGAAGCTGTGGCCACCGAGGTCGCCTCCGCCGCGGAAACGGTATTGAAATAGACGCGACAGCAGCGTCGAGTCTTCCGACAGAGCGACCATGCAGTTACGTATGTCGCCCGGCGGGAGCATCTGCAACTCCTCGCGCAGCCGGCCAGAACTGCCGCCGTCGTCCGAGACTGTGACAATCGCCGAGAGCGCTTCGAGCCGGTGGCCGCCGCGCCCCGCGTCGCCGACAAGTTCCTTCAGTCCCGACAGCGCCGTGGACAGACCTGTACCCCCGCCGATGGCGACGAGCTTCAGGCCGCGCTCAAAGGTGGATTGCAAATCCTTCCGGCTCCCAGTGAAACTTTGGCGCACCGAGCGCCCGCACGAGAAATCATACTCGAAAGGCGCGGGCTTTCAAAAGCAGCTAAGGGCGAAGAGGCAATTAAAGTCGTGGCGGGGGAGCGGTCGGGAGGAGGTTACTCAGAGCCGCGTCGGAGAAAAAATTATTCGCTCGAACTCCGGCTCGGAGCGAAGTGCCGCCAGGTCTGCGTCCGTGTGTGCGCGCACTCGCAGCACGGGCTTGAGTTCGACGGCGCGTTCGAGCGATTGCAGCGCGGCCTCGACCGCGCCGAGCCGCGAGCGCGCGGCGGCGAGCGCGTAGAGAGTGTCTGGCGCGTCGGGGTCGCGTTTGAGAGCGCGCTCGAACAACTCCTGAGCCGAGACGAAATCTCCACGGTTCAATTCGATGACGCCTCGGTCGTAGAGCGAGTCAGGGTCGCGCGGGAGCGCCGACTCTGTCCGCAACCGAGATTCGGCGATGGTCAGATAAGTGCGCGCGCGCGCCGTCACCTCCGACACGCCCGCGTGCTGCTCGATGAGCGAGCGGAAGAGGTCGCGCGCGGTCGAGAAGTTGCCGCGGACGAACTCCTTGTGCGCGCGCTCGAAAGACTTGAGCGCGGCGGCCTCGTCGCGTGAAGGCTGCCGCGGCGCGGCGGGCGCGAGTCTCGGCGCGCCTCGATGCTGCGCGTCAACTTTCGATGCTTTCGTCGCTTGAGCTTTAGCCGGCTTCGCGGGAACCGACTTGCGAGGCTGAGGCTTGGCTATAGCCTTCTTTTTGACGGATGCGGCTTTGTCACGAGACGACGCCTGCCCCTTGCCGCTCGCCTTTTTAGTTGCGTTGAGCTTCGCAGGTCGCTTTGCCTGTTTCGCCGACGGGCGCACGGCTTTCGCAGCGGAAGCGGACTTTGCGGGCGCGGCTTTTCGCACTGGCGACTTCTGCGTCACACGCTTGGGCTTGGGCTTTGCCGACTTGGCAGTCAGCTTGCGGCTTTTGGCGGCAGACTTTGGCGAGGTGCCACGCGGGGCAGGGCGGGAGGAACTTCTTTTTGCACCCTTGATGACTGGATCGCTCATGCGAAGCACTCGCTTTTCACAGATCGCTTCCACAAAAAGGGAAGCCAACGACCTCCAGCAGCTTAACACACGAGAGGGCATAAATCAACGTGCAAGTAGTATTTGCGGGAAATTACAGACGACGGAGAGTGTTAAAAAAACATAGACAATGAAAAACTGTTGAAGTCATCTTTGACCTTGTGTTAGAGTTCCTTTGGAGTAGAGAGGCTCAGAAGCGAGCCTCGATACGAGCACAGATTCGTCGAGTCAAATATCCTCAAATCTTCATTTAAGTTCTTCGACCGGTGCCTCGGAGATCAAGCCCCCGAAACTCACCCTCAGTTCATATCCTGCGAGAAAAGAGTCAGTGTACGCATGACAGACACACCTATCATAATGCACGAGCAGCAATATCAGCAGCTCGGGCATATCCTGAGCAAGCTGCGTCTCGAATCTTTTTCCCGCGTGGTCTTTCTCGTTGACAAGAACGGCCAGCAGATTGCCGCGCAGGGCGACATCGCAGACCTCGACACGACGAGTCTTGCGTCCCTTGCCGCAGGGAACGTCGCCGCCACAGGCGGGATGGCGCAACTCATCGGCGAGAAGGAGTTTCCCACGCTCTCGCACGAGGGCGAGCGCGAGAGCATACACATCTGCATCATCGGTCGTGTGCTGCTCGTCGTGGTCTTCGACGACCGTTCGAGCCTCGGACTCGTCAAGCTGCGCGTCAAGCAGGCGTCGCGTGACCTCTCGATCCTATTCGCCGAGCTTGAGCGTCTAGCCGAAGAGCGCCGCGAGTCCGACGAGTCGCTCTTCGCCGAGATCACGGACGACGACATTGACAGCCTCTTCAATTAAGTTTTGAGTCGAGGGATTAAGGTTCGGAGTCAGGACTGAAACCCTTTCACCGCCCGACTCCGGACTTCTGACCCGTGAACCCAGACCCTTCCGCCAAGTAAATACTATGACTTTCATCAACTACGCTTCACGAGAGATCAACTGCAAGATCGTTTACTACGGGCCGGGACTGTGCGGCAAGACGACGAACCTGCAATACATCTACGACGCAACCGCGCCGACGGCGAAGGGCAAGCTCATCTCGTTGGCGACCGAGACCGACCGCACGCTCTTCTTCGACTTCATGCCGCTCGAACTCGGCACGGTGCGCGGCTTCAAGACGCGCTTCCATCTCTACACCGTTCCGGGCCAAGTCTTCTACGACGCCTCTCGCAAGCTCATCCTGAAGGGCGTTGACGGCGTCGTCTTCGTCGCCGACAGTCAGGAAGAGCGCATGGACGCCAACATCGAGTCGCTCTACAATCTCGAAGAGAACCTTCAGGCGAACGGCTACGATCTGTCAAAGATTCCATACGTCCTGCAACTGAACAAGCGCGACCTGCCGAACATCATCCCCGCCGAAGAGATGGTCTCCGAACTCAAGCGCAACGGCGAACCCGTCCACGAGGCCGTCGCCGCGAACGGCGCGGGCGTCTTCGACACGCTCAAGTCCGTCGCCAAGCAGGTTCTGACCGAGCTACGACGTAGCTGACGGAAAGGAAGGCGAAAGATAAAGACAAGGCGGCTCGGGCCTCGTCCTTGAAGGATGAGGCCCGAGCCGCCTTCCGTCTTAGCTTTTGCCTTTCCTCAGACCAGAGATTTAATCATCAGCAGTCCGTCGCCGCCGTTCGAGTAGTAGCGCGGAAGTCTCTGCGTGACGGCGAAGCCGCGCTTGATGTAAAGCTCCTGCGCGCCGGTGTTGACCGAGCGGACTTCGAGCCGGAGTATGCGAACGCGCCGTTTGCGAAACCCGTCTTCGACCTTGAGGAGCATACGCTGCGCGACGCCGCGCCTCCGGTGTTCGGGCGCGACGCCGAGCGTGGTGATGTGTCCGGTCGCGTCCGGCTCGACGATGCCGACGATGAATCCGACCATCGCGCCGTCCGCCGTCACGACGCGGTACGAGACGGAGTCGGGCGACGTGAGAAGGTACTCGAAAGTCTCGCGGCTGTATGCTTCGCCGTCAACGAAGCAGCGCTGGTCGAGACGCCAGCACTCGTCCAACTGCGCGACCGTGAGCGGGCGCACGTCGTAGCGCGTCTCCACGCCCGACGCCGCGCGCACGTCCCGCGCCTCTGCGTCCAACAGTGGGCCGCCATCCGCGACGCCGGACGAGAAAAGACGCGAGCGAATTTTTTTCAGCACGGCCATAAGGCTCAATAGCGGTGACGGGGACAAGTGTCGAGTGACGGGCAGGATTTTATCTCGTCACTCGTCACTTGTCACTTGTCACTTTATAAACATGCAGTCGCCGTAACTGTAAAAGCGGTAGCTCGCCCCGACGGCGTGACGGTACGCCGCGAGCACGAGTTCGCGACCGGCGAAGGCGCTCACAAGCAAGAGCAGAGACGAGCGCGGCAGGTGGAAGTTCGTCAACATCGCGTCAACCATTCGGAACTCGTAGCCGGGCGTGATCGTCAGCGCTGCTTCATCGCGACCGGCGCGCACGCGCCCACGCCCGTCGGCTGCGGATTCGAGGGCGCGCACGGTCGTTGTCCCGACGGCGACGACTCGACCGCCGCGCTCGCGCGTCTTGTTAATCTCGCGCGCCGCCCCTTCGACGATCTCGAAAGACTCCGGCGCGACGCTGTGGCTGCTCAGGTCTTCTTCGCGCACGGGCGCGAACGTGCCGTAGCCGACGTGCAACGTGATTTCGACGACGCCGACACCGCGCGCGCGCAACTCGTCGAAGACCCGCGGCGTGAAGTGCAGCCCCGCGGTCGGAGCCGCAATCGCGCCGCGCTCGGCGGCGTAAACGGTCTGATATCTCTCCCGGTCTTCGGCGCGCGAGGCGAGGTCGTCACCCTCGCGCTTGATGTACGGCGGCAGAGGCATCCGCCCGAACTCTTCGACGAGCGCGTCGAAGTCGCCGTCCGCGTCGAAGCGGACGACGCGACGCGTGCCGTCTTCGGTCGCGCAGAGAATTTCCGCGCGCAGCCGACCGTCGCCGAAGACAACGCGCGCGCCGGCATCGAGCCTTCGCGCGGGCCGCGCGAGCGCCTCCCAAACTTCGCCTTCAAAGTCCACGCGCCGCCGCACGAGCAGAAGCTCCACGCGCCCGCCCGTCGGCTCTCTTCGCCCGGCGAGTCGCGCCGGGAAGACGCGCGTGTTATTGACGACGAGCGTGTCGCCCTCGCGCAACTGCGAAGGGAACTCGGGGAAAGAGCCGTCGCGCCAACTTCCGTCCGCGCGGCTGACGACGAGCATTCGCGACGCGTCGCGACGCCCGAGCGGGTGCTGCGCGATCAACTCGACGGGAAGCTCGTAGTCGAAATCGGAAATCAGCATGATAAATGATGAATGCGGAGTGATGGATGATGAATTATAAAAGCAGACCGGCTTCACATTCATCACTCCGCATTCATCAATTTTTACGACGGTGATGCCGGAGTCTCTGCCGCGAGTTCAGCGCCCGCGTGCTCCTGGTGCAGGACGACCGAGAGTTGCGCGCCGAACATGAGTATGAGGCTTGAGACGTAGCTCCATGTGAGCACGGCGACGACCGCGCCGACCGAGCCGTAAATCTCGTCGTAGTGGAAGTATTGCAGGCTCGAAGCGAAGACGTACTTGCCCGCCTCCCACAGCAAACCGGCGAGTATCGCGCTCGGCAGCGTGTCCCTGAACGTCACGCGACCGTTCGGCACGAAGCGATAGACGACGGCGAAGAGCGCAATGGTTACGAGCGCGCCCGCGACCGCGATGAGCGACTGCCAGAACGCGTTGTTCATCATCGTCATCCAAGGCGTTCGCCGCACGACCCGAATCGGCAGTTGGTCAATCAACTCCTGAAGGCCGACGAGCACCGACGTGAGGAAGACGGAGATCATCAGAAGCACGCCGACCGCGCCGATCATTCCGAGCGTGAGTGCTCGACCGTGAAGGAACGCGCGCGGGCGCGTGCCCCAGATGCGATTCAAAGCGCGCTCGATGACGGCGAAGACCCATGAGCCTGCCCAGAGCGTGACGATGGTCGCGCTCGCGAGTCCGCCCCAGCCAACGTCTTTGAGCGAACGCACCGTCGCGCGCAGGAACTCGCGCGAGCCGGGATAGACTTCGACGATGTGCGACAGTGCTTCGTTCCCTGCGGCGAAGCGGTTGCTGATGACGAGCATGACGAGGAGCGCCGGAAAGAGCGTGAGCAGCCCGAAGTAGCTCATCGCTGCGGCGGGTGTGAACAGGTCGTTCTCGTGGAACTGGTGTACGGTGTGCCCTATGATGGCCCGCCAAGGCGCGAGATTCTTCACGCCCCAGCGCCGCCGCGAGAAGAAGGGAATGTGTCTTCTGACGTTCTCCATCAGCCAACTCCGCAACCGTTACACGCGCAATTGTCCGTCATTTTCCGCCGCGCCGCAAAACCTCAGCGCGTGGTCGCGGCAGTCGTGCCGGGACTTTTCCTGAGCGCCGCCCTCGCCGCGGCCAGCAGCGCGGCGGCCCGCACCTCTTCGTCTTTGAAATTGCGCGCCTCAGCGAACGTCCGCGCCGCGTCGAGCTTTGCCGCAGCCGCGAACACGTCCGGCAACTTCGTAGGGGCGTCCGGGATGTCGAGGGCGTAAGGTATTTTGTCTTCCGGACTGAGGATGAACTCGAAGAACAGCGCGTCGAAACGCAGGTCGTCCGACTCGTTTGCCGCGCCGACGAGCATTGGTAAAAACTCCCATAGGCGAGTGGCGTCGGCTCGCGCCGCCGAGAGGGCTACGAGCGAGAGTGCGGTCGCGCGCTCTGTTCCGCGCTCGGCCTGCGCGGCGTAGCCCGTCGCCTCCGTTAGCAGTTCGCCCGCGCGCGCGCGTTTGCCGCCGCGCGATGCGAGTTCGGCGGCCTGAGCAAGCCCGACCGCGCGCACTTCGGGCGGCACGTCCGCGGCGCGCACGAGGTCAGCCGCGCGCTCGAAGGCATCGCCCTCGTCCGACTCGAAAGAGTGCGAGATGTCCATAACCTGCCGGATCGCGATGCCGAGACGCGCGCCGCGCCGCACCTCCGCGTCCTCGATCTCGGCGGCGATGTTGCGCGCGCGATCCCAGAGCCTTCCGTGTGCCGCACTCATCACAACATAGAGCCGCGCTGAGTCGCGCTCGACCGTGTTTTGCGCGCGAGATATTTCGTCCATCCCGCCGGCGAGCGGGTCAGCCGGGTTTTTGGGCGACAGGCTGTTCACGTCCATCCTTGACGTGAGTGAGTCGCGAAGGCCGGGGGCGAGTTCCGAGGCGAGCGCCGCCATTCGCGCGTTCAAGGCGGGCGCGTACTGCGGAGCGTCGCGCTCGAAGAAGGGGAGAAGGTGGCCGGCGGCGTAGTAGCGGGCTGCCGTCTCCTCGTCCTGTCCTCCGTCGGCGCTTGGAACGGGCGGGCGCAGCAGCACGGAGGCCGCCGCCTCGAAGAATGCGCCGCGCACCTGTGCGGAGATTGGCGCAAGCTTTTCCTCGTCGCCGATGCGACCTATGAAAGCGAAATTTGTCGAGCCGTCGCCCCTGACGTATGTGTAAAGGCTTGGCGAGACGATGGGCGAAGCGAGAAGCAGGATGTCGTTTGCGTCCGTGCCCGCGTCCGCGCGTGTCGCTTCGATGAGATGCAGGTAGAGCGCGTCGGCGGTGTGCGCGTCTTGCGCGCGTAGGCTGTTGATGAAAGCGAGAAGCATCTGCGTCGGCCCTTCGGCGACTACAGGCGCGGCCATCTCGGCGGCGCTCTTGAAATCTCCTTCGGCGAGCAGTTGGTCGGCGACGGCGAGGCGCTGGAAACCTGCGGGACTCAGGCTGCGCTCCTTGTGTGGCGGCGATTCTTCGTTGTCAGTCTGCCCGTCTTGTTTTGTCGAATCCTGTTCGCCGCCCTGCGACGTAGCCGATTGTTTGTCGGAGTCACGCACCAGATCGCGGACGAATGTGTCGGCGAGGCGCGAGTCGTGTTTCGCGGCTGCCTTGATGATGAAGTGGCGCGCGGCCGTCAGCACTTCCTGCGCAGCTTCTTTCGGATCGCTGGTGCTTTCCAGACCGGGAATCTTATTTTCAACCCCCGGAGCGGTCGCTGACTCCCACGCGCGGCGAAGGATTGCGCGCGCCGCCTGCTCGTCGTAGGGCCAGAGCGCGTCGGCGGCTTCCGACTGAACGAACGCAACCTCGTAGATGTCGTCGAAAGAGCGCGCCGCGTCCGCCACTTCGCGCAACGCTGCGACCGCATCGCGCACGTCTCGCGCTTTGCGCGCCGCATCCGCGTCCGTTTTTCTTTTCGCTCCCTGTTTTGTTTGTGTGGTGTGCTTCGTGCCTGGCTGTGGACGCGGCGATGCGGAGTCACTTCCTTTGGGCGACTGCGCGCGAGCGACATTTAAGGAGATGCACGCAAGAAGCGCGACGGAGAAGAGTCTGAATGTGTGAGGCCGACGGAGTTTCATTGCTCAAGACCTCCGAGGAAAATTATTCAGTAAAAAGATTATTCCGAGTCGAAGAGTCCGGGGCGTTGAGTTTGTTGTTGCGGGGGCGCGATGCCGAAGTGCTCGTAGGCGAGGCGCGTGGCGGTGCGGCCTCGCGGCGTGCGGTTGAGGAAGCCGATCTGAATCAGATATGGCTCGATGATCTCCTCGATTGAGTCCTTCTCTTCTTGCAGCGCGGCGCTCATGTGGTTGAGGCCGACGGGGCCGCCCATGTGCTGCTGAATAATCATCAGCAGCATTTTTCTGTCCATCTCGTCGAGGCCGAAGGTGTCAACCTCCATCCGGTTCAAGGCGTCGTCGGCGACCTCTTTTGTGATGCGACCGTCGTGCTCGACCTCTGCGTAGTCGCGCACGCGCCGGAGCAGGCGGTTCGCTATTCGCGGTGTGCCGCGTGCGCGGCGGGCAATCTCGCGCGCGCCGCCGTCGTCGATCTCCGTGTCGAGTATGTCGGCGGAGCGTCGGACAATCGTTGCGAGTTCGTCGTGCGTGTAGAAGTTGAGGTGAAAAGTTATCCCGAAGCGACCGCGCAAAGGTGCTGTGATGAGTCCCGGTCGCGTCGTCGCACCGACCAGAGTGAACTTCGGGAGGTCGAGTTTTATCGAGCGCGCGGCGGTGCCTTGCCCGATCATTATGTCGAGTTGGTAGTCCTCCATCGCCGGGTAGAGGACTTCCTCAATCGCGGGGGCCATCCGGTGAATCTCGTCGATGAAGAGTACGTCGCCTTCCTGAAGGTTCGTGAGTATGGCCGCGAGGTCGCCGGGCTTTTCGATGACGGGGCCGGCGGTCGAGCGAAGCTCCGCGTCCATCTCGTTGGCGATGATGACGGACAGTGTGGTCTTGCCGAGTCCGGGCGGGCCTGTAAGTAAAACGTGGTCGAGCGCCTCGTGCCGCTTGCGCGCGGCGCGTATGAAGATGCCGAGGTTCTCGGTCGCCTTCCGCTGGCCGATGTACTCCGCGAGACGAGTCGGCCTGAGCGAAAGCTCGAACTGCCGCTCGTCTTCCGTCGGCTTCGACTCGCGCACGCTTACGGGATCGGGGTCAGACATAAAAGCCTGTGAATGGTGAATGGTGAATGGTAAATGGTGAATGATGAATGGTGGCGTGACCGGCGCGGTTATCAATTCGCCATTTACCACTTACTATTTACCAGCCTTCATCCTTTCGAGAGTTGCCGCAAAGAGCGTCGCAGGAGCGTCTCGACGGAGAGTTCGCCGCCCTCGCTCATTGCCTGCGCGACGGTCTTCTCTGCTGCCGGACGCGGGAAGCCGAGTTGCAGGAGCGCCGCAAGCGTGTCCTCGCGCAGAGAGTCTTCCGACTGTCGCGCCCCTGCGGCGACGCCCGCCGCTATCTCTTCGTCGAGAGCGGGCGAACTGAGCGCGGCCATCTTGTCGCGCAGTTCGATGACGAGCCGCTCGGCGGTCTTGCGCCCGACGCCGGGGATCGAGGTCAGGCGCGCGTAGTTGTTCGTTCGGATCGCCATGATGATCTCGTCGGCGCTCATGCCCGATAGCATCGCGACGGCTGACTTGGGGCCGATGCCGCTCACCGAGATCAGAAGCGTGAAGAGTTCGCGCTCGCGCTCGGTTCGGAAGCCGAAGAGTTGGAGCGCGTCCTCGCGGACGTGCGTGTAGATTCTGAGCTTGACGGGCGCGCCCGCGTCGCCTAGATCGTAGAACGTCGTGACGGGTATCGTCACTTCGTAGCCGACGCCTCCAACGTCAACGATGACGCTCGTCGCGTGCTTCGCCAGAAGAGTCCCTGATATGTGTGCGATCATCTAAATTGCTTTGACGGGAGAAGAGATTTCGAGAGCGCCTCACGTACTCGTCGGATTTTAGATGAAGGCAGAGGGTTCGGCAAACGTGCGTCGGTCGCGCGTGTTGGGAAAGATGAGTTACCGGGCGTGTTCGGATTCGAGCTTGTCCATGCGGCCTTCGAGTCGGTTCTGGTCTGCGCGAAGCGTGAGCATGTCGAGGCCAAGCACGTTCAGCTTACGAGCCATCGTGTCAACCTTCTCGCCGACAGCCATAATCTCTGCAAGCGCGCGTTCCCAAATCGGCTTCGTTTCCATTGCCCTTCGTTGCGCATCGTCCTCAAGTTTTTGAACGCGCGCGTCTAAGTCGTGAAGCTTCGACTCGACGGCTTCGAGCCGCTTCTCCATTCTGTCGAAGCGCGCATCCAGTGCGTCGAAGCGTGCGAACACGCGCTCCTCGAAGGAGCGTTCGTCGTTGAGGTCTTTGGTTTTCTCTTCGCCCATAGCGTGATTATGAACCTCGATGCAATTCTGTTCAAGAGTTGTGCGGGAATCTCAGGCCGCAGCGAGTCTCGGACTCACGCGTCTTTTCTACGCAGCCTCGCGCGCGTTATACTTGGGCCGGTCTTCCCGGAGAGCAGGGCATTCGGATGAAGTCTGAGAAAATTTCTGAGTTGACGACGAGCAGGTTGAGCGTCTATCTGCGCTGCCTGAATCTTCTCGCCGCCGCCGGGGTGAAGACCGTCTCGTCGCAGGCGCTCGCAGACCAGTTCCGCCTGAACTCGGCGCAGATACGCAAAGACCTCGCCCACTTCGGCGAGTTCGGCACGCGCGGCGTCGGCTACTCGGTCGAAGAGCTTCGCCGCCACCTTACGCAGATTCTCGGCCTCGACCGCGCACACAGGGTCGGCATCGTCGGCGCAGGCAACCTTGGGACTGCGCTCGCAAACTACAGAGGCTTCGGCGAGTCGAGCTTCGAGGTCGTCGCGCTCTTCGACAACGACCGCGGGAAGATCGGGCGCGAGGTCGGGCAGGCGCGAGTCCGCGTCTTCGACGTTAAGACGCTCGCGCGCGTCGTTCGCGAACGCGAGATTGACGTTTCGGTCGTCGCCGTTCCGGCGCGCGCCGCACAGCGCGTGTTGAATCAAATCATGTCGGCTGGCGTAAAGGCCGTCTTGAATTTTGCGCCCGTCCGCCTTCACGCGCGTTTGGGCGTGAAGGTGAAGACGGTTGACTTGACGATTTCTTTGGAGTCACTATCGTACTTCCTCGCGCGACCTCAGATAACTTGCGTCACGAACCCGCGCGGCCTTCTCTACTTCGAGGAGACGGCTCAGCGCGAAGAACAAGAGTTGCAGCAAAGCTGACAAGGAGTTCAGAAGTCATGCATCCCTGCTTGCTAAAAAAACTTTTGCCGTTCGCTTTAACTTTCATCGTCGGCGCGACGATTGGCGGGCTGTTCAAGTCTCGCGTGACGACGCAGACTTCGACGGAGCGCACGACGCTGATGATTGACCACAACGGCTACGGCCATAGTTGCCGGATGTACCGCCGCGACCTCGTAGCTGAGACGAAGCCGCTCGTCATTTTCTTTAAGCCCGACGCCTTGTTGTCATACAGGGAAGAGATGGGTAAAGAGGGAAGAAACACTGTATCAGTGAATGTGACCTTCGGCGCTGACGGAAAAGTGCAAAAGGTCGAGAATCTTCCGCCATTGATGCCTGACGTAATGAAACAGGCTGTCGAGCGCGCAGCGCGGCAGATTCAGTTCACGCCGGAGATAATCAACAGTGTGCCCATCACCGTCACGAGAGAAGTCGAGATACATTTCATGACCGACTGATCGGCTGTGAAGTTGGACGAATCCTGATGGACGAGCAGACAGCCCGGCGCGAGATCGTGCGCGTCGGCAAGTTGATGTACGAGCGTTCATACGTCGTCTCTTCGGACGGCAACGTGAGCGTGCGCCTCGAAGACGGTCGCATACTCGCCACGCCGACGCAGACCTCGAAGGGACGCATGACGGAAGACTCGCTCGCCGTCACCGACATCGAAGGCAAGCCCTTGAACGACCGCCGCGCGTCGTCGGAGCTTGCGATGCACCTTCTCATCTACCGCGAGCGCGAAGACGTTCGCTCGGTCTGCCACGCGCATCCGCCGCACGGCTCGGCCTTCGCCGTCGCCGGACTCGCGATTGACCAGCCGATTCTCTCCGAAGTTATCTTAACTCTCGGTTGCGTCCCGCTCGCAGAGTACGGCACGCCCTCGACCGACGAGTTGACCGAGGCGATGCGCCCGCTCGTCCGGCACCACAACGCTCTGCTGATGGCGAATCATGGCGCGGTCGCATACGGCGCGGATTTGTGGCAGGCTTTCGACCGGCTCGAAACACTCGAACACACGGCGAAGATCGCCATCCTCGCGCGAACGCTCGGCGGCGCGCGCAACCTCCCGCCCGACTCGATTGAGAAACTGATCAACGTCCGCGAGAAGGCCGGATACCTCGACGAAAGCGCGCGCTGCCAGTCGTGCGGCTACCTGCACGAGACGCAAGTGGTTTGCCCCTTGGGCGAGCGCGACGCGGCGCAAGCCACGCGCGCGGCGAACGGCGCGGGCGCGAACGGCAAGATAAGTCTGACGCGTGAAGAGTTGATAGAGCTTCTCAGTCAGGCGTCGCGGGCCGCGAGGTGAGAGCCGGTGAAGTCGCGGCGACGGGTCGAAGACAAATTCATCAAGGCGTCTAATCACGCATCGGATCACTTCGGGTTCTGCCTCACACATCGCTTCGCAAAAGGAGGCTCGACATCCCTAGCCGCCTGCTCAAACAGTCCGAGATTGACTTCGCGCGACAGGTCTTCGAGGATCAGTTGCCGTATAACAAGGTGCATCTGGCGAGTTACTATCTGCCCGGCAATCAGGGCATCGCCGTCACGCTCGCGTCCGTCTCGACGCTGATCCCCGTGCGCTCTTTGAGGAACTACACGATCTACTTCGGCCCGGACGTTTTCCGCGACGGCGCGGATCGCCCCGGCGTGCGCGACACCTTCATACACGAGCTTACGCACGTGTGGCAGGGATACAACGGCGGACTCGGCTGGGAGTACATGGTCGAGTCCATGATCGCGCAGGGGCACGCCGTCATCACGCGGGGCGACCGGAATCGCGCTTACGACTACAAGCCCGGCGCGGACTGGAACAGCTACAACGTCGAGCAACAGGCGCTCATCGTGCAGGACTGGTTCCAAAACGGCATGAGGGAAGACGACGAAAGATATTCTTACGTCGTCAACAACATTCGCGCAGGCCGGAATTAACCGTCAGTTCGGAAAATTGATGCGAGGCTCATAACGCACGGCGCTTCCGACTGCGAAACGAGAGCAGCCGCACTCCTGCTCGCCTCCCGGCGCTCATGTTTGATAGGATACTCAACGTCATCTTTCTGTTTGCGGGTAACGCGGCGTTCTGGCTGCTGATTCTAAGCAGGCGTGCGCGAAGATTCGTCATCAAAGGTTGGATAAGAAGATACGGGACGAATGATGCCGGAGAAGAGATCAAGACGGGCGAACTCGTTATCCTCTGCATGGCGGTCGTAGGCGAAATGGCTTTCATCCTGTTGACGGTCGCCGTCATCTTCGGATTCTTGAGAAGATAACGTCGCCCGCGCTGAGACGAGGAAAGCATTTTCAAATTAACTTTGGTTAAGGAGCACATCGAATGCCTCAAGAAGCACTCGGAATGGTCGAGACGAAGGGACTCGTGGCGATGATCGAGGCCGCGGACGCGATGGTGAAGGCTGCGAACGTCACGCTCGTCGGCTACGAGAAGATCGGCGCGGGCTTCGTTACGGCAATCGTGCGCGGCGATGTTGCGGCTGTGAAGGCCGCGACCGACGCCGGAGCGGCAGCCGCACGCCGTGTCGGCGAACTCGTCAGCGTCCACGTCATCCCGCGCCCGCACGGAAGCGTTGACGAGGCGCTTCCGGTCGGCGGCGACAGATAAAAGCAGTGATAAGTGATGAGTGATGAGTGATAAGAAGAAAGCTTTTAACTCATCACTCATCACTCATCACTCATCACTTTCCAATGATTATCGCGCGCATACTCGGAACGGTCGTCTCGACGCAGAAGGACGAGCGGCTGAAGGGCAACAAGCTCCTTCTCGTCCGGCCCCTGAACCTCGACGGCTCGGACGGCGCAGGCTACGTCGTCGCCGTCGATACGGTCGGCGCGGGATTCCACGAACGCGTGCTTGTCGTCGCAGGCTCCAGCGCGCGACTCGCCGAAGGCTTGAAGGACAAGCCCGTTGACGCCGCCATCATCGGCGTCATCGACACTGTGGATTTCGTTAACGATTAGCTGTCAGCACTCAGCTTCCGTCTTGCTCCGAAGTCGAGCGGCGAGATGAAAGGCTTTTGACTGAGTGAAAAAAGTTGAATGCCGACCGCTGAGTGCTGAAAGCTTCCATGCAACTTGCGCGCGTAATCGGCAACGTCGTGGCGACAGTGAAGAACGATTCGCTGGAAGGAAGAAAGCTTCTCGTCGTGCAGTCGCTCAACGCGGATTTGAAGCCGCAGGGTGCGCCCCTCGTCGCGCTCGACGCAATCGGCGCCGGGATAGGCGAACTCGTTTTCTGGTGTCGAGGCAAAGAGGCGAGCTTTCCCTTCAGACGTGAAGACACGCCGACCGACTGCACGATCATCGGCATCGTCGATTCGGACGAACACGTGTCGAGAGGGAGGCGTCCGAGATGATTCTTGCGCGCGTGCTCGGCAACGTCGTGGCGACGCAGAAGAACGCGCGCTACGAGAACGCGCGCGTGATGCTCTGCCAGCCGGTGACGCCGGAGGGAGAGGAGTGGGGCGCGACCTTGCTCGCGCTCGACTCGGTTGACGCGGGCGAGGGCGATCTTGTGTTAGTCGTGCAGGAAGGTTGGAGCGCCTCGACCGCCGCGACGGGCGAACAGGGCGCGGCGATTGACTCGGCCATCGTCGGGGTCGTTGACCGCGTTGACCTGCTCGAAGAGGAAGCGAAGGGATGAGCAGCGAGCAGGACAGGGTGCGCGAACTGGCGGAGCGCGTCGCGCGCAAGCTCTCGAACGAGCCGGCGAGCGGCTCGCGTGCCGAGGGCGAGGGCGACGAACTGGGCTTGCTCCGCGCGAGCCTCGCGGAGATTCGACGACGCCTCGACGACATCGAATCTCAAACGTCGCGCGGACACGACGGCACCGCGGCGCGACAGTCGAGCATCGGCGAAGAGAAGCGAGTCTCCGCGTCTCCGGCACAAGCATCCGCGCCGCACGCGCAGACGCCGACGCGCTCGATGTGGCTGAGCGGCACTTACATGCCCGCGACGGAGCATCCGAGTCAGGAGCAGTTCACCGGGATAGGCGAGGCCGTCTCGGAACTCGTCGAATTCTTCGAGCGCGAGAAGACCTGCAACGTCGAACCGGGCGGCAAGCCATGCGACCACTGCGGCCTTTGTAGCTCGCGCGGTTTTTAGATGGAGGCGCGTGTCAGCGCGGGGTTAATCATAAAGAATTAAAGGCTCGGAGAAAGCTGCTGGCTTTCTCCGAGCCTTCGTGCGTGACGCTACGTACCGCGTCAGTTGCGTCCGTAATTCTGTCAAAGCCGTCTCGTGTTTTATCGCCGTGGGATTATTTCTTCCGCGGCGCGCGCCGGCCCTTTAATTCGCCTCTTCTCATTTCGTATTCGCGTCGCTTTGACCGCCCTGGTTGCGGCGCAACGTGTCGCCATTTAGCTTTGGCGCTTCGCGCGCGCCGGCTTCGGCCTGGAAGTAAGGCTCCTCTTTAAAGCCGTACATTTTGGCGGCGATGACCATCGGGAACTGTCCGCGCGAAGTGTTGTAATCCTTCACAGCCGCGTTGTAGTCCTCGCGGGCGACCTGTATGCGGTTCTCCGTGCCCTCAACCGCGTCCTGAACCTTCTGAAAGCTCTCGGTTGAGCGCAACTCCGGGTACTGCTCGGCGAGTGACAGAAGCCGTCCGACCGTCCCGCCGAAGCTGTTCGCGGCATCAATCACGGCCTGCTTCTGCTCCGGCGTCTTGTCGCCGTTCTCACCCTGTGGCGGCGCGCCAGTCGCGTTCAAAAGTCGCGAGCGCGCCTCGGCGATCTGCCCGAAGACCTCTTGCTCTTGTATGCTCGCGGCGCGCGCCGCCTCAAATGTATTCGGCAGTAGGTCTGCGCGTCGCTGTAGCTGCGATTCTACGTTCGACCATCTCTCTTTAACGGACTGTTGCTTCGAGACGAGCGTGTTGTAGCCGCAGCCGCCCGAAGTGAAAGCGACGAGCATGACGGCGGCGAGCAATAACATTCTTCTTCTATTCATCAGCATCCTCCTGACTAAAAAGCCTGAGACATGAAGCCTTCAAAACCGAACTCACTTAAATCAAAGCTCACATTCGGACAGAAGCTTCCAGTTTGTCAACGGATTCGATAACGCGCTCGACCTGCGCGATGTACTCGGCGAAGAGTTCGTTCGATTCGGCATCGCCGAGCGTCGCGTTGCGTCCAGCCTCGCGCAACTCGAAGACGCGCTCGAAGACCGAGCCGTCGAGCGCGAGCAGCCGCGCAGTCGCGCGCACGACATCGCGCTTCAAAACGGGCGGCTCCTCGCCGTGCAGCATCAGCACCGGCGCGAACAGAGTCGCGAAGCTCGAAACGCTGTCGCTCATCAGGTCGCGCAAACGCTCCGCCGAGACGGAGGCGGAGATGTAGAGGCGTCGGAGTTGGATGAGCTTGCTGCGAAGCTCGTACTCGGTCTGATGCCGAAGGTTCTCGTCGGAGATTCTCACGCTCTCGAACGGATCGCGCCCGTAGAGAACGACGCGCGCGCGCTGCATCTGATGGAACTCAATCGGGAAAACGTCCGCCGCGTCGTGCAACTCCGCCGAGGTGAAATATACGGGGAGCGGGTGGCCGAGTCGCCGCCACTCGCGCATCGCCGCCTGCGCCTGCCGCAAGTCCTCCGGCGTGATGCGTTCGAGCGCGATAAGGATGTTATAGTCCGACTCGGTCTGCACGAAGTCACCCGAAGCCGCCGACCCGTAGAGGACGACCGCGGCGAGGTTGTCGCCGTGCGTCGCCTTCAGGTCGCCGACGAGATTGTTGAAAGCCTCATGCGCAACTCTGTTCGCCATCAGTCACACTCTCCGAAACGATGAAGTATGAACGCTGAGCGCGGAACTGAAAACAGTTCGTCGTTCCGAGTTCAACGTTTGATCTACCAGCTACCTCCCGCGCCGCCGCCTCCGAAGTCGCCGCCGCCGCCGAAGCCTCCGAAGCCGCCGCCGCCCCAGCCCGAACCGCCGCCTCCCCATCCGCTCGAACTTCGTCGCCCGCCGCCCACGTTGCTCAAGACGTTCGCAAGCAGCAACGCGCTCAGCCAGCCGCCTCCGCCTCCGCCTCCCCATCCGCCCCGCCCGCCGCGGCCGCGGAACATTGATATTAAAATAAAGAGGATGAAGATTATCAGGCAGCACGTTCCGATGCCGAAACCGCCGGCGCCGCCTCGCGTGCTCGTCCCGCGCTGCGACTGCGCGGTCGGGTGATAAGCGTTGCGCTGGTCAATGCCTTCGACGCTGAAGCCTCGCTTCTCCGCGAGCGTCGCCGCGACCGTCTGCACGAAGTCCGTGATCCCCTGACCGTAATCGCCGCGCCTGAACGCGTCGGTCAGACGCTGCCGCCCTATCTCTCCCGCGAGCGAGTCCGGCATGTCGCCTTCGAGGTGACGACTGACCTGAACCTGCCAGTGATGATCGTTGACCGCGACGACGAGCAGCAGACCGTCCTTCTCGCCTTCCTTCGAGCCGATGCCCCAGCCGCGCGCGACCGCGAGCGAGTATTCAAAGATCGGCGTGTCGCCGGTGGTCGGCACCGTCACGACCGCGAACTCGATGTCGGCGCGGTCTTTCAGGTTGTTGAGAATCGCCGTCAGGCGCTGCTTGGACGCCGCATCAATGACGTTGGCGTAATCGTTGACGTAACCCGTCGGCGGCGGCAGCGGCGATTTCGTGTACGCGCGCGCGTCCTGTGCGCTCGCGACCTGCGCGAATGCTAGAAGGCAAAGTGTCGCCACACACGCGGCGAGCGAAGATGAAAGTTTGCTTTGCATCAGTGCCACGGCGATCTCAGTCCGAGACTATTACGAAAATCTCGCTCCACCTGTTTTTAATATTAGGCGGCGCGCCTTCGTCCGAACGCTCACCGCTCGATTAGACGGTGCATCAGGTAAAAAAAAGCGACACCCGCGAAGACCACGAGCGACACAAAAGGATTCTTCTCCTCAAGATGGTTGACCTCCGGTATGAGGTCGCTCGCCGCCACGTACAACGTCACGCCCGCCGAGAAGGGGAGCGCGTAAGTTACTGCCTCCGTCGCGCGCGCCTGCAACAAGGCCACACTCAAAACACCGACCAGCGTCGCCGCCCCGATTATCAGCGTCGCTCCCAACGCGCGGCCAGCCGAACGTCCCGACGCGAGCATGATGGATGCAGCCGTGAATCCCTCCGGCACTTTGTGCAGCAACACGGCGACAAAGACCAGCAAACCCACCTTCCTGTCAACCACGAAAGCCGAAGCCACCGAAGCCCCGTCGAAGAACGTGTGCGCCGAAAGTCCGCCGAGCGCTGTGTAAGCCGCGGACGGGCGCACAACTGCTTCCGGGTGCGTCTCTTCGCCAAAGTGGAAGTGTGGCGCAATCGTGTGCTCGAAAAAATGAATGAGAAGATACCCGCCCAGAAGCAAAGTCATCGCGCCGAGCAGCCCGTGTCCCGCTCCCTCAACAGTTGTAGTCCTGTTTGTCCACAAAATGACTGACTCGGGCACAATCTCAATAAAAATTGCAGCCAGCATAAATCCCGCGCCGAGGGCAACAAGATAGCTGAGAAACTGCCTGCTTCGTCGGAACGTGCCGGGGCGCGCCAGAAGAAGCCCGCCGACGACATTTGCCAGCGCCACAAGACTACCGAAAAACAGAAGCTCGCTGAAAGACATCCTAGGCTAAACTGACTATTTGGCCTGTCCTTAATAATAGCTTGTGGCGTCACTATATCAGGATGGTAGGGCTATTGGCTATAATAAGCTTAAAGACTAGCACACCAAATCGTGCTTAAAAAATCTATTTAACAGTCTTTTTACTCTTGACAGGACATTAAGCACGGGCGTACTATGCGCTACGGGTGGTCAAAAGTGGCTAAAAGTGGGTTGCACTGAGCAGCTTGCCGTCAATGCTTAGAGTTTCACTTTAAGGTTTAAGCAATCCCGTTCTTTTGTTAAGGCTGCAACCTCTATGTTGAGAGGAAATTACACGGCCCGCATTGATGAAAAGGGGCGACTCAAGATTCCGACAGCCTTCAAGCGTTATATCGAAGAGAAATATGCAACCTCGGAAGTTTATATTACAAGCCTGACCGGCGACTGCGTGCGAATTTATCCTTTACCCGAATGGGAGTCCATCGAAGAACGTCTCGCGCTTCTGCCTTCGATGGATCCGGCGAGAAAAAAGTTCCTTGACAGGACGAACTACTACGGGCAGCAGGCGGCGGTTGACGGTCAGGGGCGGGTCCTCATCCACCCGCTGTTGAGAAAGTCGTCGGGAGTTGTCGGCGACGTGGCGGTTCTGGGTTATTTGACATACTTGGAAGTTTGGGAGCTAGAGCGCTTCGAGCGGCGTCTTCTTTCCGACCAATACACGGAGGAAGACGAGGCGGCGATTGCGCGACTGGGAATCTGAGAAGCAGCAAGAGTGAAAGTGTTTGAGCGATAAGGCTAAGGCAAGGATCAACGACCCGATGCTCGTCACCCAGTCACTCTTCATCTGTAGCTTGTTGCTGCTTTTCAAGATCACGGGGCGGTGGTAATGGCTGCGTCCGGAGGGGGGCCGGAAGCGCCCCATCGCCCCGTGTTGCTCATTGAGGTTGTCGGGGTGCTCGCCCCTGAGCGAGGCGGGCTGTTCGTTGACGCGACGCTCGGCCTCGGCGGCCACAGCGAGGCAATCCTCGAAGCCTCGGGCGAGGCGCGCGTGCTCGGCATAGACCGCGACCGAGAGGCTTTGAGGCTTGCTGCGGAGCGCCTCGCACGTTTCAGGTCTCGCTTCAGTGCGGTGCATGCGAACTTTCGCGAAATAGCGCGCGTCGTCGCCGAGGCTGGAGAGCGCGAGCCGAGCGGCGTGCTGGCAGACCTCGGCGTCTCATCGCTCCAGTTCGACACACCGGAGCGCGGCTTCAGTTTTCGCCACGACGCGCCGCTCGACATGAGGATGGACGCGACGGGCGACGAGGAGACGGCGGCGTATCTACTCGAACGTTTGCCCGAAGAGGAGATCGCGCGAATCCTCTACGAGTACGGCGAAGAGCGCAAGTCACGCCGCATCGCGCGCTGGATAGTTGAGAGGCGCGAGCGCGGCGAGCCTTTGAAGACGACGGGCGAGCTTGCGGGGTTGGTCGCCCGCGCCGTCGGTCACAAGCGCGGCGACCGTGTTCATCCGGCGACTCGGACGTTTCAGGCACTTCGCATCGCGGTTAATAAAGAACTCGAAGGACTGGCAGAGTTCATCGAGACTGCCGTCGATCTTTTACAGCCGCAGGGAAGGCTCGCCGTCATCAGCTTCCATTCGTTGGAGGATCGCGTCGTGAAGCGGACGCTACGTCGCCTGTCGGGGCGTTGCGAGTGCGACCCTCGCTCTCCCATTTGCACGTGCGGCGCGCGCCGCGCGGTCGAGATTCTGACTCGTCGGCCCGTCGTGCCGGGCGAGCAGGAGTTGGAAGAAAATCCCCGCGCGCGGAGTGCCAAGCTGCGCGCCTGCTCGAAACTTTGAAGACGCCGCAAGGGCGTGACTGAGAAGAAGACGGACGGAGAGATTCCCTCACTCTCAGTCTTTCAAAGAATAAAACCTGACACGGACATTCGAGGCTCGATAACCGATGAGAAGAGTGCCCCAGCAGCCGTACCCCAACCCCAGCGTCCGCCGCGAGCGTGACCCTCGCGCCGTGCGTCGCCAGACGCTCCTGCTCGCGTGCTGTCTGGCGCTGGCCGCAGGCTTCGTCTTCGCGGTGCGGCAGCAGATTCAGGCCGTCGAATACGGCTACGAGACGGAGTCGCTCAGGCACAAGCGCGAGCAGTTGCTCGACGAGCAGCGCCGCCTGCTCCTCGAAGTCGAAGAGAGTTCGTCCCCGGCGCGGCTTGAGCAGGCAGCGCGCGAGTTGGGGATGCAGCCGGCGCGCGCCGAGCAGATCGAGTCGGCGACGAGGCGAACGGAAGAGTCGAAGCCCGCGACGCGCGCCCTCGTCGGCACGGCGACCGTCGGCACAGTCTTGCGTCGTTAGGCGGAGGAGGTTTGAAGTGCCGAAGGCCGCGGGCGGTCGCGAGATGACGCGCGGACTTTCGAGAGCGACCGAGAGTTCCGGCGCGCGACGCTGGTGAAGTCTGATGAAAAGGCCGCTTCGAGAAATGCCAGACCGATACGGATCGGATCGAGTCTTACGTCCCGATGCTTCACGGCGGCGTGCTTTAGTGGTCGCCGTTTTTCTTTGCCTGTGGATGGCGGCGGTCGGGGCGCGGCTCACCTACCTGCAAACTTCGCAGCACGAGTGGCTGGCAAGCCGCGCGCGTGCGCAGCAATTGGACGTTGAGCCGCAGACCGCCGTGCGCGGACTCATACTCGACCGGCAGGGGCGCGAGTTCGCGCGCAGCGTCGGCGTTGATTCATTCTTCGCAGACCCGCGCGAGATCGAGAACACGGATGAGGCAGCGTCGAGCCTCGCGCGAGTTTTCAAAACGGATGAGGGAGCGCTCGCCGCACGTCTGAAAGAGGCGAAGGACGCGCGACGTGGTTTCGTCTGGCTCGCTCGAAAGGTTGACGAAGAGCAGTCGAAAGCCGTCGAGGCTTTGAAGATCAAGGGCGTCTATTCGGTCGAGGAGCACGAGCGCCGCTATCCGAACGGCGCGCTCGCGGCGCACGTCGTCGGCTTCGTCGGCCTCGACGACAAAGGACTCGCGGGCGTCGAGCAAGTTTACGACGCGGCGCTGACGGGCGAGCCGGGCCGCTTCGTCGCCAGCGCCGACGCCAAACGCCGCGCGTTCGAGAGCGAGGGCAACGAGTCGCAGGACGGTCGCACAATCGTGCTCACGATTGACCAGACGATCCAGTATATCGTCGAGCGCGAGTTGTCGGCGGCGGTCGAGAGGACGCAGGCGAAGCGTGGCGCAGCCGTCGTGCTCGACCCGCACACGGGCGAGATTCTCGCGCTCGCCAACGCCCCTTCGTTTGACCCGAACGATGCCGCCGACGTGAGCGCCGAGGCGAGGCGCAACGACGCGCTGCAAAACATCTACGAACCCGGTTCGACCTTCAAGATCGTGGCCTACACGGGCGCGCTCGAAGAGAAATTGATAACGCCGGACACGAAGATCGAATGCCCCGGCGAGATCAGCGTCCCCGGTCGCATCGTCCACGACCACGCGCGCGGGACGCTGACTGCGACCGAGGCTCTTGCGAAGTCTTCAAACGTCGCCGCCATCAAGATCGGTCAGAGGCTCGGCTACGAGCGGCTATACGATTACATACGTCGCTACGGCTTCGGCTCGAAGACGGGAGTGGAGTTGCCGGGCGAGACGGTGGGACTCATTCGACCCGTCTCGAAGTGGCAGCCCGGCTCTATCGGCTCCGTGCCCATCGGTCAAGAGGTCGGCGTCACGCCCGTGCAGATGGCCGCGGCCTACGCGACGGTCGCGAACGACGGCGTGAGAGTCGCGCCTCATCTTGTGCGCGAGGTGCGCGACTCGGAAGGCCGCGTCGTCGAGCAGGCGCAGCCCGAATCGCACAGAGTCGTCAGCGCCGAGACTGCGGGCGAGTTGCGCGGGATGCTTGAGATGGTGACGCTCGCGGGCACTGCGCGAGCCGCGCAGTTGAAAGGCTACACCGCTGCGGGCAAGACCGGCACGGCGCAGAAGATTGACCCGAAGACGCACGCCTACTCGCCGACGAAGTACGTCGGCTCATTCGTCGGCTTCGCGCCCGTCGAGAATCCGGCTGCCGTCATCATCGTCGTTCTGGACGAACCCATCGGCGCGCATCAGGGCGGGGCGGTCGCTGCTCCCGTCTTCAGCACCATCGCGGATCAGATTCTCCCGTATCTCGACGTGATGCCCGACAACGCGCCGGACTCGAAAGCGCCCGCCGGACAACTCGCGTCGAACGTCGCGCGCGCGTCTTTGCAGTCGGCTGCGGCTGGCGCGTTGAAGGAGCATGAAGGCATGTCGGTCGAGGCGGTCAAGCTGCCGGAGGTCGCCGAGACGGCGACGAAGGGCGGCGAGGTTCGCGAAGTGGTTTACGCGGCGGCGGGCGAGCGCTCTCTGTTGATGCCAGACCTTCGGGGCCGGAGCGTGCGCGACGTTGCGCGAGTCTGCGCGCAACTCGGACTCGAACTCGAAGCGAGCGGCGAGGGGCGCGCAGTCAGCCAGTCTCCCGCGGTCGGCTCACAGGTCGAAGCCGGCCAGATTGTCCACATCGAGTTCGGGCGCAGTGATTAGAAGACGGCGGCACACGGCTTTTTGGCTTCTGCCTTTTTGACGGTTGAATGATGAAGTGCAAGCGTTGCCCCGGAAGGCGAAAAGCTGAAAGCCCCGGTGCCGAACGCTGAAGGCTTTTATCCCCGGAAGGTGAGATGAGAAATCAGAGGACGCTGGTTAACATTTCGGCGAGCGAAACTTATCAGGGGATGGAGATGAGACAAAGAATTGCCGACTGCCGCGAGCGTTTGCGCCGCAACCGCGCCGCGCGCAGAATGTCGGAAAACACAACTCCCCACTTGAACGGATGCGCGGACGAAGTGCCTGAGCCGGCACTCGTCTCCGCGTCGTCCGTCGATGTTGAGGGGGAGACTTAAAGGGCAGCCCGGCTCTCCGTTCGTGCGGCGCGCGGGCTGCCCGAGACCGTTCGCCGGAGGAGAGAACGAGTGAGAGTCAGGGATGCGGCAGACCTTATGCGCGCCTCGTCGGAGGCGGACGACAGGCTCTTTGACAAAGAAATAAATGGCTTTTCGATTGACTCGCGCGCGACCGCGCCGGGCGAGCTTTTCTTCGCGCTCTCTTCGGAAGACTACCGGCGACACTGCTTCACCGCGACGACGTTTGCCGACGCGCACCTCTTCATCGGCGAGGCGTTCGAGCACGGAGCGGTCGCCGCGGTCGCGCGGGCCGCGCGGGTCGAAGGCGACGAAGAGTTGCTGAAGATTAGAGACCGCCTGCTCTTAGTCGAAGACGTGATCGAGGCGCTACAGGCAATCGCGCGCGGCGTGGTCGAGCGTTGGGGGCGCAAGGTCGTAGGCATCACGGGCAGCGCCGGAAAGACGACGACGAAGGACTTGACCGCACACGTGCTCGGCGCGACCGGAAGAAGAGTCTTGCGAAGCCGCAAGAACTACAACAACGAACTCGGCGTCGCGCTCTCGGTTCTGCAAATGGAGACGGGCGGCGCGCGGCCTTCGGACTTCGACGTGGCGGTGCTTGAGATGGGGATGTCAATGCCCGGCGAGATCGCGCGCCACTGTCTGGTCGCCCCGCCCGACGTTTCGGTCGTGACGCTCGTCGCGCCCGTGCACCTTGAGTTCATGGGTTCGGTCGAGGCGATAGCGGCGGGCAAGGCTCAAATCGTCGAGGGCTTGAAGCCGGGCGGCACAGCGGTTCTGAACGCCGACGACGAGCGCGTCGCAGCGATGCGCGAGAAGGCGGGCCATGCCGCGCGCATCATCACATACGGCACGAGCGAACGCGCCGACGTTCGCGCCGTTGACATCGTGACGGTCGGGGTTGGAACCAGCCGCTTCCGACTCATCACGCCGGAGGGCGAGGCGGTTGCGACGCTTTCGATGCACGGCAGGCACAACGTCTTGAACGCGCTCGCGGCCTCGGCTGTCGCCGCGAGTTTCGGCGTCGCTGCGGAGGAGATCGCCGCGGCGCTCTCGACCGCCGCGCCCTCGGAGATGCGCGGCGAGGTCTTGAGATTCGCGGAAGGGTTCACGGTCGTTGACGACTCGTACAACTCGAACCCGCGTTCGCTCCTGAGCATGGCCGAGGCCGTGGCGCAGGGCGGCGAGAACGTTAAGCGGCGAGTCGTCGTCGCGGGCGAGATGCTTGAGTTAGGCGATGAAGCGGCAACGCTTCATCGCGACGCGGGGCGCGAGATAGCGCGACTCGGCGTCGAAGTTCTTTGGGGCGTGCGCGGGGCGGCGCGCGAGTTAATCGAAGGGGCGCGCGATTCGGGGATGAGCGATGAAGCAACGCGCTTCTTCGACTCGTCCGAAGAAGCGGCGGCGTCGCTCGCCGATGCAGTTCGACCCGGCGATCTCGTGCTCGTCAAAGGCTCGCGCGGCGTACACACGGAAAGGCTGGTCGAAGCGTTGAAGGAGCGATACGAAATGAAGTGACGAGTGATGAGTGATGAGTGATGAGTTAAGAGCGCTTGCCTTTAACTCATCACTCATCACTCATCACTCATCACTCATCACTATGCTTTATTACATCTTCTACGAATGGCTCTACAAGACGCTCTCGGCGGGGAGCGGCGGCGAGAGCGTCTTCGTCAAGGCGCTGAACGTCTTTCAGTACGTGACGTTCCGCACGGCCTACGGCGCGGTGACGGCGCTTTTGATCTCGCTCCTTTTCGGCGGTCGCGTCATCGAGTACCTGCGTCGCCTGAACGTCGGGCAGGAGATTCGAGAGGAAGGGCCGCAGGCGCATCAGGCAAAGCGCGGCACGCCGACGATGGGCGGCGTGCTCATCGTCGGCTCTGTTCTCATCTCGACGCTTTTGTGGGCGCGGCTTTCGAGCCTCTACGTCTGGATCATTCTGTTCGCGACGACGGCGTTCGCGCTCATCGGCTTCCGCGACGACTACCTGAAGGTCGCCAAGAAGCAGAGCCTCGGACTCACGGGTCGCAAGAAACTCATCGGCCAACTCGCAATCGCGCTCGGCGTCTGGGGCGCACTCTACGTCTTCACGAATCTGGGATGGGTTGACTACTCGTGGAAGCTGAGCCTCCCGTTCTTCAAGCAGACGGCGCTCTCGCGCATCACGGACATCGGCTACGTCGTCTATCTGCCGTTCATCGCGCTCGTGCTTCTGGGCTTCTCGAACGCGGTGAACCTGACGGACGGGTTGGACGGATTAGCCATCAGCGTGACCATCGTCGCGATGTCAACGCTGACGGCGTTCACATACGTGAGCGGCGATGCGCGCTGGGCCGAACGCCTCGGCCTTGAGCACCAGAAGGACATAGGCGAATTGACGATCTTCTGCGGCGCGATGGTCGGCGCGAGTCTCGGCTTCCTCTGGTACAACGCGCCGCCCGCCGAGGTCTTCATGGGCGACGTTGGAAGCCTCGCAATCGGCGGGGCCATCGGCACTATCGGCGTACTTACCAAACAGGAGTTGATACTCGTCCTCATCGGCGGCGTCTACGTCATCGAGGCGCTGTCGGTGACGATGCAGGTGTCGTTCTTCAAGGTAACGAAGCGTCGGCTGGGCACGGGCAGGCGGCTGTTTAAGATGACGCCGCTTCACCACCACTTCGAGATGTCGGGCTGGAAGGAGCCGAAGATAGTCTTCCGCTTCCTGATTATCGCGATACTGTTCGCGCTGCTGAGCCTTTCGACTTTGAAGCTGCGTTGAAGGGGAGACGTGATGGGCGGGCATGCTTGGTTCTATTTCGTCGAGTACGAGCCGGACATTAACGCCGCTCTTCAAAAACTGCGCGAGCGCGAGTTCCGCGCGGGACGCTACAACCCGGCGGTCTGGTTCCCATCCTTCCCCGTCACGCCTGAGTCGCCCGCGCCCGGCGCGAAGCACGGCTCAATCGAAGAGGCTTTGGAGGATTCGGACGCCGACGGCACGCGTTCGATTCTCGACATGGAGCGCGTGGGCGATGTGCCCGACTACGGGGTGGTCGCGCCGCTTCCAGCCGACGAGTTGATGGAACTCTTCGGCACGGACAAGCCGACGCCCGACGAGATCGAGAGCAGCGACGAGTTGTTCGACCTGTTGGAGAGAGGGCAGGGCGTTTACATCGTCGCATACGACGGCGGCCAGCCGTCCCAAATCTTTTTCGCGGGGTACTCATTTGATTAAGGAGTCATACTTGAGGCCCGGCGGCCACGCACGCCGCCCGGACTACGCCGGCAGGATGAGTCCGATGGAACTCGAAGGCAAAAAAATTCTGGTCATCGGCGCGGGCCGGAGCGGCGTCGCGGCGTCGCGCTTTCTCGCGGCGCGCGGCGCGCTCGTCGTCCTTAACGACCGAAAGGGTTTCATAGACTGGTCGAACGACGCGCTCGCGCTCAAGGGCGAAGAGGGCGTCGTCAAACTGCTCGCGGGCGACGTTCCTTCGTGGCTGCTCGATCAGATGGAACTCGTCGTCGTCAGCCCCGGCGTGCCCACGAAGGGCATCCCCATCCGCTACGCCGAGCGCGCGGGCGTGGAAGTGATAGGCGAAGTGGAACTCGCTTGGCGCTTCCTGCAAGGCCGCGTCGTCGGCATCACGGGCACGAACGGGAAGACGACGACGACGGCGCTCGTCGGCGAGTTGCTGAAGGACGCGGGGCTGCCCGTGCAGGTCGGCGGCAACATCGGCACGCCGCTCGTCTCGCTGGTGGATTCGTCGCGCGAAGACGGCTGGACGGTCGTCGAGCTTTCGAGCTACCAACTCGAAACGATAAACAAGTTCCGCCCGACCGTCGCAATCGTTCTGAACCTGATGCCAGACCACATGGATCGCTACGAGACTCTGGCGGACTACGGCGCGGCCAAGCACAGGATTTTCCGCAACCAGACTTCGAGCGACGTTGCAATCCTGAACGCGGACGACCCCGTAGTCTCGACTTGGGCCGCGGGACTCGAAGCGCACGTCACGATGTTCAGCACGGAGCGCGAACTCGAAGAGGGACTGTTCCTGCGTGGACGCGAATTGGTCGCGCGCACATGGTCGGGCGAGCGTGTGTTGATGATGCGCGACGAGATGCAGTTGAAGGGTCTGCACAACGTTCAGAACGCGCTTGCCGCGCTTGCCGCCGGACTCGCGTGCGGCGCGTCGCCCGCTTCGATGCGCGAGACCGTTCACCGCTTCGAGCCGGTCGAGCACAGGTTGGAGCGCGTCGTCGAAGTCGGCGGCGTCACGTTCTACAACGACTCGAAGGCGACGAACGTTGACGCGGCGGTCAAGGCCGTCGAGGCGCTTTCGGACGAGCCGGGTCGTATAGTTCTCATCCTCGGCGGTCGCGGCAAGAACGCGCCCTACGCGCCGCTCGCGCCGCTCCTTGAAAAGAAGGCGCGCGCGCTCGTCATCATCGGCGAGGACGCCGACCGCATCGAGGAAGAGTTGAAGGCTCATGCGCCGACGGTGCGCGCGACCGACATGGCCGACGCCGTGCGCCGCGCTTACCGGGAGGCAGAGCCGGGCGACGTTGTGCTGCTCGCGCCTGCGTGCGCCAGCTTCGATATGTTCACAAGCTACGAGCACCGCGGGCGCGCGTTCAAGGAAGAGGTGAAGAAAGTGTTGAATGCCGAATGCGGAATGATGAATGAAGAGGCGCGCGTCTCCTGATATTCATCATTCCGCATTCAGCATTCCGCCTTGAATTGTAATGGCCAGGAAACTTCAAGCAGACGAGTGGCTGTTCGCGTGCGTGGTGGCGCTTGCGCTGTTCGGCGTCATTATGGTTTACAGCGCGTCGGCCATCGTCGCGGCGACCGAGAATCATAGCCAGTATTACTACGTGGCGCGGCAGGGCGTGTGGACGATCACGGGGCTGCTGGCGATGCTGGCGGGGATGCGTTTCGACTACGGTCGTCTTCGCAACCCGAAGATAGTTTACGGACTGCTCGCGCTGGCCTTCGTTCTACTCGTCGGCGTCTTTGCGTTCTCGCCGATCAACGGCGCGCGGCGCTGGATTCGCTTCGCGGGCTTCTCGATGCAGCCGTCGGAGATAACGAAGCTCGCGCTCGCGATCTTCCTCGCGCGTTTCCTTGAGAGGCGCGCGGGGCGCGAAGGCGAGTTCTGGCGAACGTTCGTCCCTTCGGTCGCGGTGACGGGGCTGCTCGCTCTGCTCGTCGTCGCCGAGCCTGACCTTGGGACAGCTTTGATGCTCGCGGTCATCTGCGCGGTTGTGCTCTTCACGGCTGGCGCGCGTCTCGGTCATCTGGCGCTCGCGGCGGCGCCCGCGCTCTTCGGCGTCGCGGGGCTTCTGGTCTTCGTGCCTTTCCGAATGAGGCGCATGACTGCGTTCCTCAACCCTTGGGCAGACCCGCGCGGCACGAGCTATCAGGTCGTGCAATCTCTGCTCGCGGTCGGCTCGGGCGGCGTGCACGGACTCGGGTTCACGGAAGGAAGGCAGAAGATGTTTTTTCTTCCGTTCGCGCACTCGGACTTCATCTTCGCGGTCGTAGGCGAGGAGTTGGGGTTGCTCGGCGGGCTGGCGGTCGTCGCGCTGTTCGGGCTGTTTTTGTGGCGAGGGATGCGCGCGGCGCTTCGTGCGCCGGACAGGTTCGGCGTGTTGCTCGGAATGGGAATCGTGACCGGCATAGTCGCGCAAGCTCTTTTCAACATGAGCGTCGTGCTCGCGATATTGCCGACGAAGGGGATACCGCTTCCGTTCATCTCCTACGGAGGCTCGTCGCTCGTGCCGACGCTGTTCGCCGTCGGCGTGCTCTTGAACATCTCGCAGCACGCGGGCGCGGGCTACGGCTCTGCGCTCGCGCCGGTCTTTGAAGGCGTCGCCGCGCGCGCCAAGACGACACAGCGCGCGAACGCGTCGCCGCCGCGACCTTCGGGCGCGGGACTTGTGCGTTCGCTTCTGCGCGAAGAGGCGCGGGGGTAAGTCGGAATGCGCGTGCTCATCGCCGCGGGCGGCACGGGTGGTCACATCTACCCCGGCATCGCCGTCGCGAAAGAGTTGACGCGGCGCGATGCTTCGTCGGCCGTCCGTTTCGTAGGCACTGCGCGCGGTCTTGAGACGCGGCTCGTGCCGCAGGCGGGATTTGAACTCTCGCTCATCGAGTCGGCGGGGCTTGTGAACATGGGCCTCGCGTCGAGATTGCGCGGGCTGAGTGTTCTGCCGCGAAGCTTCGTCGGCGCGCGACGCTTGATACGAGACTTCCGTCCCAACGTCGTCGTCGGCGCGGGCGGATACGTTTCGGGCCCCGTGCTTTTGACCGCCGCGCTGATGCGCGTGCCGACTCTTGTGATGGAGTCGAACGCCGTGCCGGGGTTCACGAATCGAAGGCTCGCGCGGTTCGTTGACGCGGCTGCCGTGTCGTTCGAGGCGGCGCTGCCTTACTTCCGCGGCAAGGGCGTCGTGACGGGCAATCCCGTCCGTCGCGAGTTCTTTGAAGTTGCGGCGAAGCGGCGCGACCCCGCGCGATTCTCGCTTCTGGTGTTCGGCGGCTCGCAGGGCGCGCGCGTCATCAACGAAGCGGTCGTCGCGGCGCTGCCCGGTCTGTCGGGAGAGCGCGACGTGCTGAGCGTCCTGCACCAGACGGGCAAGCTCGACTTCGAGCGCGTGCGCGCCGGGTACGACGCCGTGGGCTGGAAGGCGCGTGCGGACGTGCGCGAATACATTGACGATATGTTCGCGGCCTTCGCCGGCGCAGACCTGATCGTCTCGCGCGCCGGTGCGACCACCAGCGCAGAGTTGATGGCGGCTGGCAAGGCCGCCTTGATGATTCCGCTGCCCGGCCAACTCGAACAGCGTCGCAACGCAGAGGTGATGCAGGAGTCGGGCGCGGCGCGGATGATTTTGCAGGACGAGTTGACGGGCGAGCGACTTGCACGCGAAATCGCTTCGCTCGTCCGAGACCCGGAGCGTTTGACCGCGATGGAGCGCGCCAGCCGCGAACTCGCGCGCGGCGACGCAGCCGCCGCGACCGTGGATTTGATGGAAAGGCTGGTTTCCGGTTTTTAGTTTTCAGTTTTCAGAAGAAGCGGCGGCCCAAACTGAAAACTCAAGACTGAAAACTCAAGACTGAAATGTTCAGACGAATCCAACACGTACACTTCGTCGGCGTCGGCGGCATAGGCATGTCCGGCATCGCGGAGGTTCTTCTGAACATGGGCTTTCAAGTTTCCGGCTCAGACCTTCGGCGCTCGGACGTGACGGCGCGGCTCGAAACTTTGGGCGCGAAGATTTACGAGGGACACGCGGCGGAAAACATCGGCGGAGCGCACGTCGTCGTCCGCTCGACCGCCGTTCGCGACGACAACCCTGAAGTCGTCGAAGCACGTCGTCACTCGGTTCCGGTCATCCCGCGTGCGGAGATGCTCGGCGAGTTGATGCGTCTGAAGCCGCACACGGTCGCCGTCGCAGGCTCGCACGGGAAGCAACGCGACGCCTGGGCCGCGAACGACCGACTGCGCCGCGACGCGACCGGAATCCTCGTCGACGTCGCGCTCACCGCTGGGGTGGAGTGTTTCGTCTTCCCCAGCCTCGCCGTCATCTACCCGCCGGCCGGGCTCGTCGAT
>DATINM010000052.1:0-2893 GCA_035474235.1 Pyrinomonadaceae bacterium
TTGCTGAATCTTCCGAACGCACTGACGCTGTCGCGCATCTTCGTCGTGCCGTTGCTGGTCGTCGTGCTGCTGACGCCGCTCTCGGAAAACTGGTTCGGCGTCCAGCGACACTTCCTCGGCGTCGCGCTCTTTCTCGGCGCGGCCTTCACCGACTACCTCGACGGCCACATCGCGCGACGCCGCAGCCAGATTTCGCGGCTCGGCATTCTGCTCGACCCCATCGCGGACAAACTTTTAATCAGCGCCGCCCTCATCTCGCTCGTCGAGAATCGTCTCGCGCCCGCTTGGGCCGTAGTCATCATCGTCGGGCGCGAGTTCGCCGTCTCGGGTCTGCGTTCGGTCGCGGCGGCAGAGGGGATGGTGATCTCGGCGTCACGGATGGGGAAGTTCAAGATGGCTGCGCAGGTCGCGGCGGTCGCGCTCCTCATCGCGTCGAGCGCTTCGGGCGAGCCGCCGGTGAGAAACTTCGGTCGCGCGTTCCCCGCGGTACAGTTCTGGACTGTGCCGGAACTTCGCGCGGCTCTGCGGCATTTCTTCGGCGCGGGCGTCGTGACGAATACCGACTGGCAGGTTCTGCTCTACACGGCGGGGCGAGCGATGCTCTGGGTCGTCGTCGTCTCGGCCTGCGTCTCGATGTACGAATACTTTCGCGCCTTCTACCGCGCGGCGCTCGAACGCGCAGCCGTCGAGCGCGAGTCGGTTGCGTCCGGCACTTCAAAGCCAGCCGAAGAGGCGCTGCCGCAGAAAGACGGCAAGGTCTCGTTGGGTTAGAAGCGTTCAGCAATCAGCCGCCAGCTTAAAATCCCTCTGCGATCTTTGCGAACACCTTTGCGCCCTCTGCGTTTAAGTCTCACTCAACCGCAGAGGGCGCGAAGGCCGCGCGCGACGGCCGCGAGGGTTTTGAAGCCGATAGCTGACCGCTGATTGCTGAACGCTCTAAAAGCTACTGCACCTCGACGGCGTCGCCGGTGTTAATCTCCTGCAACGCGCGCGTGACGACGGCGGTCGCCGTGCGTCCCTCGACGTGGAGGACGACCAGTTCGCCGACGACCTTGCGCGGGACGGGCGGGCGTCTGTGTTTGATCGCCGGGGTCTTGACTGTATGCCCCGACTTCGGGCCGTCAACGTCCTTGACCCTCTGCGCCTGATTCGAGAAGCTGCCGCCGCGAAGCTCGTTGCTCTCGAAGCCGCGGCGCGAGTTGACCGCGATCTCGTCGCCATAGTTCACAATCGTGCCGTGTCCTTCGGGGCGGAAGACGGTCAGACGGTCGCCGACGCGCAGGTTGTCCTCGGCTCCAAGGTCAACGAAGACCACCTCGTCGCGCGTGAGGTATTCGTGACCGTCGCGCGCCAGCACGATGTGGCCGGTCTGCTTGCCCGAAGGCTCTGCGAAGCGGTCGAGGTTGCCGTCGGCGTGGGCCGCGGGCACGTCGCTCGAAGGCATGGGGCGCAGAAGGTCGCCGAGCAGGAGGTCGCTGCAAGAGTTCGTGACCTCGGCGACCGAGACGCGGTCGCGCACGCGCACGACTCTCAACTGCCCGACCTCTTGAACGTAAACGCCGAGCGAGCCTTTGTGCGAGAACTTCGAGTGAAACTGGCCGCGCGGTCGCGTGACATCGAACGCCTCGCCGACCTTGACGCCCTGCTGCGCGCCCGCGTCAATGAAGACGAGGTCGCCCTGCGAGAATAAGCGGTGCTCACGCTCCTGTTCCGCGCCGACGATCTGCGGCGCGCCGGAGGGCGCTTGCTGCTCGATGAAGCCGCCGCACAGGGTTTCGCTCTCGCGGGCGACGGGCGCGCGCCTGCGCTCGTTCGAGTTGCCGAGCGTCGGCATCTGCTGAGAGTTGGGCGCGCCGACGGACTGCGCACTTGCCGTCGCCGCGCCGAGGGCGCAAAATACGAGCACAAACGCGAGCACTTTGCAGGTTGTACGAAGGTTGCTGCTACGCACGGGGAATCTCCTTGTGTGTCTGTCGCATCAAAGGCTTTCTGAAATTTGAAAGGCCGTGTGGGCCCTGATTCTTCGGGGCGGAAAAGCGGCGAGGCGCAGGAGGCGGCTACAGACGGTCGCCGCCCGTTTGCGGGCACTTTCCATCCTACTGTCCGGCGCGTCCGAGCGTCAACAAATTTGTTCCGTCCGAAGACGAGACGGCGGGCCGCCGCTTGCTTCGGCGGCGGCTTGCGTTTTACCGAAGGCATTGTTAGTATTCACGTTTTGCCGGAAGGCGCGGATTCTCTACCGTAGTAAGCCGGCGTAGCTCAGTTGGTAGAGCATCTGATTTGTAATCAGAGGGTCGGGGGTTCAAGTCCCTTCGCCGGCTCTGTTCGGGTTTTGAAAAGAGCAGGGGTGGTCGAGTGGTTAATGGCACCGGGCTGTAAACCCGGCGGGTTCACACCCTACGTAGGTTCGAATCCTACCCCCTGCACCACGAAGCGATGAATGCGGAATGATGAGTGATGAATGAAAGGCAATTTGCCTTTCATTCATCATTCCGCATTCATCATTCATCGTTTTTTGGGCGGGCGGGAGTAGCTCAGTTGGTAGAGCATCAGCCTTCCAAGCTGAGGGTCGCGAGTTCGAGCCTCGTCTCCCGCTCCATTCTTCCGTTCTGAGAAATTCGGCGGGTGGACGAGTCGCCCGAGTAGCTCAGGGGTAGAGCGCCTCCTTGGTAAGGAGGAGGTCATGGGTTCAATTCCCATCTCGGGCTTACGAGTTGGCTGAACATTCTATTAAACAGAGGACGATTAAGAAATGGCGAAGGAGAAGTTTGACCGGTCGAAGCCGCACGTCAACATCGGAACCATCGGGCACGTCGATCACGGGAAGACGACTTTGACGGCTGCGATCACGAAGGTCTTAGCCAAGCATAACCCGAAGATAGCCTTCCGTTCG
>DATINM010000053.1:0-1599 GCA_035474235.1 Pyrinomonadaceae bacterium
CCGGGCGGGAGTTGCTGTCCGCCGTCGGTCTTCTTGTCGCTGGTCTCGGAGAGCATCTCCTTGATTGCGCCGATGCTCGAAAGCATTGCCGAAGTCTCGACGGGCATGAAGACGACTTTCGAGTTGTTGCCGCGCGACATCTCTTTGAGGCTTTCGATGTAGCGCTGAGTGATTAGATACTGCGCCGGATTGCCGTGGTCTTGCATGACGCGCGCGACCTGCGCGATGGCTTCGGCTTCGGCCTCTGCGTTGCGGAGTCGCGCCGCGGCAGCGCCTTCGGCGGCGAGTATGGCCGACTGCTTCTCGCCCTCGGCGCGCGTCACGGCGGCCTGCTTCTCGCCTTCGGCGCGTGTGATTGCTGCCTGCTTGTCGCCCTCTGCTTGCAGGACGAGCGCGCGGCGCGTGCGCTCGGCGGTCATCTGCTTCTCCATCGTGACGCGCACGTCCTCCGGCGGCGAGATGTTCTTCACGTCAACGCGCGTCACCTTCACGCCCCACTTGTCCGTCGCCTCGTCGAGTCCGATGCGAAGCTTGGCGTTGATCTGGTCGCGCTGCGAGAGCGTGTGATCCAAGTCCATATCGCCGATGACGGCGCGCATGCCCGTTATCGTCAACTGCACGATTGCGCCGATGAGGTCTGCGACTTCATAGACGGCGCGCACGGGGTCTGTAATCTGCCAGTAAACAACCGAGTCAACGTGAATCGTCACGTTGTCGCGCGTGATGACGGGCTGTGGCGGCAGATCGATGTACTGCTCGCGCAGGTCAATCGAAGAGAGGCCCGGTCGGACGTTCGTCCAATAGACGCCGCGCGGCTTGTCGAGGAAAGGGACGATGACGTTCAGGCCGCTTCCGGCCACGCGGCTGAAGCGGCCCAGACGCTCGATGAGCATGACGGTCGCCTGCGGCACGATCTTGATCGTCTTCGCGGCGACGACGAGCGCGGCAATCGCGATGAACATGAAGAAGAAAAGGATTCCTACTCCCATGATGACCTCCACAGACGCGCGATGTTGCGGCGCGTGATTTTCAAAGGCGAGTTGCGATGGGTCGCGGAGAGCGGACTTCGGACTGCGTATTTTGAAGACAGCGCGATTATCATCAATCCGCAATCTACGATCCGCAATCATTCTGCCTGCCCGTCGAAGGCCGTACCAGCTAACCGCTCGCACGTTGCCGCGAACTATAACGGATTGCGTCAGTCATTTGAAAGAGCGAGGCGCGGGGGCCGCCAGCCGCCCGTCGCGGCTTCGACGGCGCGCGCTGCGGCTAAGACCGTTCTCTCGTCGAAGGGCCGCCCGACGATTTGAACGCCGACGGGCAAGCCTTCGCGAGTCAGACCTGCGGGGACGCTCGCGGCCGGGAGGTCGAAGACGTTGCAGCCTTGCGCGTGGCCGAACGCACGGAAGAGTCCGAACCTTTTTTCGCCGGCGACGAAAGAGCGCGGCGCGTCGTGCTCGAACGCCGTGACCGCGCCGACCGGCGTAACGATGAGCGGCGTCCGCTCCATCCATTCGAGCAGCGCGGCGCGCAGGCGGTCGCGCTCGCACCATGCGTCGAGGAATCCTTCGAGCGTCGGTCGCGTAGCACACGCCGCGC
>DATINM010000054.1:0-100399 GCA_035474235.1 Pyrinomonadaceae bacterium
CTAGGCAAGTCTTCGTAAGAATAGGTGAGATTACTGCTCTTCTGCTATGGGAGCGAGGAGCGATTAAGATAAATTTACAAGAACCCTTCAGACTTGCTTCAGGTAACTATAGCCCCATTTATATTAACTGCCGCCAGATCATATCGGACACTGTCTTCATGAATCTGTTTACTGCATTCGCTCATACAATCTTCAAGGAAAAGCGACTTCGGATCGATGTAGTTGCTGGGGGCGAAACTGCTGGTATCCCTTTTGCAGCTTTCTTGGCTCATAACCTGACGATACCTATGGTGTACGTTAGGAAAGCAGCAAAAGAACATGGAATCAGGAATCTCATTGAAGGGAATATTTCAGAAGGTGAGAAAGTTCTACTTGTTGATGACGTTATTACCGATGCGGGAAGTAAACTGAATTTTATCAAGACGCTCAGAGAAGTTGGCGGAGTGGTCAGTGAGGTTTTAGTCTTATTTGACCGAGAGCAGAGTGGCTCCGCCTCTTTACAGAGCAACGAAATCCATCTCCATTCACTGACTAATATGACGACGGTTTTGCGGGTACTTGAAGAAGTTAACCTCCTTAAAGGAGATGATCTTTACTCAGTAAGGGGATACTTGCAAAATCCAGAGAGATGGCATCAGCAAAAAAATCTTCCGTATAAAGAGGTCGCATAATAATGGCTACTGATCGAGATGATTGGGAGATTGATAGGGACACCCACGTTTCTCAAATAGCAAATCAGCTCATGCGTGGTCGGCTCAGCTTCCTCATAGGATCTGGGATGTCCATACCCAGCGGTGGCATTTCGGGTAAGACTCTAGCTTTCAATCTTATCTGGAAATCACTCTATAGTCAGTACCATGACCCCTTAGATCATGTATTCACTGAAGAGCTTAAAAATGTTGCAGATAAATTCCCACTGGAAGCTATAGCTGAAGGGGCGATGCCTAATCTTAGCTTTAGGCAGAGAGAATTGGAAGAATTTCTCGCTGAAAACGTATTCGATGGTAAAACCCCACAACTCCATGATGGGCACATCGCTCTAGCGGCTTTGGTTACAAAGCTCAATATCAAAACTATCTTCACGACTAACTGGGATGATCTGTTAAAGCAAGCACTAGGAGAGAGTGGCGAGATAATCACCGAGCAAAAATTTCGAGATCTTGACCATGTTCTTGACTCTGGAAAGACTGCAATAATTCACCTACATGGGACATTTAGTGATAACCCTTTAATTCGTGAAGAAGACTTAATGGATCCAGAACGTCCCCTGTTCCAGGTTCTTATGGGCGAACTGCTAACCAAAGTTTTTGTTTTTGTTGGCTATTCACTTAGTGATCCGAATATAAGGGCGCTTTACTATAAAAGCGGAAATATTCTTTCCAAGCGCAGTGAAAAGTTAGAAAAAAACACATACATAGTAGCTCCTCCATCAAATCGAGTTGAACGACGGGTCTCTACAGAGGTTTGGAAAGAGCGCCATGCCATTTACATACCAATGGGAGCTGAGGAATTTTTTCAAGCTCTATATAAAGAGACAGCTACTCATGCCCTCGACAAGCTAAAGCGAAGGTTAAAGGCACGGCTAAATATATCGAGCGAAGATTTACAAACCAAAATTGAAGAGATCATGAGTGTATTTCCAGAGTTCGAGGGGCCTGAGCAGGTTCTGTTCTACCTAGATGCAATAACTAGGGGAGGTAGATCATGAACCAAGATGTAGCTATAGAAAGACGACTCCTCTCGTTCATGGAAGAGCTTGTCATACGGGAGAAAATTGATTTAATCGTTTGTAGTGAGAGAAAAGGTACTGCTGTTATGCGTGCCTTGATTCAGGAGATTGGTGCGCCGAAGCTCAACTGGCCTTGGGTTAGGGTAGTATCAACAGCAGCTATTGAGGAATTTGACTGGTCTGCTTTTAAAGGTGAGCGAATACTATTTTTCGATGAATTAGTTCATCATGGCTACAGCCTAGAGCGAGCTAAGGCTAAACTCCTTGAAGTAACCAGCGGCAGGTTTGAAATTAAAACGGCTGGGTTTGCTGTATGGGATCGCTGCTTATATCGGCCGGATTTTTCTTACTATGCTGCGGTAGATATAGAGCAGTATGTAGAGATTCGAGATGCTATTATTAAGATGCTCCAGCAGTATGGCTCTCTGCTCCTCGATACAGAGCACATCGAGATTTCAGTCCGGCTCGAATGTGGATTAAAAGAGTTCTATCAGGAACTAGCGAGAGCATCTGATGCTGGTAATACCTTCTCGTTCTTGTCTGCTTCGGATCGGTTAAATCTCACGATATGGAATCCTGATGTCATAGAACCGGAAGAGTTGAACAGGTGGCTGATACCAGGAAGTAACACAAAAGCAGTCGTATCTAAGTGCAGGGTGTTAGAGAAGGATCATAGCCATTTTTCTATTATGCCGATCTTTTATCCTAATACGCGTTGTGTAATTGATGAGGGATGGATTTCAAATTTGCCATCATTTATAGATCGGGAAAGTTTGAGGAGTGCGCGACCTACTTACTTGTTTTATTTAGTTGGCTTGCTTGCATCACTTGAGGTTCTTAAAGTTGTTGTGGCCTCAATAAGTGATCTGATTAAAGCTCAAAAAATAGTGTTGGAGGTTCCTAAAGAGGATTTTACTCACCTGAAAGCAATGTTTCCAATGATTGATACTGACAAGCTTTGGGAGTATGTACGTAATATTGTGTCTAAGGGTAAACTGCATAAAGTAGAAAGAAGTTCAAGGGGAGTAGATGTTCAACATGTGCCTGAAAAGAAGCTTGCAAATATGAGCTATTTCTTGATAACTAGAATGATGGAGGAAATCGATAAGAATGGGGCTGACTGCGGCTTACATGGTGTTCCATGGTTGCAACTAGATCGAATTGCAAGAGATGCTAAAGAATCAATCAATGAATTAAGTGATGTCGATCATAGGTGGTGGAGCATAGTGCCAGATAGATTAATAGATACCGGTCTAATGCATACTAATGTCGAGGAGGTCATCAGTTCAGTGGGCGATCCTTGGGCCATTCGAACGTTCGGTCCTGACAGTGAAGTAGTTGCTGAAAAATTGCGTAGGCAAATGTCTGTAAGGGGGGCCAAATGGTTACCAGCGACCTAGCCTTCTTTACGCGTGATGAAAGCCTATTTGGGGACAATATTGCAAGAACTAAACGGATCATTAGCAAACTGCTCTTAGACTGGACAATGGCAAAGGATGCGGTCCTAAAAGATGGGCAGTTCAAGGAACAGGAAAGGCCAAATTACTTAAACGCAATTTACTTCGACAAGTTAGCAGAGTTCTTTTGTCGAATATGGGATGAGCTTAATGATCAAGGTAAAGTTAGATATCCATCCGCATTGAAAAGTAGACGGGGCTTCCATGGCCCTGGCCGAGCTATACGTATAAATAGAACTGAAGATGAAAGGAGATCTCTTGGGGTTGACCCATCCGACCTTCGTAGAAACGATTGGGCATTTACAACAGAGATTGTTGAGAAACTAAAGCCATCTTTAGGCAACGCCAGAATGCTCTTTGGTTTAAATGGCGAGCCATGGAGTTCTAATTGTAAAATCTTTCCAGAAATTGATCCGAGTCAGTGGGAGGCATGGCTTAGCGACCAGAATAACGGGGATTCCAGCACGGTTTTCTTAACACCTGTTGAGCTTGAGTATGTAGATGAGATTTCGAGGCTAATATCTTCGTTAAATAGTAAAGAATTGAGGGTACTTGGTACTCATTATTGCGCCGAAGAAACGTCAGAGGATATTAAATTTAATTTGAGGGTATGGAACAATCGGTTTAACGATATAATCAAGTTCCAGAGCCGTAGAATGGATATTGAGCGTGCTACCTATCAGCTCGTTACCACCGTAAGAGAAGTTAAACGAAAAGCTGCCGAGAATCGAAAGCTGTACGCTACTGCTCTGGATAAGTGTATAAGCGGCTGCAAATCTAGAGATGTTAAAAGTGCTATTCTGGCTAAACAGAAAGAATCTGACGAAATTTGGGATGATGATCTTATTGAGAGATTTAGATTAGTGGCTGAGGCCATGTTGTCCTTTAGCATATATATAAGGCGCGGCTTCAGTGAGATTGAAGCTAATTTTATACTCAAAGGGAAGGAGTTACAGGAGTCCGACAAAATCTATACATCAATCTTAAGGCCGCTACCTAATGTAGTGCTTCAATTAAGAGAGTATCAAAGGTTAAAGCCAGAAGATGCTCATGCTTGGATTAAAGAATTAGTAGACGCTAAAAACACACTCTTTAGATTCGTTCCGCCGCTAACAGATTTGAGCGGTATCGGTATTACTTAAGCATCTTAAATTAGGAGCCCAGAATGCCTGGAGAACGAACATTATATCGCAAGATACAGGTCACCCTTGAATATGCGAACGAGGGGAAACATACAAGCGTCGAGGCCCTTGAAGAGTATATGTATCAGCGTTCGCCGACAAATTTTGTATATTACTGGCGCGATGAGAAAGATAAAGTAAGGCAAGACTACTCCCGAAATTCGATAAGAGATACTGTGCAGTTATGTGTAGAGCTAGGACTTGTTAATGATGGGGAATTAACACAATTAGGTCTCAATGCGGTTGATCCAAGACGCTTCCCTATTATTGTAGGAAAGCAGGTGACAAAATTTTTAACAAGGAAGGATATGGGTATAGATTCAGTGCAAGAGGCTATAGGAAAGATCATCAAACTTTCCACTCCCAAACCTCCGACCGCTGATGAAATCTGGAGTCACTTGAAAAGAAATGGTAGTGAGATTGACTTACAAACATTTAAGAGGCTAATAAATCTACTTGGCGAATGCAAAGTTTTATGGATGTCTCAGAAGAGGATTTACTTGCCCTCGGTTCCCCAGTAAACTGTGAAGGATAAGCGGTCTGTGTAAATGAGTTTGAACTGAACCTACCCACTAGCACCCAGCCATCGAACAGTATCGCGGACCGGTTCGTCGCCTCGCTCCAGATTCTTGATCGGCATCATCCACCGGTTGCTAATATTCTTCAGCGTTAGATACATCAGCTTGAACACCGCCTCGCGTTCGGGAAAAGCACCCGGTTCTTCATCACTTTGAGCAGGTCATGTTCAGCGGTTCTATCGTGTTCTTCATATAGATGGCGCGCCGTATCCGCGCCTAGTACCTGAACATCGGAACGGCCCTCGATCAGTTCGTCTGCCCCGACCGGGCGATTACCGCATTGCCCCCTCCCGCGTCTCCTCGAAATGCGCCAGTTGCCGTTCAGTCTCTCCAAAAGTCGCGGCTTGGAAGACCGCTTTATCCGGTTGCTACTCATTATGTTGTTAGTTATTTCCTGCATAAAACTCCTTCTGATTAAGGTGGCCGGTCTTATTCACTAAGCAGATTGGTTAACGGAAGTCCTTTCCGAATTTTCTAGGGTGTTTAACGCTGGAATGATATGATGCTGCCCGATTTCAGGCGGTCATCAGCGCCCGGCCCCCGTTGATGGAATCCAGCCCGCCGAACTCACGCTTAAAAGTTGAATCGAACAAGCGGAAGCGAAATCTCACGTCGTTAGGAGTTTTTGATGGTTACCCAACTCGAACAAGTGTTCGCGGCGGACAAGCAATCTATTCTCAACGCCGAAGCTCAGAGGGTGTTTGGTGAACTAATCCAACTCGACCAGTACGTAGGCGATGTTTACTCAATCTCCTATGAGTCGGCTCTTGTTCAGATTCACGACAACCACCGTATGAGGGTAGGAGGCATTCCAAGCCTCAGTTTCCTGATCGCCACGCGCGTAGACCCTAACAAACCCATTGACTACAAACTCGAAGATTCGAGCATCGTGCTCCTGCGCGTGATGGATGCCGCGCAGCTTCCCAACGCGGCGGAAGCCGAGCGTATCCGTGTCGAGGTAGCCCAGAGGGTGAGCGGCGATCCGAGCATCCACTGGGATGACCAGGAGGCGATGGACGGTGTAACTCAAAATCTACTGTCATTCGCCGGGGTCAAGTGCCGTGTTATCGGGACTTTCTTCCTAGAGCCTGGCGGGAATGACGAAGTTGGGCGTCCTAAACTGAACCTTCGTTTCGGCTCGGACTTGTCGAACTACTACCCGAACCGCGGCCTAAAGGTTTACAAGCCGAACGGTCGCGCACTCGCCCACATCGTCAATTACAGAGACCCGGAGCGTCTCCACACCCACGCCGAAGTGACGGTAAACATCGGCGAGGTACGATACGCCTCTACCAACAGGGAATTTCAGGGAGTCACAGAAGTCCCTGTGAGCATTACTCCCACCGACCTGCTCGGACAAAAGACTGCGCTCTTCGGCATGACGAGAACAGGTAAGTCGAATACGACTAAAATCATTCTCAAGGCGGTGTTCGATTTGAGGTACGAGCCGGAGCCGCGCAAGCTCCGCGTCGGCCAGCTCGTCTTCGACGCCAACGGCGAGTACGCGAACGAAAACACTCAAGACGCCTCAGCCGGGCGCAACGCGGCAGCCATTAAGAACCTGCGCGACGCTCGCAGTGACGCCGATCCGGCCGACGTTGTGACCTACGGAATCACCGGGCATCCGAACGATCCACAAAGGCGTTTGATGCTCCTTAATTTCTACCTCGAAGATAACCTTCAAACAGGGAAGCAGATTATTGACCAAGCTCTTGCTGGCGACTCTGTGAAGTTCATTCGTAACTTCGTGCAGGTGACTTTTAAGAAGCCGGATGATGACGATAAAGGCGAGGTGGTCAGATACAAGCGTCGCGTACTTTGCTACCGGGCACTGCTCAAGAAAGCGGGACTTGATGCTCCAGCCAGCATTAAGCCGGACATAAAGAACCTGTTCGGTAAACCGCTACGTGACGCGATGGTGAAGAGTAGCGGAGCTGACAGCACTGGACACGCGCAGGCTGCGGCACTCCTTGAGAGCGGGAACATTTCATGGGATCAGATGGCATTCATTTGCGAGCGCCTCTACGATTTCATGATTGACAAGAAGTCCGGCTACAGCACCTTCGAGCAGAAGTATGCCGCCAAGAAAGAGAAGGAGTTTGATGACCTCGACGCCGCTTTTGGGCTTGATGAGGAGGAGACTGACGACGACTCGGGTAAGGGCGATAGCTGGGCTGATGACGACCTGAAGAAGATTCTGGCTATGTTCCATTTTCCGAACGGCTCGCGCCAAATCGGGAAAGTCACGCCGCAGCACACCACCCGCACGGCTGGGGACTACGCCGAGGACATCTATAACGAGCTGGTCGAGGGCAAGCTTGTCATCATTGACCAGTCGAGTGGCGACGAGGAGATTAACCGAGCTAACGCCTCGCGCCTTATGGAATATATTTTCCGTCAGAATCAGGACATGTTCCGAAAAGGACAGTTGCCTACGGACATCCTGATATACGTCGAAGAAGCGCACACAATCCTCCCGCCCGAGAGCGAGAAAGACCTGTCCAATATCTGGGTGAAGACTGCCAAGGAGGGCGGCAAGTATCATCTCGGGTTGGTGTATGCGACTCAGGAGGTCTCGTCTATCCAGCGCAACATCGTGAAGAACACGGCTAACTTCCTGATTGCACACCTCAACAATACGGACGAGACGAGGGAGCTTTGTAAGTATTACGATTTCGCCGACTTCGAGTCATCAATCCGAAGGGCTCAAGACCGGGGTTTCTTGAGGGTCAAGACACTGAGCAATCTATTTGTTGTACCCGTGCAAATCAAACGCTTCGAGGTATAACCAGATGGCTCCTTATCAGGGAGAGTTTGCCTCCTACGCACCGATACGGAGGCTTACCGAAAATAAGCGTGTTCGAGACCTACTCGGAAAATACGACATCGTTGAAGCGCCACTAACAGGCAGCGGTGCTGGCGACGTGAGCGGTAGCACCTTCGTCACTCCTGAAAACCTACCCCGGACAAAAGGGTGGATTCCCGATTACGTCATCTCAGTAGACGGGAGCCTCGCTGAAGTCCCAGTTGATAATGGCTATCCGGGGGCAGAAGTAGCCTACATGACTGTGGCTACTGTGCTCTTAGATTTGAAGAAGATGCACGAGCTGGACGCGCAGCGCCCGGTTGACCCTAAGCTGTTTCGGACGACGAGAACCACAGATCCGGTTGACGCAGTCCTGCCCGGCTGCAACGTTACCTTCAAGGGAGAGACCAGCCCGGCGGCGTCTTTGCGGCGGGGGGTAATTGAGCTTTTCGCAGACCAGAGGGCTTTCGAGACCGGCGAAACCCTGCTCGACACCTACCATGTTTTGTTGGAGCACAAACCCGATGCTTCCCAAAACTGCCCTTACGGGGAAGGGTGCGGCATGTCCCCCGTCGGTGCCTACCAGCGGGGAACTAACATGTATTCCTGTCCCTGCCCTTCAAATCTCCCTCTCTATTCAACGGACGCTTTAAGGTTTCACGAGCGCTTCAACCCAATAGGCTCTAACGGCATGGTTTTCGGTGAAATCATGCAGGTCTTGGAACGCCTGTGGTTAGTACACGTCCTGCGTGGGATGGAGCAGAGGGGGCACCTGAACGCCCTAGCGCGACTCGCAGTAATCATGGACGGCCCGCTCGCCGTGTTCGGACAGCCGGCTTGGATCAGCCAAGCCATAGCGGAGGAGCTTGAGAGGCTCAACAAGAGGTTACGCGCGGCGACCGGCACCGACATGCTCATCATCGGTGTGGAGAAGTCGGGCTTCTTCGTTGAGCATTTTGAAAAGCTCTGTAACGCCGCGGATAAGGGGCGGGTGCCTTTCTCGATACCCAACCAGACGGCGCTACTTCTTACCGACCAGTACATAAAAAGGCAGGTCATTTTTTCGGATGGTAAGAAGCCATACGGCGACGCCACATATTTCGGAAGGAAGCTCTTATACCGCACTAAGTCCGGGGCGAAAATAGTGGCGACCCTTCCTTTCTTAGAGCCCGGCCATAGAAAGCTGGATACAGCCCTGCCATCGCAATTTCCGCGCTTGGCTGACGCTTTGAACGTGTTTGATTCACTCGTCTCGTCTCGCTACCCGAACGCCCTCGTACCTATATCCTTGGCGCATGGCGAGGCTGCAATTCCACTCAGTCACGGCACACGGGTTCTGGAGAAGTTAGCCCGTGAGCTTATGGAAACCGGAGAGTAGCCTATGGTGATGGATCCGCGAGTTGTAGAAAGACTCCCGATCATACAACCCGCAATCCCTACTCTAACGAAAGCCACTGCATTAGGCAGGTGGGCGGGGATTGGTCCCTATTACGCGATGTTCCCTTTAGACTTCGCGTTTCAGGTGGTCGCGCGTTATTCACGTCGGGGAGATGCCGTGCTCGATCCTTTTGCCGGTCGTGCTTCGAGCATTTACGCGGCGTGCGCTATGGGGCGCACCGGTTACGGGGTTGAGATTCATCCAGTCGGCTGGCTCTACGGCAAGGTGAAGTTAGCCCCCGCGGCAAAGAATTGGGTGCTTAATCGAGTTGACCAGATAGGGGAACTTGCGCGCAGGGTTACGAAGAGAAAGCTAGATAGAATGCCGGAGTTCTATCATGTCTGTTACTGCGAGGATGTACTTAGATACCTGATTGCGGCGCGCGAGAATCTTGATTACGAGAACAGCCGCGTTGACGCTACTTTGATGGCAATCATCTTGGTCAACCTTCACGGCAAGAGAGTGCAGTGTCTTTCAAATCAGATGCGCCAAGGCAAAGCGATGGACCCAAATTATTCCATTCGCTGGTGGAAGGCGAGGAGGATGAATCCGCCTGAGCGCGACCCGGTTGCATTCTTAAGATCAAGAGTTGAGTGGCGCTACAAGAAGGGAGTCCCTGAGTTGGCCTATGGGCATGTCGAGTTGGGCGACTCCACGGCGACACTGAAGAGGATGATTGCTCAGAGGCGTGCGCGCGGTGCCAAGCGCTTTGATTTGGTGTTTACGTCCCCACCGTACTACGGGGTCACCAATTACTTTTATGACCAATGGCTTCGCCTGTGGATGCTTGGAGGACCCGAACTGCCCACTGCGACAGGAGAGCAGTGGGGCCGCAAGTTCGAATCGAAGGTTGATTACAAACACTTGCTTGAGAGTGTATTCAAGGCTTGTGCGGAGGGAGTCAGCCGAAACGCGATTATCTACGTGCGGACTGATGCCCGGAACTTCACCTTTGAGACGACGCGCGACGTGCTGCTAGAGGCTTTCCCCGACAAGACTATGTATATCATGGGGAGGCCATACAACAAGGCAACGCAGACCGCACTTTACGGGGACAAGACTAAGAAGCCCGGCGAGGTTGACATCACTCTGTATTAATGGAAGGCGAAGGCCGACGAACACTATTAAATTGTCGGCTTCGCTTTTTCATATAACCTTCACGGGCGAGCGCTTATACTTCTGATGCCGGGGCGCACTCGGCAATTTCTTGGGAAGTTTTATTTCATCATCAAGTAGGTAATCCACACAAACTCCAGCGATACGGGCATATTCGAGCAACACTAAAAGCGGAGGCTCACGCACTCCCCGCTCATAAGCCGAAATGCTGGTTCCCAATAGTCCCTCCGGTGATCCCAACCGCTTGATCATCCCGTTCTGTGAAAGACCTAAAGCTGTGCGGATGACGAGAAGCTTTTCACCGAGCCTTTTAGGGTAGTGCCGATCTTGCCGTTTTGCCCTCCCCATCAGGATATTCCCCCTGATGAGAGAAGGTAAGAGAGCGAGCGCTTGTCCTTACGACTAATTAGTCGTAAGCTATTTTCGGTAACTTTTATCGCCGGGAGGTAAACACTCCTTTGCCTCACAGCGATAGGGAACATCCGAATTGTCGTGCCCGGTTACGCATGACCAGCGGCAATTACTTTTCAAAGACGGAAACACTCGAAAGAATATCAGAACTGTCTGCCGACGACTAAATAATCATAACGGAGATGATAAGAAACGCCTCATGGATAGACAGACGTTAGCAGCATTAGAGCAGGCCATTGAGCCATATCGCCGTAGTGGGTTCATAATTATATCGCAGTCTGAAAGTGCGATCACCCTTTCACCTCCGCGGGAAAGGTTTAGCTACTTACTTTTCTTCATCACTCTCGTGTTGTTCTGGCCAGTCGCCGTCATCTACCTCGTCTCGTTCAACAACCACAAAAATAGGCAGGTGTGTGTGCGCGTCACGGCGCAGGGTCATATTGAGGAAACCGGATACACGTTTGAGGTAATTGCGAAGGAGCGCCGGCGCAGGCAGTGGCTACTGCTGCTACTCGTCATCGGCATACCTTCCCTCTTGGCGTTCGCGCTTTGGCTGCAGTTTTACCTCTGGTGAGCGAGCGGGTCATGAGTGACGAGCGAATACCCGGCCTTCATGTAGCAGCAATACTTTCTTGGTACTATTGGTGTCCAGAAGCGAGGGCAGCACACGAGAAAACAGATATGGAATGGAAGTCCCGTGTCGAACGCTTCCGATCTGCCTTAGCTCAAATTTTCGGGGGAAAATGCGATTTTCAAATTACCCACAATGGTGGTTGCATCGAGACCGAGATTGAGGGACTACGGCTAATAGGTTATGAATTTACAACCAAGCTGACAACGGAAATTTGTACAATGGTAACGCTTCTAGGAAGATGCCCATCGTGTGGTGTCGAAACTATGAGTGAACCATTCGAGAACCTTGCCGGGCTTGGGAGAATGCTAGAAAAGTTTGAGCCTATCTGCAAGCACTCTTGTCCTCGGAGGTGATGGGGTAATGTAAATTCTCTAGACTAGAGAATAAAATTTTGGTGAGAATGCAATCCCATAATTTGCGTTTCAATAGCTAACCATCTTTAAAATTCCCAGCAAAATAGCAACTTTTCATTAAAAATGGTAAACCATTGGTTTACCATTTTGCCTATAAGTGTCTTTACTTGCAATATTTACGCGCTTAAGCCCTCTTTACAATATTGCCCTAAGTCTGTTAAAGGACAAGCGAATTGGAGGGCTTTCTATGCTAAATAGCGAAGAGTTCGAGCAATGGTGTGAACGCATAAATATTTCAGAAGCGGCGAAAGCAGAAATCGAACGGATTCGTACCTCTCCACCAGCGCGTAGGGTTCAGAGTAGGGGAAGGAATGTCAAAGTCCATTTCAACCGCAGTACAAAAATGGCGCACACGATTCAGGCTGAGAGCCGTAGTGTAGAGTTCGCTGCAATACTCCTTATGGAATATCCAAGCGATGTCTTAGGTCTTCCCACTGAAAATGTAATCGAGGTTTGGGATCAGCCGCCTTCTTTCATTATTAACTACACGTCAAACAAGGGGAAAAATATAGGGCATGTCTATACCGCAGATTTTTTTGTCATCCGGGAAAAGTCAGCTGGCTGGGAAGAGTGGAAAGTCGAAGACAATCTAATTGAGCTGGCTAGCAAGAACACGGAACGCTATTTCTTGGATGATGGTGGTAAATGGCATGCTCCCCCCTGCGAGCAGTACGCAGAAGCTTTCGGGTTGTATTTTCATGTACACTCCTCAAAAGAAATTAACTCCGTCCTTCTTAGAAACGCACATTTCTTTATTCCTTACTACCGCCGGTTGGGAGAATATACAGATGACTCGATAAGTATGCAGATCGCCTCCATGATAGCTGAGACGCCAGGTATCACATTGGCCGAATTGCTCGACCGCGCAGGCCAAGTTCAAAGAGAGCAGGTTTATGACCTAATCCTTGCCAAGCAGATATACACAGATTTAAGCGCAGCGTGGTTGGGCGATGAGGATCAGGTTCTTCTATTTCGAGACCAAACTGAAGCAACGTTTTTCACCCGACTAGCCGAGCACGATCTCATGCGGATGGACAGGCTCATACGGGCCTCAGACCTACTTTGTGGCACCTACATAATTCTAGACGGCACCCCTTTAGAACTCATAAACGTCGGCAAAACAGAGGTGATGCTCAGGAATCTGGATGGGGAGTATCCAGTAATAGCAGTGAGACACTTTGAAACGTTGCTTCGGGATGGAAAGGTCACAAACTATCGCTTGCGGCCCAGTGTAAATTCAAATGATCAATCTTACGAGGCTGCTGTAAGAAAGCATCTGACTCGTGAACAAATGTTAGAAGCCTTAACCAAAAACGAAATCGTAAAAAGAATATTAGCGGGCGAGCGTGTTGCGAAAAGTGATAACGAGGCTCGTAAGCATAGAAACTGGGTTGCAGAATACCTCAAGGCAGAAGTCGTGTGCGGTAATGGCTTAGTTGGACTTATGCCGAAAAAGCGGAAAGGTAATACGATAGATCGACTAGCACTAATCCATCCGAATTTACGGCAGATGATGATCGACTTCATCTCCACTGCTGTCGAAAACCCAAAACAGATAACTAACCCAAGTTGCTAGTTATCGAGATTGAGAAGACCGTGGTTAAAAACAAAGGGCTTAGCGACCCACCGAGGCTCTCGTTTGAAGCCATCATCGGAACGCTTTTCTGCAAAATCAATAACTTAGCTGTCTTCAACACTTATAACTAGCAACTTGGGTTAACTAAATCAATCGCATACGGCCAATTTCGCAATTTTTGTAAAGGGCAGAATATCCAGCCACCCTCCCAGAAGACATTTAACGCTGCAATAAAAAGTCGAGGTGGCGCTGAGCAGAAGGAGAAAATGGAAGGTAGCAAAGCTGCCTACCAGCAGGCAGAATTTATTGATGATAGATATTACACAACACCGGTTCATGGGGATAGACCTTGGGAATATGCACACCTTGATCACACAGAGATGGACGTTAAGCTACGTCATTCGAGGATAAAGAAGAAAAAGTTTCGTAGAAAGGCTTGGCTCACTCTGCTGATAGATTCCCGCACACGGCGGGTGCTCGCCAGTCATAAAAGCTTCGAAAAACCGTCCCGCGTCTCTTGCATGATGGTTATAAGAGATTGCGTGCTAAGGCATGGGCGATTACCTGATTGCATTGTGGTGGACGGAGGCAGCGAATTTATCAGTAAGTACTTCGAAAAACTCCTAGCACGCTATAACTGTGACATTCAGTGGCGACCGCCTACGAAGCCACGCTTTGGGTCAATTATAGAGCGATTTATTCACACACTTAATAAACAGCTCTTACATAACCTGCTTGGCAACACAAAGATTATGAAAAGGGCGCGTCAGGTTACTAAAGAGGTTGATCCTGATACCCATGCAGTTTGGACGCTGCCGTTATTAGATGAGGCGTTAGACAGATACTTCTATGAAGAGTATGACACGCGCGAGCATTCCAGCTTAGGACAGAGCCCGCGGGAAGCTTTTAACGAGCTGATGGAAAAATTTAATCCGCCATCTCCATACAGCATAAATTACGACCAAATATTCTTGATAGAAACAATGATCCCCGTTAAGAGGGGCGCACTAAAAGTGCAGCAATCCAGAGGAATTAAAGTGTTTGGTACTTGGTACAAGTGTCGAGAGTTTAGAGATCCGGTGGTTATTGGAACAAAAGTCCCAGTGCATCTTGATCCTGATGACGTATCGCACGTTTATGCGTATGTCAAAAATCGCTGGATTGAATGCTTCGCACGGGCGCGCGTCTTGGCACTGCTCCGCGGTAAGTCTATAAGGCTGATGCGAATCATTAGCATTGAGGAGCGCGAACGTTCAAGGTCGTATTATCAGAATGCTAACGTAAGGCTGGAGGAACTTGCTCGTTGCCACTCAACTAGGGAGGAGACAGAGAGGGAAGAGCAGCAGCGCCTTGCTGATGAGGAGGCGAAGGAAATTACTGCACGTAAGGAAAGATTGAAGCTCATAGACGTAGTGAAGGATCATCGAAACGAGGCCAAGGAGATAGGGCTTGGGTTTGACGATGAGCCAGAGCAAAACATCGTTCCGGCTAAACTCCTTACATTCAAGAGGACAAGAAGGAGGTGAAATTTGAGCCGCTAGGACGATGATCGATTCCCGCGCAATTTATTAGATCAGCCCAGAACACACTGGGAGAAATATTTCATCGAGTATGCCGTAGAACATCCGGTACTTAAAGACTCATTCGATACCCTCCTCAGAAACATCAAGTATCCGGGTGGTAAACGCCTGATATTTGTAATCGGGCCTCCAGGTGCAGGCAAAACCTTCCTATGTCGGACTGTTAAGGCTGAGTTCGAAGACCTATGGGCGCAGCATCAACTATCAGACCGGGGAAGAATCCCTGTGGTTGGGATTGAAGTGCCTAGCCGGGATGAACTGAGGCCGACATTTGGAACAATTTATGAGCGGCTTCTTTTAAATATGGAAGAACCGCTCATAGAGAAAAAGACCATCTATGGTGACGTAACACTACAACGTAATGAAGGTGGACGACTTACGATTGCTAGGCAAGCTAAGCAAAGTAAGTTGAGGCTTGCTATCGAACAGGCGTTCAAGCACAGGAACCCTTACTTCGTGTTCTTTGACGAAGCGCAACAATTACTGGGTCTTGGGGGATTGCCCATTCAGGATAATATGGATTGCCTAAAATCCCTCGCCAATATGACAAATTGCCTCTATGTCCTCTATGGAACGTATGAGATGAGAAGTCTTATTGATCTAAGCGATCAACTCATAAAACGCAGTTCGATAATTCACTTTCGGAGGTACGCAAAGAAAGGGAAGGATAAGCAGATTTTTCAAGGAGTATTGTACTCGTTTCAGATCAACATGCCTTTTCCAAAAGAGCCGGATCTATTAAAGCACTGGGAATTTTTCTATGACCGTACTCTTGGGTGTATTGGTAATCTCTACGACTGGCTCTTGCAGGCTTATCAATTAGCACTGTCAGATTCTAATTCTCTAACACTGACTGAAGAGCACATCGCTCATACCGTATTCTTGGCACAGAATAGAGCGTCGGTAGTGCTAAGAAATATTGAGACCGATGAGAAAGAAGTCAACAGCGCTTTTTGCGAAGATAGGGCCGAAATAATACAAACTCTCTTAGATAAAAATAGTGAACATATAAAGGGCAGTTCGGCAAAACGAGAAGGTAAAACAACTTCAAGATCGAAGCGGCGCGGGCGTGTAGGCGAGCGTAACCCTACACGTGATCCGACTGGAGGAACGGACAAAGGTGATTTGGCAGCCTGATAGGAATTATTAATGTTTGCCTTCCCAAAGTTTATTATCAGGCAACCAGTGTTACCGCCGCATAGCCGTCTATATTGTATTGAGCCTATGGGGATTGGAACACCGTTAGTGGAGAGTTTAACGGGATATCTTTCTCGTGTGGCAGGGGCGCATCAGTTGTCCGTATCTCTATTGTTCGGACACGAACTTGCACCACATGCTGATAAAGAATATTTACGGCGGGCAGCGTTAAGATCGAAGTATCCCTGCCGAATTTTTGCCGGTGCGTTCCGTTCTTTAGCAGGGGCTATGAATGGGTTGGGCACTTGTGCTTCAGAATGGGTACAAATACTTCAAACACTCACGCTACGGGAAGACCTAACATATCTAACAATGCTGCCTTATAGAGGCATCTTATCCCACGCCCAATTGCTTCGTAAGACGCGAGCTTGGTGCTCAGTCTGTTACCAAGATTGGAGGTCGAAGGGCAAGATAGTATATGAGCCGCTGATATGGTCACTCAAAGCAACGACTATGTGTCCCCATCATCAGCGGCCATTGAGCCTCACCTGTAAACACTGTAGAGAACAGCTCTATCCGTTGGCCTCACGCTCTAGACCTGGATATTGCTCTATATGCTTGCGGTGGTTCGGAGATGGCGAAACAACAGAGTTGAATGAAGAGGGCGCTGAGAATGCTGGTAACATTGACATGCACATCTGGTCTTCACAAGCTCTAAGTGAATTGCTTGCTGCCACACCAACCTTAGTACGCTTCCCTTTACGAAGAGGAATTATCAAATCGCTAAACACTCTAATCGGTGGGTGTAAGGAAGGGCTACCATTTCTTGCTCGAAAATTTCAGATCCATAAAACAACACTATGGCAGTGGGTGAAAGGGAAAAGCATACCTAGCCTGGGCCTACTGTTGAAGATTTGTTTTCGCATTAACGCAAACATTTTAGAGTTCCTACGCGGTGACATTGCAGCAAGCCAGTTGCATTTAGAAACCGAACTGCCTGCCGACATAGATTCTATAAGTAGTACTGTTACACGAACTCGAAAGCTACCGAACAAGCCTGAAATCCAACGAGCTTTACTTACGGCCATTAAAGAAATACCGCCCACCTCGCTTGAGGGGATTGCGAGACGGTTGCGACAAGCCTCAAATACCTTACGCTATAAATTCCCCAAATTATGTAAAGCCATTGTGAAGAGATATGCCAGTTATCGAGCTAATTTACTCATAACGGGAGAGGAACGCATCGGTAAAATGTTTAAAGGCTTAATAGGGAGTGTGTCAGCATCAGCGAGCCTGACTGCTATTGCTAAACAGTTAAATTGTGACGTGAAAACGCTTAAGAAACATGCCCCTAAATTCTGTCATGCGGTTGCAAAGCAACAAGCTGATGTGCGTAAGCAGCGTTTGGAGAACTTGCGTGAGATTCTAGTAGCTGCTCTTTCCGAGTTTCCGCCGCCCTCAATTCTTAAAATTGCAGAGCGGCATGGATGTAGCAAATCGAGCCTTTATGCACATTTCGCTGATTTGTGTCATGTGCTTGCGCGGCGTCGTAGCCAGTATCGTGGGACGAAAATTTTAAGGGCAGCGATATAGGTATTAAAGCTGAGCCATGGCAAAGCCTGTAAAGGTAAAAGCATATAGAAGGCTTGTTCAGCATCCCTACCGGTTACCGCCTAATAGCCGACTTTATCATCTCAGTCCTATAGGGGCTGGAACCCCGGAAATCGAATGTTTAACTGGCTATATTGGACGCTTAGCACAGGAACACCTCATAACGCCATATCAACTTTTGCTGAAAGAAGTAGCTCCCTTACTCAAGGGCTATCAAGCAATAGCACATAAAGCACAATTCAGTCTTTTTCATAGACCGATAAATGGAACTGGACGTACAGCAACCGCTTTTGTGGAGGTGATACAGGAGCTTACGAAGCAGGATGATCTTTATTATTTAACGCTGCTGCCATGGTCGGCAGTTCTGACCAGTCACTCATTAATACGAGCCTACCGCGCTTGGTGTCCTTATTGCTACGAGGAGCAGCGTTTAAGCAATGAGAGTTGCTATGACTTGTTACTATGGGTATTAGATCTAATCGACGTATGCCCTAAGCACGAGAAACCTCTGACCAAAAATTGCCCACACTGCGGCTCTCATCACCTACACATTGGCGCGCGGTCAAGGCCGGGATATTGCTCCAAGTGCTTAGGCTTTTTAGGCGAGAAGGTTAGACGAAAGGATGCCAATATACTAGGCGGTCTAAATCACGAAATGGAGTGGCAACTTTGGAAGTCCAAAGCCGTGGGGGAACTACTTGCAACTTCATCGCAGTGTCTATCACTTACGCGATCTAATGTCGCCAAGTCATTGGATTACTGTGTCCGTACTTATTCTTGGGGAAGTATAAGCACATTTAATACTCAATTCCCCATGGGGCATCAAAAGTTTCGGTCGTGGCTTAAAGGTGACACCTTACCTATTTTAGAATCTATTCTAGGCATGTGTTTCAAACTAGGCATATCGCCACTAAGTTTTATGAAAGGCTCATTAGATGAAGAACGAACATCTACAGATATAAGACCGGCTCTAATGCTTGAAGATAATCGATCAAAATCTTCAACACTATCACCCCCTAAATTAACTCATGATGAAGTGGATATTGAGTTGCATAAAGCCCTGACGACATTTCCTCCGCCTTCAATTAAAGATTTTATGGAGAAAAGTGGATGGGGGAGGGGGAGATTAAAGAAGTGGTTTCCAGAACTCTACTTCAAAATAAAAGCCAGGCACTACTCCCTAATAGAGCCTGTAAGTGCCGAAAAAACATTACAGCTTGCCCTAACAGAAAACCCGCCGCCATCCCTCAATCTGTTAGCAAGACGAATTGGTTGTAAAAATCCTGGGACACTATATGATCACTTTCCTAATCTCACTAAAGCAATAGTCAATAGGTATAAAAAGCATCGGTACAAACAAGTGAACTGGAAGCATGTGAGGGCAGGATTGTGCAAAGCATTGAGAGAAAATCCTCCGCCGTCTTTACGAGAAGTAACACGTCGTCTAAAACTAAGCGAGCCACCTTACAGTAGATTTTCGGATTTATGCAAAGCTCTTTCTAATAGATACATAAGCTATGTCAAATCACATGCCGAAGAACGTAGATTTTTTCTGCGGCAGGGCATCCATAAAGCCGTAGCATCTCTTACCTCAAAGGGATTGCGTCCCTCACGTGAGCGCATAAAGCGACTACTCGGTATAAATATAAATCCGGCAGAGTTTACGGAAGCCATGAAAGAATTAAAGTGATTAAATTCCTCAATAACGGCGTGAGGTTGTTTATTGTCAGAAAGTAGTACACTCACCATAAGTCCACCGAAACTTCTTAAACCAACAGTAAGATACAGGTGGTTAATAACGGAAGCATAAGCATTCCGCGTACAGTTTGAAGCATGAGGATTCCGAACCGGAAAACTCATGGTAATAATCACACCTTCCATCGGCGGAGCGGGCTGTGTTAGTATCCGCGCCGATGGAGTTCGTCGAGAAAGCGCGAATCATGGACGGGATGCGGATCAACCGCGCGCTTGCGCGGCTCGCGTCCGAGATCGTAGAGGAGAACCACGGCGCGGGCCACCTCTACCTCGTCGGCATACAGCGCCGCGGCGTGCCGCTCGCGAACCGACTCGCAGACAAGATCGCAGACCTCGAAGGCGAGCGACCTCCCGTCGGCGTGCTCGACATAACGCTCTACCGCGACGACCTCTCGACCGTCGGCGCGAACCCCATCGTCAACAGAACCGACTTGCCTAGTGATGTCGAGGGGCGAAACGTCCTTCTCATTGACGACGTGCTCTACACGGGCCGAACCATACGCGCGGCGCTCGACCAGTTGATTGACTTCGGCAGGCCGCGCCGCGTACAACTCGCCGTACTCATTGACCGCGGCAAGGAGCACCGGGAGCTTCCGATTCAGGCGGACTTCGTCGGCAAATTCGTCCCGACGAAAAAGAGCGAGATCATCAAGGTCATGCTCGACGACGTTGACGGCGAGGAGGCGGTCGCCATAGTCGAGCGACCGGCGTCGGAGGAAGAATAGCGAAGGCGGCCAGACGAGGCCGCCTTTTTCGTTTGCGACGGGTCGGATTCGGGATCAGCTTGATGAAGGCACAGCTTTCTCAGAGACACCTGCTCGGCATACGCGGCCTGAGCGCCGGAGAGATAGCGCACATACTCGACACAGCCGAGACGTTTCGCGAAATATCCGAACGCGAGATCAAGAAAGTCCCGGCGCTCCGCGGTCGCACCGTCATCAACCTCTTTTTCGAGCCTTCCACGCGCACGCGCACGTCGTTCGAGATCGCTGGCAAGCGGCTCTCGGCTGACGTAATCAACATCAGTTCGTCGTCTTCGTCGGTGACAAAGGGTGAGACGCTGCTCGACACGGCGCGCAACCTCGAAGCGATGTCGCCCGATCTGATCGTCATACGCCACCCTTCGGCGGGCGCTGCGCACCAACTCGCGCGCGTCTGCCGCGCGTCGGTCGTCAACGCCGGAGACGGCGCGCACGAACACCCGACGCAGGCTCTGCTCGACGCGCTGACAATCAGGCAGAAGAAGGGAAGCTTTGAAGGTCTGAGGGTCGCGATACTCGGCGACCTTCTTCACTCGCGCGTCGCGCGCTCGAACGCTCATCTCCTGACGACGCTCGGCGCTGAGGTCGCGCTCGCCGGGCCGGGGACGCTCGCGCCGCCGGAGTTCTCAACAATCGTCGAAGGACGCCGTCTGCGCGTCGAGCGTCGAATCGAGGAAGCAATCGAGGGCGCGGACGTTGTGATGGTCTTGAGAATACAGCGCGAGCGGCAGGACAAGGCGTACCTTCCAAGCTTACGCGAGTACGCGGTTCACTTCGGCCTCACTCGCAAGCGGCTCGAACTCGCCGCAGCCGACGCAATCGTCATGCATCCCGGCCCGATGAACCGCGGCATCGAGATCGCCTCCGACGTTGCCGACGGCTCGCGCTCGCTCATACTTGATCAGGTCGCCAACGGCCTCGCCGTCCGAATGGCCGTGCTCTACCTGCTCGGCGGCGGCGCGGGCGCGAACACCTCAAGCTCGAACCCGGCGACGCGAATCAGGGACGAGGCGGAGCCGTCGAAGAAGTCTCTGCCGGCTGAGTCCGCCGAGTCTTCGACAGAACCACTCAGAGCCGCGGTTACGGTCGGCGGCTCCCACTCCGACAACTCGAAGTCATAAAGCGATGAGACTGCTAATCGCGAACGGATACGTCATTGACCCGACGCAGAATGTGAACGCGGGCATGGACGTTTTCATAGAGGACGGGCGCGTCGCGGCTCTGCTCGGTCGCAATGAGTCGAGGCCGGAGGGCGCGGAGGTCTTCGACGCGACGGGACTCATCGTCGCGCCCGGCTTCATTGACCTGCACACGCACCTGCGCGAGCCGGGGCAGGAGTACAAAGAGACGATTGCATCGGGCGCAGCCGCCGCGGTCGCGGGCGGCTACACTTCCGTCTGCGCGATGCCGAACACCGATCCAGTAAACGATAACCCGGCTGTCACGAGCTTCATCGTCGAGCAATCGCAGACGGTCGGACTCGCGAACGTCTTTCCGGTCGGCGCGATAACGAAGGGATCGAAGGGCGAAGAGTTGGCAGAGATGGGCGAGATGAAGCGCGCAGGAATCGTCGCCGTCACGGACGACGGGCGGCCCGTGCCGTCTTCGGGACTGATGCGGCGGGCGCTTGAGTACGCGCGCGGCTTCGGCCTGACGTTGATGGATCACTGCGACGACAAGACGCTCGCCGCGGGCGGTGTGATGCACGAGGGCGAGTGGTCTCTGCGCCTCGGACTTCGAGGCATACCGGCGCTCGCCGAAGAGTCGGACGCGATGCGCGACTGCGCGCTCGCCGAGGTTGCGGGCGCGCGACTGCACCTCGCGCACGTCTCGACGCGCGGCGCAATCGAATCGGTCAGGCGCGCAAAGGAGCGCGGCGCGCAGGTGACTTGCGAAGTCGCGCCGCATCACTTCACGCTGACCGACGCGGCCTGCGATGGCTTCGACACGAACACGAAGATGAACCCGCCGCTCAGAAGTCGCGAGCACGTCGAGGCGATTCTCGAAGCAATCGCCGACGGAACCGTCGATGCAATCGCGACCGACCACGCGCCGCATCACTCGGACGAGAAGGCGCTCGAATACGACCACGCGCCTTTCGGCATAACGGGACTCGAAACCGCCGTCGCGCTCGCGCTCGAACGCCTCGTGCATCGCGGCGTCGTCAACCTCGAACGGATCGTCGAACTCTTCGCGGTGAATCCGGCCCGCATCTTCCGACTCGAAGACCGCGGCACGCTCCGCACGGGTGCATGGGGCGACGTGACGATTCTCGACCCGGATATGCGTTGGACATTTCAAGTCGCGAACTCGAAATCCAAGAGTCGCAACACGCCCTTCGACGGCTGGACTTTTCAAGGCGCGGCGATAGCGACAATCGTCGCCGGTCGCGTCGTTTACAGAAGAGAACAGACCGTCGCCGCAGCCGTCAAAACAAAAAGCTAAAAGCCATCAGCTAACAGCCAATAGTTTGCAAAAAAGAGAAGCCCGGTGCGCTCTCCCCTTCGCACCGGGCCTCTCCTGTTGCGGTCGCTCGCTTACGTCCTGACAGGGGCGACCGAACCCTCGGATAACCTTTCAGAAGACTTTTCAATTTTGGCAGGAAGCCCGACCGCGCTCTCCCCTTCGCGAGCGGACTTCCTGCATACCGGCAGCCGCGAGGGTTGCCGATCTCTTAAAACTTACTGCGCCTTGTACTCCGGCAGCGAGACGCTGCGGTTGAGTATGACGCCGAACTCCGTGCCGGACTTGATATCGGCCTCCTTCTCCTTCTCGTAGACGCGAGCGCCTGTCCCGGCAGCGCCGCCGAGGATCGCGCCGATTGCGGCACCCTTGCCACCGCCCGCTATCGCGCCGATGAGTCCGCCCGCCGCCGCGCCGCCTCCGATGAAGACCTCGTCGCGCTTGCGGTTGCTGCGCCCTTTGACCGTGCCCTCGTTGTCGGCGTTCACCTGATCGGTCTGCAAGCTACTCAAAGAGCCGTTGATCAGGTAGCGCGCGCGGTTTGGAGTCTCCACCTGATAGAAGCTTACGGAGATGCTGCCGGGCTTTCGCCTCTGCGCGCGGTTGACGACCGTGACGCGGCCCCAGACCTTGCTGCCGACGGGGACGACCTCGACGCCGCTCTCGCCGTACACAGGCTCGGTCACGCTCGCGGAGAAGCGGTCGCCGACGCGTGCCGTGCCGGAGTTCAAAGGCGTATCCATCCGCACGCGAATGATCTGATTTGCCGCGACCGTGTAGCGGCGCACGGGCGGCGTGGTCGTGCGTGCGACTCGCGCCCTGCGTCGCGTGCGTCGCCTCTGCACGGCGGCGAAGGACGGTACGACCGAGCCTAAAATCAATGAGAGTAAAACCAGAAGGCTCGCCGCGCGCCGCGTGTACCTCTTATTATTTTTCGTCATCACTTTGAAATCCTCCTCCAATGGGCGTGTCGCCTCACAACTCTTGTCGCGCGTGCTCGGTGACAGTCACAGATGCGAAAAGCAACGAACGTGCCACAAGCTTTGCGGGTCGGAATATAGTTTACTCAAACCTATTTAGCCGATTTCCGGGACGATTGCCAGCAGAGAAGTGCTGCGTCTGTCGAGTAGTTAAGCGAAAGGCGGCGGCACTTGCACTATATCGTATGAGTTGCTCGCGGCTGCGGAAGGCCGCGACGTGTTTCAACTCGCCGCAGCACTATCCGGCAGTTGAAATGCTCGCGGATTTGTGTAAGCTTGCGGCAAGCCGAAATCTATTAGAGGCGAATTTGGGCGGGACGCCGCGCGCGCGCCCGGTCATGTGAACAGCCGAAACTATTTCAACGTTCAACTTCAAAACGAAAGAGGAGTCGAGTTATGAGCACAGCAGCGACACAGGAAACCCCGGCCAGTTTGCCACGCATCAACGACCCCGCGCCCGACTTCGAGGCCAAGTCAACGCAAGGAATGCTTAAGCTCTCGGACTTCAAAGGCAAGTGGGTCGTACTCTTCTCGCACCCCGCCGACTTCACGCCGGTCTGCACGACCGAGTTCGTAGAGTTCGCGCGTCGCTCCGACGAGTTCAAGAATCGGGGCGCGCAACTCATCGGACTCTCGGTTGACTCAGTGCCCTCGCACATCGCATGGATCAGAAACATCGAAGGACACTTCGGCGTCAGGATTGATTTCCCCGTCGTCGCAGACCTCGACACGAAGGTCGCGCAGAAGTACGGACTCATTCACCCGTCTGCGTCCGACACAGCCACGGTTCGCGCGGTCTTCATCATCGACCCGAATCAGAAGGTTCGCGCGCTCATCTACTATCCGATGAGCTTAGGGCGCAACATTGACGAAGTGCTGCGCGCGCTCGACGCCTTGCAGACCGCCGACGACAACGCCTGCGCAACGCCCGCCAACTGGCAGAAGGGCGACAAGGTCGTCGTCCCGCCGCCGCAGACGATTGACGATGCGTCGAAGCGCATGGAGGATGACTTCAAGTCGAAGAACGAAGTCACGGACTGGTACTTGTCGAAGAGAGACTTGAAATAGTTTTGGATTCAGTCGAGTAAGGACGCGCGGGCGCGTCGCAGAAAGTCGGAGGACGTTTGACGGGACTGCTTGAGAACATCGGCGGCACGCCGCTACTGAGCCTTCCGCGTCTCGCGTCGGAGCTACCGCGCGGCGTCGAGTTGTTCGCGAAGGCCGAGCATCTCAACCCCGGCGGCTCCGTCAAAGACCGCGCAGCCCTCTCGATGATCCTCGACGGCGAGCGAAGCGGCGCGCTCACGCGCGAGCGTGTCATTCTCGACGCGACGAGCGGGAACACGGGCATCGCCTACGCGATGATCGGCGCGGCGCGCGGTTATCGCGTCCGGCTGTGCCTGCCCGCGAACGCCAACGTCGAGCGCAAGCGCATTCTCAAAAGCTACGGCGCGGAGGTGATCGAGACAGACCCGCGCGAAGGCTTCGACGCGCCGCAGCGTCTCGCGCAACGGCTCGCGTCGGAAGAGCCGGAGAAATATTTTTACGCGAACCAGTACGACAACCCCGCGAACTGGCGCGCGCACTACGACGCAACCGCTCCCGAAATCTGGGAGCAGACGGCGGGGCGTGTGACGCACTTCCTCGCGGGTGTCGGAACGTCGGGCACGTTCACGGGCACGGTCAGGCGCTTGCGCGAACTGAAGCCCGAATTGAAGGCCGTTCTGATGCAGCCCGACTCGCCGCTCCACGGACTCGAAGGGATGCGACACGTCGAGACTTCGATAGTGCCCGGCATATTCGACCCCGCGCTCGCCGACGAACGCGTCGAAGTCTCGACCGAAGACGCGCAGGAGATGGCTCGCCGTCTCGCGCGCGAAGAAGGCGTCTTCGTAGGCGTCTCGTCCGGCGCGAACGTCCTCGCCGCGCTGCGTTACGCGCGACGCTTGCCGCCCGGCTCGGTCGTCGTCACGTTGCTTTGCGACGGCGGCGGTCGCTACCTGAGCGAAGATTTCTGGGGCGAGTTGTGATGAAATATTCCGGGGCGAGTCGTAATGTTAAAGCTTGACGCGCAACTCGTCGGGGAGATCAGGCGGCACGCGGAAGAGTCGTATCCGCACGAATGTTGCGGCCTGCTAATCGGTCGCATCGAAGGCGGCGGGCAAACGCGCGTCGTGTCGGAGACGTACAGGGTCGAGAACACGTTTGAAGAGGGCGAGCGATTTCACCGCATGGCAATCGAGCCGCTCGAATACGCGAAGGCCGAACGCCTCCACGCCGCGCGCGGCCTCGGAGTGGTCGGCAACTATCATTCGCACCCGGATCACCCCGCAGTGCCCTCGCAGTTCGACCTCGAACATCTCGCGCCCTGGCCTACGATGTCCTACGTCGTCGTCTCGGTGATAGAAGGGAAGGCAGTTGATTTTCGCTCGTGGGAGCTTGAGGCCGACCACTCGCGGTTCAACGAGGAGGAGGTCGTAGTGGGCGACGATGTTGAGCCGGATACTAAACAATAGCAGAATGGCGTACGTGAAACGGCAAGGGAGTGATTAAGAATGGCAGTGACAGTTTTCATACCGACGGCGCTCAGGCAGTTCGCGGGCGACAAGGCGGAGATCGCGGTTGACGCGCGGACTGTGGGCGAGGCTTTGGACAAGGTGACGGGCGAGCACGCGGAGTTGCGGCGTCACCTTTACGGCGAGCAGGGCGCGCTCAGGAATTTCGTCAACGTGTATGTCAACGACGACGACATACGGCACGGGCAGAGGCTTGAGACGCCTGTGAAGGACGGCGACACGATCTCGATTGTGCCGGCGATTGCGGGCGGCGCGGCGACTGAGCACGAGGCGGGCACGCGGGAAGATGTGAAAGTCGTTTCGTCGAAAGCCGCGTCGTCAGCCGTCGAGGCGGACGCGTCCTCTTTGCCTGCTTTGACGAACGAAGAGATCGCGCGTTACAGCCGTCACCTGATCATGCCGGAGGTCGGCATGGAGGGGCAGCGACGCCTGAAGGCCGCGCGCGTTCTGATGATCGGGACGGGCGGGCTTGGCGCGCCGACGGGGATGTATCTGGCGGCGGCGGGCGTCGGCACGCTCGGCGTCGTTGACTTCGACGTTGTCGATGCGTCGAACTTGCAGCGTCAGATCGTACACGGCACGAAGGACGTTGGCCGACCGAAGATCGAGTCGGCGCGCGACCGCCTGAACGACATCAACCCGAACGTGAAGATCGAGGCTTACGAGACTCGGCTGACGAGCGAGAACGCTTTGGAGTTGTTTCGCGACTACGACATGGTCGTTGACGGCACGGACAACTTCCCTACGCGTTACCTCGTCAACGACGCGTGCGTGCTCGCGGGCAAGCCGAACGTTTACGGCTCGATCTTCCGTTTCGAGGGGCAGGCGAGCGTGTTCTGGGCGGCGAAGGGCGCTTGCTATCGCTGCCTGTATCCTGAGCCGCCGCCGCCGGGACTCGTGCCTTCTTGCGCGGAGGGCGGCGTGCTCGGCGTGCTGCCCGGCATAGTCGGCGCGATTCAGGCGAACGAGGCGATCAAGCTCATACTCGGCGGAGGCGAGCCGCTCATCAATCGCCTGCTTCTGTTCGACGCGTGGAAGCTGCGCTTCCGCGAGTTGAAGCTGCGGAAAGACCCGGAGTGCCCCGTGTGCGGCGAGCATCCGACTATTAAAGAGTTGATTGACTACGAGGAGTTCTGCGGCCTTCGACCCGCGCCGATACAAACTTCAACCGACAAGACGGAGGAGACGCGACCGATGGAAGAGATAACGGCGACTGAACTGAAGCAGCGGCTCGACCGCGGCGACGACATTCAAATCATCGACGTGCGCGAGCCGAACGAGTACGAGATCGCGCGCATACCCGAAGCGAAGTTGATCCCGCTCGCGCAGGTCGTCGGCCGCGCCAGCGAGATTGACGAAACACGAGAGACGGTCGTTCACTGCAAGGGCGGCGTACGCAGCGCACGCGCAATCGAGGCGCTGACGCGCTCAGGCTTCAAAGGAAAACTCGTCAATCTCAAGGGCGGCATCACCGCATGGTCGGACGAGGTTGACCGGAGCGTGCCGAAGTACTGAGCCGCCGGAGACGGAGAAGATGTCCGAAGGCCGTAGAAAGCCTATGCAATCGACGAAAGCAAAGCGTCTGCCGAAACGCGACAGGTTCAAGCCGCGGGTCGTCTGCGTGATTCTCGAAAGCACGCGCGGCGTGAGTCGCTTCGTCGCGCCGTTTGCTTTTCTTCTCGCCGTCCTGCTCGCGTCGAGCGCGTCTGCGCAACTCCCGACGCTGCCAGTGGGCGACAAGAATTTTCCGAAGTCGCTTGCGCCCGTCGTCGAGGCGGAACACGCCTTCGCGCTCTACTCAATCGAGCACGGGATGAAAGAGGCGTTCCTACGCTTCGCCGCGCCCGACGGCATCGTCTTCAGGCGCGCGCCCGTCAACGCTATCGAGACTTGGACGCAGATCACACCAGCGCCGAAGGGCCTCCTGACATGGTGGCCGACCTACGCCGACGTTTCGAGCGCGGGCGATCTGGGCTGGACGACGGGCCCATACGAGTTCCGAGAGAACGCGGCGGACAAGACGCCCGCGAGCACGGGCCACTTCGCGACCGTCTGGCGCAGGCAGCCCGACGGCTCTTTCAAATTCATACTCGATCTGGGCGTGAGCCACGTTGCGCCCGTCACCGCCGAGACCGCGCTGCAATACCCGGCCTCGCTTCGGAAGGACGCTGCCCGCGCCAGCCTCGACGCCGACGCGGCCCGCGTCTCATTACTCGACGCCGAGCGCTCGCTCGCGAACGACTCCGCGTCGAAGGGTTCGGCCTTCGCTCTTGTCGCGCACGCGGACGAGGCTTTCAGGCTCTACCGCCAAAACAACTTTCCGTTCGTCGGCAGGGAAGCGGCGCGCAAGGCTCTGGAAGGTAAGGCCGAAGTCTTGACGTGGAAGATTGCAGGCGCGGGCGCGGCACGTTCGGGCGACCTCGGCTACTCATACGGCACATACGAGTCGAAGTCGAAGCCATCGGATGAGAAGCCGGTCGAGCAGGGCAACTACTTGAGAATCTGGAAACGTCAGCGCGGCGCTTGGCGAGTAGTCCTCGACGTGACGAACCCCGTGCACCCTTGAACGGAGAATGAAAATACCGGGGGCGGGACTCGAACCCGCACGTCCTTACGGACAACGGATTTTCTTACCACTACGACTTTCGCCGCCCGCGACCCTTCGCGGTTCGTGGTCTGGACGATGCCTTCTCCATGCGCCGTCGAAGACGTTTAGGAGGGAGCCGTCTCGTCTCTACACTTTGCCGACTCATTATCGCTTGGCCGGCCTTAGCTCGGCGTTGCCATCAGCCTGACTGTTAAGGGTTCGCCGACTTTGACTCCATTCACGCGTAGGTTTCCCGCACGCGTGCTCAAACAATTCAAGTCCGTTGCGTCTGCCATTTCGCCACCCCGGCACTTGTGCGAGAAGATAGCACGACGCCCGCGCGCCTTCAAAATTCGGCGCTCACCGCCCGCTGTCTTCGTGTGTTAAGATGCATCCAAAACCGTACCACAGACGGAAGAGACGGATGACTGAAGAGAAGGAAATTTTCCACCGGCACATACAGCACGCGGGCCTGAAGCGCACGGCGCAGCGCGACCTCATACTCGACGTATTCCTGCGAACCGAGAAACACCTTTCGAGCGAAGACCTCTACCAGCTAGTCAAAGATGAAGACCCAAGCGTCGGCCACACGACCGTCTATCGCACGCTCAAGCTTCTGGTCGAGGCGGGACTCGCCCGCGAGGTTCGCTTCGGCGACGGTCGCACGCGCTACGAGCACAACTACAAGCACCCGCACCACGACCACCTGATCTGCACCGAATGCGGAAAGACGATTGAGTTCTACTCCGCCGAACTTGAAGCTATACAGGACGCCATCGTCGCCAAGCACAAGTTCCGCCCGACTCAGCACTCTCTGCGAATCTTCGGCGTCTGCGCCGAGTGCCAGCGCGGCAAGGACGCGCCCACGGAAGAGTCCACCGCCGAGCCGCGCATACGCTTCGCCTCCGCGCCGAACACCCAATGAAAAGCAGAAGCAGGTGTTAGGTTTTGGGTTTCGGGTGCTGGATTTCAGTCGCACGCGCCGCACGCAAGTCTTAACATCAACACCCGACACCTAAAACCCAAAACCCTCTTTTACTTTTACCTGCCCCTTGGTGTACTTTTCACACATCTTCCCGGATTACAATTCGAGTTTCGGTCGAGCGTGAGGAGTCGTATGAGCGTCAACGTCGAGTGGAAGACAGACGGCGAGGGCCGCGCAGGGATTGTCGCCGAGGGCACTTACCTTTGGGACGCGGCGAAGCGTCTGGGCGTGCGTCTGCCCGCCGAGTGCGAGGGTCGCGGCGAGTGCGACACGTGCGCGGTCGTCGTCGTCGAGGGCGCGACGCTGCTTTCGGGTCTGACTGACGCGGAGCGCAAGCGCCTGAGCGACGAGAGGCTCGCCGCGGGCGAAAGGCTCGCGTGTCAGGCGAAGGTCGAGCGCGGCGGAGATCTTGTGCTCCGCCCCGTCCCATCGACCGAGCGCGCGGAGACGACCGAAGAGGCGTCGAAGGATTTGCGCGAAGAGTTCCGGCAAATGCCACTCAAAAAGAAGTTCGCGACGCTCGTTGGGATCGAGGCGGACATGGCGTACGAGACGCTCGTGCGCGTCGTTGACATTCCGTTCGATCTCTTCGGCAAGGGACTCGAACTGCTCGCAGTCCGCGGGCGCAAGCTCTCGCAGAGCGAGCGCGAGCGACGGCGACCCGCGGACGAAAAGAAAGAATCACCGCTGGCCGACGGCGAAGGCGCTAAAGAATCAACCTGAAGGGCCGCGCCTCGTGTCTTCGCGCCGCCACCGGGCGGCACGCCGGCGCAACAGGACACCGGATCATCCATGCTCACGAATCGCAAAAGCATGACGGGCCGCCAGCGCGCCGACGCCGGGAGCCGGCCTGCTTTCGTGCCGACACTCGGCGGCCCGTTCGTTGCGGTTTCGCTGCTCGTCGTATCGCTGCTGGTTCAGTTGGCGGCGGCGTGCGCTCAGGCGAAGCAAGGCGGCGGCGCGACGCCGTTCAGCGGCGAGCGAGCGTTCGGACACGTCAAACAACTCGTCGAGTTCGGGCCGCACCCCGCAGGCTCGAAGGCGATTGAGCGTGCGCGCAGCTACATAATCGAGCACCTCCCGAACGCGAGCCGCGACGAATGGACTGCCGACACACCCGCGGGCAAGGTGAAGATGGTCAACATCGTCTCCGAGCTAAAAGGCGAGAGCGATGACGCGATAATCATCGCCAGCCATTACGACACAAAGCCCTTCAAGGATTTCACCTTCGTCGGCGCGAACGACGGCGGCTCATCGACCGGCGCGCTCATCGAGATCGCCGACACGCTCGCCGCATCGCACGCGCCGCATCATTTCACATACCGCTTCGTCTTCTTCGACGGCGAAGAGGCTTTCTGCCGCGAGTGGGACGAGTGCGGCAAGACAGACGCTCCCGATAACACTTACGGTAGCCGCCACTACGTCGAGCAGTTGCGCGCGAGCGGCCAACTTAAAAAAGCGCGCGCGCTCATACTCCTCGACATGATGGGTTACACGAAGCTCGATCTCGGTCGCGACGACATGAGCACGCCGTGGCTCGTTGACATCATCTGGAAGACCGCGCGCGAGATCGGCTACTCAAAGCAGTTCGTCGAGCGCGCCGAGGGCGTCGGCGGCGACGACCACGCTCCCTTCCTGCAAGCGGGCGTCCCTTCCGCCGACATCATTCAACTGAGCACCTACCCTTTCTGGCACACGCGCGAAGACACGCTCGACAAGGTTTCACCCGCGAGCCTCAAGGCAGTCGGCGACTCTGTGATCGCGAGCCTGCCGCGCATCGAAGACAAGTTGAAACAGGACGGCGACGTGGACACGCGTCGGCCCGCGGACTTTCAAAGAAGATGAATCTTTCACAGGCAGAGCAGGCGAATTTCTCCCAGGCCCCGACCCTCGCGGAAAGAGATTCTCGTTATGTTGAAAGCGACAGACATACTCGTCCCCGTTGACTTCTCCGCGACTTCGATAAACGCCGTGCGCGTCGCGCTCGGCATCGCCGCGCCGGACGGCGACCTTACGCTGCTGCACGTGATTGACAAAGATTTCATCGAGGATGCGGTCGCTGCGGGGATGGGTTCGTCCGACGACATCACGGCGAAGCTGCGCGGGCAGTCCGAGACGAGCTTTGACAGCGCACTCGAAGGCTTGGAGACGGGCGGTGTAGAGATCGAACGAATGATCGTCGTCGGCAATCCCTTCGTCGAGATTCTGAAGATCGCGCGCGACCTCGACCTGCCGATGATTGTAATGGGCGTGCGTGGCCGCTCGTCGCCGTCCGAAGAACTTCTCTTCGGCTCGACCGCCGAGAAGGTCTTGCGCGGCACGCGCGTGCCCGTTCTGTGCGTGCCGTTTTAGAGAAGCGGGTTCCGAGCGACTGATAAATTAAACTGAGTCGCCAAAAAATCCGGGCGGCTGATTGCATACGGAAGATTGATGGAAAGAAAAGTGAAACGAATCGCGGTCGTGCCCGGCGACGGCATCGGGACTGAGGTGATTGGCGAAGCTGTTGCCGTGCTCGAACGAGTGCGCGAGACGCACGGCGTCGTGCTTGAGCTTGTGCACTTCGACTGGGGCGCGGACAAGTTTCTAAACGAGGGCGTGACTCTGCCCGACGGCTCACTCGAAATGCTTTCGCGCGAGTTCGACGCGATACTCGCGGGCGCGTTCGGCGACCCGCGCGTGCCGTCGAACAAGCACGCCGAAGACATTCTGCTCGGAATGCGCCGCGGCCTAGACCTCTACATCAACCTGCGCCCCGTGCGCCTTCTGCACGAGCGCCTGACGCCTTTGCGCGGACGCGCGCCCGAAGAGATCGACTTCGTCGTCTTTCGCGAGAACACAGAAGGCGCCTACAGCGGCGCGGGCGGATTCCTGAAGCGCGGCACGCCCGACGAGATCGCGACTCAGGAAGAGTTCAACACGCGCAAAGGCGTCGAGCGCATCGTCGTCGCGGCGTTCGAGTACGCGCGCGAGCGAGGGAGAAAGCGCGTGACGATGGCGGACAAGTCGAACGTGCAGCGCTTTGGCGGCGACCTCTGGCAGCGCGTCTTCAAAGAGATGGCGGCGCGTTACCCCGGCATCGAAGCGAACCACCAGTACGTTGACGCGACGGCGATGTTCATGGTCTTGAACCCTCAGCAATACGATGTCGTCGTCACGAACAACCTCTTCGGCGACATTCTGACGGACTTGGGCGCGGCTTTGCAGGGCGGACTCGGACTCGCCGCTTCCGGCAACATTCACCCCGGAAAAGTCTCGCTCTTCGAGCCTGTGCACGGGAGCGCGCCTCCGCTCGCGGGCAAATCCGAGGCGAATCCGGCAGGGGCTATCCTCAGTGCGGCGCTGATGCTAGAATACTTGGGTCGCGCCGACGCGGCGCAGTCAATCGAGCGCGCGGTTCGCGAGTGCGTCGCCGACGGCGAGACGACGCGCGACCTCGGCGGCGAGCTTTCGACGACGCAGGCGGGCGAGAAGATCAGGGAAAGAATCAGGGAGAGCGATAAGTGATGAGTGATAAGTGATAAGACAGAGCAGCAGTTTCTTATCACTCATCACTCATCACTTATCACTCATCACTTTCACTTTATGGCTAAGGGGCAAGAAACGGTACAGCGTCTGGTCGCCATCGTCATCATCATGGCTATGCTCGGCGTGATGGGCATACCACTGACCGTCATATTCTTCTTCGCGACTGTCGTCTATTTCGTCTGGCGCGCGGTGCAGCGCTCCGAGCAGCAGGACATCAAAAACATCTTCGACTTCTACATCTCGGCCAACGAAATCCTGCGCGACGAGGAGAAGCGCTGGTACGGCTTCGAGATCAACAACGTCATTGCCGAGGGCGAGCGCGTCATGCACCTGATGCCAGACCCGCCGCCGCTCGTCTATTTCACCCTCGGCGCGCTCTACAACCGCGCGGGCGAGAACGAGGCGGCTGCTGAGCATTTGTCTTACGTCCTCGAAAACGAGCACGGCGACGAGCACTCGCGCTACCAGCCTTCGCCTGAGCTTCGCCGCTACGTCGAAGTGCTCCGCCGCATCGAGCGCGAGCCGACCGAAGCGCCGCAGACGATGGCTGCTATCCGAAGCCTTGAGCGCGCGCGCCGCGTCCGCGCCGCCGCCATGCTCGAAGAGAGCCGCGGGCAACTCCGCAACGCTCCGCAGGGGGAAATCGCCGCAGCCGCGACCGCGCGCAGGGCCGAAGAGAAGAGCCTGCACACGCTCTCAGGCAAGCGACAGACGCCCGCGCCCGCGCCGCCGATGCCGCCGCCGATCTCCGACGTTCTGCGCGACGTTTACGAGGAAGAGAAGAAGACTGCGTAGAGTCTCAAAAGGCAGTCGAGAACGCGGCGAGCTTCGATGGGGCCGCCGCGTTCTGTTTTTTTAACTCTATCCTTGAAGGAGCGATTGGTCTGCTTCTCCGACCGCCGCACGGGTTACAATCGCGCTCATGTTGACCGCCGAAATCATCGCTGTCGGCTCCGAACTGCTGACGCCTTTACGCACGGACACGAACAGCCTCTGGCTGACCGACAGGCTCAACTCGGTCGGCGTCGAAGTCAGACTCAAAACAATCGTCGGCGACGACGACGCAAGGCTCGAAGAGACGATACGCGACGCCTTGAAGCGTTCGGGCATCGTCGTCGTAACGGGCGGACTCGGGCCCACCGAAGACGACATCACGCGCAAGATCGCGGCCCGCGCGCTCGGGCGAAGACTTCTTCTCGACGACGAAGTGCTTGACGACATCAAGGCGAAATTCCTGCGCTGGGGTCGCAAGATGCCGGACATCAACGCGCGGCAGGCGATGATTATCGAGGGCGCGGAAGTCTTGCCCAATCCGAACGGCACCGCGCCCGGAATGTACATCGAGCAAGACTCGCGCGCAGTCGTCCTTCTACCGGGCCCGCCGCGCGAGTTAAAGCCTATGTTCGAGTCGCACGTGCTTGTGAAACTCGCGGGGCGTGCGGGCGACGTGCGCGTCGTTCGTCGAGTGCTCCGCGTGGCGGGCATGGGCGAGTCGGCGGTAGACGAGCGCATCGCGCCCGTCTACACGCAATACAAGAATCCGCAGACGACGATTCTCTTTAACAGCACCGAGATAGAGATTCACCTGACGGCGCAGGGCAAGACCGAGCAGGAGGCGGAACTTCTGCTCGACGGTCTCTCCGGCCAGATCGAAGACCGTCTCGGAGATTCCGTCTTCGCCTTCCGTGGCGAGACGATGGAGGAGGTCGTCGGACTCCGTCTCGCCGTCGGCGGCTTCACGCTCGCCGTCGCAGAGAGTTGCACGGGCGGACTCATCGCGCACCGTCTCACGGAAGTCCCCGGCTCGTCTTCGTACTTCACGGAAGGCGTCGTCACGTACTCGAACGAGGCGAAGACACGTCTGCTCGGCGTGCCCGCAAAGGTAATCGAAGAATACGGCGCAGTCTCGGCGGAGATCGCCGAAGAGATGGCCGAGGGCGTGAAGGCTCTGGCCGAGACAGACTTCGGCCTCGCCGTCACAGGCATCGCAGGCCCCGGCGGCGGCACATCGGAGAAGCCCGTCGGCCTCGTCTTCATCGCACTCGCCGACGACGCGCACACAGAGCACCGACGCCTTATGCTTCCCGGCGACCGTCACTTGATTCGCTGGCGCGCGTCGCAAGCCGCGCTCGATCTTCTGCGCCGGCGTTTGATCTGATTGAATTGGGGGCATCGTAATTCAAAGGGTTAAGGGTTGAATCCATTTCAGCCTGTAGTTTAATTTTGCTCCGCATAGTCCCAATTCTATCCTCACGGCTTCGATACGGCGGTTCGCTCGAACATCTTTTTCAAAATAAGTAGAGAGTCGTGAACAATCTCGCATACTCGTCGCAGAATGTGGCAACGGTGCGCGCAAAGGTCGAAGAGAAGGCACGCGATGGGGAGTCCGGCACTGCCATCGACGCCGGAGATCTCTTCGACATCGAGGGCATAAACGAAGCCGCGCTCTAGTGTACGACGCGCATAAGGCTTTCGATTGAGTGTCGAATTCACGGCGGCGCGGGCGTTTCGCGCGCCTTCCGTCCTTGTAGCACTCTTAAAAGGCTTGTTATATTCGATGTTCGCGCTCCAAGTCCTTCAAACGCCTTGTGGAGTCTGTCGGATGCTTCGCGCCTTCGTCTTGCTGTTTGCATACATGCTCGGCTCGATCCCGTTCGGGTTCTTGATCGTGAAGCTGCGCGGCGGCGGCGACGTGCGCGAGACGGGGTCGGGCGGGACGGGCGCGACGAACGTGACGCGACGCGCGGGGAAATGGGCCGGGCTTTTGACGCTCGCGCTCGACGCCTTGAAGGGCGCGACTGCCGTGCTGGCAGCGCGTTTGATCTTTGACGGAGGCATGGGCGCTGGCTGGTGGGTCGCAGCTTCGGCTTTCGCGGTCTTGGCGGGGCACGTCTTCCCCCTGTGGCTCGGCTTCCGCGGCGGCAAGGGCGTCGCGACGGGACTCGGTGCTTTCGTAGTGCTCGCGCCGCTCGCGCTCCTGTGCGCGCTGCCGGTCTTCGTCTTCGTAGTGTGGGCAACGCGCTACGTCTCGCTCGGCTCGATTACGGCGGCTGCGCTGATGCCGCTCGCCGTCTTGATGCTCGGCGGCAGAGGAGGCGTCAACGTTGACACATCTCCGACTCTCGCCGCCGCGAGTGCGGGTGGCGCGCTCATAATTTTCATGCACCGCGCAAACATACGAAGGCTCCTGCGCGGAGAAGAGAACAAGTTTAAGTGATAAGTGACGAGTGATAAGTGATAAGAAAATCCAAGTCCAACTTCTTATCGCTTATCAGATATCACTTAACATCCATCGCCTGTCATGCGTATCGCGGTCATCGGCGCGGGCGGTTGGGGAACGGCGCTGAGCATCCTTGCGGCGCGCGCGGGCTGCGACGTGAGCCTCTGGTCGAGGAACGCGGCTGTCGTCGAAGATGTAAACGAAAGGCGCTCGAACAGCATGTACCTCGCCTCGCAGGAAATTCCCTGCGCCGTGCGCGCGACCTGCGACGAGCGTGAGGCAGCGCGCGGAGCCGAGGTCTTGATTCTGGCCGCGCCTTCGCACGCTACGCGCGACGTGCTTCTGAGGTTGCGGGGCAAGTGCCAGCCGGGGGCTGTCTTCGTGAGCGCGACGAAAGGCGTCGAGGGCGAAACCGGGATGCGAATCTCGGAGGTCTTGGCGGAAGTTCTTGGGACGCAGGCGGCGTCGCGCTTCGTCTGCCTTTCGGGGCCTTCGTTTGCGCGCGAGGCTGTTGCGGGCCAGCCCACGGCGGTCGTCGCGGCGAGCGGCGACGAGGGGTTGAGCCGCCAAGTGCAGTCCGCTTTGAGCCTGAAGAACTTTCGCGTCTATACGAACCCGGATGTCACGGGGACGGAGCTTGGCGGGGCGTCGAAGAACGTTATGGCGCTCGCCGCGGGGATGGTCGCAGGACTCGGCTTCGGCGCAAACAGTGTCGCGGCCCTAGTCACGCGCGGTCTGGCCGAGATGACGCGCCTCGCGCTCGCAGAGGGCGCGCGCATCGAGACTCTGACGGGGCTTGCGGGACTCGGCGACCTCGTGCTGACCTGCACGGGCGGCCTCTCGCGCAACCGCCGCGTCGGCGAGGAACTCGGTCGCGGTCGAAAGCTTGATGAAGTGCTCGCGGGGATGAACGAGGTCGCCGAAGGCGTGCGGACGGCACGCGCGATAAAACTTCTGGCGTCGCGCCGCGGCGTCGAGATGCCGATCACGAACGAGGTTCACGCCGTTCTATACGAAGGCAAGCGCGCGCGCGCCGCAGTCGAGAGCCTGATGTCGCGGCCACTTAAAGATGAGTTCGACGGAAGGAAGGCAGATGACGAGTGATGAATGCGGAATGATGAATATTAAGAGGCGAGCCGCTTTCAATTCATCATTCCGCATCCGTCACTCGTCGTTAAGCTGAAATGGCTGACGAAGAAAAGTTGATCGTGGCGAACCGTAAGGCGCTGCACGAGTATCATATCTTCGATAGGTACGAGGCGGGCGTCGCGCTGACGGGCACGGAAGTCAAGAGCGTGCGCGCCGGTCAAATCCAGTTGAAGGACTCTTACGTCGCCGTGCGCGAAGGCGAAGCATGGCTCTTCAATACGCACATCGCGCAGTATTCGCACGGCAACAGGCTCAACCACGACCCTACGCGCACAAGAAAACTCCTTCTGCACCGGCGCGAAATCGAGCGGCTCGACGAGTCGGCGACGACGAAGGGTTTGACGCTCGTCGTCACGCGCGTCTATCTGAAGAGGGGGCGCGTGAAATTTGAAATAGGCTTGGCTCGTGGTAAAAAATTGTACGACAAGCGGGAGACCGAGATGCGCCGAACCGTCGAGCGCGAGACACGAGCGCAACTTAAAGAGCGCGCCAAAGACTAACTCAGGAGAACATCACACTATGGAAATCAAAACGAGCAGCGGTCGCTTCACCGAGGCCGACGTGCAGGCGGTCGCGGTCGCAGTATTCAAAGACGAAAAGGCGAACGAGGGTTATCTGAAAGAGGTTGACTCGGCTACGGGCGGGATTGTCCGCTCGATCCTCGAAGCCGGTGAATTGAAGGGCAAGGAGGGCGAGACCGCCTACATACATCTCTCGCCCGGCACCGGCATGAAGGCGGTTCGACTGCTGCTCGTCGGCGTCGGAGAGCGCGGAGACTACAAGCGCGCGCAGGTTTCGCAGTTCGCGGGCGCGGCAGTCCGCGCCTTGCGCGCGAGGAACGTGAAGACGGTCGGACTCGTCCCGCGCCTCGAAGGCGACGCCGAACTCGCCGCCGCCGCCGCGGTCGAAGGCGCTTTGATGGGACTCTTCGAGCCGGACAAGTACCGCACAATCGAGAAGGAAGAGCGCGCGGTCGAACAACTTCAGGTCGTCGTCGAGGGCGCGGACGAAGAGGCCCTTCGACGCGGGGCCGAGCGCGGTCGGATAGTCGGCGAGTCGGTTAACTTCACGCGCGACCTCGCGAACGAGCCGGGCGCGTACATGACCCCGACAATCATGGCCGAACGCGCGCAGGAGGTCGCCAATCAGTTCGGGCTTGAGATTGACGTGCTCGACCGCGCCCGCATCGAGAAGGAAGGCATGGGCGCGTTCCTTTCGGTCGCTAACGGGTCTGACCAGCCGCCGAAGATGATGGTCTTGAAGTACACGCCGGAAGGGAAGTCGTCGGTCGAGGACGGCGAAGACTATCTCGCGCTCGTCGGCAAGGGCATCACGTTCGACACGGGCGGCATCTCGATCAAGCCGAGCGAGAACATGGAGTTGATGAAGTACGACATGACCGGCGGCGCGACCGTCATCGGGGTAATGCGCGCCGTCGCACAACTCAAGCCGACGATCCCCGTGCTCGGCGTCGTGCCCGCGACGGAGAACATGCCTTCGGGCAAGGCCACGAAGCCCGGCGACGTTGTGCGCGCGATGACGGGCAAGACTATCGAGGTTATAAACACCGACGCCGAAGGCCGCCTGATACTCGCCGATGCGGTCGCCTACGCGAAGAAGTTGGGCGCGACACGCGTCATTGACATGGCGACGCTAACGGGCGCGGTCTCAATCGCGCTCGGCGACGTGAACACAGGCATCCTCGGCACGGATCAGGAACTCATCGACGAGGTGATCGAGTCGGGGCACGAGGTAGGTGAAAAGTTCTGGCAGTTGCCGCTCGACAAGGAGTACACAAAGCAAATCAAATCCGACATCGCCGACATCAAGAACGTCGGCGGGCGAAAGGCGGGCACGATAACCGCCGCCGCCTTCATCAAAGAGTTCGCCGACGGAATTGCATGGGCGCACCTCGACATCGCGGGCACGGCTTGGGGCGACGAGGCAAAGCCCTTCCGCTCGAAAGGCCCGACGGGAGTCGCCGTCCGCACGCTTCTCAACTTGATCGAGCGCGAGTCGGAGCGAGGGGCGGGCAAAGATTCTTCGGATGCGCCGACGAAGTAATCAGGATTCGAGGCGTGAGATCGAAGGACGCCCGCGTGAACATCAGTTCACGCGGGCGTCAATCTTTTTGTTGACTCGTTAGGGCGCGGACTCGGAAAAAACTTGGCAGGGCATTGATTTTTTGCTTGCAAATTATTTGGCATCCGTGTTGCAATACGAAATCACAAAGAGGGCTTGAGGGCGCGGTCAGCACGAAGCGAAAAGTCCTCGCCCCCCTCGGAAGGTTATCCGAGGAAAGCACCGCCCCTCCACCCGTTCCGCTCACACGCATTCGTCCCGCATCGAAACCCAAGGGGCTTACTCCATCACCCGAAGGGTTTCGTGCGGGACGAATGCGTCAAAAAATGTTATAGTCACGCCGACGGGCTACCCTCCCGCTCCGGCGGTCGGCTCGCGGCGTAAACCACGGCGCGCTTTCGCTGGCCGAAGAGTTCTGGAAGTGCCGCGTGGTTAATTACTACGACATTCTGAAGGTAAAGCGGACGGCTTCGGCGTCTGAGATCAAATCCGCCTATCGGAAGCGCGCGCGCGCGAGCCACCCGGACTTGAAGGGCGGAACCGAGGCCGCCGCGCGCGAGTTCGCGCTCATCTCTCTGGCCTACCGCACGCTGAGCGATCCGCAGGAGCGCGCCTACTACGACTCGCAACTCAAAAGGATTCACAGCAGCGACAACGGCGGCTCGGTCTTCCGCACGAACAACCCGCACGCACAGCGCCTGCGTCGCATGGCGATGCAGGCTTATTACGACCGGAAGGTTGACCAGTTCTTCGAGGCCGAGCGTCGAGAGAATTTCGTGCTCCAGCAGACGGTCTTCACGACCGTCACGCTCTTTCTTTCGACCTTCTTCGTCGCGTGGTTCAAGCCGCCCTTCTGGTACAACTTTCAGATCGTCGGGCGCGCCATCGTCACAACGCTCTTCGCCATCGGCCTCTGGCATCTGGCCGTGCGACTGAAAGCCTGCTTCGAGCATTACACGTACAAGCCGAAGTCAATCCACGACTCGCTCATCAACGCCGACTCAAGCAAGCAGGATAAGCCTTTCACGCGCTTCACGGCCTCGACGTTTCTGATCGTCGGCTCCGCCATTAGCCTCGTCGGCGGACTCTACCTCGGCTCGTTCATGCAATACTTCGTCATCTTCAGAGACCTGCCGTACCTCTTCGGTCAAGGCTTCCGCCTCGACCTGCTTCTGTACCCGCCAATCGCCGTGCTCATCGTTGACACGATGCACACGGTCGCGTCCAAGATTGATTGACCGCCGGGCAAGCCATCCACGTTCTGTTCGCGACCGCCTTTCAAAATCTTGCGCTGTCGGTGCGCGTCGTGTATATTTCGCCCTCGGAAGTCATTAGAAGACTTCCAAACAGTCAGCCGTACAATTGAGGTTAAGCACGCGACGAGAATCTCTACGTCGCGCGGCGTTCCGACCGGCTTCGGCCTTGCGGCCCGAGCCGAAGATTTTACCGACCCCGGAGACTGAAACGACCAAGGTGAAGAACAAACAGACGCGCGCGAATAAGTCGCGCCGCAGCCGAACGCCGACGGCCCCGACCGCCATCGAACGCTCTCCCCGCCGCATTATCTGACCGCGGTTGGCCGTCCGGCTTCGCACGAAGGGAGCCGTCCGATGGCAAAGCGGATCACAGAGCGACAGCGACTCGCGCTCAAACTCGAACACCTGAGCGACACCGAAGTCAAAGAAGTCCTCGACTACATTGCGATCATGGAGTCAATGCGCCGCGCCGCCGCGCTTCCGACAGAGTGGGAGGATGACCTCATCTCGCTGCTCGCCGACTCGACCGAGAACGCGCGCGCTCGACAGGCATTCGAGTGGGAGTCAGTCCGGCGTCGCGCTGAACGTCGCGCGGCTCTGACCTACACCGCGCGCGCATGACACAGGTGCACATCGCCCGACGCGTTCAAAGAACTCCGCGCCGCGCGCCTCTCGGAACGGCGCGAAGCGTGGTCGTCTTCGTCTCTCTCATGCTCGCCTGCGCCGTCGCTTCGACTTCGACCGTCGCGCACGCCGCCCCGGTTCCACAAGCCGAACTCACCCCGCTTCAACGAGAAATAAAAGTTCAAACAGACCGCCTTTCGTCTGCCGACATGGAAGAGCGTCGCGACGCCGTAACGCGGCTCGGCGCGATGGGGCGGCCCGAAGGCTCGCGCGCCGCCGCCGCTGCGCTCAACGACCGGGCGGCAATCGTCCGCGCGACCGCCGCGCGTGCCGTCCTCTCGCTCGGCGGGAGCGAGTCGGCGAAACTTATCCTGCCGCTGCTCGGCGACCGCGACGAGTTCGTCCGCCGCGAGGCGGCATACGCGCTCGGCCTCACGCGAAGCGCTGACGCCGTTCCGGGTCTCATCACTCTGGTCGAGTCCGACAAGAAGCCTTCAGTGCGCGGCGCTGCCGCCGTCGCGCTCGGACAGATCGGAGACTCGCGCGCGGTCGCTGCGCTCTCCGCCGCACTCTCGCGGCGCGTCTCAGCCTCCGGCTTCTTCAGCCGCGCCCTGCGGCGCAAGGTCGAAGAGGACGAGTTCGTCCGGCGCGCGTCGGCTATCTCGCTCGGACAGATCGGGGGCCGCGACGGCGTGCCCGCTCTCATCGAAGCGCTCTCGGACGAGAAGACTCCCGGCGACATTCGACGCGAGTCGGCGCGCGCACTCGGACTCATCGGCGACGCCTCCGCGGTGCCCGCGCTCCGCACAGCGCTCACGTCGAAAGACCCGTACCTGTCGGACATAGCGTTCCACGCGCTCCGCAAGATTGAAAGGCCGGGCGCGACGAAGCCGGTCTGAACGAAGAGACTACGGGCGGATGAAAATCCGCCGTGTCGTTTCAAAAAAGAAGCCGTGAAGAGTAGCTACCCTTCACGGCTTCTTTGCAGGCGTTGAGACCTCGTTTGGATTTTCTCAGTTCTCGGACTTGTCGCCTCGGCTCTGACTGCCTTTGCGCGCGGCCTTAGCCTGTGGCAGTTGGACTGCGGCTCCGCCAGACTTCGCCGCGGGCCTGTCGTCAACGTCCTCGACCTCCTGCGCGTCGGCGATGAGCGCACCGCCGGAACGCTTCGAGAAGGTGAGCTTCTTGCGCGCCTCGTCGAAGTCAACGTGGACGAGGTCGCCGAGTCCGACCTGTTCCGTCGCCACGAGGTTCGAGAGTGGATAGACGAGGAAACGCTCGATTGCGCGCTTCAGGTGACGAGCGCCGTATTTGAAATCAATGCCCTCTTCGAGCAGGAAGTTCTTGGCCTCGTCGGAGCACTGGAAGATGAACTTCGTCCCCGCCGAGCGCATGATTCGATCCTGCACGGCCTGAAGTTCGAGTTCGAGAATCTGCTTCAGGTGGTGCTCCTTCAAAGAGCGGAAGACGACAACCTTGTCGATGCGATTCATGAACTCAGGGCTGAACTTGCGTCGCGCGGCCTCGACAGCGGTGCGATAAATCTTCTGGTCAACCTCTGTGTCGTTCGGATTCTTCCCGTTCTGCGCGGGCGCGAACCCGATTCCGCCTGAAATGAGTTCGCTCATCTCGCGCGCGCCGAGGTTCGATGTCATCACGACCATCGTCTTCGAGAAATCAACGCGGCGATTGTCGCCAAGTGTCAGCGTCGCCTTGTCGAGTATGCCGAGCAGGAGTTGCCACAAGCTATCCGAAGCCTTCTCGATCTCGTCGAAGAGGACGAGCGAGAGCTTGTTCTCTTCGGTGTGATAGCGGTCGAGATTCTCCTGCGTCAGCATCGGCGAAGTCTCGCGGTGGCCGAGGTAGCCCGGAGGCGAGCCGATTAGCTTCGCGATCTCGTGCGAGTGTTGGAACTCGGCGCAGTCAATCTTGATGACCGCGTTCGGGTCGCCGAACAGAACCTCCGCCGCGGCCTCGACGACGCGGGTCTTGCCCGAACCTGTGGGCCCGAGGAAGAGCATCGTGCCGACGGGGCGGTTCGGCGGGTTCATCCCGGCGAGAAAAATCTGGTAGAGGCCGCTCATGCGTCGAACGGCGCGCTCCTGTCCCACGATGCGCGAGGCGAGCTTCTCCTCGAACTCCTGCGCGCGCGGGCTTTTCTGATCGGGGTCGAGCAGAACAGTGTTTGGGGTTATCGTTTCTCTTTCCATCATTGCAACCATGGCTCGTCCTCCTTTGCGTGGAGCGCTACGGCGGCGCGCGGTCGGCTTGCGGCAAGCCGCGCCGTTTGGCGGCTTCCGGCCTTCTTGGCCGCGCCCGCTTGTGTTCCATGCAAAGAGCGAACCGCTCTTCTTAGATGAGACGTTGAAAGTCGTGGTTTGCTTGCAGCATTGGCCGGGGGGCGGCTGCGCTTCCGTGTCGTGAGCACTATATATACGACTGCGAGCTTTTTGTCACCACAAAATATTCGATCAGTAAAGAATTTTTACTCGAACGCGAGCCGCGAGGCTTTCCTGCGCGGTGACACTTTGCGGCAGCCATGCGCTGACAATTACCGTCGCGATTCAAAAAAATGAAGACGCACGCGGGCGTCTCCGCACACCTAAACGTCTAGTCGCACGCTACGTTTGGAGCAAAGCGTGCCCTTCTCGTTTTTTGAGTTTGGCTAAAAAAATGGGACGCTCGCGAAATAAAAAAACGGCGCGCGGGGCAACGTTTGCGCGCCGTCTCTTCGTGCCGAGCGATCTGGTTTTCGTGCCGCTCAGTCGTAGTATTCGAGGCCGAGGTGAGTGATGAGGTCTTCGCCGCGCAGATGTCGGAGCGTGTTCTTGAGCTTCATCAGTTGGATGAAGATGTCGTGCTCCGGGTAGAGGCCGGGCGCGGTCATCGGCGACTTGAAGTAGAATGAGAGCCACTCCTGTGTGCCCTTCATGCCGACCCGCTGCGCGAGGTCGAGGAAGAGCGCGAGGTCGAGGACGATGGGCGCGGCAAGGATGGAGTCGCGGCAGAGAAAGTCGATCTTGATCTGCATCGGGTAGCCGAGCCAGCCGAAGATGTCTATGTTGTCCCATCCCTCTTTGTTGTCGCCGCGCGGCGGGTAGTAATTGATACGGACGACGTGCGAGAAGTCCTTGTAGAGTTGCGGATAGACTTCCGGCTGGAGGATGTATTCGAGGACTGAGAGTTTCGACTCCTCCTTGGTCTTGAACGATTCGGGGTCGTCCAGAACCTCGCCGTTGCGGTTGCCGAGGATGTTGGTCGAGTACCAGCCGTGGAGGCCGAGCATGCGCGCCTTGAGTCCCGGCGCGAGTATGGTCTTCATCAGAGTCTGGCCGGTCTTGAAGTCTTTGCCGCAGACGGGCACGCCGTTCTGACTGGCAAGCTCTCTTATCGCCGGGATGTCAACGGTCAGGTTCGGCGCGCCGTTGGCGAACGGAACGCCGGATTTGAGCGCGGCATACGCGTAAACCATCGAGGGCGCGATGGCCTTGTGGTTGTCGCGCATCGCCTGCTCGAAAGACTTGAGGGACTTGTGGACGGCGTGCTGTTTGAGGAAGATTTCGGTCGAGGCCGCCCAGACGATGACGAGGCGCGCGCACTTGTTCCTGCGCTTGAAATCTTCGATGTCGGCGATTAGTTGTTCGGCAAGCTCGAACTTGTTCGCGCCCTCCTTGACGTTCGTGCCGTTGAGTCGTTTGACGTACTGCTGGTCGAAGACTGCCTTCATAGGCTTTATCTTCTGAAGCTGCGGCTTGAGTTGCGCGAGCAGTTCTTTTTCGAGCACGCCCGCGGTCATCGCGGCCTCGTATGCCGAGTCGGGGAAGATGTCCCACGCGCCGAAGACGATGTCGCTCAGGTCAGCGAGCGGGACGAACTCCTTGATGAGCGGGACGCGATTGTCCGTGCGTTTACCCAGACGGATCGTGCCCATCTGCGTCAGGCTGCCGATGGGTTCGGCCAGTCCGCGCTTGACGGCTTCGACGCCGGCGATGAAAGTCGTGCTGACTGCGCCGAGTCCGACGAGTAGCACGCCCAAGCGTCCTTTCGCCGGCGCGATCTCGACCTCTTTTTTTTCGGTTGGCAAAGTTGACTGTCTCCTTCTCGAATTGTTTCAGAAAGGATAGCCGAATGGGGCGCGCGCGGTCTTGTCGAATCTTGCGGAAAAAGGGCGGTAGGTTGCTGTTCGGGCGCTCGGCGGGGAAGAAGTCGAAAGACAAAGGCGTTCGACCGAATGGTTATGAGTGAATCCGAGTTAATCGTCCGCTTCGGCGTTCGTCTGGAAAAGAGTTTCTTCGACGAGGAGACGTGCGCGAAAATCATCGCCGAGATGCGACGCTCGCGCGGCGGCGCGGCGACCGTCTATGGCGCGGGCGAACCCGATTCGGTTGACCGTAGGTTTCGCAGCGCGACGCGCATCATCCCTTCGGCGACGACGGCGACGTTCGTGAAGGAGCGGTTGTGGGCGCGCAGGCTGAAGATGGAAGAGCACTTCCGTCTGAGTCTCTGCGAATGCGAGGAGCCGCAATTTTTGCGTTACGCGGAAGGCGATTTTTTCGTGGCGCATCAGGACGGCAACACAGGATTATTGAAGCTCGACAGCGACAGGGAGCGGAGAGTGTCGTTGATTGTATTTCTGAATCGCCAGATGGAAGAGGCCATGCCGGGCGCTTACTGCGGCGGCTCGCTCGTCTTCTCGTCGTATGGCGGCGGGCCGGCGGAGAGGCTCAGTATGTCGGGCGAGCCGGGGACGCTCGTCGCGTTCCGGGCCGAGACGACTCACGAAGTCAAGACCGTGACCGGCGGCGAGCGATTCACAATCGCGTGCTGGTACAAGTGAAGTTCGGGGCGCGGGTTTGTTTCGGGTCGAGCGGGGGAAGGCCGAGCGAGACTTTCACGGCGGAAAGAGCGGCGCACAAAAAAAGGGCGGTGCACAAAAAAGAAGGAGCGCCGGTTTGTTGGCGGCGCTCCTTCTGCGGTGAGTCGGTTTCGCCTTCTCAGATTCAGTTGATTCCTTTGCGCGACATCTGATCTATGAGCGCCGCGGAGACCGCCGCGTCGAATCCGGTCTGCGCGCCGCCCTGCTTCTTGCGTTCGGCCATGATGTACTCGTCGCGCTGCTTTGAGAGCGAGACGATCTCGTCGCGAATCTTCTTGCGTTCTTCGAGACGCCGCTCGATCTCCTGCTTGCGGTCGGCGGGCGAGAGCTTCTTCAGGTCGTCGGGCAGGTCGTCGGCCTTCACGTCTTCGAGCTTGACCGAGCCGTTCTCGATTGACTGGAGAAGGTCGCCGACGTATGCGTCCTTGTTGAGAGCCTTATTGTAAGCGCGTTCTGCCCGCGCCGCGGCGGGAGCGGCGTCCGCCACCCTCGTCTCGGCGGAGACCTGCTTCGCCGTCGCTTCGTTGCGGAAGACTTCACCTGCCGGGCCAGCGCCGCCGCCGTATGCGAGGTAGGTCGAGCCGAGCTTGCCGCCGAGTTCGGAGAGGCGCGTGTCATACGGCGTCGTGACCGTCTGCACGCCGCCGTCCTGCGCGATTGCGAAGAACTGCCCCTCGCCGCGTCGAGCGATCTGCTGCCAGACCTGCCGCGTATCCGCGGCACTGCCGCACTCAATCGTGTTGACGATCATGCCTGCGCGCACGGCTTCGGCAGTCGTCGCGAGCGTATCAGGCTCGTTCGCGTAATCCTCGTGCGGCGGCGCGTCGCCGACGAGGAAGAGTATCTGCGCTGTGCTCGCCGAAGGCTTCGACCAGCCGACTTTGTGAACGCCGTCGGCGAGCGCCTGACGAACGTCTTCGGGCGTGTCGCCGCCGCCGTCGGCGCTGTAGTCCATGAGCGTCGTGTAAACCTTGTCGAGATCGTTTGTCAGGGGCAGAACCTGTGTGACGTACTGGTCGCCGTGGTCGCGGTAGGCGACGAGTCCGACGCGAACCGAGGGATGAGCCTTCGTCTGCATCACGTTGTTGATGATGCCCCAGACGCGCTGCTTTGCGCCTTCGATGAGTCCGCCCATCGAGCCGGTCGTGTCTATGACGAAGACCATCTCAAGCGTCTTCTCGCCGTTTGCGACGGGTTGCGGTTGAGGTTGCGGTTGAGGCGGCTCATGCGTCGCCCTCAGAACGAGCGCCGAGACTGCGCCGACGCCGATTACGAAAGTTAAGATCGCCGCAGCGATGCCGTAAGAAAAGCGTTTCATGTCCGTCTTCCTTTCCGTCGAATCATCCCGTCGTCCGGGAGTTTCCAGTCGTCAATCGTTAGGGCCGTTGGCCGCCGTTTGCGCGTACTCTCCTGACTAAAGCGCCCGCGTTACGGCGAGGCCGTCTCTTTCTGCGGTTTGAACGTGCGACGGGGAAGGCTCTTGCAGAAATTTTTTATCCGCGGATGAGCGCCTTGCGGAATGCGCGCGGGCTGAGGCCGGTTGACTGGCGGAACGCCTTTGCGAAGTGGCTCGAACTCATGTAGCCGACGCGCGCGCCGACCTCCGTGACGGAGAGGTCTGTCGCGGCGAGCAAAGTCTGAGCGCGCGCGGCACGGAGGTTCGCGAGATAGGCGTGCGGTGTCGCGCCCGTCAGTTTTTTGAAGAGACGTGCGAAGTGGAAAGGCGAGAGGTGCGCGGCTGACGCGATCTCTTCGAGCGAGAGTTCGCGGCTCAACTGCGCGTGCATCAGTTCGACCGCGAGGCGTATGCGCCGGTCAACGAGTCCGGCGCGCGAAAGCTCGACCTGCTCGGAGCGCCGGACGTTGGCGTGGCGTCGAAGCAGATGCACGAGCGTCTGTTCGACGAGCGCGGCGACGACAAGCTCCTGCCCCGCATCTTCGTCGAGCAGTTCTTCGGCGAGGTCGGACGCGAGCCGGGCGAGTCTCGCGTCGCCGGCGACGGCGGGCGCGCGGAAGGTGACGACCGAATCGGAGCGCGTGAGGCGCGCGCGCGTCGCGCAGTCGAGCACGAAGACGGGCGAGAGCGCCACGAGCAGGAATCTTGCGAAGCCGGGGCTTGCGGCGTTCAGAACGTCGCCGGGCGCGGATAGAAGCGCGGAGCCTTCGACGAGTTCGCCGCCCGTGGTGATGTCTCGTCCGGCGCTCGCGGCGGTGTGCGGCTCGACGCCTGCGTATGTCGAGTGGTCGGTGCTTGCGGTCGCGCGCGGCTCGACTGTTGTTTTCTCCGCTGTGCCCGCGGAGTGCCAGCGCATCTTTCCTTCGAGCAAGACGAGCGCGGAATAGTCTGCGCGCGCCTCGCTCGACCAGCGTATGCGGCGACCCGCGTGCAGGTGCAGTTGAAAGTGCGGTTGGCGCGCGTAGATTCTGTCGGCGACTTGGTCTGCGTGTCTCATGCTGTTTAGCGGCGGCGGCGACCTGCACGCGGTCGGAGATTCCGCGTGAGCACGGCCTTCAGATAGCGCGGGTGGTCTGTGATGATCGCGCGCAGGTTAAGGGAAAGAGCACGGCGCAGGAGAACGGACGAGTTCGCAGTCCAGACGACGACCTCGAAGCCACGGCTTTGTGCGGCCTCGACCGTCGCTTTGCGTAGAAGGGAGCGGTGGAGCGAGATTTCGTCCGCGCCGCATTCTTCGGCTTCGGCGATGATCTTGGCGGTGGGGATGAGAGGTCGCGGCCAGCTTCGACCGAAGAGCGCGGCTGTGCGAATCTCCGGCGCGAGCCGCTTGACCTCGGCAAGCGAGTCGTGCTCGAAGCTCTTGACGACGACGCGATCTCCGAGTCCGTGCTCGCGCATCAAAGCGACGACCGCGCTCGCCAACTCCGCGCGGCGCGAAGGCTCTTCGCACTTCATCTCGACGTAGAGGTGGTGCGCGCCGTAACGCTCGAAGACCTGCGCGAGCATCGGGATTTGCTCCCAAGCGAATGACTCGCGCCTGTAGTTCGGATAGCGTGTGTTGTACCACTCGCCAGCGTAGAACTTCGACAGCGTAGTCGAGTCGAACTCCTCGACCAGACGTTCGAGATATGCCGTCCGCATGAGCGAGGCGTCGTGTATGACGACGGGCACTTTGTCGCGCGCGAGCCGCACGTCGAACTCGATGCCGTCCGCGCCGTCTTCAAACGCCAAGTCGAATGAGGCGAAAGTGTTTTCGGGCGCGCGGCCAGACGCGCCGCGGTGACCGATGATGAGAATGCCGCTATCTGAAATTTCGCCGCGCTGCTTCATTCAGACTTGTTGCGCGGGCTGCGCTTGGGCGCTCGCTTCGCGGGTTTTTTCGTTGATTTCCCTGCGGCCAGCTTTGTCTCTTCTGTTTCGCGCCGCCGGAGCTTCTTCTTTCCGGGCCCGTCTACGCCCGTCTTTGGATGTTCCTTGCCCGGCGCGGCTTCATCTCCGAGCGCGGAGGCTTCATCCCTGAGCGGCGAGGCTGCGTCTCTACTTGGCGAGGCTGCATCTCCGGCCTTCTTCCTAACCTCTCTCTTGCGCTCTCTCGCCTCTCTCTCCGGCGCTGCGTGTTCGACGTGCGGCGCGGACGCGGCTTCGGTCGGCGCTGCTGCTTCGCTCGCCGTCGCCGCGGCGTCGGCGGACGTTGTGTTGCGTCCGAGGGATGATCTCTCCGCGACCGTCTCTCGCTTTGAGAGTTCAAACCAGAGCGTCGTGAGCGGCGGGAGGTCAACGGCAGCGGAGAAGGGGAGGTTGTGCCGCGGCTGCTCAACGGCCTCGACGGAATCAATCGTGAGCGCGTCGCCGCCGGCATAGTATGACGAGTCTGTGTTGAGTAGGAGTCGAAACGTCCCTTTCTCCGGCAGACCGAAGCGGTAGCCCGGACGCGGGGCGGCTGAGAAGTTGCAGACGCAGATGAGCGCGCCGCCGTCGTTCGAGAGTCGCATGAAGGCGACGACGTTCTCCAAAGCGTTGTCAACGTCGATCCAGCGGAAGCCGCGCGGCTCAACGTCGAGTTCGTAGAGCGCGGGACGCTCGCGCAAGATGCGATTCAGATCGCGCACGAGCGTTTTGACTCCGGCGTGGCCGCCGCCGTCTTCGACAAGATGCCAGTCGAGGCTTCGTTCCTCGCTCCACTCGCGCCACTGCCCGACCTCGCCGCCCATGAAGAGCAACTTCTTGCCGGGGTGCGCCCACATGTAGGCGTATAGCGCGCGAAGGTTCGCGAACTTCTGTTGAGGCGAGCCGTGCATCTTGTTCAGCATCGAGCCTTTCATGTGGACGACTTCGTCGTGCGAGAAGGGGAGGATGAAGTTCTCGCTCCACGCGTAAGTGAGTCCGAAGGTGATGTTGTTGTGGAAGTAGCGCCGGACGAAAGGGTCGCGCTTGAAATATTCAATCGTGTCGTGCATCCAGCCCATGTTCCACTTGAAGTCGAAACCCAATCCGCCCTGATCCGCGCCTTTCGTGACGAGCGGCCACGAAGTCGATTCCTCCGCGATCATCAAAGCGCCGGGCTGCTCGTGGTGAACGACCGCATTTAACTCGCGTATGAAATCAATCGCTTCGAGATTCTCGCGACCGCCGTGCCTGTTCGGAAGCCATTGCCCCGCGTCGCGGCTATAGTCGAGATAGAGCATCGACGCGACGGCATCAACACGAAGTCCGTCAACGTGACACTCGCGCAGCCAGAAGAGAGCGTTGGCGATTAGGAAGTTTCTAACCTCGTTGCGACCGTAGTTGAAGATATACGTGCCCCAGTCGGGATGCTCGCCGAGCCGCGGGTCTGCGTGCTCGTACAGAGCCGAGCCGTCGAAGCGCCCCAAAGCCCAAGCGTCCTTCGGGAAGTGCGCCGGAACCCAGTCCATTATGACGCCGACGCCGCGGCTGTGCAGGTGGTTGACGAGAAAGCGGAAGTCGTCCGGGTTGCCGTAGCGCGCGGTCGGCGAATAGTAGTTCGCCACCTGATAGCCCCAAGAGCCGCCGTATGGATAACCTTTCAGCGGCAGGAACTCGACGTGCGTGAAGCCCATCTCGACGCAGTAGTCTGCGAGCGCGGGCGCAGTCTCGCGGTACTTGAGCGAGCGTCCATCCTCTTCGGTGACGCGACGCCAAGAGCCGAGGTGAACTTCGTAGATGTTTAGAGGGCGGCGAAGATGGTCTTCGCGCGCGCGGCGCTCCATCCATTCGTTGTCGGTGAATTGAAAGGCCGGCTCGAAGACAACCGATGAAGTCGCGGGCGGGACTTCGGAGAAGAGCGCGTAGGGATCGGCCTTGAGGAAGGGCGCGAAGCCTCGCCGGTGAATCTCGTACTTGTAGAGCGCGCCGGGGCCGATGTCGGGGACGAAAATCTCCCAGACGCCTGAGACGCCGAGACGCCGCATCTGATGAAGACGACCGTCCCAATTGTTGAAGTCGCCGACGACGCTCAAGCCGTCCGCGCCCGGTGCCCACACGGCAAACGAAACTCCACGCACGCTGCCCAACTCGCGGACGTGCGCGCCGAGTTTCTCGTAGAGCCGCCAGTGCCTTCCCTCGCCAAACAGATGCTCGTCGAACGTGCCGAGCGTCGGCATGAAGGCGTAAGGGTCGCGCATCGTGAAGACGCTTCCGCCGGGATAATAGACGCGCAGGAGATAAGGGAAGAGTTGCGCGCGGTCTTCGAGAAGAATCTCGAAGAAGCCCGCCGGGTGCGACTTCGACATCGCGCGCGGGCCTTCGCCCTCGACGATCAACTCGACGCGCTCGGCGTCGGGCCTGAGCGCGCGCACCACGACCCCGCGCGCCGCCGGGTGCGCGCCGAGTATTGCGTGCGGGTCGGGCGAATTGAGCGCGAGCAGCCGCTCAAGCTCCGCGCGCTCGACGTGCGGGGCTTGTGCGTCGCCGCGCGTCTTTATCCGTCCAGCCTTTTTCGACATGCGTCTCGTTCCTGCCGGTTCTTAATCGGCCTTGCCGATGCGTTGCAACCGGCTTCGGCCAAATCGCCACCAGCTTTAGATAGTGTACGGGTCGAAGAGTGTACGGGCAGCGACCGAGCCTTTGCCCGCACAACTCATTCAATCATGCCTGCCTCTATGCGTTCGGCGAGCGCCGCTTCCGCCTCGCGGCGCGGCGTGTCGAGCGCGACGGGCGCAAGACCGAGCGTGAGCGCGAAGTCGCGCCACTCGTCCGCGAGCGGCGCCGACGACTGCGCAACCTCGTAGATGATCTCCTGCGCGCGTTCGAGGTTCGCTTCGAGTCCGAGTTCGCGCCCCAACTCGATGAGCGAGCGCGCCGAGCGAATGTTCTCAGGCGTCGGGAGCGCGGCGACCGTGCGCGCGGCCTCCGTCACCGTCTCCTCGAAGACGCGCGTCACCGGCGCACGGTCGAAAGGGAAGCCGAATGCCGCGGCCTCGCGCGCGATCTCGACCGCCGCGCGATAGTCGCCCGCTCCGCTCCGCTGCTCTCGAAGCTCGCGCTCAAGCCGGCGACTCATCGTCATCTCGGCGGCGAGCCGAAGCTCGCGCGGAGGCTGGAAGCCGATCTCCTGAAGTCGCTCGACGATGCGGCGACTCTCCTCGTACATCCGCTCGTACTCTTCGAGGAAGCGGCTGACGAGATCGCCAAAGACCCTGCGCGAGACGCGACCGCGGCCTTCGGACAGCAACGCTTCGAGTCCGAACTCTTCCGGCCCGAACTGCTCCTGCGCGACGCGAAGCAGGACGGCGAGCGAGGCCGTGCGGAACTGCGACCAGAGTCTCGACGCCGCGGCTTCTAAATTTTCCGCGCCCTCGAATGCGCGCAGCGCGCAGTAGTAGTCAACTTCGCCGAAGTGCATCGCGGCGAGCGCGAACTCTGAGCGGCGACCCGTCGCGCGTTCTTCGAGCGCGAGCCTGCCCGTCTCAAGAGTGACGCGCCCGTGACGGCGCTTCTGAAATTCCAGCTTTTGAAATTCGTATCCGGCGGACTCGCGTGCGTCTCCTTGTTCGTCGCGCTCGACGAGTCCGCAGATGGCGACGTGCGCCGCGACGCGCTGCGGAGTGACGCGAGAGCCTTCGACCGCGCGCAGAAATATGTCCGCGCCGCTGCCCTTGTCCGCGATGTTGCTCTTCGCGTCCGAGAGAATTTCGAGCAGAGACGCGAGCGGCGGGTCGAGGCCGAGGTCGCTTGCGAATTCGACGAGGCGGCCCGCGTGTCGGAGAGTCTGAAGCGTCTCGATGCCTGAGATGTCGTTGAAGAACCAGCCGCAACTCGCGTACATCGCCATTGCCGTTCGTTGCGATTCGAGGAGCGCGAGCGAGCGCGACCGCTCGTCTCGCGTCAGAGCGCGCGCGGCGTGGCGGCTGAAGAAATCGTCGCGCGACGACGCGCCTTCAACTAATAACTCCGCGTAGTCGTCGCGCGCTCGCCAGGGGTCTTTGAGAAGCAGGCCGCAAGCCTCCTCGAACTTCGGAGCGAGGTCGTCTCGAAGGAAGTCGAGCGCGGCCCGAAGCGGCGCGCGCCAGCGCTGGTTCCAACCTTCGGGCGCGCCGCCGTGGCAGCCGCAGTCGCGCGTCCAGCGCCCCAATCCGTGCGGACAACTCCACGCAGTTCCCTCGACGCCCGGCCCCGACTTGATTCGGACTTCCATCGTAGGCTCGTTCGACGCGAGGAACTCGCCATAGTTCGTCACGCGAAGGCCGGCGCGCACGGCCTCGGCTTCGAGCGCGTATGCGACGCAGCGGTCGCCCCAACGGAAGTGATGACCGAAGCTCTCGCCGTCGGTCGCGATGTTTATGATCTGCGCGCCGGGCCGCGCCGCACGCGTGCACGCGCCGACAAGCGCGTGGCTCGAAGCGAGAAGACCCTCGAACGCCACGCCGCGCGCGATCTCGCCGTTGTAGAAGAAGACCGCGAGCGAGCGGCGCGTGCCGTCGCGGTGAAAGAATTTGTACGGGACGGTCGTGTCAACCGAACCGTCGGAGACTGTGCGCCAAACGTCTTCGCCGCCGACGGGCCGTACGCTCTCGGCTTGTGACGCGGAAAGGATGACGAACTTGACGCCCTCCTCGATGAGCGTTTCGAGCGTCGCGTCGTCGCAGGCGGTTTCGGGAAGCCAGAGCGATTCAGGCTCGCGTTTGAAGCGCAGGCGAAAGTCAGTCGCGCCCCAACGCACCTGCGTCCGGCGGTCGCGCTCGTTGCAGAGCGGAAGAATCGCGTGGTGATACCCTTGGGCGATAGCGTTTCCGTGCCCGTTGTTTAAACGAACGCTCTGGCGGTCAGCCTCGACGACGCGCGAGTAGGTTTCGGGGAAGCTGCGTCCGAGCCAGGAGAGAAGCGTGGGGCCGAAATTGAAGCTCAGACGCGCGTAGTTGTTGACGATGCGCTCGACGCGACCGTAGCTGTCGTTGATGCGCGCGAAGGCGTTCGGGCGGTAGCACTCGGCGTGAATGCGTTCGTTCCAGTCGTGGAAGTCGCCCGCGCCGAACTCTCGTTCGATCAGGCCCGTCCAGGGGTTCTCTCGCGGCGGCTGGTAGAAGTGGCCGTGGACGACAAGCGCAATCGTCATCGAAGGCTGCTCCGTCTTTTTCCAATGCTCATGAGTTCGCGCTTTAAGCTATCACGATTCGCGCGAGAGTCAAATGGGAAGAAAAAAAGGGCAGCGCCGGCATGCCAGAGGACTGCGTGAAAATAAAAGGCGGAGCGCTTTCGCCTCCGCCGCGTGGAATCCGAATCGGGTTGACGACTCCTAGTTCCCGTCGCTCTCGATGCTCTTGAGCGTGATGTCGAGTTGGCCGACCTGATGTGACAGACGCCCCTTGACGGGGATGTGGCGCTCGTCGCTCGTCACCCAGATCGACATCTTGCCCTTGCCTTCCTCTTCCGCGTGGCCGGGGCCGAACAACTCAACGTCAACGCGGACGACCGAGACGCTGCCGAGCACGCTCTTCATCTTTTTCTTTTCGGCGAAGACGGTCGCAGGGACTTGAAAGACTCGACCGGAATCGCTGACGGGAATGCTGAAAGACTGACCCGGAGTTAGAGGCTGCGTGCGAAGGAAGTAGAGGGCTGAGACGACATCCTGCGTCGGGCCTTGGAGCGCGGCGACGATGACGCGCGGAGGCCCCTGCGCGCTCGCCGAGTCGCTTCCGGAGTAATTGTTCTCGGTGTACTCGACGCGTTTGGCTTCCTGATCGAAGACCGTCTCGCCTTTGCGGACGTGCTTGCCCTGCTCGTCAACTTTGCTCTGGCGCAGCGGGCAAAACCCGTTCGGCTCGACCTGCGACTCGGCGTGATAGTGGAACGAGACGCCGAACAGCTTGGGGAAAAATCCCTTCGAGACAACGTCGGTCGTAAACAGGAACGGTTGGGCGACAGGCTCTTCGCCGTCGCCTTTGGCCTGAACCTCGTTGACGGGCCGGTTCGGCCGGACGGCCTTGAACCGAAGTTCGGCGATGTTTACTCCCCGTAGCAGAAGCTTTGTGAACTCTCCCTCATAGACTAGTTGCTCCGAAGGCGCAAACGGGATGTTCGGGTGTGTACGCTCTTTAGGCGTGCTCTTCGCGAGAGCGATTGGAGAGAGTACAACCGCAAAAAGAATCGCCGCTGTAAATTTCCCTAGCTTACGAGGTGACATGGCGAAAACCTCTGCTTTTTGCGAATTTTTACGTTTCAGAAGGCCAGAACTGCTTTCAACCAAAGCACGCTCCATGCCAGAAGCAAGCCGAGCGCGGCCCTGTACTCTCGATAGCGTAGATAAAGGTCTGGGTCGAACTTCGCCGCAGCCCTTTCATCATCCATCCTGTAAGGTTTCAAACGCGGGAAGAGGAGCGGGACGGCGCTCGCGTATCGTCTGTAATCTTCGCCGAATAGCCCGGCGAGTGTCAACGATTCGACGCGCATCACCGGCAGATAGATGCCAAGAAACAGCGCCGCGAACAGTCCGCCGAGGACGACGAACAGCCAGAGGCTGGACGATGCCGCGATTGTAAAGCCGAGGCCGAGGATGAAGCTCCCGAGGTAGAGAGGGTTTCGCGTGTGGGCGTAAGGGCCGGAGACGGCGAGCGTCGAGTTCTTGCGGATGTGACCCGACGACCACGCGCGCAAAGCAAGGCCGACGAGCGCAACCGCGCCGCCGACGGCGAGCGAACGAGCGTCCGGTTTCGCGAGCAGGACGAAGACGAACGCGCAGGCGAAGCCGAGCGGCACGCGCCAGCGCTGCATCCATGTCCCGCCCCTACGCGCCACCGGCCTTCACCCCGACCGTCTCAAAAACTTTTCCGGCGCGCGCGAGCCTCTCGCCGGCGGCCTCGACGACGCGCCCGACTTCGATGTCCATGCAGACCCAGTTCGAGCACGAGCGCCTGTGACAGTCCGTGCGGCAGCCGATGTCTTCGCGTCCGACGCAGATGTCTTCGAGGCGCGGGCTGCCGTTGCGCCACCACTCGGTCGGCCCGAAAAGCCCTACGACGGGCGCGCCAGCCGCGACCGCAAGGTGGGTCGGCCCCGTGTCGCCGCCGATGTAGAGTCTCGCGCGCCGCGCGAGCGCGAAGAAACCTTTGAGCGAAGGACTCGCGACGAGCGCGGCGCGGGAACGACTCGACGAGGCGACGCTCGCGGCCAACTCGCGCTCGCCGGGGCCGTATGTGACGACCGAGCGCAGGCCGAAGTTGAAGCGGAGCGCGTCGGCGAGCGCGCCGTAGCGCCCGGCGTCCCAGAGTTTCGTAGGCCAGCCGCCGCCCGGATTCAGAATCGCGAACTCTTCGCCAGACCTCTCAATTATCTCGTCGGCCTCGCGCTCGTGAAGGCGCGAGACGGCGATGGGGAACTCGAACGCCGCGGCGTCCGCCGGCGCGTCGAAGCCGAGCGCCCCGGCGGCGAGCGCCAGATTTTTCATGACGACGTGCGCACTCGCCGGGATGTCAACCGTCTTCGTCAGAAGGAAGCGGCTGGCAGGCTCGCGTAAGTGCGCGCGCGCGAAGCCGACGCGGCGGCGCGCGCCGGACAGCCTCGCGATAAGAGCGGATTTGAGTAGTCCTTGAAAATCTACGGCAAGGTCGAAGGCTGAGGCGCGTAACCGACGCAACTGCCGACGCGTTGCCGGCAGCGTCTCCCCAGACACCGGCCAGCGCCTCAATGCCTTCGTGTCCACTTCGATGAGGTTATTTATGAAGTGGTTGTCCTTTAAAATTTCAGCCGAGCGACGCTCGACGACCCAAGTTATCTCCGCGCGCGGCATCACGCGCCTCGCCGCCGCCAGAGCGGGCAGCGTGTGGACGATGTCGCCGATGCTTCCGAGTTTGACGAAAAGAATTTTCATTAAAAAGCGACGAGACACCGAGAAGAGCAAAGCATCATTCCTCGCTCGTCACCCGTAGCTCGTCCGCGCCTGCATGCGACTCGCCGGTCTTCAGCGATGCGCCGGTCTTTACTCGCTGCTCTACGTGCTTTCGCGAGTCTTCGCCGCTAAATCTCTTGAGCATCTCGGTGCTCGAATGATCCTTCGGGTCGCCTACGATGCAGACGCGCCCGCCGTAGGAGTTTACCACGCCGCGTTCGGGCACAGACTCCTCCGTGTAGTCCGTGCCTTTGGCGTGTATGTCGGGTCGGAGCGCGAGCAGGAGTTCGCGGACGGTCGGCTCCTGGAAGATCGTGACGTAGTCAACCGCGCGCAATGCCGCGACCGTCTCGGCGCGTTCGCGTTCGGGAACGAACGGGCGGCCTTCGCCCTTGAGCCGGCGCACCTGCTCGTCGCCGTTGACCGCGACGACCAGAAGGTCGCCGAGCGTGCGTGCGCCTTCGAGGTAGCGGACGTGGCCGACGTGCAGGAGGTCGAAGCAGCCGTTGGCGAAGACGACGCGCGCTCCGCTCCTGCGCGCAATCGCGACGCGCGCGATCAGACGATTGCGTTCGAGTATGCGCGAGGCCGCGCTCAATCTTGTCAGTTCGTCGCCCTCGGCCATTAAAGCCCCCCGTCGCCTACGGAGATGATTTTACCTTCAAAGCGTTCCGCCCCCGCGTTGTAGCTGATCTCATGCTTGTCGAGCGTGCCCCCACGCCCGCGGTAGTCAATGTCGTACTTCCAATGGCCGGGTCTGTCCGGCTCGGTCGTAAAGAGGTAATCCATCCAGTGAGTGATTTCGGTCGTCTTCTTCCCGCCCTCTTCAGTTTCCACCTGAATCGGATACCAGATCACTTTATCCTGCACGCTGCTGTAGCCTATCAGAGTCGTCACGATGGGCATACAGGCTTCGGCGTCGAACAGGGCGAACTCCAAAGCCTCGCCGTCGCCGTTGTAGTCCTTCAGTCGCATGATCTCCGGCTTGCCTTCCTTGTCCTTGGGCGTGTCGGGGACGTGGTAGTAACTGCCGGCGTGGATGCGGTAGGGGATGTCGAACTTGTCGTCGCCGTCGCCGTCAGCCTCGTTTACTTTGATGGTGTTGATGACGCGACGGCTCGCCGTGTCAACGAGCGAGACTCTGGTCGGGCCGCTGTAATAGCTGCCGCGGGTCTCATCCGGGCAGGTGTACATCTCCGAATCTTCGCGCGGATTCTTTGTCGGCTTGAGCATCCAGAGGACAAAGGCCCTGTGCTTATTCTCTCCCAATTCCAGCGGTCGCGTCTCGACCACGAGCGCCCCCGGCGGCAGGTCGTATGTCGCAGCCGGAGTCCGCGCGGCGACAAGTTGGCCGGTGGCCGCGGCGATGATGAATAAGAGGTATATTTTTTTCATCCCGGTAGAAGATAGTGTAAGCGGGCGCGGCGTTCAATCCGCCGCAGTGCCGTCGGCGGCCCTCTGCTTCAGGTAGTAGCCGACGATGAGCGCGGACGCTTCGTTGTAATTTCTGATGCCGGCCCTCACTCCGTTGACGCGAAGGTAAACGTGGTTGACGCTCTGCCCGAGTTGCGCGAGTCGCCCGCCGTAGCGCGCCCAGAATTGCGCGCGCGCGCCTTCAGGTCTGCGCGCGGCCCCTCGCCGAGCGTCGAGACGAGCTCGCGATAACTCTCCGGCGCGACGCGGAAGAGGACGCCGAGCACGCGCAGCGCGCCGAGGTAGCCGGAGTAGCGGACGTATGGATTCGACGACTTTGTGCAGACAAGGAAGGCTATGAAATTCGCCTCGTCCTCGCGCGCGAAGCCGCGCTGGTGCGCCATCTCGTGCGCGATGGCGAAGGGCAGATCGCAGTCCGGCTGAAGCGCGTCGTAGTTCGGCTCGCCCGTGAATGGCGAGTAGATGCCTGAGACGCCGAGCCTGCTCATCAGGCCGGAGAAGTAAACCGGCTTCGGCTGAACGCGAGCGCCCGAAGCGCCTCGCAGCAAAGGCTCGTTTTCATAAGCCGCTTCAAGCACCGAGTAAAGCTCGTCCGGCGAGAGCGGGATGCGGCTTCCGCCCGCGGAAGTGGCGCTCGCGCCGCTCTCTTCGTAGTTTCGGTTCACGCCGTCGAGGACATCGCGGCTGATTGCGACGATCTCCGCCGCCGTCGGGTCGCGCCGTTCAAGCTCCAAAGTTTGCGACAGGGGCTGGCGCTGGTAGTTGAGGCCGAAGACGATCATGTAGAGCGCGAGGCACGCGCCCACCAACCAGAGCAGCTTCGAGAGTGCGGCGACCAGAACAGCGCCCGCGCGCTCGCGCCGCGTGAAGATTTTTCGCGCGAGCAGCGCGAGCCAGACGACGAACGCGACGAAGACGAGTGCGATCAGCGCTTCGCCGAGCGAGAAGCTTACGACCTTCGAGAACGAGAGCGCGCCCGCGACGAGAGGGAAGACGGCCCGGCTGTAATAGCGTTCGACGAGTTGAGGGGTAAGACCGGCGATTTCCTGCGCCGCGAAGACGGCCGCGATCAGGCCGAGCGGCGCGAGCAAAGTCTTCAAATATGTTCGCGCCGGCGAACCGGGTTGCGCCACTGAGCTTTTGCGAAACATCAGGCACCTTCTCCGAGCACGGAGGCGACGAGTTCGTCGGCGTGAATGCAGGCCGTCCCGCGTTTGAGCACGACGACCCCGCCCGCATGATTCGCGAGCCGCGCGGCGTCGCCCGCGCCCGCGCCCGACGCGAGCGCCAGCGTGTATGTCGCGATCACTGTGTCGCCCGCGCCCGTCACGTCAACGGCGTCGTGCGTGCCGACGGCTTCGAGGAAGAGTGCCTCGCGCCCGCGCTCGACGAGTAACATCCCGTTCCTGCCGCGTGTGATTAGCAGCGATTCGAGTCCGAGTCGCACGCGCAAACGCTCGCCCTCTTCAGCCAACTCGTCCACAGTCTCAAGCCTTCGGCCTACGACCTGCTCGACCTCGTCCTCGTTCGGCGTCGCCGAAGTGAAGCCCTTGAACTCTCCGAGCCGGAAGCGCGAGTCAACCAGCACGGGCACGTCCGCCACGCGCGAGCCGAGCGCGGCCCAAGTCTCGGCGTTTGCGACGCCGTAATTGTAATCCGAAATGATGAACGCATCGGCTTCGCGCGACCGCTCGGCGACGGCGCGCACGGTCGCGCCGATGACACTCGTATCGTCGAGCGCCGCGCTCTCGTAGTCGAGACGTATGACCTGCTGCCGCGGCGAGTGCGCGTGCCCCGCGAGCAGACGAACCTTCGTCGTCGTCCGAAGATTTGCGTCCACGACGACGCCTGTGCAGTCAACGCCCGCGCCCTTCAACTTCTCAAGAAGCACGCGCCCGGCCTCGTCGTCGCCGACGACGCCGACAATCGAGGCGCGCGCGCCGAGCGATGCGAGATTCATCGCGCAGTTTGCCGCGCCGCCCGGCACGGTTTCAGTCCGCTCGTGCCGGAGGATCATAACGGGCGCTTCGCGCGAGACGCGGCTTATCTCGCCGAACACGAACTGGTCTGCGACCAAATCGCCGACGACCAGCACGCTCCGTCCCTCGAACGCGCGCACGAGCACCGCGAGCCTGTCCTTCAAATTTGTTTCGTTGTCACTCACCGATTTGACGAGGGATGAGTGACGAGCGTTGAGTGATGAATAAAAAGCAGTTTGCCTTCAACTCATCACTCAACATTCATCACTCATCACTTAACTCAACATTCATCACTTAACTCATCACAATCTTTTTCACCGCTTCGAGCAGATTTTCGGCAACCATGTCAGGGCGGTTCGGCCACGCGCCGCTTTGATATTCGAGTTCGCCGCGCCCGTAGCCCGTGAGCACGAAGGCCGAGCGAACTCCGGCGTTCCGCGCAAGCTCAGCGTCGCTGAAGCGGTCGCCGACCATCCAGCAACGCGACAAGTCGAGACGAAAGTCCGCCGCGGCGCGACGAATCAGACCGGGCTTTGGCTTGCGGCAATCGCAGTCGAAGCGATACGGCGGCTCGCCGACGGTCGGGTGATGCGGGCAGTAGTAGATTGCGTCGAGCCGCGCGCCGCCGCGCTCCAACTTCGCGGTCAAAACTTTGTGAACCTCGCCGACCAAAGTCTCTTCAAAATAGCCGCGCGCAACTCCCGCCTGATTCGTCACAAGTATCGCGAGCCAGCCCGCGCGGTTGAGCGTGCGAACGGCCTCCGTCGCGAACGGAAAGACGCGGTAGCGCGAGACGTGGTTGACGTAGCCGACCTCTTCGGAGATCGTGCCGTCCCGGTCAATGAAGACCGCGCGCCGCGCGCCGCTCATCTCTTCGCGCTCGACGCCGTTCACCGCGCGACCTCCGCCTTGCCGCGAGAGGCGAGCGCAGCGCCGCGTGCTTCGAGTGCGGCGGTGGCCTGCCCGAAGACCGTCTCGACCGTAATCGCCGTCATGCAGCGGTGGTCAATCGGGCAGTCGCGCAGCATACACGGTGCGCAGTCCGGCGGCTCGCGCACGACCGCGGCGAGCGTCGAGAAGGGCCGGGTCGTCGTCGGGTTCGTCGGCCCGAAGATGACGACGACGGGGCAGCCGACAGCCGCCGCGACGTGCGCGGGCCCCGTGTCGTTCGTGACGAGAAGGTCTGCGACGCTCAGCAAGGCGACGGTCTGGTCGAGTTCGGTCTCGCCGGTCAGAACGAGCGGCCTTGCACGCATCCGCCGCGCGACCTCTTCGCTCACGCGCGACTCTTCGCGCGCGCCGACGAGCGCGACTTCGACGCCGAAGTTTTCGACGAGCGCGTCGGCGAGCGCGGCGAATCGCTCGGCGGGCCAGCGCTTCGCGCGGCTGTTGGTCGAGCCGGGGCAGAGCACGACGAGCGGGCGACCGGCGCGCGCACCACGCTCGCGCAAAAAGAGGCGCGCGGCCTCGCGCCTTCGATTCGAGACGGCGATCTCCGCGCGCGGCTCGCGCGACTCCGAAGGCGTCGCGCCGCCGAGCAACCGTTCGAGTCCGGCGACGATATTGAGGTAGTAAAAAACTTCGTGACGAAGGCCGCGCCAGTCGGGCACGGGCAGAGAGTGTGTGAGCAGCGCGCAGCGCCCCTGCGTCGCGTAGCCGACGCGCGCGGGGACTCGCGCAAGCGCGGCTACGAGCGCGGGCGCGAAAGCGTTTGGGAAGAGCACCGCGAGGTCAAAGCGCCGAGCGCGCCACGCACGCGCCTCGCGCCAAACGGAACGAGCCGTGCCCTTCGTCTCTTCAACCGCGATGATGTCGTCGAGGAAGTCTGCGCCCTGAAAAATCCCTTCGGCCCAAGCGCGCGTCGCGAGCGTCAAGTGCGCGCCGGGCAGCACGCGGCGCAACTCGCGCAGCGCCGGCACGGTCATCGCCGCGTCGCCAACCCAGTTCGCGCTGCGCACGACCACGCGCTCGATCTTGTCGGGGCTGAGTCCTTTCATTTTCTCGTCCCGCGCGCCAGAGCGCCGAGTTCAGAAAGCGATTCGGCGCGGCCGATGGCGATGAGCAGGTCGCCCTCGCGAATCTGCGTGTCGCCCGAAGGGTTGAAGATCATCTCGCCGCCCGCGCGCCTGATGGCCGCGATGACGATGTCGAGCGCCGAGCGTATCGTCGTCTCCTTCAGCTTGCGCCCCGCGAGCGACGAGTCGCGCGCGACCTCGACCTGCTCGAATGCAAGGTCTAAGTCCTCGGCGATTATCGAGTCAACGAAGTCCGCGACCGCGGGTTTCAAGAGCGCCTGTGCCATCCGGTGACTGCCGATGATCGTCGGCGCGATGACGCGGTTCGCGCCCGCGCGCACGAGCTTCGGCTCGGCGGACTCTTCTACGGCGCGTGCGACGATGTGCAGACGCGGGTTCAGCGTGCGCGCCGTCAGTACGACGTAGAGATTGTCCGCGTCGTCGGGCAGGCACGCGGCCAGTCCACGCGCGCGCTCGACCCCGGCCTCGGCGAGCGTCTCGTCGAGCGTCGCGTCGCGCACGAGGACTTGAGAGTCGGGCAGCCCCAACTCGGCTGCGAGCACGGCGTTGCTCTCGACGGCGACGAATGCGACGCCGGCGCGCTGCATCTCTCGCACGATGCGCGAGCCGACGCGCCCCGCGCCGCAGATGATGTAATGGTCTTGAAGCTTGCTCATCTCGCGATGCCTGCGCCGCTCGCCGTATGCCTCAAGAATCTCGGTACGCACCAGCGACTGTAAGGCTATCGAAAGTAGATAACCCGCTGTGCCGACGCCGACGATCATGAAGACGATTGCAAAGACGCGCCCCGCGTGCGTCAGCGGCGCGGGCGTCTCGTAGCCGACGGTCGTCACCGTCATCACGACCATGTAGAGGCTGTCGAGCAGCGACCAGCCTTCGACGATATGAAACCCGACCGTGCCGAACGCTACGACGCCCGCGAGCGCGGCCAGCGAATAGACCAGCCGCGCACGCGGCCTGAACCTCTGCGGCAGGTTTGTGACGGGAGGCATCGAACCGTGTCTTATCGCGGCGGCATCAAAACGGCGTCCCGGAAGCTGACGGGCAACGTTAGCTAATAGCAAAGGATAGTGTCAATCGGCGGATAGCGAAAGGAAAATGGTTGAGCCGGTTAACACTGGGGGGCCGCGCGCGCGTCTGAAAAAACGATTTTCGCATTCACTATTTGCCGTTTTCCATTTACTATTCACCCGATGGCCCTGCGTCATCCGCCTAAAGATATTGTCCCGCCCGCCGAGCCGAAGAGGCCGCGCGGCGCTCGCGTCGTCAGGTTCGAGGAGCCGCCCGAAGGCTTCTGGCGTCGCTGGCGTCGGCGTCTGATTCGCCCCGCGACCGTTATCCCCGCTGTCATACTCACAGCGGTCGTCGTCGCCGTACTCGGCTACTACTACCACGTCTTCTCCGAGCGCATTGACCGGCTTTTGCGCGGCGAGGTCTTTACGCGCAGCGCCGGAATCTACGCCGCGCCAAGACAGATTCGCGCGGGCAGCGGCGCGTCATTGGACGACGTGCTCACGCAGTTGAAGCGCGCGGGCTACGTCGAGCGCTCGCAGCAGGCCGACAACGCGCGCGGGCGTTACGCGGTTGACGGCGCGAATCTTGAGATCGAGCCGAGCAAGGACTCGACGATTGACGGGCGCGCGCAGTTCCCGCACGTTCGCGTGCAGTTCGGGCGCGGAGGCCGTGGCATCGCCGCCATAGGCGACCTCGACGCGGGCGGCGCGAAGTTGCAGGGCGCTTGGCTCGAACCGGAGTTGATTAGCTCTGTCTCCGGCCCGCAGCGCGAGCGTCGAAAGGTCATCGGCTACAACGACCTGCCCGACCCGCTCGTCAAAGCAATCGTCGTCACCGAAGACAGGGATTTCTTCAACCACTACGGCATAAACATACGCGGCATTCTGCGCGCAGCCGTGCGCCACTACGACGCAGACCCGAACTCGCCTATCGCGCGGCAGGGCGGGTCGAGCATCACACAGCAGCTAGTTAAAAATCTCTTTCTCTCGCCCGAATACTCGCTCAAGCGCAAAGTCGCCGAAGCATACATGTCAGTCATTCTTGAGACGCGCCTGTCGAAGCAGCAGATATTCGCGCTCTACTGCAACGAGGTCTATCTCGGACAGCGTGCGGGCTTCTCTATCAAGGGCGTCGGCGAGGCGAGCGAGGCGTACTTCAACAAGGACGTGACTCAACTCTCGCTCCCCGAAGCCGCGCTGCTCGCAGGCATGATTCGCAGCCCGAACCGCTACAACCCTTACAAGTACCCGGACGTTGCCTTCGAGCGGCGCAATCAGGTGCTTGAGTCGATGAAGGAAGCGGGCGTGCTCTCCGAGGTTGACGCGGCGCAGGCGATGGCGACCGAGTTGAAGCTCGCGCCGCAGAAAGGGCGCATAGACGTTTCGGAAGCGCCCTACTTCGTTGACTACGCGCAGAACCAACTCTCCGACATCATCACGGACACGTCGGCTGCCGACCGCCTCCGAATCTACACGACGATTGACATGGACTTGCAGCGAGCGGCCTACGCGGCGGTCGTCAAGCAACTCGCTGCGCTCGACAAGATTCAGTCAAAACGCTTCCCGCCCGGAACTTTGCAGGCCGCGCTCGTCGCGATGAAGGCGGACACGGGCGAGATCGTCGCGATGGTCGGCGGTCGCGATTACGAGAAGAGCCAGTTGAACCGCGCCACCGACGCGATGCGACAGCCCGGCTCTGTCTTCAAGCCTTTCGTCTATGCGACCGCGCTCAACACGGCCTACGATCCCGTTCCGCGCGTCATCACTGCCGCGACGACCTACATGGACGAGCCGAAGACTTTTACATTCGGCAACCAGCAATACTCGCCCGGCAACTTCGGCGAACAGTATTCGCACCAGCCCGTCACGATTCGCGACGCGCTCACGCACAGCCTGAACGTCATCACGGTCGAGGTCGCGCAGGAAGTCACGATAGGTCGCGTGATGAACCTCGCAGGCCGGGCGGGGCTGCCGAAGCCGAAGCAGAACTATCTCGCGCAGGCGCTCGGCACGAACGAGGCGACGCCGCTTCAAGTCGCTTCGGCCTACACAGGCTTCGCGCAGTTGGGGACGCGCGTCACGCCCGTCGGCATCAGCCGCGTAACTACGGGGAACGGCATGACCATCGCCGCGCCGCAGGGTCAGAAGAACGAAGTCATGCGCCCGCAGATCGCCTTCATCATGGACTCGATCATGAAGGACGTTGTGAACCGTGGGACTGCCGCCAAGGTTCGCGCGCGCGGCTTCAAGGCGAACGTCGCAGGGAAGACCGGCACGTCGCGCGACGGCTGGTTCGCAGGCTTCACGCCGAACATCGTGTGCGTCGTCTATGTCGGCTTCGACGACGGCTCGGAACTCGGCATGACCGGCGCAGACTCCGCGCTCCCGATCTGGGCCGACTTCATGACCGCCGCACTACAGGCTCATCCCGAATGGGGCGGCGACTGGCAGATGCCGCCCGACATCGAGCAGGCCGACATCGACCCGCACACCGGAATGCTCGCCGCCGCCGACACGCCGAACAAGCGAACTGAACTTTTCGTCCGAGGCACGGCCCCGCAGCAGCCGACCGCCGAAGCCACGCCCGACGAGAACGCGACGCCGGAACAGATCGAGCCGGGCACAGACGAACCCGGCGCGCGTCCGACGCCCGACACGCTCGAAGTGCCGCCGCTGCCCGACGAGACGCCGCCCGGCAAGCGTAGGACACAAGGGACAGGAGCGGGCACGGGTGATTCCGATAACCCGTCCTCTCGTCTGACGGGCACGGTCACGCTCGACATTGACCCGACCACCGGACTCATCGCCGCGCCGACCTGTCCGGTCATACGCACAAAGACCTTCGTCATCGGCACTGAGCCGCACCGCCACTGCGGCCCGCAGTATCACCAGAACCAAAACATCATCATCCCTTCCGAGACGCGCCCGCGCCGCGCCGCGCCTCCGTGACGAGCCTACAATTTTGAGAGGGCAGTATGCAGCGTCTCGATGGCGAGCGCGGCGGCGTGGCTCTTGCGGGCGGGAAGGCCGCCGACGGCGCGTGCGATGTCGTTGCGTGTGAGCCGCGCGGCCTCTTCGGTGCTCATGTCTTCGAGCATCTCCGTTAGCGCAGAGCCGCAGGCGAGCGTGGGCGGGCAGCCGTAGGCGAGGAAGCGTGCCGACTCGATGCGGCCTTCGCGGACGCGGAGCGAGAGCTTTAGGCGGTCGCCGCAGACGGGATTTGATTGCTCCGCTACGGCGTCGGCGTCCGAGAGTTCGCCGGCGTTGCGTGGGTTGGCAAGATGGTCTTTGAAGTTATCGGAGTAGGTCAAGACGTAATCAGCTTCGGTGCGGCAGGCGACTCGAAGGGTTTAGAAAAGGTCGCCCATCATGCCGAACATTGAGTTCGCCGCGGCGTCAATGCCGGGAAGCTCGTCGGCCTGATAGAGTTCTATGTTCAGAGTCTCCGCCAGAGGTTCAATCAGGTCGAGCACAAGCCCCGAACGGGCCGTGATTCGCCCCGGCACGACCCCGGCCTTCGACAACCACTCCGCGAGCTTCGACGGTATCTGACCGTGCATCTCCGCCAGAGAGGGGTCGGGCTTCAGAAGCTCGACCCCGACGATCATGCCGCTACTCGGCTCGGCCATCATCAGCATGTACGGTCGATAAGGGCGTTCGCCGCGCTCGGCCATGCCCGCGGGAAGACTGAACAGGTCAACCTCGATTTCGATTTGGCGCTGTGGCAGTTGCCTCAGTAGCGTGAGCACGTCGGCGTCGAGCGTGGCGCGAACGCTCTCACCCTCCGGCGGCGGCACGCGCATCAACTTGTCTTCCCAGACAAGGCCGTCGTCAACGCGCCGCGGCACGCGCACGAGATAAATTTCGCCGTGTCCGTTGTCGTTCTCAGGCTGAAGGATGCCGGGTTCGTTCTTCACGCGAGGAGCGACTTCGAGCGTCTGCTCTAAAGCGTGCGCGAGGAAGCGCGTCTCTTCCGCCGTCACGAACCAGGGCATGAAGCCGGGTCTGTAACTTCTAAACATCGGCCATGCGCCCGCGCCTCTGAACTTCAGGCCGAGCCGCTTGATGAGTTCTCGATCCTGTTTGTCGAGCGTGTCGCGGTCTTCAAAGGAGGCTTGGAGTTGCGGGATGTCGAGCAGTTGTTCCGGGTTGGTTATCGTCTCCTGTGAAGCAAAATCGAGGATGCCGTACAGCCCTTCCGCGCCCATGTAGACGGCGATGGCGAAATGTTGGCCGGCCATGCCCATGACGCTGACGAAGCCTAACTCGCCCGTCTCCGGGTTCTGCAAGCCGAAGACCTCAGACTCGTCCATCCACTCCCACGGCGCGAGTTCCTTTATGCGCGCGGCGAGCGCAAAGAGCGTTCCTGACTCTTCAGGCGAGGCGGGCGAAAACGAAGTTTTCTTTACCATGAGATTATTCGCTGCGAATAGTTTTTGTGAAAGCCTCAGACTCGACCGGGCGCGGCCAGTTCATCAATCGGCTTTGGCGTTTGTGTCTCGCAAACGCGTTCGGCTTGCGCCTTCTGGTAGAGCGGCGAGAGGCGTCGAAGGTTCTCGACCGCGCGCGGAAGGGCTTCGAGGACGTATGCGATCTCTTCGCCGGTCGTGTCCTTGCCGAGACTGAAGCGTATCGAGCCGCGCGCGAGTTCGTCGTCGCGACCGAGCGCGCGTATGACGGGCGAGGGTTCGAGCGAGCCGGAAGAGCAGGCCGACCCCGTGGAGACGGCGACGCCCTGCATGTCGAGGTTGATGAGAAGCCCCTCGCCCTCGATGAAGCGGAACGAGACGTTCGACACGTTAGGGAGCCGGCGAGCGCGGTCGCCGTTGAAGACAATATCCGGGACGCGCCGTTCAACTCCCGACTCGAACGCGTCGCGAAGGCGACTCACGCGGTCGATTCGCTCGTCGAGTTCGAGCCGCGCGAGCCGCGCTGCCTCGCCGAAGGCGACGATGAGCGGGACGGCTTCGGTGCCTCCGCGGCGCTCGCGCTCCTGATGGCCGCCGACGTTCTGCGGCACGAGCCGCGTGCCGCGCCGGACGTAGAGCGCGCCGACGCCCTTCGGCGCGTAAAGCTTGTGCGCAGACATCGAGAGAAGGTCGCAGCCGAGTTCATCCACGTCCGTCCTTATCCCTCCGAGAGCCTGAACCGCGTCCGTGTGAAGGAAGAGGTGCTTGTGACCTTCGGCTCGGCGCTCGCGGACGAGAGCGCCGATCTCGGCGACGGGTTGAATCGTGCCGACCTCGTTGTTGGCGAGCATGACGGTGACGAGCACTGTGTCGGGTCTTATCGCCGCGCGAACGTCCTGGACGCGGACTATGCCGTCGTCGTAAACGGGCAGCCGGGTTATCTCCCATCCGCGACGTTCGAGCGCGTCGCATATGCCGCGCACGGAAGAGTGTTCGATTGCCGAGGTGATGACGTGGCGGCCCCGCTCCATGTTCTGTTCGGCGACGCCGCGGACGGCGAGGTTGTTGGCCTCCGTGCCGCCTGAGAGGAAGACGATCTCGTTCGGTCGTGCGCCGACGAGTGCGGCGACTTCGCGGCGCGCACGGTCAACGGCCGCGCGCGCCTCCTGCCCGTAGAAATGCACGCTCGAAGGGTTGCCGAACTTCTCTGTCAGGTAAGGCAGCATCGCCTCTACTATCCGGCGGTCAACCGGCGTCGTCGCGCTGTGGTCAAGGTAAACTCGGTGCATGGAAGCTTTCAGCTTTCAGTTTTCAGCTTTGCAGGTTTCAATCAGAGGGCGGCTTCGACTACGCCGCAAAACGCGTAGAAGGGCAATGACCGAGTGCCGACCTCTGATCGCTGAAAGCTAAAAAAGATCAAACCCGCGGCTGCGTGCGCGGCATCAAAGTCGGCGGAAACTCTCTCCCTCCGATTTTCCGAGCCGAATCCGAAGATTCGAGTCTAAGGCTCGTACAAATCGAGCGTCAAGGGGTTGGATGTTTCGAGCCAGCTTGTTGTAATCTTCACGCGGCAGTTCCGCCGCCTTGACTCTGAGGAGACGAAGAGAATGAAAACCCACAGACACCTGACGGCCATCGCCCTCGCCTTTTCACTCGCGGCGCTCGCGCTCGCCGCCGCCCGCTCGCCGCTCACCGTCGCCGACGCGCAGGAGAAGTACGGCGCGTTGGAGCGCGGCTACCGAACCGGATACTCCGACGGATACCAATCGGGCTGGGCCGACCAGTTGAAGGGCGCGTCCTCCGACTTCCGCGGAAAGTCCGACTTCCGCAGCGCCGACCGCGCATACATCTCCGCATACGGCTCGCTCGAAGACTACCGCGACGGATACCAGCAGGGCTACGAGGTCGGCTACCAGACCGGCTACAGCCGCGGCGGCTTCGACTCGAATCTACCGCCGGGCGGCGTCTCGCGGCGCGGCGCGACCGCGCGCCAGTCTTCGGGCGCGGGCGAGTCTTCGAGCGGCGGCAGCACCGGAGTCTCTGACAGCACGCCTCGCGGCGGCACTTCGGGCGCGATTCAAAACACGAGCGGGCCGAGTCCGGTCGCATCGGATACGACGCTTCTCGTCGAACTCAAGAACAGAATCTCGACCGACGTGAGCCAGCGCGGTGACAGCTTCGAGGCTCAGGTCGTCGAGCCGAAGGACTTGGCGGGCGCAATCGTCGCCGGCCACCTCGCGGACGTGCGTCGCCCCGGCAAGACGAGCGGGCGCGCGATGCTCCAACTCGAATTCGAGCGGATACAGATGCCCGGCGAGAGCGACTTTCAGGACTTCCACGCGCAGGTCGTCGAAGTCATCCCTTCCGGCGACACCGGCGTCGCCGACGTTGACCCGGAGGGCGGCATACGCGGCAAAGACAGCACGAAGAACGACGTTGCGAAGGTCGGCGCTGGCGCTGGTGTCGGCGCGATCATCGGCGGCATCGCGGGCGGCGGCAAAGGCGCTGCTATCGGCGCTGCAATCGGCGGCGGCGCTGGTACGGCCCGCGTGATGACACAGCGCGGCAAAGACATACACCTCGAACCCGGTCAGCAACTCCGAATACGCTCGACGGGCCGCCAACGGTAAGAACAGTTCAAAGTTCAAGGTTCAAAGTCAAGGCGTGTCGGCCAAGCTTAGGACTTTGAACCTTGAATCTTGAATCTTGAACTTTGAACCTTGAACTTTGAACTCGGTTCAGCCTCATGATCGTCACGCTGCTCACCGACTTCGGCGTTGCCGATTATTTTGTCGGCGCGATGAAGGGCGCGCTGCTCTCGGTCAACCCGCAGGCGACAATCGTTGACATCACGCACGAGATTCCGCCGCACGACATCGAGGCCGGCGCGTTCACGCTGCTCGCGGCCTTCGACGCCTTCCCGCCGGGCACGATTCACGTCGCAGTCGTTGACCCCGGCGTCGGCTCGTCGCGCCGCGCCGTCGTCGTCGAAAGCGCCGGGCACGCATTCGTCGGCCCCGACAACGGCGTCTTCGGCTACGTCTTCGAGCACCTGAGCCGCACGCGAGTCTTTCACGTCACGAACAAAAAATTCTTCCGGGCCGATGTGAGCGCGACGTTCCACGGGCGTGACATCTTCGCGCCCGTTGCCGGGGCGCTCTCGCTCGGCGTGCGTGCGGAAGAGCTAGGGCGCGAGATCGGAGACTTCGCGCGCCTGCCCTTCGCCGCTCCCGAAGTCAGCGAGGACGGGACTCTCGTCGGCGCGATCATTCACGTGGATCGCTTCGGCAACTGCGTCACGAACGTCTCGCGACGCGACCTCGGCGCAGACGCGATCACGCGCGGCGCGCGCGTCGCCGTCGGCGGTCACGAGATTCGCTCCTTCCGAAGCTTCTTCGGCGAAGAAGGTGAGGCGAGCGGCGAGCCGTTCGCCATCTGGGGGAGCGCGGGGCTTCTCGAACTCGCGGTCTTCCGCGACTCGGCGGCGCGCGTGCTCGACGTTGTTCGAGGTCAGAAGATAGAGATCAGGAAGGCGTAGCGCGTCGAATTATCGCCCACGCCCGCCGCGCTCGAAGGCCGCCGGTTCGAGCCGCAAAGCGTAACCCGCCGTCGAAGTTTTCGATGAACTTGTTCGCATCAGGGACTGCCGCCGAAAGGTACGCGAAGGGCCGCCCGTACTTTCACCCGCGCGTGATCGGGCGCGTGAAAGAGTTTCTGCCATCGGGCGAGCCTTTGCCGCGCGGCCTCGACGTTTGCTGCGGCACGGGGCATTCCAGCGTCGCTTTGAAAGAGGTCGCGGCGCACGTCGTCGGCGCGGACGCGTCGGCGGAGATGCTCGCTCGCGCGCCGAAGGACGAGGTGATAACTTTCATCCTTGCCGAAGCCGAACGGCTGCCCTTCGGCGTGAGCGCGTTCGACATCCTGAGCATCTGTCAGGCGCTTCACTGGCTCGACAAGCGAAAGTTCCTCGCCGAAGCGCGGAGAATCTTACGCGCTGACGGGTGGCTCGTCGTTTACGACAACTTCATGACGGGAAGGATGGCAGAGAGCGAAGATTTCGTGCGCTGGTTTAAGGATTCTTACGTCGCGAAATTCCCATCGCCCCGGAGGAATTGGGTTTTGTTCGACGAGGGCGAGACGGAGGGCGACGGCTTTCACCTGCGCTTCGTCGAACGTTTCGACAACGCCATAGTCTTCACGCCTGAGAGTCTGATCGACTTTCTAACGAGTCACAGCAACATCATCGCCGCGGTCGAAGGCAGCGGCGGCGACATAGAAGAAGTCAGGGCGTGGCTCGCGAAGGAGATTGGGCCCTTCTTCGGCGGAATGGGAAAGGCGCATTTCGTCTTCGACGCGGCGGTCTGGTGTCTTCAGCGCGCCGAATGAATTGCCGCCTGTCGTCGGAGCGGGGCGTGTCGGCGGCGTCGGCGGCTTGTAACTCGTCGCGCCACTTTGCTATTTTCAATCCACTCCGAACCGTAAGGATTCTAATTCGATGGACAAAGCAGAGAACCAAACGGCCCCGGCTGCGAAGTCGCCCGCGGGGCTTGAGGGCGTCGTCGCCGCGCAGTCTTCAGTCGGCGACGTTGACGGCACGCGCGGCATACTGATTTATCAGGGCATAAACATCCACGACCTCGCCGAGCACTCGACGTTCGAGGAGACCGTCTTCCTTCTCTGGCACGGCCGCCTGCCGAAGCGCGAAGAATTGGACGCGCTGCGGCGCGAACTTGCGGCGAGCCGAAATGTGCCCGGCGGGCTGCTCGCGTTCATGCGCGAGTTCCCGCGCGACGCCGAGCCGATGGACGCCCTGCGGACTGCCGTCTCCGCGCTCGCCTTCTACGATCCGCAGTCGCGCGACCTCTCGCGCGAGGGCGCGCTTCGGACGGCGACGAAGTTGACGGCGCAACTGCCCGTCTTAGTCGCCGCCTTCGAGCGGCTGCGCAAAGGACAGGAGCCGGTCGAGCCGAAGCCCGACTTGAACATCGCCACGAACTTTCTCTACATGCTCAAGGGCGAGATGCCTTCCGAGCGCGAGGCGCGCATCTTCGACGTATGCCTCGTACTTCACGCCGACCACGAGCTTAACGCCTCGACGTTTACGGCACGCGTCGTCGCGGGCACGCTCGCAGACATGTACGGTGCTGTGACGGCGGCGATTGCCGCGCTCTCGGGGCCTCTGCACGGCGGCGCGAACACGAACGTCATGAAGATGCTTCTTGAGATCGGAAGCGCCGACAACGCCGAAGGCTGGCTGAAAGACGCGCTCGCGAGCAAGAAGAAGATCATGGGCTTCGGCCACCGCGTCTACAAGACGGAAGACCCGCGCTCGGTCTGGCTCAGGCGGTTCTCGAAAGAGATAGGCGAGGCGAAGGGTGAGACGCGCTGGTTCGATATTCTCGAACGCCTGCGCGAGATGATGATGAGCGAGAAGAAGCTCTATCCGAACGTTGACTACTACTCCGGCTCGGCCTATTACCTGATGGGAATCCCGCTTGATCTCTTCACTCCGATCTTCGCCGTCAGCCGCATCTCCGGCTGGACTGCGCACGTGCTCGAACAGTACGCTAACAACCGTCTAATACGCCCGCGCGCCGAGTACACAGGCGGCCGCGATGTGCCTTACGTGCCTATCGAAGAACGATAGAGACTTCAAAGCGGCGATTGAAGCCGACCGGCGTCGCGCCTTGTTCGGGCGCAACGCCGGTCGGCTTCGAGTTTCGAGCGACCGAAGGCGCGTCACTCGACTCCGTTCGTGATGCGTAGCGCCGGAGGGTTCGGGTTCTCGCCGTCTGTGAACTGTCGAAGCTCCGGCGTTGCTGATAGGAGTCGCGTGCGCCAGATGAAAATCGTCGAGGCGATGAGCGCCAGCGTGCAGGCCGCGCCGCCTTCGATGCCGTAGAGTCCGCCGCCGATCCATGCCGGGCCCGACGGGTCGAACCGCAGAAGCGGCGAGGGAGTCAGCCGCGTGATGCCGCTCACGGGCGAGCCGAGCAGCGCGCCCTGAGCCCAGTTCCAGCCCCAGTGAATCCCCAGAGGAAACCATAGGCTGCGCGTGCGCCAGTACGCGACGGCGAGCCACGCGCCCGCGATTGCAGTGTTCGCGAAGGTGAAGCCGCGCGAGACGTTCGGATTGTCGAGATGCACGTATGCGAAGGGAAGCGAGACGGGAAGCAGTGCGAGCCAGATCGGCCACGAGCGCATCGTCGTCTGCAACGCGTAGCCGCGGAACGTCATCTCCTCTGCCGCCGCCGCGAGCGCGAAGATGAATCCCGAAGCGAGAAGAGTCCGCGCGAGCGCCGTCGCGTCGAACGAGGAAGGGAACTCGAAGCGACAACCGCCCGCGAGTGCGGCGAGAGCGGCTGCGACGCAGACCGACGCCGCGCCGAACCCGACGCCGACGAGCGCATCTTTTAGCCAACCTCGATGCAAGGCCCATCCGAGCGCGCGCCAGGGCAGGTCTTCGAGCACGAAGCCGCATCCCCAACCGACGAGCGCCGCCGGAATGAACAAAACGAACGACTGGACGACGAAGCCCCAGCCGCTCCTGAAGAGAAGCCAGTCGTAGATTTCCTTCGGCAGAACGAAGGCCAGCCCGAAGAAAGTCAGAAGAAATATCGCGTTGCGCACGACGAAGTACGCGACCGCGAAAATCGCCAGCCGCCAGCCGCTTCGCAGTCGTCCGGCGCGATTGTGGAAAATGTCGGGCGTGTCGCTGCGAAAGTCCATACGAGTTTGCGCGTGCCGACACTATAACCGACCGGCTCGCGAAAACACGAGACGACTTCAAACAATAGACGACTTCAAACAATAGAAGGATTGCTTCGTCCGCGTCTTCGCTCGGGGCGCTCACACGCTCACGCGCACGCGTCGCTCCTGAGTCTGCGATGCGCGCGCGCGGCGCGGCATGATAAACTCCGGCGCGGGCTGAAGCTATGAGCGAGAGCGAGCAAAAAAGTTCGGACGCGAAACCGGCGCGAAGGCGCGGGGCCGTTTGGCTCTTTGGCGGCCTCGTGCTGCTGCTGCTCTCGCTTCTGGTCGCGTCGCAACTCTTCGGACTATGGGAAGTGTTCACGCCTGCCGAGGCGAGCGAGGCGCTTCTGATCTACGCGCTCTCGACGCTGAACTTCGTCGCGTTTTTTCTCTTCACATTCATCTTCATACGCAGCCTTCTCAAGCTCCGCCGCGAGCGCCGCGAGCACCAACTCGGCTCGAAGATAAAGACGCGGCTCGTCGTCTTTTTCATCGCCGTGAGCCTCCTGCCGATAACGGCGATGGCGCTCTTCTCCAACATGTTCTTCAACCGGACGCTCGAAAAGTATTTCAGCAACTTCCCCGAAGGCGTCTTCCGCGAGGCCGAAGAGGCGCAGCAGCGCGACTATAAACAGCAGGCCGAACAACTCGACGAACTCGCGTCGCTCGTCGCCGCGCAGATCGAAACTCGTCAGGGCGCGGTCTCCAATACACAACTCGAAGGACTTTCAGCCGGGCGCTTTGCGTCGCTCGCGGTCGTGAGTCCGGTCGGAGAAGTCGTCGCCGAGAACGTCGGAGAAAGTTATCAAACGCAGTCCGAACAACTCGACGCGTTGATGCGAAGCGCGTCGGGCGCCGGCACGCCGAACGTCGGGGGAAAGACTTTCCTCGTTGCGTTCGCGCCGCTTGCGGACGGCGGTCGCGTCGTGGCCGTGCGCGAGCGCGAGCAGGACGCAAACCTCGGCAGGCTCGCGCAGGGCGCGCAGAGGTTCGAGGACATCAAGCGCGGGCAGCGCAGAGTTCGCCTGCTCGGCCTCTCGACCATCGGGCTTCTGACACTGATGCTTCTCTTCGCCTCGACTTGGAGCGCGATTCATCTCGCGCGCGGCATCGGCACGCCCATACGCTCGCTCGCATGGGCCGCCGCGGAGGTCGCGGGCGGCAACCTCGAACACCGCATCGAACCCGTCGGCGACGACGAGTTGGCCGTGCTCGTCGACGCCTTCAACGACATGACGGCACAGCTTGCCGACAATCGCCGCAGGCTCGAAGCCAACGCCGCGGAGCTTCGCGAGAAGAACTGCGCGCTCGAAGAGCGACGCCATTACATCGAGACCGTTTTGCAGACCGTCTCGACCGGTGTCATCTCGCTCGACGAAGAGAATCGCGTCACGACGATCAACTCCGCGGCGCTTGCGATGCTGCGGCTCGAAGAAGCGCCCGCGCCGCAGACGCCGCTCTCCGAGGTCGTCTGCGCCGAAGACTGCGGCGTGCTCGAACGCGTCCTCTGGCGTGCTCGCGTCCGCGGTCGCGCGACCGAGCAGATCGAGCTTGCGCGCGTCGGCACGTCGGAAGGGAACGGCTTTCAAAACGCGGGCGCTCAAAAATCGAACGGCAACGGCGGCGCGGACGCTTCCATAAAAGGCGACGGCGGCGCGGGCGGAAACGGCGGGAGCGTCGTCCCCGTCGCGCTCACGGCGACGGCGCTCACGCCGCGCGTCGCAGCCGGACGCCGCGGCGTCGTCCTCGTCATCGAAGACTTGTCGGAGCTTCTCGCCGCGCAGCGCGCGGCCGCTTGGAGCGAGGTCGCGCGCCGCCTAGCGCACGAGATCAAAAACCCGCTCACGCCCATTCAACTTTCAGCCGAGCGCATCGCGAGAAACTTCCGCCGCGCCAACGACGGCGACGCCAGCGCCGCCGCCGCACCGCGGGACAAAAACGGTTCGGGCGAGGACGGCGCGCTTTCGTCTTCGGTCGCGCGCACAGGGAACGGCCACGCGGCGGAGCAGGAACGGGTCGCGCGCGTCGTCGAAGAGTGCACGGCGACTATAAGCCGCGAGGTCGCGGGGCTGAAGGCGATGGTTGACGAGTTCTCGCGCTTCGCGCGTCTGCCGCACGCGCGGCTCGAACCCGGCGACCTGAACGAAGTCGTGCGGCAGGCCGTCGCGCTCTACGAAGACCGGCTCGAAGGCGTCCGGCTCGACGTTCTTCTCGCGCGCGAACTGCCGGGCGCGCTCCTCGACGCCGAGCAGTTGAGGCGCGTCTTCGTCAACCTCATTGACAACTCTATCGAGGCGCTCGCCGAAGGCGAAGACGAGCGCCGCATCACGGTCGCCACGGGTCACGACCCCGCGCGCGGACTCCTGATCGCAGAGGTCGCAGACACCGGCCACGGCATCGCGCGCGCAGATCTTGCGCGTCTCTTCCAGCCGTCCTTCTCGACGCGCGGTCGCGGCACGGGCCTCGGCCTCGCGATTGTCCAGCGCGTCATGACCGAGCACGGCGGTCGCATACGCGCCGAGTCGAACCGTCCGCGCGGCGCGCGCATGATCGTCGAGCTTCCAGTCGCCGACGACTCGCGTGAGAATCAAAAGGCATAAGTCCCGGCACGACACGACCCGCCATGTCTGACTCAGTTCTCATCGTTGACGACGAGCGCGGCATACGCGAGACGCTGCGCGCGGTGCTCGAAGACGAGGGATTCGAGACCGAGGCGGTCGGGTCGGGCGAGGAGTGCCTGAAGACGGTCGAGCGGCGCGGGTTCGGTTGCGTGCTGCTCGACGTTTGGCTGCCGGGCATTGACGGCATCGAGACGCTGGCGCGTATGCGCGACAAGGGCGCGGACGCCGCGGTCGTTATGATCTCCGGTCACGGCAACATCGAAACCGCCGTGCGCGCCACGAAACTCGGCGCGTTCGACTTCATAGAGAAGCCTCTCTCAATCGAGAAGACCGTTTTGACCGTGCGGAATGCACTCCGGCAGCGCGAGCTTGAGCGCGTGAACGCGGCGATGAGCGCCGAGCTTCGCGACGAGTGGGTCATGGTCGGCGAGTCGGTCGCGATGCGCGCGCTCAGAAAGCAGATCGAATTGGTCGCGCCGACCGACGGGCGCGTGCTCATCTACGGCGAGTCGGGCACGGGCAAGGAACTCGTCGCGCGTGCGATTCACGCCCGAAGCCTCCGCGCCGCCGCGCCGTTCGTCGAGTTGAACTGCTCCGCGGTGCCGGAAGAGTTGATCGAGTCAGAGTTGTTCGGCCACGTCCGCGGCGCATTCACGGGCGCGACCGCGGCGAAGCGCGGCAAGTTCGAGATGGCCGACGGCGCGACGCTCTTTCTCGACGAAGTGGGCGACATGAGTCAGCGCATGCAGGCGAAGGTCTTGCGCGTCCTCGAAGAGCAGCGCTTCGAGCCTGTCGGCTCGACAACGCCGATGCGCGTTGACGTGCGCGTGCTCGCCGCGACGAACAAGCGGCTCGAAGTCGAGATCGAGCGCGGGCAATTCCGCACAGACCTCCTGTTCCGTCTCAACGTCATCCCGTTTGAAGTCCCGCCGCTGCGCGAGCGGACGCAAGACATCCCGCTCCTCGTCGAGCACTTCAACCAGCGCTTCTCCGACGCCTACAAGAAGAGGCCGAAGCGTTTCGAGCCGGACGCCGTCGAAGCCCTGCAAATCTACTCCTGGCCGGGCAACGTGCGCGAGCTTCGCAACACGATTGAGCGCGTCGTCATCATGCACACCGGCGCGAAGGTTTCGGCGCAAGACCTGCCCGCGCTCGGCGGCGAAGAACCCTTGCCCGTGCCCGCTCGCTTCTCATCCTTCCGCGACGCCAGCGACGCGCACCAGCGCGACTTCATACGCTCGAAGCTCGCCGAGGCCGAGGGCAACGTCTCGCGCGCCGCCGAGTTGATGGGCATGGACAGGAGCCACCTCTACCGCCGCATGAAATCGCTCGGCATCAACGTCCGCGAAGAGCGCGCCAGCACCACTTGAAGCCTGTAAGTTCTAGCATAAAGTGAGAAACGTCTAGCATAAAGCACGTCTCTATTGCACACGCGAAGGCTTGGATAAGCATCAAATACATTCCGAGCGGCTCGACGCTATCGCCGACTGCGCGCCGCACGCTCGGAAATTGTTCGCGTATCTGTTACGCTTGATTCTCTCCCGGCGTATGCCGAGGGCGCGACGCTGGAGGCCCGCGGGAAAGAAAAAGGATTGAGATGGATTACACAACGAAAGAGCTTCTGAAACGCTACGCGAAGCTGGCCGTCGGCCAGCCGTTCGCGCCCGTTCTGCTGAACATTCTGGTGACGAGCGTGTGCGACATGCGGTGCACGCATTGCTTCTTCACGGACGAGTTGGACGACCGCCCGCGCAAGAAATTGCAGATGAAGACCGACGAGATTCGGCGCATCTCGAAGACGCTCGGCGGCAACCTCGGCGTGCTCATACTCGCCGGCGGCGAGCCTTTCACGCGCAAAGACCTGCCCGAAATCGTCCGCGCCTTCTACGAGAATAACCATCTCGAATCCGTCTACCTGATGTCGAACGGCCAGATTCAGAAGCGCATCATGCCGGACGTTTCGCGCATACTCGAAGAGTGCCCGAACTTGAACGTCACGGTCGCGCTCGGAATCGACGGACTCAAAGATCAGCACGAGAAGATTCGTCAGAAGCCCGGCTCGTGGGACATCGCAATTGACACGGCGCGGCAGCTTCAAACCATCAAGCGCGAGCGCCCGCGTTTGGACATACAGACCTGCACGTGCTTCATGCACTCGAATCAGGACACGATATTCGACTGGTACGACTTCCTGAAGTACGAATTGAAGCCCGACAAAGTCAACTTCAACTACATACGTCCGCCATCAGCCGACCCAATAGAGTTGGACATTGACCACGCGCGATACGCGCGTCTGGCGCGGATGATCGACGACGACTCGCGCCACGCCGCGATCAAGAATAACTACGGCGGCGAGGCCGGATTCTTCAAGGCCGCGATTGACATCTACATGCACGGCTTGATCGACAAGACGCAGCGCGAGCAGAAGGCGCAGATGAAGTGCTATGCGGGAACAGCGGGCGCGGTCATCTACGACGAGGGCACTGTCTCTTCGTGCGAGAACAAGATGCCGGTCGGAAACCTTCGCGAGCACGACTGGAACTTTCAATCGCTCTGGCGCTCAGAGGCGATGAAGGCACGCCGCAAAGAGGTCGCCGACGGGTGCTTCTGCACGCACGAGTCGAACAGCTACTACCCGTCGCTGCCTTTTAACCCGAAGCACCTGATTCAAATCAAGCGCCTTGAGCGCGAGATGAAGAAAGCGAGCCGCGAGCACGCGCGTCAGGAAGAGCAGGCCGACGGTTTAGCTGTGAAAGCTTAAAGTCGCAAAAAGTCTCATGTCTCAAGCGCGAGTCCCGAAAATTCTAATCATCTCATCCGACACGGGCGGAGGCCATCGCTCGGCTGCGGCGGCAATCGTGGCGGGCGTGCAGAAGTTTTGGGAGGGCGACTCGCACGCGGTTCGCGTCGTGCGCGCCGTCGAGGAGTCGCATCACCTCTCGGCGAAGCTCGTCTCGATCTACAACTGGGTTCTGAAGAACAAACAACACTGGATGAAGTATCTCTTCTGGTGCGTCAACCGCTTCCGTCCCGAATCGCGCGGCTTCCTCTACCGCCGCTCGCTCGAATACATCCACGGACTCTTCGAGCGCTGGTGTCCGCACGTCGTCGTCAGCGTCCACCCGCTTACGCAGCACGCCTTCGCGCGCGTGCTCAAAGAACTCGGACTCGCGGGAAAAATCCCGCTCGTCACAGTCGTCACAGACCCTTGCTACGGATTCTGGAAGGGCTGGGCGTGCGACGACGTGACGCTCTACCTCGTCGCGAGCGATGAAGCCAGACAGCAACTCATCGACTACGGCATCCGGCCCGAACGCATAAAAGTTTCGGGGATGCCCGTTCATCCGAAGTTCGAGTTGCCGGACGAGCGCAGCGCACAGGCCGCGCGGAGCGCGCTCGGACTCGACCCGGAAAAATTCACCGTCTTCGTCAACGCGGGTTGGGTCGGCGGCGGGAACGTCCCGCAGATTTTCCGCGAACTCGTGCGCGGCGAGTTGGAAGTTCAGGCCATCTTCCTCGCGGGCAAGAACGAGGAATTACGAAGCGAGGCCGAGACGCTCGCCGCCTCCGCGAAGTTCCCCGTCAAGGTCATTGGCTACTCGGATCAGGTCGAGCAGTTGATGCAGGCTGCAAACGTCATGGTATCGAAGCTCGGCGGGCTGACGACGTTCGAGGCTTTGGCCTGCCGCGTTCCCATCATCGCCGACGCGACTACGCCGCCGATGCCGCAGGAGTCGGGCGCGGCGAGTCTTATTGCAAGGCGCGGCGCGGGCGTTTTGCTCAAGCAGACGCGCGACATCGTGCCGGTCGTTCGCCGCATGGTCGAAGACTCGCGCTACTACTCCGGCCTTCGCGCCGCGACCGCCGGACTCGCTTTCCCCGACTCGACGCGCCGCATCGTCGAGGAGATAGCCGCGCTCATCCCCGCGCCGCTCGTCGCCGAAGAAGAGGCCGCGCAGTTCGAGGTACACACCATTTGAACGCCGGTTCGATTTGACGCGCCCTCCGCCTTTAAGCTTTAATCAACACGCTCTACGCATCAAAAACGATCCGCCCGCGCGTTTCAAGTGAAGAAACGCGGGTGTTCAGGCGTTTGAGGAGACCGTCGCTTTGAGTCTTCTACTCGAAGGGAAGCGTGCGTTTATCACAGGCGGCACGCGCGGCATCGGTGCGGCGCTCTGCGAAGTGTTCGCGCGCGAGGGCGCGGACGTGGCATTCAACTACAACGCACGCGACGACCTCGCCGAACAGACCAAACAAAAAGTCGAAGCGCACGGTCGCCGCGCGCGTCCCTACAAAATCTCGGTCACAGACCGCCTCGGCCTGAAGAGGATGACGCGCGAGCTTGTCGAGACTTGGGGCGGCATTGACGTGCTCGTCAACAACGCCGCGATCAACCGCGGCGACAACTTCGCCACGACGACAGACCGCGCGTGGGACGATGTGATAGACACAAACGTCAACAGCCTCTTCGCGGTCACGAAGCCCATTTACAAGCAGATGATTCGCCAGCGCAAAGGCTCGATTCTCAACATCACCTCTATCGGCGCGATACGCGCGCTCCCCACATCAGTCCACTACGCGACCTCGAAGGCCGCAGTCATCGGCTTCACAAAGTGCCTTTCGCGCGAGGCCGCCACCTTCGGCGTGCTGGTCAATGCAATCGCCGCAGGCATCTTCGACACCGAACTCGCGCACGACCTGCCAGACCGCCTCCTTCAAATGCACAGCTTCTGGACTTCGGTCGGTCGAATGGGCCGCCCCGCCGAACTCGCAGAGATCGCCGCCTTCATGGTCAGCGAACGCAACAGCTTCATGAACGGCGAGGTCGTCATCGTTGACGGCGGCGCTGTCACCTGATTTGTAAATCAAGTTTCAGAAGATTTGTTTTCAAGCGCGGCCATTCGCTGTTCGAGCGAGCGAAGCGTGCGTTGCATCTCGCCGAGCCTGCGAAAGGCCGCGGTCGAGCGAAGCCAATCGCGATTGTCGAAGGCCGGGATGCCGGAGAGCATTTTGCCTGCGGGCACGTCGTGGCTCGTCGCGCTCTTGGCCGTCAGCACAACGTCGTCGCCGATTTCCAGATGTCCCGCGACGCCGACCTGTCCGGCGAGTATGACGCGCCGCCCGACGCGCGAACTTCCTGCTAGTCCGACCTGCGCGCACAAAAGCGAGTCCTCACCGACCGCGCACGAGTGCCCGACCTGTACGAGGTTGTCAATCTTCGCGCCTCGCGCGATGCGCGTTTCGCCGACCGACGCGCGGTCAATCGTCGTGCCCGCGCCGATCTCAACGTCGTCTTCAATCACGACGCGCCCCGTCTGCGGAATCTTCAGCCAGCGCCCTTCCTCGTCCTTCGCGTAGCCGAACCCGTCGCATCCGACGACTGCGTTGTTGTGAATGCGGACGCGCGCGCCGACCCGCGTGCCCTCGCGCAGCGCGACGCCCGAATGGAGCACGGAGTCTTCGCCGATCTCAACGCCGTCGTAGATCGTGACGTTCGGGAAGATGCGTACGCGGTCGCCGATGACGACGCCTCGACCGACGAACGAGCAAGCGCCGATTGCGACGCCTCGACCGATGCGGGCCGAAGGGTCAACGACCGCGGACGTGTGAATGGAAGGCTCGAACACGGGTTCGGGGTTGAAGATTATGAGCGCGCGCGTGTACGCGAGATAAGGGTCGCGCGCGCGCAGGACGGCGATGTCTTCGCGCGGGACTTCCGCGTCCTCGCTTACGAAAACGGCGGACGCGCGCGTCGTCTGCACGCGCGGCGTGTAGCGCGGGTTTGCTAAGAAAGTGACGTATCCCTCCGCGGCTTCGTCCAGTCCGGCAGCACCCGCAATCTCCGTCTCGTAAAATTTTTCTTCGACGCGCGCGCCCGTCCGCCGCGCAAGCTCTTCGAGTTTCATGCGGAAAGTTATCGCACAAGGGAAGTTCAAAGTTCAAAGTTCAAGGCTCAAAGTTGAAAGGCTGCTTTACCTTTGAACCTTGAACTTTGAACTTTGTCCTTGAACCTTGAACCTTGAACTTCTAACTCACATGAGATTTATCGGGTCAATCTCGACGTTGACGGAATTGATGTCAAAGCCGGGCGTGCGCGCGGCGTCGGCGAGCGCCATCTCGACGAGCGAGCGGAGGCGCGGGCGGCTGCGCGACTTTAGTAGAAGCTGTACGCGGTGCTCGCCGCGCAGACGCGCGAGTGGGGCGGGCGCGGGGCCGAGCACGCGCACGTGTCGTTCCGAGTTTGCATCGTCGAGCGCGCGTCGCAACTCGGCGGCAGTCGCCTGCACGCGCGTCAGGTCTTCGCCGTGTACAAGCAGCGACGCGAGCGCGACGAAGGGCGGATAGCTCAGGTTCTTCCGGTAGCCGATCTCCTCGTCGAAAAAAGTTTCGTAGTCCTGAGCGCAGGCGTGGCGGAGCGCGTAGTGGTGCGGATGGTAAGTCTGAATCAGCACGCGACCCGGCAATTGCCCGCGCCCCGCGCGCCCCGCCACCTGTGTGATGAGTTGGAAGGTGCGCTCCGAAGCGCGGAAGTCGGGCATCGCGAGTCCGGCGTCAACCGAGACGACGCCGACGAGCGTGACGTTCGGAAAGTCGTGACCCTTTGCGATCATCTGCGTGCCGACGAGCATGTCAAGCTCGCCCGCGGCGAAACGCAGAATGGCCTGCTCGTATGTGGAACGGCGCGCGGTCGTGTCGCGGTCGAGGCGTGCGACGCGAAGGGTTGGGAAGCGCGCGCGCAAAATCTCTTCGATCTGTTCCGTGCCCTCGCCGACGAAGTAAATGAACTGCCCCGTGCACGCGGGGCAAGAGTCGGGGACGCGTCGGCGCTCGTCGCAGTAGTGACAGACGAGGCTTCGCTCGGCGCGGTGATACGTCAGCGTTACGTCGCAGTTCGAGCAGTTGATTCGCTCGCCGCACGAACGGCACAGGACGAAACTCGAATAGCCACGGCGGTTGAGAAGCACGATTGACTGCTCGCCGCGCGCGTGCGTCTCTTCTATGACGGCGAGCAGTTCGGGCGAGAAGACAGAAGGCCGCCCGCCCTCTCGAAAGACCTCGCGCATATCGACAATCTCGGCGCGCGCCATCGCGCGGTTCGCGATGCGGTTCGGGAGTCGAAGGTATCCGTACTTGCCCTGACGCGCGTTCTGGAAAGATTCGAGTGAAGGGGTCGCAGAGCCGAGCACGACGACGGCGCGCTCCTTCAAGGCGCGCATCACCGCCGTGTCGCGGCCGTTGTAGAAGGGCGACTCCTGCTGCCGGTAGGTCGCCTCGTGCTCTTCGTCAACGACGATCAGGCCGAGGTCGGAGACCGGCGCGAAGACAGCGGAGCGCGTGCCGATGACGACGCGCGCCTCGCCCCGCTTCAGACGGCTCCATTCGTCGAAGCGCTCGCCCGTCGTCAGAGACGAGTGAAATATGGCTACGCGTTGGCCGAAGTGCGCGCGAAGACGGCGAGAGAAGACGGGCGTGAGCGCGATCTCAGGGACGAGCATCATCGCTGTGCGACCGCGTTCGATGGCGGCGCGCATTGCGCGAATATAGATTTCGGTCTTGCCGCTGCCCGTGACGCCGTGAAGAAGAAACGCCGCGAACTTGCCGACGCGCTGCGCTTCGTTTATCTCGCGCAGCGCCGCGGACTGCTCGTCGGTCAGGCGGAATTCGTCGCGCTCGGGCAGCTTCGCGCCCGCGAGCGGGTCGCGCCGGACTTCGCGCGTGAAGACTTCGAGCACGCGACGTTTCTCCAAAGTCTGAATCGTCGAGGCGCTTGCGTGCGCGGCTTCCAGCAGTTCGGCGAAAAGCATCTCGCCGCCTTCGGCGATGAGTGTCTCGATGATCTTGCTTTGCGATTCGGTGAGCGCGCGAGCGCCGTTTTGGTCGTGCGCTTCGGGCGGGAGAAGGCGAACGGCCTTGCGCTTCTTCGCCTTTGCCTGCGCGCTCCGCGCGCGGTGCGAGATCGTGACCCATCCCGCGCGCGCGAGTTCACGCGCGGCCTTCGAGGCGCGCGCCTGCCCCAGTTCGCGCGCGGCCTCGCGCATCGTCGTCGAGCCTTCGAGCGCCGCGAGCCGAAGCAACTGCGCCTTCGTCGTCACCGCTCGGCGCGGCGGCAGCCGCGCGAGTTCGTCGCGACCGTCCTGCGTGATGGCGATGTGCTGCTCGATTGTCGAGTTAAGTCCCGCGGGCAGCGCGGCCTTCAAAACCTCGCCCCACGGCGCGGCGTAGTATTCGCTGATCCATCGCGTTATCTCTACGACCTCCGGCGTCAGGAGCGGCTCGGCGTCCAAAAGCTCCTCAGCCTCTTTCAACTCCGCCTCTTCCAACTCAAGCGCAGGGTCGAGCGTGTCGTGGAGCGCGACGACGTAGCCGGTCGTCAGAGTCCGACCGAACGGAACGAGCACGCGCGAGCCTACGCGCACGTCTTCACGCAGCGCCGTCGGCAATCTGTACGTGAACGTCTGCGAGAGCCGCAACGGCAGCGCGACCTCCGCGAACTGCGACGCCGCGCCGCGCGAGCCGTTCGCGTCGGAAGTTGGCGGAGATGTGTTGTCTGTCGTGTCCCTCACGGCGAGCTAAGTTAACTTGAAGGTGAAAAAAGTTGAAGCGCGGTGTGTCGTGCCGGACGGTCGTTGCACAGGCTCATTTCTGCGCGGAGGCAAGCAGCGTGCGAATCTTCTTCATGTCCTCCCACACTTCGCGCTTCTTCGTCGGGTCGCGCAGAAGGTAGGCCGGGTTGAAGGTCGGCATGAGCGGCGTGCCTTCGTAGTCGTGGAACTCGCCGCGCATCTGCGATATCGGTTTCTTCGTCCGAAGCAGCGCGCGCGTCGGCGTGTTGCCGAACGAGATGATGACTCGCGGGCGGACGCAGGCGAGTTCGCGGTGAAGGTACGGCGTGAAGAACGAGAGCCACTCGGGCGTTATCTCGTCGCCCTGTGAAATGACTTTTATAGTGTTCGTCAGATAGCACTCGCCGCGCGAGAGGCTGACGCTTGAGAGTATGCGTTCGAGCATCTGCCCGGCCGGCCCCATGAACGGGCGGCCCGAATCAATGTCGGGCGGCCCCGGCGATTCGCCTACGACAGCGGCGCGCGCACGCTGTGGCCCTTCGCCGAAGATGAAGACGCGCTCTCTGAACTGCGGCAGACTTTTCGCGCGGCGAAGAAGCTCGTCGTTTATCTCTTCGAGCGTCTCGCTCGACTCATTCGGCTGCGCGGCAAAGAGAGAATCCTGCATGGCAAAAGTTACTTCTTCGTCGAGTTGAGGTAGTCGCGCACCTTCTTCATGTCGGCCCAGACCTCGCGCTTCTTCGACGGGTCGCGCAGAAGGTAAGCGGGGTGAAACGTGGGCATGACCTTCATGCCTTTGTAGTCCTGAAACTCGCCGCGCAGACGCGTGATGCCTTCCTTCGTGTCGAGCAGATTTTTCATCGCCGTGTTGCCGAGGACGACTATAACGTCGGGCCGTGCGATGTTGATTTCGCGGAGCAGGAAGGGCTTGCACGTGCGAGCCTCTTCGGTCGTGGGCTGGCGGTTGGCGGGCGGGCGGCAGCGGTTGACGTTGCCGATGAGAATGTCCTCGCGCTTCATGCCGATGGCCTCGATGATCTTGTTTAGAAGCTGCCCGGCGCGGCCTACGAACGGTCGGCCAGATGCGTCCTCGTCAGCGCCCGGCGCTTCGCCCACGAACATCAGGCGCGCGGTCGGGTTGCCTTCGGTGTGGACTATCTTGTTGCGCCCCTGATGAAGTGGACAGCGAACGCAATCGCCGATGTCGGCGCGTATGTCGTCGAAGGTTTCGCCGGGATGACCGAGGCTCAGGTCGTCGGCGGGCGTGATGTCGCCGAAGAGAGTCTCGCGCGGCGCGGGCGGGTCGGGCGAAGGCTTGCGAACAGGTTTCTTAGGCATATCCGCTTGATAAAGTGTCTTAGGCGACTCGTCTGTCTTACTCGTCTTCGCGTGCGGCGTCGAATACTTCTGCGGCGTGCCCGGCTCGGCGTTGGCGTTTCGGATCAGTGCCGTCGGGAGCGAGGGCGTTTGGGCCGCGGACGACTCAACGCGCGCGGGCGGCTGCGCTGCTTGTGGCCTCGAATATTCGAGGCCGTCAACGCCAAGCTCTCGAAGGTAAGCGGCGGCCTCCGCGACTTCCTCCGCGAGCGACTTCAGAATCTCTTTCGCCTCAGAATTTTCGTCCATCGGGAACGACACGCATTATGCCACGGAAACGCCCGCGCGTTGCAGTCGCCGGAGCGGACGCTGATATCTTGCGCGCGTTTGCCTGAGACGGCGGCAGTTAACGTTTCTGATTCGGCTTACGCTTCCGTGCGGGTTCGGCTCGTGTCCGAAGCGAAAGCGTTACCTCGCGCCGCACGTAACGCCCCGGCTCGCCGTCGAACTTCACGCCGAGAACGGGGTCGCCCGATCCGACACTCATGCTCAGATCATCTCCCGTGCTCGTAGCCGATTCACCGGAGATGCTCGACAGGCCGACCTGTTTCGGGCTGCTGATTCGCAAAGAATACTCGTGTCCGGCCAGACCTTCGAGCAGGAGTTGCAGCGCATCGTTTTCCGCGCGCGAGCGGAGCACGCGCAGGCCGACGTTTGAATCACCGGCGCGCGGCGTCTCGCGCTCGACGTAAACGTCCGTACCTCCTTCGTAGTTGATAACGATATTCGCCTGCTCCGCTCCATCCGAAAAATTAATGCGGCGTGTTTCGGCTGCGAACTCGACGCGCTGAATGTCGCCCTCGCGCTCGACCTTGAAACTCAGCGTGCGGTCGTTGTCTTTGACCGAAAGGACGCGCGCGTCGAGCGGGAACGCGGGCGCGAGCAAGACCTTCGTCCCGACGCGCCCCGAATCGTCAGACGCATGCAGAAGAATCGTCATCTCGCCGTCGGCTCGCGTAACCGAGAAATCTAACAAGCTGTTGCCGGCATGGACGCGGCGCACCTCGACGCTGTTCCAGTCGGGCGGGAGTTGCGGAGCGAAGCGGACGGTCTTGCCGAGGTCTGAGACTTCGATGCCGAGCAGCCCGCGCATGATCGGCTCGACCGTCATCGCCTCCGACCAGACCTGATGATGCGACGAACGACCGAACGGCGAGTCGAAGTCGCCCGAAAGGAGTTCGGTTACGTAGCCGAGCGCGTTCTGCCGATCCAGAAGGACGTTCGACATCAAGGATTGGAAACCGACGTGCGGCCTGCCGTAGCGATAAGCGCCGACGCTCGCCCATCCGGTGAAGAGGGGCCAGACCGAGCCGTTGTGATAAGAGAGTGGGTCGTACAGACGGCTCTCGTCCGAGATGATTCGCGCGCCCCAGTCGGTCGCGAGATGGCCGCTGCCGAGATGGTCGATCTCTTCCTGCGCGCGCTCGTCTTCAAGTACGTGCCACCACAAAGGCACGGCTGGCAGAACCGTGTCCTCGTCAACGATCTCCGACTTGTCCAACTCGTTCATGCGCTGCTGCCGGCGTTCGCGGTTCGGGCCGGGGTCTGCTTCGCGGGGCGTGGCGCGCGGCTGGTTCGTGGCGAAAGCATAGAAGCCTCTGCGGGGCAGCCAGTAAGTTTTCTCTGCGGCTTCGCGCGTCCGCTCCGCGGCGGCGTGTGCTTCGGCGGCTACTTTCGCGTCCTTCAAGAGCGTCGCCATCTCTTCGATGTCGCGCGACGCCTCGACCCACAAGCCCTGCATGTAAATCTCTTCGTGCGGCGGGTAGAGCGCACCGCCCTCGACCCAGCCGTGGCCGAATTTCGTGTTCTCGACGAGGCCGTTGCCGTCCGTGTCCGTCGCGGTGGTGAAGCGATAGGCTTTGAGAATCGAATCCCAGTCGGCGCGCGTGAAAGCGACATCGCCCGTCGAGCGGAGATAATCGGCGTGCGCGATGATGTAGAGCGGCGTGGCGTCGGCGCTCGCAAAAGGGTACGGGTAATCGGTGAACCAAGGGACGAGCGACGCGCTCTGCGAAATCTCGTGCGGTATCTTGCCGTCGGCGCGTTGGAACTTCTTGAGGAATTCGAGCGCGGCGCGCGCGTCCTCGAAGTCGCCGTATGAGTCGAGCGCGAGCGCCGTCCACATCGAATCGCGACCGAAGAACCAAGCGAAGCCGGGCCGCTCCGATTCGCCCGCCGTGCGAAAGCCCGCGACGAGTCCCGTGCCGAGCAGAGGATTCTCGACGACGCTTTTGTCAATGCCGACCTTCGCCCACTCGAACGCCTGATTGACGCGCTCGTCGGGCGTGATGACGGTCGTCGTCTCTTGTAGCAGACGCCTGTATCGCTCGACGTTCTTCTCGTAAAGCTCACGCACGGAGCCGAGCATCCGTGCGTATGCCGCGCGCGCATCGTCTCGTCCCTTAATACTCCCTGCGATGACGACGGGGATAAAGTTCGACTTCAAATCGCCGGGCGCGACGGCTATCTGGAACTGCGCGGGCACGTCGCGCGGCTCCTCCTGATAAGGCTGGACGGATGAATCGCGGGCGGCGGGGCTTCCGATCATTCCGACGAAGCGGCCCGTCTCTTCCGTGATGAAGTATGCGCGCTCGCGCTCGTCCCATGAGAGATTTCCGGTCATCATTCCGGCGGGCCACATTAATTTGAGGCGCGGGCGGAATCGCACGTCGAGCGTCAAAGGAAGCACGGAGTCAACGTCGAAGAGCATGACGACGCCCGGCTCATCTAACGGCGCGAGGATGATTTGCCGGACGGTGAATGCAGCGTGCGAGTACGTGATCGTCGTGGCTTCGGGGCGGACGTTGATCGTGGCCGACGTGTCGGCGGCGCTCAGTTCGAGCGGGTAGCCTTCGAGACGGAACGAGACATCGAAGTCGTCGAGGACTTCGAGCGGATAAACCCATGCTTCGAGTTGTCGGTGCTCGTAGCCGAAGACCGCGGACTTTCTGCCGAGCACGTCGAGGAACGCGCCCGGATGCGTCCGGCGCTCAAGCTCAAGTCCGCTTTTCGCGAGGGGAAATTTAGGGACGAGTCGCGCGGCGAGCGTTTGCTGTGCGCGCGCGCTCGCCGCCGCGAGCGTGAAGAGCAGGGAAAGAATGAGCGCGGCTGTGAGCTTCTGACCTCTGCTTTTCACTCCGTTCTCCGTGGCAAATGAAAGGTTCAAAGTTCGGCGCTTGAGCTTCGTCTCCGAACTTTGAACCTTGAACTTTGAACCTTGAACTTTGAACTGAAGTTTAGATTCCGAGCACGTTGACGAGTTCCTGAACGGAAGCGGCGCTCTTCTGAAGCGCGATGCGCTCCTCGGTCGTCAGGTTGATCTCGATTATTTGTTCGAGGCCGCGCGCGCCGAGCTTGCACGGCACGCCGACGTAGAGTCCCTGCACGCCGTACTCGCCTTCGAGGTACGCGGCGCACGGGAGAATCTTCTTCTTGTCTTTGAGTATGGATTCCGTCATCTCGACAGCCGCAGCCGACGGCGCGTAGTAGGCCGAGCCGCTCTTCAAAAGCCCGACGATCTCCGCGCCGCCGTTCGCCGTGCGCTTAACAATCGCGTCGAGTTGGTCTTTCGGCAGGAGTTCGGTGACGGGGATTCCGGCGCAGGTCGAATAGCGCGGCAGTGGAACCATCGTGTCGCCGTGGCCGCCTAAAACGAAGGCCGTAACGTTCTCGACCGAAACGTCCAAAGCTTCGGCGAGGAAGCAGCGCATACGCGCCGAATCCAAAACGCCCGCCATGCCTATGACGCGGTGCTTCGGAAAACCTGAGCGCCGGAACGCGACCTGACACATCGCGTCGAGCGGGTTCGAGACGATGATGAGCACGGAGTCGGGCGAGTATTTGACTACCTCGTCAACGACCGACGAGACTATCCCCGCGTTCGTCTTCAACAGGTCGTCGCGGCTCATGCCGGGCTTGCGGGGAAGACCGGAAGTGATGATAACAACATCGGAGTTCGCGGTCTGCGAGTAGTCGTTCGTCGCGCCCGCCAAGGCCGAGTCGAATCCTTCAATCGGCGCGGCCTGCGCCAGATCGAGCGCCTTGCCCTGCGGCATCCCCTCGACGATGTCAACGAGCACAACGTCGCCGAGTTCCTTGCTCGCCAGCCAGTGCGCGGCGGTCGCCCCGACGTTGCCCGCGCCGACCACGGTTATTTTGTTTCGCTTGCCCATCTTTCTCTTTCCTTTCGCGTCTTATAAATTCGATTTCAAAAGCGCGGTAATCAAAAGACGCGCGACAGCCGTCGCACCGCGCCGCCCGAACAGGTTTCGTAGTTGGAAGAGCGCGAGTGTAAAGTGCGTCTTCGGCGGGTGTCAAGGTATGCTCCCGTCATTTCGAGACGCGCGGCGGTCGAAGGCCGGACGGATGAAACTCTCGGAGCTACTCAGAAAACTTTTCGGCGTCGGGCGGCGAGGCGCGCACGGCGTCGAAGAAGATCGTTCCGGTTCATCCGGCGACTGTGCCGGGTCATTCGACGGCGTTGGCGACTCCCTCGATGCGGAAGACGACGTTGACCCGTTCGACCCTTTCCCCGATCCGGTAGCAATCGAAATCGGAGACGTGTTTGACCTCCACTCGATCCCGCCGCGCGAGGTGCGCGCCGTCGTCGAAGAGTACCTGCTCGAAGCAAGGCGCAGAGGCTTCCGCGCGGTTCGCATCATCCACGGCAAGGGCGTCGGAGTGCAGCGCGAGATAGTCCGCACGGTGCTCGCGCGAACGCCCTTCGTCGAGCGTTTCGCGGACGCGCCGCCGGATGCGGGCGGCTGGGGCGCGACCGTCGCGTTCATCTCGCAGCCGGAGCGCGCGGAAGGGGAATGAGAACTTAGACCTTCGTGCCGGATGGATGTCTCAGTGCCGGAGCATTGCGACCGAGCCGGCGTAGACTGAGTTCACAAGCCCGTCGCCGTACCTGAATCCGAACGCGATGATGACGAGCGCCAGCCCCGCTCCCATCAGCGCCCACGCGAGGCCGAAGCGGAGCGCGAAGGAGAGTATGCGCGGGCCTTCGCCGTCGCCGTCGTTCACGACCTTGACCTTGTCGCCGACGTTGTAGGCCGGAGGGTTCGACGAGAATGTCGTCATGAAAACAACATCCCTTTCCTGCTTCGTTCTAAACTCGACTCTGGGCGAATACTTTGAATTCCCGCCCCGCCCCCTCGGCACGTTCTCGACGACCGTCCCGTCTGCGATGTTCCCGTGGCTGATTGACCAGTGCTGGTAAGAACCTATGCCGAGAGAGACGACGATTAGAAGAAGACCGATGGGCAGGAGTATGTAAAAGACAGTCATACGCGCACACTTTGTCGGCGATCCGATCTTACTTCTTCAGCCATCCGAACAGCCCGTAGAGGATCGTCTCGCGATTCTCTTCGTAGATTGCCTTTGTGAGCGGGATTGACATCGGGCAAGCCTTGACGCAGTTCTGCGCGTTGCCGCAGTTGGTGATGCCGTCTTCGTCCATGATTGCCGAGAGCCGCTCGTCGCGCGTCATCTTTCCGGAAGGGTGCATGTTCATAAGTCTCACCTGCGCGATGGCCTGCGGGCCTATGTAGTTGCCGTCGCCGTACTGCGGGCAGGCTTCCAGACAACAGCCACACGTCATGCAGCGCGAGTACGCGTAGCGCTCCGCAACGTCCTCCTGCGACATGCGGGGGCCGGGGCCAAGGTCGTAAGAGCCATCAATCTCGATCCAGGCTTTGACGCGCTTCAGGTTGTCGAACATCTCCGAGCGGTCAACGACGAGGTCGCGCACGTTCGGGAATTTCGACATCGGCTCTAAAGTGATCGGCTTGTGCGGCTCAAGGTTGTCTACGAGCGCCGAGCACGACTGGCGCGCGCGCCCGTTTATAACCATCGTGCAGATGCCGCAGACCTGCTCCAAACAATTCATCTCCCAGACGGGCGGCGTCGTCCGTTTCCCGTCGCGCGTGACGGGATTTTTTCTTATCTCCATCAGGCACGAGATGATGTTGAGGTTCGGGCGATAGGGAACTGTGAACTCTTCCCAACGCGCCTCCGCGCCCTGCCGCTCGCGACGGCGTATGCGAAGGACGACTTCCTTCGGCGGGTTCTTCAAGCCGTGGTGTTGACCGTTCGTTTGTGCGCTCATTGATCTAAGTCCACCTTGTCGTAAACTGCGCTCAGGTTCAAAGTGCATTCGACCGACGGCAGAGCGATTGAACTCTCAAGCCCCGCCACAGACGTGTAAGTCCACTTGCCGTCGGCCTGTCTGACGTACTGCTCGATTATGGGCGTGTCCTGCGCGACGAGCACGTACTCCTTCAATGATTCGATTGTCTGATAAGCCTGAAATTTCGCGCCCCTGTCGAAAGCCTCGATGCTCGGCGATAGGACTTCGATGACGAGGATAGGGTTCAGGATGATGTCCTTGCGCTCATCGTGGAACTGCGGCTCGCCGCACACGACCGTCACGTCCGGGTAGAAGAACTTCCGCGAGTCGGGAATCCGAACCTTTAAGTCTATCGCTAGTACGCGGCAGGGACGCGACCGAAGCTGCACGGAGAGTTCGGCGGTCAGGTTGCTGGTGATTTGTATGTGCGTGAGGCTTCCTCCGGTCATAGGGCACACTACTCCATCGAGATATTCGCTCCTCGTTTCCGAAAGACGCTCGGCGGTGAGGTATTCATCGGGCGTCACGTAAGTGATCGTCTCTGTTGACATGGTATTCACCTCAATTCAGACGATGCGCTACGGATTCTTCCCGCCCGCGTCCTCAATCGCTTTGCCCTGCTCGGTGCGCGTCGCTGCCTCGCCGTGGTCAACGTCTCTGACCTGCTCCTTGTTCTGGCCCCAGATGGCGGGGCCGGTCAAGTCCTTCGGCTTTAACTCAGAGCCTTCCGTGGGCACTTGCGGCGCTCCGTCCTTTGACGGGAGACCGGAAGCACTCGCGCTGGCCGCGACGGTCTCCTGCTTTTTCTCCGACTTGCCCTTCGAGTAATCGCGTTTGCGCGGCGGGAGAAGTCCGATGTCAACAGGCTCCCAAGAGAAGACGGGCCCCTCGCCTGAGAACTCTGCGATTGTGGTCTTCAGGAAATTATCGTCGTCGCGGTCTGGGAAGTCCGGCTTGTAGTGAGCGCCGCGCGACTCGTTGCGGTTCAAAGCGCCGAGCGTGATGACTCGCGCGAGTTGGAGCATGTTCTGAAGCTGGCGCGCGTGCGGGAGCGCGTGCGTCGCCCACATGTTCGAGTCGTTCAAGGAGATGTGCCGGTAGCGTTCAATGAGTTCGAGCAGCTTGTCGTCCGTCGCCTTCAGCTTGTCGTTGTAGCGGACGACCGTTACGTTGTCGGTCATCCACTTGCCCATCTCCTCGTGTATGACGTACTGGTTCTCAGTGCCCGACTGTTTCAGGAGTCCCGAGTTTATCTCCTGCTGCCGTTTCAACTCTTCGTCGTAGATCCGCGAGCCGTCAGCGCCGTTGCGCTGAAGGTTCTTCGCGTACTCGATTGCCGCAGGCGCGGCGATGAAGCCGCCATAGACGCAACTGACGAGTGAGTTCGCGCCGAGACGGTTCGCGCCGTGAATCGAATAGTCGCACTCGCCCGCGGCGAGAAGTCCCGGAATGTTCGTCCGCTGATTGAAGTCAACCCAGAGTCCGCCCATCGAGTAGTGGACGCCGGGGAATATGCGCATCGGCACGTGGCGCGGGTCGTCGCCGACGAACATCTCGTAGATTTCGAGAATCGCGCCGAGCTTTCGGTCGAGCGTCTCGGCGGGTATGTGCGTCAGGTCGAGATAGACCTGATTCTCGCCGAAGACGCCCATGCCGTCGAGGCAGACCTGAAAAATCTCGCGCGTCGCGATGTCGCGCGGGACGAGGTTGCCGTAGGCCGGATACTTCTCTTCGAGAAAGTACAGGCGCTCGCTCTCAGGGATCGATGACGGCTGCCGCTTGTCGCCCTTCTGTTTTGGAACCCACACGCGCCCGCCCTCGCCGCGCGCCGACTCCGACATCAGACGCAGTTTGTCTTCGCCGGGAATCGAGGTCGGGTGGACTTGTATAAACTCGCCGTTGGCGTAGCGCGCGCCCTGCTGGTAGCAGGCCGACACGGCCGATCCCGTGCAGACCATCGAATTGGTTGACTTGCCGAAGATTAGACCGGGGCCGCCCGTCGCCATGATGACCGCGTCGGCGGGAAACGCCTTCAACTCAAGTGTCGAGCGTTCCATCGCGACCAGCCCGCGGCAGACGCCGTGGCCGTCCTGTATGAGCGAGAGCATCTCCCAGTGCTCGTACTTCTTTACGTGACCCGCCGACTCGTGCCGCCGCACCTGCTCGTCGAGAGCGTAGAGAAGCTGCTGCCCCGTCGAAGCTCCCGCAAACGCCGTCCGGTGATGGAGCGTGCCGCCGAAGCGACGAAAGTCGAGCAAGCCTTCGGTCGTTCGCGAGAAGGGAACGCCCATTCGGTCGAAGAGGTAGATGATCGAGGGGGCCATCTCGCACATCGCCTTGACGGGCGGCTGGTTCGCGAGGAAGTCGCCGCCATAGACCGTATCGTCGAAGTGCTTCCAAGGGCTGTCGCCCTCGCCCTTCGTGTTGACCGCGCCGTTGATGCCGCCCTGTGCGCAGACCGAGTGCGAGCGTTTGACGGGCACGACCGAGAATAGCTCGACCGAGTGCCCGCCCTCTGCGATCTTCATCGCCGCCGCGAGTCCCGCAAGCCCGCCGCCGACAATCGCCACGCGAATCCCGTTGTTTGCCATGTCAGTAAAGAATCCCTCCGAGAAGTCCGTGCTCCCAGATGAACGCGACCTCGGCGTTGATGCCGACGGCCAGAAGTAGAATTCCGAACGCGATGCAGGCGTAGCCGGTCATGCGCTGCGCGCGCTCGCCGATGACGATGCCCCAGTCAACGGCGAATAGCCACAATCCGTTCGCCAAGTGCCAGACGGTCGCGGTGATGCCGACGAGATAGACGACGAATATTACTATGCTGCCGAACTCGCGGCTCACGATGTCGAAGGCGCGCATCGGATTGTCCGCGACCGAAAGCTCGTTGAGTCCGGGGATGAGTCCGAAGCGGAAGTTCAGAACGTGAAATGTGATGAAGAAGAAGAGGATGACTCCCGTCACGCGCTGAATCGTGTAGAACCAGTTGCGCGGATACGGATAGGCGAGGTTGTTCGGTCGCGCCTCCCAAGTGATGAACAGCCCGTAAACCGCGTGATAGATGAGCGGGATAAAGATGCCGCCGATTTCGACGAAAAGGATGTATGGAATCGACTGAAGATCTTTGACCGCGTTGTCGAAGTCTGCGGCCCCGGTCATCGCCTTCGAGTTCGTGTAGAAGTGTTCGAGCAGGAATAGGCCGAGCGGGACTATGCCTGTCAACTGGTGTAGCTTCCTGAGTACGAAAGTTCTGCTCAGACGGACGGCCATGTCGGATGTGCCTCTCCTTCGCCGTGTGCGCGTGCGGATGCGCGCGGCTGGCGGGTGTCTCGCTCAGGCGAGCGACGGAAACTGCTTTTTACTGTTTTGAACGAACATGATTATAACGACGCGCGAGCGAAAAGCAATTCGACGCGGCGCACGTCCGCCGCGCGTCGCCGAGGGCCAGCCGAGCGAGTAACTTCGTCGTGCAAATTGTCGCTCATTTTCCCGGTGACGAGTTTAGACTTCGCGGCTTATAAGGTAAAATGAAAAATATTGGATTGAATTCTGAGAGGTTCTAATAGCTCCCGTGCAGATCGAAACCCTAAAAATTTTCTGCGACCTCGTCGAGACGCGAAGCTTCTCGCAGGCCGCCGAACGCAACTTCGTCACGCAGTCGGCGGTGAGTCAGCAGGTACGCGGACTGGAAGCGAAGTTCAAACGTCGCCTGCTCGAACGCGTGCGTGGTCGGCGCGACCTGAGTCTGACGCAGGCGGGCGAGGCTTTCTATCAGGCGAGCCGCGGCGTGCTTCAGGCATTCACGCAACTCGAAGAGAGCATGCGCGGGCTTTCAGGGACGGTGGGCGGCACCGTCCGCGTCGCTACCGTTTACAGCGTCGGCCTTCACGAACTCCCGCCCGTCGTGCGCGAGTTCATGGCGCAGTATCCGAAGGCGAAGATCGATCTCGAATACAGTCGCACGACGCGCGTCGTGCGCGACGTTCTGAGCGGCGCGGTTGACGTTGGAGTAGTCGCGTACCCGGAGAAGCGGCGCGGCCTTGAAGTCGTGACGCTAGGCGGCGACCGGCTCGTCTTCATCTGTCGCCCCGAACACCCGCTCGCGCGGAAGAAGAGGCTGCGGGCAGCCGACTTGCAAGGGGAGAGCTTCGTGCACTTCGAGCGCGACGTTCCGACGCGACGCGCGACGGACAGGATACTCCGCGCGCACGGCGTGACGGTTCAGCGCGCCGCCGAGTTCGACAACATCGAGACGATCAAGCGCGCCGTCGAAGTCGGACTCGGAGTCGCAATCGTGCCGCGTCCTTCGGTTCTCGACGAGCAGCGCAGCGGCCAACTCGCGGTCGTCCCGCTCGCCGAAGACGAGTGGCAACGCGAGGTCGGCGTCGTCTTCCGAAGCGACCGCGCTCTCGGCACAGCCGCCAGAAAATTCGTCGAGCTGCTTCAAAGGCACGACGGCGCACGTGGCGACGTTCAGACGGCTCGCGCGACTGCTAAGGCGAAGACGACGCGCGCGGGTTGAAGAAACGTGTAGACGCCTGCTCTTTGTCGAGCGACGAGCATGCGCGCTCGGCTCGTGCGCCGGGATTCAAAAGGCATGAGAAGAGTCCTTGTCATCGGCTCAGGCGGCGCGGGCAAGACAACCTTCGCCCGACGGCTCGGCGCGCGGCTCGGCCTGCCGGTCAAACATCTGGACGCGAACTACTGGAAGCCCGGATGGGTCGAGACTCCGAAGGAAGAGTGGAGGCGCAGGGTCGAACAACTCGTCGAAGGCGACTCGTGGGTAATCGACGGCAACTATTCCGGCACGCTCGAAGTGAGGCTTGCCGCCTGCGACACGGTCGTCTTCCTTGACCTGCCGCGCCGCGTCTGCATCTGGCGCGTGCTCAAGCGCGTGCTGACCTACAGAGACGGAAGCAGGCCGGACATGGCCGAAGGATGCCGCGAGAAGTTCGACTTCGAGTTCCTGCTTTGGATTTGGAACTACCCGAAGAGAACAAGGCCGAAAGTGTTCGATCTGATTGAGAAACACTCGCATGGCAAAAAGATCATTCGGCTTCGTTCGGACGCCGGGGTCGAGAGTTTCTTTGAAGGGATTTCAGACGGGGTTGAGGCGGGAGGTGTTCCTGTTTGTCTGAAGAATTAACGAGTCTCTCCGCGACCGAACTTGCAGCGCGGATTCGCGCGCGCGCAGTCTCGCCGGTCGAAGCGGTCGAAGCTTACCTGCATCGCGTCGAGAGCTTTAATCCGAAACTCAACGCAATCGTTGCACACGCAGCCGAGCACGCACTCGAAGAAGCGCGCGCGGCGGAGTCGGGCCTAATGCGCGGCGAAGTCGAGGGCGCTTTGCACGGCGTTCCGCTGACGGTCAAAGACACGATTGAGGTTCGCGGTATGCGTTCGACCGCAGGCTCGAAGGTGCGCGCCGGCCACGTCTCGCACGCGGACGCGCCTTCGGTCGCGCGGCTTCGAGCGGCGGGCGCAATCATCGTCGGCAAGACGAACACGTCCGAGATGGCGCTCGAATACAACGCAGACAATCCGGTCTTCGGTCGAACGAACAACCCGCACGATCTGGCGCGCACGCCGGGCGGTTCGAGCGGCGGCTGCGCCGCGGCAGTCGCCGCGTGCTTGACGGCCGGCAGCCTCGGGAGTGACATGGCCGGCTCAGTCCGCGTGCCCGCGCACTTCTGCGGCGTCGTAGGTTTTAGGCCGACGGCGGGGCGCGTGCCTTCGTCCGGCCACTGTCCACCCGTCGCGGGCCCCTACACGCTCGGCGCGAGCCTCGGCCCGCTCACGCGCACGGTCGCCGACGCCGAGATGCTCTACAGCGTACTTGCGGGCCGGCTGGCCGGCGCGCGCGCGTCGAAGGTCGAAGACCTGCGCGGCATTCGCGCCGCCGTCTTCGTTGACGAAGGCAAAGCTCCCGTCACGGACGAGACGAGGGAGGCGGTCGCGCGCGCAGCCGGGGCTTTGAAAGACGCCGGACTCCTAATCGTTGACGAACGGCCGCCGGGTCTCGACGTTGCGACAGACCTCTGGCTCTCGCTCTTCTCGCGCGAGACTCAGAGGATCGTCTGCGCGGCGTACAAGGGTCGCGAAGAAGAGGCCGGGCGCGCGGCGCAACTCATACTCGACAGCGCGGCGTGTGCTACGCGACCGACGCTCGAAGGATTCCTCGACGCATGGTGCGAGCGCGACCGCCTGCGCGCCGCGCTGCTCGAATGGATGGAGCGGACGCCGCTCATCGTTACGCCGGTCGGCGCGGTCACGGCGTTCG
>DATINM010000055.1:0-25637 GCA_035474235.1 Pyrinomonadaceae bacterium
GCGCGCGAGGCGGTAACTTTCGGGGTGGCGCTTGCGTAGCTCGGCGGTGAGCAGGTTGGTTAGCTCAATCTGGCTGATCTCGCACTCGATCTCCGGGTCGGTCATCCCGGCATCGAGGTAGTGCTGGAATCGTGACTTGGCAAGCAGCGTGACGAAAAGCTCCTGCGTCATGTCGAGGTAGGCGCTGCCGCGGTCGCCCTCCTCGACTAATAGGCCGGCGCTGTGCGAGGCGCGCACGAGCGGGTGGTTGACGACGACTCGCTGGAGTTCGGCCCAGAAGCGCGAGACATCCGAGCGGCGCAGTGCCTCGACCCAGTGCCCTACCCGCGCCAGATCAGTATACGTGCTAGTTGACATGCGCCCGGGTTCGAGAGTGTCAAGCGAGGGCGCGAAATCGCGAGAGGCCGTGTGCCTCGCGGCATTTCATTCGTGGAAGCCGGGGCGACGCGCGGCGCTCGCGCACTCAACCGGTGCTCGCGCGCTTAACGTGCGAAGTAGCCGGGGCGCGAGCGTGCGATGGTGTCGGCGCGCGATACCTCGATGTTTATGGAGCGCCACTTGCCGTCGCGCGCGCGCGTGTTCGATGACTGGTATGCGATGCTGTAGAGCGTCCTCATGTCGGCGGCGACTTCTGCGTAGAGCCGGCCCATCTCTTCCAGACGGTGAATCTCGTGCAGGCGTCCGCCCGTCCGGTCGGCGAGGGCTTGCATGCGTGTGCGCGCAGCCGAGTAGATGGCTGACTGCTGCGGCGTGAGCGGCAGAAGGTTCTTCGGGTCGGCGGAGGGAAGCGCGAGCGGATAGATCGTTACGCCCTGCCCGTCCGAAGCGTCGAGCACGGAGCGGAGGGCCCCGGCCCCTTCGGGCTTGACCAGTGCGACGGCCTCATCATTGGTCTTGGCCTGCGACGCCGTCTCGCGGTCGAGGTTGCTCATGTCGGTGTCGAGTCCATCGGTCAGGACGACGATAGCCTTACGGCGCTTGCCCTCCTTCGACAACTCCTTGAGCGAGTAGTCGAGCGCGCGGTACAGATAAGTGTTACCACGGCCTTTAGCTTCGGTGATGGCGAAGGCGATCTTCTTGCGGTCGGCGGTGAAGTGCTGGAGCGTCTCGACGCGGTCGTTGAAGGATACGACCTCGACCCGGTCGTCGGGGCCGAGCGCGTCTATGAAGCGCAGCGCCGACTGCTGGAGCGTAGCGCGGAAGTTGAGCGTCGAACCCGACATGTCGAGAAGGAGAACGAGGCTGAACGGCGACGAGACCGGCTCGAAGTGTGCAATCGACTGCTTGACGCCGTCCTCATAGACTGTGAAGTCGCCCTGCGTCAAGTCGGTCACGGCCTGCCCCTTGTGATCCGCGACACCGACGTTTAGCCGGACGAGATTCGTGCTGACGACCTCGACCGGGTCGTCCTGCGCCTGCGCGCTCGCTGACGCACAGAGGCAGAGAAGCGCGGCGCACGCGAGGATGATTTTTCGTAAATTGTACGGGAAAATGGTCGAAAAGATCATCTTTGTAAAATGCCTTCGGCGTGGTTAGTATGCCGTCGCGCATCGCGTTTTCGCAAGCGACGTGTGAGCAGTGTCGCTCTTAAAATCTTCGCGCCGCCGCCGAAAATGAAAAGGGCGCGGACACAAGGCACTGGCAATGCCTCCGCTCGCGTCCTACAATCGAGAGGGTTTGGTGCTTACGGCGCGCGAGGCGTTGCCAAGAAGCCTTCGACGGAAGGCAAAAGGCGGAAGGCAAAAGAATGGGAGACGTTCGGCACGCCTCTCGTCATTCGGCGAATGATGAAAGCAGTGCTATCAGACTTTCTCTTTTTGCTCTTGCCTTATCTCGCACGTGCGCGGGCGCGCCGGGGGGCGGGCGCTTCCGCGTTCGCATCGCTTGAGGCGACGGGCGCGGGGAAGGGAACCGGCGCGGCGGGGCGCGTGCCGGTGCGGCGCGTGCGGCGGGCCTCGGTGCGCTCGGCCTCGGCTTCGGCTCCGCGCTTGGCCTTCTCGATTCTCTTTCGCGGCACGAGTTGGTAGCGCAACTCCATCTCCTGCGAGACGCGGTATATGTGTTTCGCCTTCTGACCACGCTCGGCGCGTCGAAGAACCTCTTTCGTCTCCAGAAGCTCGGCGCGGTCTTCCTTGTCAACCCAGATGTAAACGCTCTCGGCCATCTCTCTTAAAACCTCCAGACGAATCAGCTTGCATAAATCTTCGGGGCGCGCGACCGGCGCGATGTGCACGAGCGTCGCGGTTCGTGGCGACGACGCATCGGTCTTCCGCTCTGCTTCGCGACTCCGGCGCGCGTCGTAGTATTCGGCGACGAGCGAGTCAACGTCGGCGCGGTTCGCGTCGTAGAAGAGCGCGAAGTCGTCGCAGCGCGTCCGATAGACGCAGTTGACCGAGCAGACCAGAGCGTCTTTGAAGTGAGCGTAGCGGTTGCAGTAGAGTTTCAGACGCATCGCTTCCGTCGGCCTTCCATGAACGACTATAACACGCATCGTTCCACGCGTGCAACGAACGCTTGCGCGTGAAACACGCGGGCGAGCGCGGCAGAAAGCCTCTTCAAGTCCGAAGTGTGCGGGCGTATAATGCGCGCCGTCTCGAAACGTTCGTCCTCGACCGCTTCGACCGATTCACAGCCTCGTGTCATTTAAATGTCTCTGGAACGACGCCGACTCCGGCGTGTCCTCACCGGGAAGGAAATGCCAGCGATGTACAGACCGAATTTTTGCTGCGAGTGCGGCGAGCGTGTCGCCCGCGCTCGCCGGCACTTTTGGAATGGCCGACGCTTCTGCCCTTCGTGTGCGCGTCGCCTTCGACGGGGGCGGATCGTCGCGCCGCTCCTGTTCGCGTCCGCGCTCGTCTGCGCGGGCTTCGTCTTCGGTCGATTGACGGGGCCGTCGCCTCCACCGCTCGTTGTCGAGCGTGGGAGTTTGAATCTCGCCACCGTGCCGGAGGGCGACGCGCCGGGGCGTTCGGGCGACGCCGCGAAGCGCGAAGGCGAGACGACCGCGAAGCACGAACCGGCCTACGGCCCCGACGGCACAGCCAGCGAGCGCCCCACAGCCCCCGACGAGGTCGTCTACATCTGCGGGGCGCGAACGAAGAAGGGGACACCGTGCCAGCGCCGCGTGCGAGGCCCCTTCCGCTGCTGGCAGCACCGAGGCATGCCGGCCATGCTCCCGCCGTCGAAACTGGTCGTGCCGAATTGAAAAAGACAGGAGGCAGGTGCGGTAAGCAGACGGCAGTCAAACCGATTTCAAATCTCGAATTTGAAATTTCAAAAAAGAGCTTCACGGGATCGGGCTTCGTTGACCGCCGACTGCCGACCGCCTCCCGTTCCTGATTCCTGCTTCTGCCTTATGTTTCTGCTTCTGCCGTCTGCCGAAGCTTTGCACAAATATTCAGGCTGAGCGAATAAGCAGTGCATAAATGAATGATAGAGGTTCATTATGCAATTTTCACTTAATATTGTGCAAAGCTGTCTCCTATCGCTTCGAGCCGAGGCGTATGAACTCGCGGCGCAGTCGTCTGTGTTTTTGGAGCAGGCGAAGATAGCCCAGTTCGTCCGCGCCCGCCTTCGCGCGGATGATATTTACGACCGCCTTCTTCTCGTCATCCGTCCATCGCGACAGGTCGGGGACGAGCGCGAGCAGAAGCGAGAAGTTTTCGAGCGCGCGCCTCTCGTCATCCGTCCAGCGCGCGGCTTTGACGGCGAGCGCGGACGACACGCGCGCGAGTGCCGCGCGCCGCGCCTTTTCGGCGTCGCCGTCGTGTTGTCTCGACATCATGCGCGCGACGGCGAGCGTGAGGTTGCGTATGTGGAAGTCGTCCCAGTCGCCGCGTGATGCTGAAGGAGCCTCGAAGATTACGTGTCCTTCGGCGAGCTGGCGGAGCGTGCGCGCGTTCGTGCGGTAGCCTTCGCGCGCGGCGATTCGACGCTCTTCGCGCGCGGCCAACTCGTCGAGCCGCGCGACGACGGGGCGAAAGCCGAGCTTCCGGTAGAACCAGAACGCGCCCGACCCGACGCCCTCCTCGTTCTTGAATCCCAACTGGTAAGGCTCGACCGAAAAGACGCGCACGCCGAGCGTCTGTCGGAAGAGTTGCATGACGCGCGAGTAAACCCACGCGGACTCGCCGTCGCGGAACGTGTAGAAGATGTTGAGTCCGACCTCGGCGCGCTCGAACAGCGTGAGCGCCTCGGCGTAACCGCACGGCACTCCGTTCTTGAAGATGGCGGCGGCGTGGTATGCGAGCGTGGGCAGGCGGCGCGCGCTCGGCACGCCCCAGAAAAATATTTCGACGCCGCGCCCCGCGTCGGCGCGTCGGACGGTGCGCGCATCGCCGTGCGTGAAGCCGTGAAGCTCACGATAGCGCACGGCCATCACGTCGCGTCCCAAGTCCAAAAGCTTCTGTCCTTCGGCGCGCGAAAGTTTTTCGACCGTCAGATGCGACGCGCCCTCGACTTCGCGCGCGAGCGAAACGTCGCGGCGCGAGAGGAACGGCGCGTCGTGATAGAAAATCTTTCGCGCCCGAAGTCGAGCGTGCGTGCGAGTCGCCTTTGTGTCGCCGAGAGTCCAGAGCACGGCGATGGCGAGCGAGTCGTAGAGCGCTGCGCGCTCCGGGTCTGGAACGTCCAAGCGCTCGAAGCCGCGCAGCAGCCACGCGAGTTCGCTGCGGCCCGCGCCCTTCGCGGCGCGCAGGATCGCTGCGAATGGGTAGCTGTTTTCGACGTAAGCCTCTTCTTCGAGCAGAGGGACGAGCCGGGGCAGGACTGCGGCGAGTTTGCTCCCGCCTTCGTACCCTTCCCAGTCAACTTCGACGCGCGCGGCGTGGCGTGCCGCGAGCCAGCGCGTGATGTCGTAGCTGAAGACGGCGGAGAAAGAAGTGCCCGCGATGCCGGAGATTTCCGGCTCGGTCAACTCGAAGAGTTCTTCCGGCGCGCCCGCGCCGAGTTTGTCAACGCGGCGTTTGAATGTCGAAAGAATCTTCTCGGTCTGCCGGAGCAACGCGGGACTCTGCGGGTAGGCGCGAAGGAAGAGGAGTATTTCGTGGAGGCGTATGAGCGATGCGGCGTCGGCGAAGTCGAGCCGCGCCGCACGCGCGAGCGCGCCACGCAGGAGCGCACGCCCGCGCGCGTCCTTCGGCCGCTTGAGTTCGTCGAGTCGTTCGAGAAGTTTTTGGTCAGTCGTCGTCGGCACGCTCACACGCTCGCAGGTTTCTCGGTCGGTGAGGCAGCATAAAGGAAGTCGTGCCGGGCTTACAACATGCGCTTGCGACTCAGAAGGTTGCGAGTGGCGCGGGCGGTAAGAGATCAAACGTTCGAGCCGGGCGAAAAGAGTAGGCCGCGCCAGAGCGGCGCGGCCTACAGCTTCGGACGTTGTTTGGATTTGGCTCTTACGGTTGCGGCGTCGCGGCGGAGACTTTCGCGTCGCTCGCGGGCGCGTTGGTCATGCCGCGGTTGACGAGCAAGCGAACCTCCGCGCGGCGGTTCTCGGTGCGGCCCTCGCGCGTCGTGTTGTCGGCCACTGGGTTCAAAGCGCCGTAGCCGAACGGCGTCAGGATTCGCCGCAGAGGAATGTTGTGGTTCTCGACGAGGTAGCGAACTACCGACTCGGCGCGCTGCTGGCTGAGTTGGCGGTTAACGTTCTTATCGCGCGACTCGTAAGCGTAGCCCGTCACTTCGATGAGATAACCTTTCGCGTCCTTCGCGTAGTCGGCGACCTTGTCGAGCGAGGCTTTGGCGTCGGGCGTCAGCACGGCGCTGCGGAGTTTAAAGTTGACGTTGATGCTCTGCGCGGGCGTGTAGTCGTCGAGCGAGTTGATGCGGTCGTTGGCTACGTTGACACCTTCGACGGCATGGTCGGCGGTCTCCTGCGCCGCGGCAGCGCCGCCGCGCGCAGCGTTCGAGACTGCCGCGAGTTCGTCGAGTTGACCCGACATGCGCTGCGAGTTCTGCTCGGCCTCGCCGATGCGATTCTCGGCTGTCCCGACGCGGGTTTCGACGGGCACGATGTTGGCTTCGAGCGTGCGCGCCGTCCGAAGGTCTGACTCGTTGAAGCGAATCTTGCTGGCGACGACGTTGCCGGAAGCGTCGCCCGCGCCCTCGACTTCGAGCGTCAGCCCGCGCGTGACGTTCGTCAGCGCGTAGGACTTGCCGCCGCTCATGAATCCGCCTTTGGTCTTGACGCTCGTGTGGTCGTTGATGACGACGGTCGTCTGCGCGCCGCTCGCGTCCTGAAGGACGAAAGAATCCGCGTCGCGCGAGACGACGACGCCCTTGAGCTTCGTCCTCTGTCCGCTGGCGACCGCGGCGTGCGTGCTCGTTGTCGCGGTCGAAGAGTTGGAATTGTCCTGCGCGAGCGCCGACGGCGCACAGACGACGGCCAGCACGAATCCGGCGGCGAAGGCTCGTAGTGTCAGCGAAGATTTCATATTCGTCTCCCTCTCACTGAATCGAAATTTCGGTTTTCACTGCGACCTTCGGACAACGCGGCGAGCCAAGCGAGGCGCTTTCGGACGATTGTCGGGGCAGTGATTTATTTTCGAGAGAAAGGGTAAGCCGAAACGTGCGAGCCGTTGGTTGCAATTACTTTGCGAGGCGATTGTAAAAGACAGACGGCAGCAGGCGGGAATCATCAAGCGGCGTCGAAGAAGCAGGCGTTAAAACACAGAAGGCAGCCGGTCAAGTTCGACCCGACTGCCTTCCGCAGTAGTGCTTAGTGCCGACCGTTATTTCCTGTCTTTGAACTGGTCGTTCAAGATCGTGTGGCGGCTCGTAAGCGGAATCTGCCGACCGCCTATGAAGAGGAATTTGATGTTCGAGCGCGGCTCAAGCAAGTCGCCGTCGGCGATGACGAGATTGGCGAGTTTGCCCTGCTCGATTGAACCCATGCGATCTGCGACGCCTAGGACTTGCGCCGGGTAGAGCGTGACGGACTTTAAGGCTTCGTCCTTCGGCAGCCCGTAGGCCGCGGCCATGCCCGCCTGAAACGGAAGGTCGCGGACGTGCGCGCCCGCGTCGCCCGTCGAGATGCAGAAGCGCACGCCCGCCGCCTGCAACTTCGATGCATTCTCGTAGAGCGCGTCGTACGCGTCGTCCTCGCGCAAGGGTAGGTTGAGCACGCTGTCGAGGATGACGGGGACGCTTCGCTCTTTCAAAAGCGACGTGACTTTCCATGCGTCGCTGCCGCCGATGATGATCGCTTTGAGTTTCATCTCGTCGGCGAAGCGAACGACGGCGCGAATCTCTCGCTCGCGCTCGGCGCGAAAGATAACGGGACGCTGGCCGCGCACGTATGGAACGAGCGCCGCGAGCTTGAGGTCGGGCGCGGGACGCGGGACTGACTTCGGGTCTTTACGATATGCGTCCTCGGCGCGCCCGTAGGCTTCGGCGTCGCGGAGCAGGCGTCGGAGTTCTTCGATGCGGCGGTCGCGCGCGGTGAGCGCGTCGGGCGTGATGGCCTGCTGCGCGGCGAAGAAGCCTCCGCCGCCGCCGATGCGCGGGAAGTTGACGACGAGCGCCGCTTCGGGCACGACGGACATCTCGCGCGGGCTGCTTCCCTCAAGGTTGATGAAAGCGGCCTGACCCGAAATCACTCCGCCCGATGGAAGCGAGAGAACGCTCGTCACGCCGCCGACGCGCGTGACGGCGATGTGCGAACTGCTCGGATTGATTGACCAGATGGTTGAGATGTTCGGATTGATGTCGCCGAGTTCCGTCGTGTCGTCGGTCGAGACGACGGCGGGGACTTCCTGAAGCCCCATGCTCGTCCCCAGATCAATCATGCCGGGATAGACCGTTAAGCCGCGCGCGTCAATCTCCTGCGCTCCGGCGGGCGCGTTGACGCTTGCGCCGACGGCACTGATGCGCCCCTGGCTGATGACTATCGAGCCGTTGTCAATGTCAGCGCCGCTGACGGTGACGATGTGCGCGTTCCTGATGACGTAGGTCGGCAGCGGCGTGTTCGTCATCTGCGCGTCGGTTCGATCCGTGTCCTGCGCGAACGCGGGCGAGAGACAGCCGAGCGCGATGATGAAGAGAAGCAAGACGGCGAGCCGCGTCGCCGCATTGAAGTTAAAGTCGGAGAGTCGTGCGGTCTTCATCGCTGGTTGTCCTCCCCTTCCTGCTGCTGGTCGTCGTCGTCGTCGGTGTATGCGCGGCGGATCGCGGGGGGCGTGCGCGGCGGCGTGCCGCCTTGCAGGGGCGCGCGGTTCGGCTCGGCCTGTTCGAGTTGTTTGCGCTCGGCTTCGAGGGCGGGGCGGCGCGCGATGTCTGCCTGCCGGTCGAAGAGTATCTCGCCGTCAACGAAGGTCAACTCAGGGTGCGAATAGACCGATAACGGGTTCGTGTTCCACACGACGATGTCTGCGTCCTTGCCCGTGTCAATCGAGCCTGTGCGGTTGTCGATGCCGAGTTGAATCGCCGAGTTCAGGGTAACGAGTCGCAGAGCTTCTTCCTCCGTCAGTCCGCCGTAGCGCATCGTCTTCGCGGCCTCGATGTTGAGACGGCGCGCGCGCTCGTCAGAGTCGGAGTTGACGGTCGTGACGATGCCGTGGCGCGTCATGATCGCGGCGTTGTAGGGGATTGCGTCGTAAGCCTCCATCTTGTAGCCCCAGAAGTCCGTGAAGGTCGAACCCATCGCACCGTGACGCTCGATCTCGGATGCGACCTTGTAGCCTTCGAGCACGTGTTGAAGCGTGCGAACTTTGAAGCCGAACTCGTCCGCGACCTGCATCAACATCAGAATCTCGTCGGAGACGTAGCAGTGCGAGTGAACGAAGCGCTTGCCTTCGATGACTTCGACGAGCGGTTCGAGTTCGAGGTCGCGGCGCGGCGGAATCAGATTCTTCTCGCCGCGCGCGGTGGCGGCGCGGTAGTCGTCCCACTTCGCCTTGTACTCGCGCGCGCGCGTGAGCGCATCGCGTATCGTCTCCTCGACGCCCTCGCGCGTCGCAGGGTAGCGCGGCGCGACTCCGAGTCCGGCGATGTTGAAGTTCGAGCGCTTCGGGTTCTCGCCGAGCGCGAACTTGATGCCGGGCGTCGCGCCGGGGACGGGATAGTCTGCCGCCGGATGCCCCCACTTGAGCTTGACCGTCGTGCTCTGACCGCCGATTGAATTGCACGAGCCGTGCAAGAGAAGCGCGGCGGTCGTGCCACCGGCGAGTTCGCGATAGATGCTGATCGAGGTCGGGTTCAGAATGTCGCGCGTGTTCGCCATCGAGGTGACGGACTTCGTGCACTCGTTGACCGAGCCGTCCATCATCGAATGCGAGTGCGGGTCGATGATGCCGGGCGAGACGTACTTGCCCGTGGCATCGATGACGCGCGCGCCCTCCGGCGCTTTCAGGTTCTGCCCGATGGCCGTGATCTTGCCGCCCCTGATAAGAATGTCCGTGGCGGGAAGCGTGCCGTGCGAAGCGGTCATCACGGTCGCGTTTCTTATGAGCGTGTCGCCGGACGCATTCGTGCGCGCCTGAGAGCCGCCGCGCGCCTGTGCCGAAGCGACGGCGCACGCGAGCGCGGACAAGATTGCGAGTGTCAAGAGTCTTTTCATAATAATCTCCAAACGAAGTGATAAGTGATGAGTGATGAGTGATAAGTAAATGAAGAGAAGGCCGAGGCTCTTTCTTATCACTCATCATTCATCACTTATCACAACTTCTACGGCGTGCGCGTTCCGCTGAAAGGTATCGGGCCGCCGGGCGTCGTGATCGTGCCGCTCATCTGCTTGCCGCTGGTCGTCCCCTCGAAGTTCAGGCTGATGCTCTCGCCGCCGAAGTTAATCGTCGTCGAGAAGCGAAAGCTGTTGCCGCTGGCCGAGCCGCCGCTGATGTCGTTCCCGCCGAACTGATCGCTCGCGAGTCGTCCCGACAGGCGGTCGCCCTGTTGTTGGAGCGTCAGCGTCGAGTTGAACTGCTGGCCCTGAAATGATGTCTTGATCGCCCATGTGCCTGAGAGATTCGAGGCTGCCGCGGCTGGCGGCGTCTCGACGCTCGCAGGCGGTTGTGCCGCGTCCGCCGCGGGCGGTTGTGCCGCGTCCGCGGGCTGTCTTCTGCCCGGCGGCCCGCCCGCACGCGCGCCCGTGAACGTGCCGGAGCCGCGTCCGACGACCTGAACAGTGCCGCGCATCTCGTTGCCGGAGATCGTGCCCGTGAATATCGCGTCGGTCGTCTGCGTCGCGGGCGCGGGCAGTGTGATGGGCGCGGTAAAGTTTATGCCGCCGCCCGTTGCATTGCCGCTCGTGATCGTGCCGGAGCCGAGTTGGCCCTGTAGCGACCCCGCGATGCGCTCGCCCTGCTGCTGCAAGTTGAGCGTGACGCTGAACTCCTGCTTCTGGTTCCCGCTCTCGCCGAGGTTGACCGTGAGCGACCAAGTTCCGCTCGCGCCCGCGCCGCCGGTCGAAGTCGAGGCGGGAGTGATCTCGACCGGGCGACCGTCGATGAAGACGCGCGTGACGCGCGCGCCCTTGTCGAGTATGTCGCCGCGTGTGATCGTGAGGTTCGCGATCTTGCCGACCTCAATCGTGCCGAGTTGATTCGAGACGCCGAGAATTTCGGCGGCCCGCAGAGTCATCGCGCGCAAGGCTTCGTCGCGCGCGAGTCCGTTGTCAACGGCCTTCGAGGCGTTCGAGAGAAAGTCGGACATCGAAGTCATGCCGCCCGACTGGAACGCGAAGCGAACGCCCGCCGCCGCGAGCCGTCCCGCCGTCTTCGGCGCTTCGACGCGCTCGCGCAGAACGCGCAAAGGTTCGGGGTCGGCTTCGGGCGAGGCGGCTGCCGCGCGCCGTGGGAAGTTCAGCGAGAGAAGGACGGGCACGTCCAACGCTTTGAGTCGCGCGGCCAAGTGGTCGGCCTCTTCGCCGCCGTTGATAATCATTTTTAGGTTGAACTCTTGCGCCAGATCGAGCGCGCGTTCGACCTCGCGCTCGCGGTCGGCCTGCATGACGACGGGCATTCGACGGTCGAGCACGGGCAGGAGCGCCGCGAGCGACTTGTCCTGTTCCGGCCTGCGGATTCCGCGCGGGTTGCGCTCGTAGATTTCGTTTGCCTCGCGATAGCGGCGCGCGTCGAGAAACATCTGCCGGATGGAAGCGAAGACGCCCATGAGCGACCCCGGATACTGGCCGCCGCCGATAGGATTCAAACCGATGTAGAGCGCGACGGGCGAGCGCACGATCATCGCCTGCGGCGTCTCGCCCGCGAGGTTGATGACCGCCGACTGTCCGAGAAAGACGTTGCCGCGCGGCGCGGTCTGCGCCGAAGTGATCCCTGAGTTACGCTCGGCTTCGATCTCCGGGCCGCCGGGCCGAAGCACGTCCGCCGCCTGAATCTCAGGCTGTAGTCCGGGCGGTTGCGTCGAGTTGGGCGAGGTGGCAGAGGGCGCGGTCTGTCCAAAGAGTCCTGCGAAGCCTCCGCCTATGGCCGCGCTCGGAGCAGGCGTCGGGCGCGGTATGCCGAGCGTCGTGCTCGCGTCGATCAGGCCGGGATAGACGGTCAGCCCCGTGCCGTCAATGTCGCGCGCGTCGGGCGGCGCGGCAACGTTCGCGCCGACTGCCGAGATGAGTCCGTCGCGTATGACGATTGTGCCGCGCTCGATTGTCGCGCCCGATACGGTGACGATGCGCGCGTTCGTGATCGCGTATGCGTCAATGCCTGTGTCGGAGCCTACGCTCGGGGCGGCGCTGCTCGCACCGCCGCGCCCGCGCTGCGCCCCCGCCGGCGCGGCGAGCCAGAGCACGAAGACCGCCGAAGCGACGACGAGCGCCGAGAGAAATTTTTTATGAGAATGTCGCATGAGAGTCCTCTGGATTCCTGCCGGAAGACGAAGAAAGCTCGCGCGCCTCTGTCCGTCCCTCCCGGAATCGGAAGAGGAGCACGCCACGAATTTTTATACGGTAATACTCGGAAGTGTCGTGCCGCCGCGGACGGTCGCGCGGCGGCCCCGCCTTGTGAAAACAAGGGAAGCGTTCGGACGAACGGCGTTCCCTCTGAAGTTCGGCGGCGGCGCGTGATGCTTACGCGAGCCGCGCGGACAAAGTTTCAGACTCCACGTTCGATATCAAACGCCGGAAGCGCGTGCATCGCGGCCCGCCTTCGGGCGCGCGGGCGCGGAAAAGATTTCGCTCGCGCTCAAGGCTCGATGAAAGCAGAAGGTTTTGAAGCTTGCGCGCGGCAAGCCTTGGCGGGCAAGACGCCCGCGCTCCCGGCTCAGAGGCGCGATACATCAAGCCTTCTTGTTCACGTTGGCCGCGGCGTGCGCGTTCGCGTTGGAGTTCGTGTTCTTGTTGCCGCTGTTGCTGTTGTCGGACTTGATTTCGAGCTTGTCTACGACCTTCGCAACGCCGTCAACGTGCGCGGCCTTCTCGGCCTTCGCCTTCTGGTCGGCGTTGGCGACCGAGCCGCGCAGCGTGACGACCTTCTTCTCGACATCGACGTTGATGGTCGAATCCCGAAGGTCGCTGACGAGCGCGAGCGCGCCGCGCACCTTGAAGTGAATCCATCCGTCCTCTACGTCCTGACCGATGGTTTCGTTCTTCGACTTCGCCTCGGCGCGATAGCCCGCTTCGTTCTTGTTGTACTCCTCGTGCGTCATGTTCCAGTTTGTCGCGTTGGAGTTAGCGTTGGCGTTGGCATTCGCGTTCATGTTCGCGTTGCGGTTGGCGTTGGCGTTCGTGTTCGCGTTTGTAGCGTTGGCGTTCGTGTTCCCGTTGTCGTTGTTGCAGGCAGCGGCGAAGGCCAGTGCCGCTGCTGCGGAGATCGCTAGAATCGTTTTCCTGCTCATACCTTCTCCTGTGTTTTAACCTTCCGTTTGAACCAAGGCCCGCGCGCGCACGCCGGGGACGCGGACGGCGACCCCTGAAAAATTTCTGACGGTTGCGTTTGGGCTTGAAACTGCGAGGGATTTTAACGCCAAGAGCGCGGGCGGGACAAGGGGAAAAAGGGTTTTGGGTGTTGGGTTTTGGGTGCTGGTTGTCTGAAGTTAGCGGCGGCCTTACTTGTCACCCAGTCACACCAACACCTAAAACCCAACACCCAAAACCCAATACTCAAGAACCTACCATTTGACCGTGCCTTCCTTCGACGTGTCTATCTGCGCGGTGGGCGCTTCGCCGCCGAAGAAGAAAGCCTTCATGTTGTCGAAGAGAAAGTTCTGTGCGTCCTCGTTCATTAGATCGAGGCCGTAGTGGTTGATGATCATGTTCTGTCGCGCGAGCCACTCCTTCCAACACTGCTGGCAGACTTCCGCGCCGACGCGGCGACCCATCTCGTTCGGGAACGGCGCGTAGCCGAGCGCCTCTCGTCGCTCTCCGCAGCGCGCGCACTTTATCTGTTCGGGCATGATAAATCTCTCCTTGAAAAATTCCGTCCGGTCTTGTCTGCGAGGGCGAAGCATAGCACGGGAGAACGCTGAAGCCGGAACGCCGAACGACGAAATGAAGACGGCAAGGCTTTTTCATCTCGTCGCCCGTCGTCACGCGCTCGTCGTCGCGTTGCTTATGGCCGCGAGCACTTCGTCGTCCTTCGGGCGAAAGAGCGAGAGGGGCTGAGCCTTGTTATGCCGGACGCGGCCTCCGGCATCGACGACGACGACGGCGCGCGCCGTTCGACCGGGCAGCCAGGACTTCGCGCCGTAGAGCTTCGCAACCTCGCCGTCCGAGTCCGAGAGAAGTCTGAGCGGCAGCGAGTGGTGCTCGGCGAAAGCGCGGTGCGACTCAGGCGAGTCCATCGAGATGCCTACGACCTCAGCGCCCGCCGCCTTGTAATCCTCCCAGCGATCTCGCACCGAGCACATCTGTCGAGTGCAAATCGGCGTCTCGTCGCCCGGATAAAACAGCAGCACGACGACTCGGCCTCGATGATCCGACAGACGCCAGTCACGGCCTTCGCCGTCTTTCAGAGTGAACTCGGGTGCGTTCGCTCCGATTTTTGCCATCGCCTCTTTGTCAGCGTTGCTCATCCGCGCGCGCCTCCGCTCCGCTCAGGTCAATTGTCGTCATGCTCGCTTTACGATTCCGAAAAACTTTCGCCCAAATGAAGATGGACACAAACACGAAGCCGCCCAACGAAGCCAAAAAGATTAGGCCGATGATTAGCCAGCCGGTCAAATCGAGGTCGCCGAGAAGAATGTGAGTTCTGAGCATTCCTGCTTTGTCTCAAGGCTGAAAATCTCTGATGTCCTTGAACGGCTTCTCGCGGTCGTTGAAGTCCGGGCGATAGTAGTGCGAAGCAGTGTCGTACTCCTGCATCCATCCCTCTTCCATTCCGAGTTCGCCGAGGAGCGAGACGGCGCGCAGCCACTCGCTTTCGGTGATGCGGCGTGAGAGGAGCGTGAAGCGCTCGTCCGTCGCGGCCTTGTTCGTCGCGTAGTATTGAGCCATGAGCGAGACGGCGACGCGCGGGCTAAGCTCGTCGCGTATCCATTCGAGCGACTCGCGAACGCCGGCGATGTCGTTCGGCAGAACGAGCAGGCGAACGACGAGGCCGCGGCGCAGCAGACCGTCGTCGTCGAAGACGAGTTCGTCGCCGGTCTGCCGGTACATCTCTTTCAGCGCGGCGCGCGCGTGCTCGGTGTAGTTCGGGACTTTCGAGTAGGCGTAGCCTTCGCCTGAGTCGGCGTACTTCAAGTCGGGCAGGTAGATGTCAACCACGCGGTCGAGCAGCCGAAGGACTTCCACGGAGTCGTATGCGTTCGTGTTGTAAACGACCGGAAGGCGAAGGCCGCGCGAGGCTGCGATGAGGACGGCGCGCGCCATCTGCGGCGCGAAGTGAGTAGGGCTTACGAAGTTGACGTTGTGACAGCCGCGCGCTTGAAGCTCAAGCATCATCTCGGCAAGGCGCTCGTGCGTGATCTCGTTCTTGATCTGCTCCTTGTGCGCCTGCGAAATCTGATAGTTCTGGCAATAGACGCAGCGCAGGTTGCAGTTGCCGAAGAAGATGTTGCCCGCGCCGTTCTTGCCCGTGAGCGCAGGCTCCTCGCCGAAGTGCGGCGTGTAGGAACTGACAATCGGCAGCGCAGCCGAGTAGCAGCGTGCGAGTTCGCCGCGCGTGCGGTCGTTGCCGCAGTCGAGCGGGCAGACGTTGCAGGACTGGAGCAAGCGTTCGAGCGCGGCGACGCGGCGCGCGAGTTCGCCCGTCTCGTACAGGTCGAGGTATGAAGGGTGCGTGTTCAAGGCTTCCTCTTCAGCGTCAGCGGGTTGAAGTGCGGGCTGCGCGTGTTGCGCAGGTCGGGCGGCGCGAGCGCGCGACCCAGTTTCCATGTGAAGTCCATCTCGGCGTTGAGCGACGACTGCGCGAGCCTCGCCTCGAAGACGAGAAGAACGCTCCCGTAGAAGAGTCCGCACGAGCCGACGAGTCCGAGCACGACGGGAATCCAAGCGTAGCTCTCGCGCCCCGCGGCTGCGACCAGTCCAATCGAAACGCTCGTGGCGACGAAGACGCCGAGCGCGAGGTAGAAGATCGTCATGCCCCTTTGCAGCAGCCGCGAACGAGTCGTCAGCCGGTCGATCTGGTCGAAGGTGGCGGCGCGTCGCTCCTCGTAGAGTTCAACGTCCTCGCCGCTCTTGACCATCTGCTCGAAGCGGTCGATGAGCATTCGCACGCGGTCAACGACGCGACCGAGCCGGGTCGAGGTCGAGAGAATGAGCGCGCCGCAGGCCGAGATAAGCACGGCGGGCGTGATCATCGCGGTCAAGACTGACAGTGCTGAATTGAGCGGCTCCATCGCGTCTCTCAGGCGTCCCGGTTCGCGGACGCGCGCACATTATGATGTCACGCAGCGCGCGCGGGCAACCTCTGCCGCCGAAGTATTGTGCCGGTCGGCGTTGGTCGAAAGATTTTTCGCGCGACGGATGAAAGTATTGGTTCGCACGGGCGAAACTTGTGCTATGCTCCGCCGAAAAAGCAACACTGATTTTTTCGCTGCATTCGCACATGAGGCTTGAGACGAACTCTCGCCTTTGCGGGAGTTCACACTTCTTCACAAAGGAGACGAACAGATGTCCAGGGACAGAGACGACAGTGAAGAGAGAGACGACTTGACGGACGACGCGGGCGACGGCGAGAGCACGGGCGGCGGAGCGGGCGGCGGCGAGTCAGGCGGCACGCACGGCGGCGCAGCAATCGGTCGCACGACGGGCATGGGCGCGGGCGTAAGCGAAGGCGGCACACCCGGCGCGGCCAAAGGCGAGGGCGGCTCTACGGGCGGCGGCGCGAAGAAGGGCGCAGGCAGAGGCGGCTCTGCGGGCGGCGGCAGTAGTCGCGGCGGCGCAGGCGTCGGAGGCTCGACCGGAGCGAGCGCATCCGGCAGAGGCGAAAGAGGTGGCTCTGCGGGCAGCGGCTCTACGGGCGGTGGCGCTACGGGCGGCGGGAGTGCGGGCGCGGGCGGTGGAGCATCAGGCGGCGGCTCGTCGAAGTCCAGCGCTCAAGCCGGAGGCGGCTCTGCGAAGGGCGGCGCTAAAGGCGGCGGCACGGCTGGAGGCGGTACGAAAGGCAGCGGCGCTTCCAAGTCCGGTGGTGCTTCCAAGTCGGGCGGCGGTGCAGCTATCAGGTCGGGCGGTTCTGCGTCCAAGGGCGGCGCTGGTGGAGCAGCAGGGAAAGCCGGGGCCGGCAAAGGCGTTGCTGCGAAAGGCGTAGGCGCGAAGGGCGGAGCCGGAGCAAGGGCCGCAGGCAAAGCGGGAGCTAAGGGCGGCTCGCAGTCCGGCTCTAAAGGCGGAGGCAAAGGCGCTGCCGGTAAAGGCGGCTCGAAAGGCCCGGCCTCGAAGGGTTCGGGCGCGGGAGGCGGCGCGGGCAAAGCCGGAGCCGGGAAGGGCGGCGCGTCGAAGACCGGAGCAGGAGGCGGCTCGAAAGGCGCAGGCAAGGGCGGCTCTGCGAAGGGCGGCGCTAAAGGCGGTGGCGCGACCGGAGGTAGTACCAAAGGCGGCGGCGGTTCCAAGTCCGGCTTGAAGGGCGGCGCGAAGAAAGGCGGAGGCCGGGGTTCGAGCACGGGCGGCGGCGCTTCGCGTGGCGGCTCCAAGGGCGGACGCAAAGGAGGCGGCTAGGCTCGCAACAGGGTGACATCATCAACACGGTCGCCGAGACTGCGGGACGCGTCGCGGCGCGAGTCGTCAACGTCTTCGAGAATCTGACGGGCGCGCGTCGCAAACGCTCTCGATGAACCTCCGGCGTGAGCGCCGAACACAGGCGGGGCCGCTTCCGCGCGTCGAGCGCGACGGAGGCGGCCCTCTTTCACTTCCGAAGCAATGCCCGATCAACTTCGCTTCAAGAAGCTTCACCCGGACGCGCGACTCCCGACGCGCGGCAGCGCGCACGCCGCCGGACTCGACCTCTGCTCGGTCGAGCGCGTGACGCTCGCGCCGCGCGCTCGTGCGGCTGTCAGAACCGGACTGGCCGTCGCAATCCCCACGGGCTTCTACGGTCGCGTCGCGCCGCGCTCCGGCCTCGCCGTCCGTCAGGGCCTCGACACGTTGGCGGGTGTGATCGACTCCGACTATCGTGGCGAGATTCTCTGCGCGCTCGTCAACCACGGCGACGCGCCCGTCTCAATCGAGCCGGGCGCGCGCATAGCGCAACTCGTCATCGAACGCATCGCACTCCCCGAAGCGGTCTGGGCCGCAGACCTCGACGAGACTGAGCGCGGCGCGGGCGGCTTCGGCAGCACGGGATGAGAAAGGGAAAAGAAGGTGTTGGGTGTTGGGTGTTGGGTTTTAAGTGCTGGTCGGATTTACTCCATCAGCAAGTAAAACCCAATACCCAACACCTAGAACCCAACAACTATCTTGCCTGTTATCTTTCGATGGTGACGGGCAAGTCGCGGTTCGCGTCGGCCTCGTTGCCGCTGAAGTCGGCGGCGATGACGCGCAGAATGTAGTCGCCGGGCGGAAGCTCGGACGTGTCCCAAAGCCCTCGCGCGGCGCGGCCGTCGCGCACTGTGTTTGTCACTTCGTAGAGGAAGCGCGTCTCCTTGCTTCCGTAAACCGTGATGCCGCTCGCGTCCGAATATGCGATCTTCGGCGCGTCGGGGTCGGGCGGCAGACGGTTGAACTCTATGTTCATTCGCGGCTCGTCGAAACCGTGCGCAGGAGTCCCGTCCGTCGAGAGCAGTTGGTATCCGAGTTTGTAGAGTCCCAGACGCCGCCTCGCCTGATTCCCGTCAACCTGATCGTAGGCGTCAACGACGATCCGCAAGCGCCCGCGCACGAGCAGTCGCCCTGCGCGCTTCTCCGTCAGACGCACGCCCGACTCGTCGAAGAGTTGCACGCCGTCGTGCTCGATCTTCGGAGGCGTGTGGTCTGAGAATCCCGCGAGCGGGAGCAAGAGCGGGTTGGCCTCCGCGCCCGGCGGGCCGAGGTTCATGTGGACGTGGTACATACGGTTGATCGTGCCGAGCGCGTCGCCGACCCGAAGGCGCGTGCCGCGTCGAACACGAACGCGCGAGACGCGTCCACCGTCGCCGCGAACCGCGACGAAGGGCGAGCCTTCGAGCATCTCGTCGTTCTGATTTCGCCCGACGCGCAAGTGGATGTATGTGATGAGTCCGGCGCGCAGTCCCTCGTTGAGCGTATCAAAGCCAAAGTTCGCGAGAGGCCCGGCGATCTTCTCTTCGCGCACGGCGCGGACGGTCTGGCCGTAAACTCCGAACACGTCGAGTCCCGCGTGAAGGTGGTCGCGGCTGTCGGTCGAATCATACGCGCCGCGCACCTCGCCCATCGTTGCAGAAACCTCGTGCCACTTCGTCTGCGGGTCGAGCGGCCAGGGGAAAGGGTCTGCAAACTCTCCGACGCCAATGCGCGGCAGCACTTCATTCGCGCGCAAAGCACCGCCGGCTGCCGGCGACGCACCGCCGTTTGACGACGCGGCGTTCGTTGACGACGCGGCGTTCGACGGAGACGCGGCGGCTGTCGCCTTGTCGTCTCGTTCGCCCGAAGGACTCACGCGGCGCACGAGATAGTTCGCGGCGTCGGCGACGACGAGCGAGTCGTCGGGCGCGACCGCGACTCCGGCTGGCTGGTTGAAGCGTGCGGAAGTTTGACCGTCGCCGTCGGCGAAGCCGTGGCCTGTGCCTGCGATGATGCGCGCGGTCGAGTCGGGCGCGACCTGCACGACTCGACCGCGGTCGAGTTCCGTGACGTAGAGAAATCCATCGCGCGTCAAGGCGAGTCCGGCAGGCTCCGAGAGTTGAAACGGCGCGGCTGTGTTCGCGCCCGGCGTGGCGGCTGTGTTCGCGGCTGTGTTTGTGTCAGAGTTCGCTTCGCCGGGCATTTGCGAAGCGGGAGGAGTGGATGAGTTCGGCGCGGCGACTCGCTGCATTGCGGATGTCGCGTTGAAGAGGTCGAGCGTCGTGACCCGTCCGTCCTTCGTGATCTTTCGCAGACGGCCGTTGCCCGTGTCCGCGACGAAGACCTCGCCCGCTTCCGAGACGACGACGCCGCAGGGCGTGTCGAAGAGTGCGGCACTCAGCGCGTCGCCGTCCGCGAGTCCGGGGCGACCGACGCCCGCGACCGTTTTGACCACGCCGTCTTTCGTCAAGACGCGAACGCGGTCGTTGTATGTGTCTGCGACGAAGACATTGCCGTCTTTGTCAACGGCGACGCCGACGGGCGAGTCGAACTCGGCCTCAGCCGCCGCGCCGTCTTTGAAGCCTGCCTTGCCGTCGCCCGCGATGGTCGTTACGTGCCCGTCGGGCGAGATTTTTCGGACGCGGTTGTTGCCCGTGTCTGCGACGTAGAGGTTACCCTCGTCGTCGAGCGCGAGCGCGGAAGGCGTGTTGAACCCGGCAGCCGCGCCCGCGCCGTCGGCAAAGCCCTCGCCTCCGCCCGCGAGCGTCGAGACTTCGCCGCCCGGACTTATTTTGCGTATGCGGTTGCTCTCGCCCGCGTCGGCGACATAGACGCTGCCGTCGCGCGCGACGGCGACGCCGAACGGGTCGTTGAAACGCGCCTCGCGCGCCGCGCCTTCGCGAGAGCCTTGCGAGCCGTCGCCCGCGAGCGTCGAGACGCTCGCGCGCCAGCCCGCGGGCGTCGTTCGCGGCTTCTCCTTCGCGCACGCGCCGAGCAGCAGCGCCAGACAGCACGCGACGAGCGCGAGGCGAAACGTCTGCGGCTTCGGGCGCGCGGCGTCGCGCGGCGGTCGAACGTTGACGGTTGATGAGATGATGTGTTTGCGGCTCCGTTCGCGTGTTCGCGAGTGCTTCGGATGCGTAAGTTTTCAGACGCGCGCCGCTTCTGTCAACCGGCGATAAACTTTCCGAGACGACGAATCGAAAGAAGACCCGCTCGAATCCGGGTCGGGCGGGTCTTCTTTCTCAGGTCGGTTCGGCCTAATCGGCCTAAGCCGTCGCCAAGACTTCCTCGGCCTGCGCCGTCGCGTCGAGGAGCGAGGCGCTCGTCACCTTGTCGTCGCCGTCGGTCTTCATCAGCCGGACGCCCTGAGCGCTGCGTCCCGTCTTGCGAATCTCTCCGGCCTCGATTCGGATGAGCTTGCCGTTCTTCGTTATGATCATCATCTCGGACTCTTCGTCAACGGGGAAGACGGCGACGACCTTGCCGGTCTTCTCCGTCGTCTTCATGTTGATGACGCCCTTGCCGCCGCGCGACTGCAAGCGATAAGTCGTGATCGGCGTCTGCTTGCCGAAGCCGCACTCGGATATGGAGAGCATCTTCTCCGTGTCGTCCGCCGAGACGGCTGCGACCGAGACAACGTAGTCGCCTTTCCGCAGGTCAACGCCGCGAACGCCGCGCGCCGCGCGCCCCATCGAGCGCACGTCCGACTCGTCGAAGCGTATGGCGAGTCCGTCGTGCGTGGCGATGAAGATGCGCTTCGTGCCGTCGGTCAGCACAACGTCGAGCAGTTCGTCGCCGTCGTCAACGTTGACGGCGTTGATGCCGTTCGTGCGTATGTTCTGAAACTCCGAAAGCTCCGTCTTCTTGATGATGCCTTTGCGCGTGACCATGACGACGTACCGGCCCTCGGAGAATTCGCGCACGGGGATTACTCCGGCGAGCTTTCGCGCCGAGGGGATGTTGATGAGGTTGACGACGGCCTTGCCGCGCGCCGAGGGGAGCGCGTCCGGTATCTCGTGAACCTTGAGCTTGAAGACCTGCCCGTCGTCCGTGAAGATCATCAGGTACGAGTGGGTCGAGGCGATGAAGAGGTGCTCGATCCAGTCCTCGTTCTTCCCCGTCGAAGCGCCGCTCCGGCCCTTGCCGCCGCGCCCCTGCCGCTGGTAGGTCGAGACGGCCGTGCGCTTGACGTAGCCGTTCTTCGTCACGGTGATCGCCACATCCTCGTCGGCGATCATGTCCTCGATAGAAAGCTCGACGCCTTCGTCAATGATCTGCGTGCGGCGCGCGTCGCCGAAGTCGCGCTTCACTTCTTCGAGTTCTTTGACGATGACGCGGCGCAGCGAAGCCTCGTTCGCAAGGATGTCTTCGAGTTCGGCGATGAGCTTGATGATCTGCTCGTACTCGTCAATGATCTTCTGTCGTTCGAGCGCGGAGAGCCGACGGAGTTGAAGGTCAAGGATGGCCTGCGCCTGCTGCTCCGAGAACGAGAGCCGCTTCATGACCTTCCTGAGCTTGTCGGCGAAGCCGTCGGAGGCCGCGTCCGCGGGCATGCCCTTCCAACTTTTTATCTCGCCCACCGTCGCGAAGTTGCTGGTCATCCACGCCCTCGCCTCGTCAACCGAGCGCGCGTTTCGTATGAGCGGGATGATGTAGTCGAGCGCGTCAATCGCCTTGCTCAAGCCTTCGAGTATGTGCGCGCGCGCCTGTGCTTTTCTGAGATCGTACTCGGTGCGGCGGCGCACGACCTCGCGGCGAAACTCGATGAAGTGGTCGAGCATCTGCCTGAGCGTGAGCACGCGCGGCTGCCCGTCAACTATCGAGAGGTTGATGACGCCGAACGTCGATTGCATCGGCGTCAGCTTGTAGAGCTTGTTGAGGACGATCTGCGGCACGGCGTCGCGCTTGAGTTCGACGACGATTCTCATCCCGTCGCGGGATGATTCGTCTCGCATGTCGGCGATGCCGTCGAGCTTCTTCTCGTTGACGAGTTCCGCGATGCGCTCGATGAGGCGCGCCTTGTTAACCTGATACGGAATCTCCGTGATGATGATCGCGTCGCGCTCGGTCGTGCCGCGCCCGATGCGGTCTATGCCGGCGCGCGCGCGCATCTGTATGATGCCGCGGCCCGTCGTGTAAGCCTGCCGGATACCCTCGCGACCGTAGATGAAACCGCCGGTGGGGAAGTCGGGGCCGGGGACGAGCGCGAGCAACTCCGACTCCTTCATCGCAGGCTTCTTGATGATGGAGATCGTGGCCTCGACTATCTCCGAAAGGTTGTGCGGCGGAATCTTCGTCGCCATGCCGACGGCGATTCCGTCCGAGCCGTTCAGCAGAAGATTCGGCACTCGCGTCGGCAGCACCGAAGGCTCGCTCAAAGATTCGTCGTAGTTCGGATTGAAGCTGACCGTCTCCTTCTCGATGTCGGCGAGCATCTCGGTCGTGATCTTCGACATACGCGCCTCGGTGTAGCGCATCGCGGCGGCGGCGTCGCCGTCCACCGAGCCGAAGTTCCCCTGACCGTCAACGAGCGGGTAGCGCATCGAGAAGTCCTGCGCCATTCGGACTATCGTGTCGTAGACGGCGGAGTCGCCGTGCGGGTGATACTTGCCGATCACGTCGCCGACGATGCGCGCCGACTTTTTATAAGCCTTGTTGTGTTGGTTGCCGAGTTCGTGCATCGCCCAGAGCACGCGCCGGTGCACGGGCTTGAAGCCGTCGCGCACATCGGGAAGCGCGCGCCCGATGATGACCGACATGGCGTAGTCGAGATACGAACGGCGCATCTCGTCTTCGATGTTTACGTAGTTGCGATCTGAAGTTTCCATCCGGTAAACCTTTCCGGTACAATTTGCCGCGCCCACGCGGAGCGAGTCGTCTTCCGCACAGATTGACGCCGACAGACCGAGCCGGGGGAGCTAAAAAATTGCTCGACCGCGGCGCTCGTTTCGGCTGTCCGATGCGATACTTTCCGGCGCGGATAAGGCTTGCAGAAAGTACGACATATTGTAGCCCGAACACTGCGATTTAGCAACCGCGATTCGACGCAAAAAGCCCGAAAAATCAAGGTTTTTTGCGCTAATTCGAGGGCGGTCGCGGCGGGCCGGCGGGCGCAACATCTTGAGCCGGTCTTTCAAAGGGAAACAGGTTCGAGTGGCTGACTCGAAGGAGAAATCGAAGCGCGCGCGTGAGCGCGTCAGACTCGCGCTTCCCGTCCGCGTCCGCTGCCGCGAGTCGGCGGATCACGAGTGGACGGAGGTGTCGCGTCTGACCGACGTGACGCCGTTCGGCGCGGGCTTCGTGCTCGCGCACCCGACGGAGCGCGGTCGCCTGCTTCAACTGACGATGCCTCTGCCGCGGCAGCTACGCTGCTTCGACCACATCGAGGATCAGTATCACGTCTGGGCGCTCGTGCGACGGGTCGTGCCGCGCGTTCAGACTGAGGCGGGGGCCGAGGTGATGCGCTTCGAGGTCGGTGCGGCGTTCACGGGCAAGAACCCGCCCGCGAGTTACCTGAGCGAGCCGGCCACGCTCTACGACGTGAACACGGGCACGCAGGAGGGCGGACTCTGGGGACTGCGCGAGACGAAGGAGCCGGGCGCGAGCGGCGTGCGCTCGGAGAAGACTCGCTTGCAGATGGCCGTCAACGTCCTCGTCGAAGTCTTCGACGAGGAGGGGCGCGTGAGCGCGAGCGAGCAGACGGTGACGGAGAACATCAGCCGCCGCGGTGCAGCGGTCTGGACGACGCTGAAGGCCGAGCGAGGACGCTTCGTCCGTCTGACGAATCTTGAGTCGGGGCTGTCGCTCGTCGCCGCCGTCCGCGCCTCGCGCTCGGGGCCCGACGGCATACCGCGACTCCATCTGGAGTTCGTTGACAGAGAGTGGCCGCTCGAAGGGCTGGAGTGAAAGTATGAAGTCGAGAGTCGAGAGTTTGGAGTCAAGACAGGTCGGATTTTGACTTCAGACTCTCGACTCCAAACCTCGAAGAGAGACGTGAGGTGAGACGCAAAATCATCTTTCCGCGCGAAGTGTTGCTGGTCGAGGTCGAGCGGCGTTGTGGCGAAGCGTCGTGCGGCGCGAGGGCGCGTCTCGCGCTGACGAAGGCCGAGGCGCGCGCCTACACCGGCTTCGAGTGCGCGCGTTGCGAACGCTGGAACGCCGACGCACTCTCGGAGCGCGACATACCGGAGTGGTGGGAGGAGTTGAACGTCACGTCGCTCGAAGGCCTGAGGCCGCCGCGCGCATGCAAAGAGACGGGCGACGGGGACGAATCGGTCGGGGCGGTTTCGCGCATGAGCGAGGCTTGGAAGCGTCTCGGCGCGGACGGCGAGTACGCCGTGCCGGAGCGCGAAGAGGGCGCGGAGGATTCGTTTTGAGCGAAGCCGCGGACACGGCCAGCGAGCGAGCGAGCGCCGGACAGCCGCCCGATCCGCGCCCCGCGCCGCAGTGGATTCTGGATATCCTGCGTCCGACGGTCGGCGTCGTCTCGCGTGCGCTGTGGGGGCTAAGTTTCGTCGGCGTCGAGAACGTGCCCGCCGAAGGCGGACTCATCATCGCCGCCAACCATCAGACCTACGTTGACCCGTTCTGGATAAGCGTCGAGGTCAAGCGCCCCGTTCGCTACCTCGCATGGAACGAGGCTTTCAAGTGGCCCATCGTCGGGAAGGCTTTGGAACTGCTCGGCGCCTGGCCGCTCGTGCTCGACCGTGGCAACCCGACGGCCTACCGGCGTTCGATGCAGTGGCTGCGTGGCGGCGGCGTTCTGATGATCTTCCCCGAAGGCGAGCGCGCGTTCGCCGATGCGCGTTTCGCACGCTTCAAGACGGGCGCGGCGCGGCTCGCGCTCGAAGCGGGCGTGCCCATACTGCCCGTCACGATCCGCGGCGGCAACCGGGCTTGGCCTCGCGGTCAGAGCCTCCCACGATTCGGCCACGTCGAGATAATCTTTCACACGCCCAGACGCCTCGCACCCCTGCCCGGCGAGGACGCGCGACGCTGCGCGCAGCGCGAGACCGAGGCGCTGGCCGAAGTCATCAAGGCCGCGCTTTGAAAAGATAGCGAGCAGTAGGCCGCGAGCAGTAGGCAGTTTAGCCGTTTGTTCATCAGTAAAGTTCGGGGGCAGTCAGAGACGTGTTGCTCTGACTGCCCCCGCCTACTGCTGACTGCACATTGCCTACTGTCTCTTTGCGAGGACGAGCGGGTTCGACTCAAGCTCGCGGCGATAGAAGGCGCGCGGGCGTTGAAGGTTGCGCTTCTCCGGGTCGGCCTTCGCGTCGTCGCCCTCGGCGAAGGCGAGCGTGAGATTGAGCGCGCGCGCCTGCTTCATCTTCTCCAACTGCATCGCGGGCACGCGCTCTGCCGCGAAGTCGAGCCACTCGCGCGCCTGCAACACGCCGTCCTTCGGCTCCTCGTCCGCGGCCATCGACTTCAAGCCCTCTTCGATGAGCGCGTAAGTCAGAAGACCATGCCCCAACTGCGCCGCTTCGAGCGCGGCCTGATAACTCTGCGCGGCTGTGAGGATGTACATCCCCTTCTCGTACGCCAACTGCGCGAGTCCTTTCGAGTTCATCGGCCCGCGCCGCTT
>DATINM010000056.1:0-24119 GCA_035474235.1 Pyrinomonadaceae bacterium
CGGCGGCAGCGACGCGATGGTCAGCATTCAAGGCGGGCGCATGATTCCCATCGCCTTCGCAGACATACGCGAGCCTGACACGGGCCGCACCCGCGTCCGCATGGTCAACGTCGAGAGCGAAGGCTACCGCGTCGCGCGCGAATACATGATTCGCCTTGAGCCGCAGGATTTTAAAGATTCATCGTGGGTCGAGAAGCTCGCGCGCGCAGGCAACATCACAGCCGACGAGTTCCACGAACGTTTCGGCTACCTGAGCGGCCACATCGCGACATAGCGAGTATTTGAATATAAAGTTTATGCCAACTGAACTTGAACAACGCTTTCACTCGGCGATGCTGGATATTTATCGGCGCGCGAAATCTGAAGTCGGCTATAACGCAAGTCGCTTTCTAAGCATGGTATCTGACCAAGGCGGCTATGAGGCAGCCCGTACTCTGCTTCATGCTCCGAAAGTCTCTGATGGATACACCGCATTGTGGGAACGCAAACGTCTCGATTTAACTGTCGAAGCTCTGATTCTCAAATCTGAATGGCATGATCTCTTTTCTAACGCTGAGCGCGACATTGCCCGCCGCCGTCTCATCGAGTACGGCTACGACACAGGACTGTTTAACGGCTAAAGATATGGCAATCCAACGAATCGGCATCCTCGTCGGCGGCGGGCCCGCGCCGGGAACGAACGGCGTCATCAGTGCTGTTGTCGTCGAGGCAATCAAGGCGGGATGCACGCCCGTGGGCTTTCACGACGGCTTCGAGTGGCTGGCCGAGCGATACACGGACGAGCAGCACGAGATGACGGTCGAAGAGGTTTCACGCATACATCTCGACGGCGGCGTCCGGCTCGGCACTTCGCGCACAGACATCATGCGCGACGCGGCGGCGCTTGAGAACGCGGTCGCAGCGCTTCGCAAGCTCGAAATCGAGGCGCTTGTGACAATCGGCGGCGACGATCTGGTCAGAAGCTCCGCAGCAATCGAGCGCGCGACCGGAGGCTCGATACGAGTCGCGCTCGTGCCGAAGACGATTGACAACGATCTGATGCTGCCGCACTCGGTCTCGACTCTGGGATTTGAGACCGCTCGACACTACGGCGTCGAGATCGTCAAGCGTCTGATGGAGGACGCGAAGACTACGGGACGTTGGTATTTGGGCGTGACGATGGGCCGCCCGACCGGACACCTGACGCTTGCAATCGGCAAGGCAGCGGGCGCGACCTGCACGATCATCCCCGAAGAGTTCCGGCGCGCGCGCCTATCGCTCGCAGACATCTGCCGAATCGTCGAGGGCACGATCATAAAGCGCCGGGCGATGGGGCGACCGCACGGAGTCATCCTTCTGTCGGAGGCTCTGGTCGAACTGTTCGACCCCGCGGAGGTCGCAGAGCTTCAGGACGTTGACCGCGACGCGCAAGGTAACATACGCGTCGCCGAGATTGACCTTGGCAGCAAGGTCAAGAATCAGGTGCAGGCGAGCCTCGAACGACTCGGCATCAAGGCGACGGTCGTTGACAAGACCATCGGCTATGAACTTCGATGTGCGCCGCCGATTCCATACGATGCAGAGTATGCGCGCGACCTCGGCTACGCCGCTTTCAAACATCTCGACGCAGGCGGCTCCGGCTCGGTCGTTACGATTCGCGGCGGCGAGTTTCAGCCCGTGCCTTTCGACGAGGTGATTGACCCCGCGACTGGCCGCGGCAGGCGTCGAGCCGTTGACGTTGACACGGAGAGTTACAGAGTTGCGCGCGACTACATGGTGAGGATCGGCGAAAAGGATTTCAGAGACGAGGCTTGGGTCGAGAAGCTCGCGGAGACGGCGGGGCTTTCAAAGGGAGAGTTCATCACTCGCTTCGGCCCGCAGGCGTGAAGTCCATTCCAAAAGTATCAATCGAGACTCGCCGCACAGGCGCGGGTTAAAAGAGGAAGTCCACCCCCACAGCGTCCTCCCCGCGCCCCCGCGCCTGCTACGTCGAGTCGTACCCGCGCCGGTGGCGCAAGTAATCTCTTAAACTGCGCCGCGCTTTTAATCACCCGCCGCGCCCTCAAACGCCGCTTTCCCTTCACGTTTTTCTGCGACAGTGTTTCCGCTCGCCGGCTGACCCTTGAGTTGTTGAACGAAGGCGAGCCTCACGCGCACTCGACTAAACAACCCACGTGCCAACCTTCAAGACGACAACCGTCGAGTCGAGAAGAGTGTCGATTGAGGCCGGAGTTTCGCGACTTTTGAATCGCTCAGGACTAAGGCCGACATCAACTCATCAGAGTGAGTGAGGCGGCGAATCAGACAATAATGTCCGACTTCTCAGTGCGAGACACAAAATTGTCGTCGCCATCAGATGATGTTCAAGTGAATGTCATGGCGCGACAGAAAAATCGCGCTTTACGCGCCGGCAACTGGCGAGAGATGAAACATGAACGGATGAAATTTCGGCTGAATCAAACGAGACGGGCGGGCTGCTTCTGCGAAGAGTCGAAAACCGTCGGACAATTTTGTCGCGCCGGGACAAACATCGAACAATTTTGTCGCGCGCGCCGAGGACGGAAACACAGAAGCGTCTGCCTCGGTCTTCCGGCGGTGTGCGTCCGTCTTCGCGAGCCTTGACGCGCGGGCGTCGGCGAATCTACGATGCCGTCTTACCGGCGGGCGAAGTTCGGGCGCGAGAGAGCGCGCAAGTTCAGGACAAGTAGACAGAATGGAAAACGCCTTCAACCTTCCCCACAGCCTACCGCAGTTCGTCAAGCAGGAACAATCCGACCCACAAGAGACGGCGGCGCTGCTCGAAGTCGGGCAGACGCTGGCCGACGTGCCGCACCTCCGGCGTGCTTTGGCGCGCGCATTGGAAGGGCTGTGCCGAGCGCGAGGCTTCACGCGCAGCTTCGTCATGTTGCTCGACTCGGAGTCGGAAGAGTTGCGCGTCGAGACTTCTTTCGGCCTGAGCGAAGACGCGGCGCGGCGCGTCACGTATCGAGTGGGCGAGGGCGTCGTCGGGCGGGTCACTAAGAGCGGGAAGCCGGTCGTCGTGCCGCAGGCGAGCCGCGAGCCGCTGCTGCTTCAACGCCTCGCGGGCAGCGAGCGGCGGGCCGCGCGCCACGAGACGAGCTTCGTCTGCGTGCCGATTCTCATCAGCCGCAAGCCCGTCGGCGTGCTCGGCTCTGACATTCCCTATGTCGAAGGGCGCGACTACGAGCGCTTGACGAAGATGCTCTCGATAGTCGCCTCGATGATCGCGCAGGCGCTCCGCGTCGAGCGTTACGTCGAGGCCGAGCGCGCTCGACTGCTCGACGAGAACTCACATCTCAAGCAGGAGCTTCGAGAGCGATACGACTTCGGCCACATCGTAGGAAGCTCGAACGCGATGCGCGAGGTTTACGAGCAGGTGACGCAGGTTGCGCGAACGAACACGACAGTGCTTCTGCGCGGCGAGTCGGGCACGGGCAAGGAGATGATCGCGCACGCGATCCACTACAACTCTTTGCGCGCGGGAAAGCCTTTCGTCAAGGTCTCCTGCGCGGCGCTGCCGGAGACTTTGATCGAGTCGGAACTCTTCGGTTACGAGCGCGGCGCGTTCACGGGCGCGATGTCGCGCAAGAAGGGGCGCTTCGAGTTGGCCGACGGCGGGACGCTGTTTCTGGACGAGATAGGAGACCTGAACGTCTCGACGCAGATAAAGTTGTTGCGCGCGCTTCAGGAGCGCGAGTTCGAGCGTTTGGGAAGCAACGAAACCATCAAGGTCAACGTCCGCCTCATCGCGGCTACGAACAAGGACTTGGAGAAGGCAATCGAGAAGGGCCAGTTCCGCGCAGACCTCTATTACCGGCTCAACGTCTTCATGATCTTCATGCCGCCGCTGCGCGAGCGAAAGCCCGACGTGCTCCTCCTCGCCGACCACTTTCTTGAGAAGTACGGGCGCGAGCATCACAAGCACATCAAGCGCATCTCGACGCCCGCGATTGACATGCTCACCTCCTACCACTGGCCCGGCAACGTTCGCGAGCTTGAGAACATAATCGAGCGCGCGGTCGTCGTCTGCGACTCAAGCGTGATACACGGTCACCACCTGCCGCCGACCTTGCAGACCGCCGAAGGGTCAGGCACGGTCACGCGCCTGTCGCTCGCGCAGTCGGTCGCCGCATACGAGAGCGACATCATACAGGACGCTCTGAAGACAACGCGCGGCAACCGCGCGAAGGCCGCGAAACTCCTGCACACGACCGAGCGAATACTCGGCTACAAGATTAAGAAGTATGGAGTTGACTGCGAACGTTTCAGGCCGTGAGGGTCTGGTCGAATCTATTTTCTTCTCGCTTGCTCTTCCGCCACTCGCATCGTTTCCGCCGCTTCGTTTGATTCCCTTCGCTATTCTCGCGCTTCTTCCGCAAGTCTCTCCGGCACTGCTTCGTCCTCCGGCGGCGCGCCCATCTGTTCGAGCGCGCGGCGGGCGGCGTCCGTCTCGGCTGCCTTGATCGTCATGCCTTCGCCCCGGACTCGCTCGACGCCCCAGACGGCTTCGACGCGGAAGACGCGTGCGTGCGGTGGCCCCAGCGTCTCTACGACCTCGTATTGCGGCATGACGTGCTGCTCGGCCTGAAGTCGTTCCTGAAGCATCGTCTTGAAGTCGGCGGCGGCAGCCGACTCGGGGCTTGCCTCTTCCAGTTCCCTTCCGAGCGCGCGACGAACGAACGCTTCGGCCTCTTCGTAGCCGCCGTCGAGATAGACCGCTGCGAGCACGGCCTCGAACGAGTCGGCCAAAAGCGCGCGCTTGCGGCGTCCTCCCGTCTTCTCCTCGCCGCGACCGACGCGCAGGTAGTCGCCGAGTTGGAGGCCGCGCGCGACACGCGCAAGCGTCTGCGTGCTGACGAGGCGGTGCTTCATGCGAGAGAGTTCGCCCTCCGTGACTTCGGGGTGCGAGCGGAAGAGAGCGTCGGCGACGATGAGGCCGAGCACTGAGTCGCCGACGAACTCGAACGCCTCGTTGTGGAGCGAGCGCGCCTTCTCCTCCTCGCCCGCGCCGACGTTCTCGTGCGCCCACGAGCGGTGCGTCAGCGCGCGTTCGAGCAGGCGCGGGTCGCGGAACGCATGGCCGAGTTTCTGTTCGAGCGAGGAGGCGTCCGGCGTGTCGGGGCTGCCCTTCTTCGTCATGCGTGCGATTGTAACAAAAACGCCGGGCGCAAAGTCCGACTTTCGTCGAAGATTGCGCCCGGCGCTTTTTAACAGGTGCGACCGATGTATGTCCGTCGGGGTCAGTGCCCGGAAGTCGTCCTGCCCCCGGCGGGAGTTCCCTTGCTGAGAGGCGGCTTGCTCGCGGGCGTCGGCGTCGAGGCGGGCTTCGCGCCGTTGCCGTCCGTGCCGGTCGTAGTGGTTGCAGGCGTCGTCGGCGCAGGCGCAGGCTCCTGACCGGGCAGCATGAGCGGCGTGCTCGTGACGTTGGCGATCAGTTGAGGAAGACCGGCGTCCGAGTCGTTGTGTAGAGCCTTGTAGTAGCCCGTGAGCTTGTCCATCACGGCCTTCTTCCTCGTCGCGTCAGCCTTCGGATCGGCGTTCATGTACGAGGCGGCGCGGGCGTAGGCATCGACGATTCGGGCCTGCACCTTGCCGATCTGATCAAGCATCTGCTGGTACTGCGGCTTTTTCTCGTCGGGGATCGGTACGCCCGGCGGGAAGGCGGCCTTGTAATCCTCGACCAGTTTCGCCAGTTCGTTTCTTTCGTAGATGGTGCCGAGGTACGTGTAGGTCGAAGGCTCGCGCTTGTACTTGCTGTTCGACTGCGCGGCCTTCTGGAATGCCGCCGCGGCGTCGGTAGGCGACGAGTCGAAAAGCTCGACGCCCTGCGTGTAGTAGAGGAAGCCGAGAGCCTCGTCGCGGTTCGCGAACGGATCCCACTTCGTCGGAGACTTGCCCGACTCGATCAGTTCGGCGGCATGGCGCGCCACCGCCAAAGCGTCGGCGTTCAGAGATTTGTTGGAATTGGGCGAGGCCGCGTTGTTCAGACCCGCCACCGCGAGCAAAAGCATCGTGTCGAGGTTGTCCGGCTCGGCGCTCAGAATCACGTGGCACGCCTCGAATGCCTTCGCGTAGTCCTTCTGTGCAACGGCGTCGGTGCAGGCGAAGTTGCGTGCGGCTACGTCGTACTTTGAAACCCAATTCTGGATGAAGGTGGCTATCTTCTTGTCGGCGTCGTCGGGACAGTTGCCGTACTTGGTAAGGTACTCGTGGCCGGTGTCGCTTGCGGTCTTCTGCTGAGGCGGCGTCCCCTTGTAGTTGTCTAGAAACTTCTTATAGAGGGCCGCCTTCGCGTCGGCCTCCGCGGTGCACTGGGCGGCAGCGCCTCCGCCCGCCGCGGTGTCCTGCGCGAACGCGGGCAGCGCGAAGACCGCAGCGAGCGCGGCCATTAATAAAAGTCGCGATACGTTTTTCATCGGTCGCAATCCTCCGTGCGCTAAAACTTATTCTTCTGGGAGATTTGATTCGGGGGCGCGCTCGTCGGCTCCAGCGTCGCGTACCTCAGATGCGCGCCGCCGACCGCTAGTTTGCCGCCGTTAGAGGAGCGCAGAGGGCCTGCTCCTTGCCGGGGAGCGTAAGGCGGCTCGTCCTGTCCGAAACGATTTTGCGCCGTGATACTCTCACCAACCGAAACGACGTGTCAAGCCAGCCGATGTAAAGATTAGACAACGAAAAGCCGGGGTCGGTTCCCCGGCTTTCCACACCTGAATTTTAACCGGCTCGACGTGCGACACTCGCCCGCTTCTCCGATGCTACGGCTTCTCAGAAACCCTGCGCGGTCGCACGACGGAACTGCCCATCGGCTGCTGGGGCGCGGCGGTCTTTGAAGGCTGCGGCGCGGGACGCTCGACTGTCTTCACGGTCTTTTGAAGGACGCGCTGCTGCGCGGCGGGCTGCGCGGCGTTGCCGTTCTGCGACGCGGGCACGCCGGACTCGGTCACGACGGCCGCATCATTGCCCGCCGTAGTCGCGTCGTCCTCGTCGCGCTCCTCGCCGTTGATCTCGGCTGCCTTGCGCGGGTCTATGTGCGGGTGCGGGACGAGCGGGTCGTTTGCGAGAAGGGGCTGCGTGCCGGGACGCGGGCCGAAGCGTCCCTGTAGTCCGCGATAGACCTGACCGGCAATCGTCGAGGCGTCGCGGTAGCCAGCCGAGGTCGAGCCGCGCGTGATGACCGTGACGACGAGATTCGGGTCGTGGACGGGCGCAAACGAGGTGAACAGACCGAGCTTGGAGCCTTGGCCGGTGCAGGTGCCGGTCTTGCCCGCGATTGTTTCGAACTGGTTGTACGCGCGCTTGCCCGAGCCGTAATTGACCGAGCCGATCATTCCCGGAATCATGCGCTGCACGTTCTCCTGCGGGATGTCTATATCGCGCTTGAAGACGCGCTGGAAATGCAGATTCTCTTCCGGCGTGCGCGGCTCGTGCGGGACGAGCAGGTGGCCGCCGTTGGCGTAGGCCGCCGCGACGTTGGCGAGTTGAATCGCCGTCACCTCGATGTCGTCGCCGTGTGAAGACATGTGGTTGACGGCGTAACCCTCTTTGAATAGCGGGAGTTTGCCCGGCGACTCGGCGGGGAAGTTGATGCCGGTCTGCTGACCGAGTCCGAGCTTGCGCGCGTAGGTCATCATCTTGTCGAAGCCGACCTGACCGCCGACTCTCTGGAAGTAGCCGTTGTCTGAGAAGGCGAGCGCGTCGGTCAGGTCGAGCCGGTAGCTCGCCGTGCCGATGTTGACGGTCTGCACAGGATCGATGACGTGCTCTGTGAGTCCTGCGAGTCCTGTGACGAGCTTCGTCGTCGAGCAAGGCTTGAAGCCGCGACGCAATCCCCACTCCTGATTGACGACCGTGTAAACCTGCCCCGTCTTCGGGTTCATCACGACAACCGTTCCGGCGTGCCCCGCGAGCGCGTTCATCGCGACGCGGCGGACTTCCGGGTCTTCGCCCTGCGTCTCATCCTTCGCGATGTTGGCTGTGGTCTCGTCGCGTAGTGCCTGATCTGCGGCGCGCTGGCGCGCGATTGCGAGCGCGATCTGGCGTGCGCGCTCCTCGGCCTCGCGGCGGCGGCGCTCGGCCTCCGCGCGCGCGGCGATCATGCGCTCGCGCTTCGACATGTGCCGCCAGTCTTTGCGCGAGACACGCTCGGCGCGCTCTTCTCTGCGGTCGCGGCGCGAAGAGTGGCGGTCGTCGCGCCCGCGTCGCTCGTCGGTGGCGCTCGCTCGCCTAGACTTGCGCGAGTCGCGTCGCGACGAAGCGTCCTCGCGACCGCGCCTCGTCTTCGAGGCTGCGGCCTTCGAGGGTGCTTTCTTCGCGGCCCTGTGAGCGGCGCTGGCCGAAGACGTGCTGAAGAAGATGATTGTTGAGATGGCGAAAGCGACTAGGCCGAGGGAACGAAACTTCAGGGTCATTGAACTCTTCCTCGCTTAAATTTCAAGCAGAAGAGGCGGCGCGCGCCAGGTCTTTGGGGGGCGCGTTGAGCCGCCGTGCCGAATGTTTAAGATGCGACCGACGGAGCTTTGTTTGCGCGGCCACAGCAAAGCCGCCCGCGCGCATCCGAATCGGAAGATTGAAAAGCGTAGCCTAAGCTTTTCCGTGTAAGCTCTGTCGTCATCTTCAGATCAATTCGTGCCAGTAAAAATTTGGAGAGACTTGCCAGCGGCCTCCTGAGGGGTTTGCGCCGGAGACCGAAGCGACTATAACATCTGTCGCGGACGCACGGCAACCCCTTCGCTCTTAACCGCGAGACTGCGAACGAAAGCTCTCCCGCCGAAATCTAAACCCGCGGGAGGGATGGCTTCAGATGAGAATGCGGCTTCCGGGACTTTTCTACAGCTTTCGCGCGCGGCTGCTCGTCGTGCTGGCGCTGCTTCTGGTTGCGACGCTCGGCGTGCAGTTCTATCTCAACCGGCTGGAACAGCACCGCCACGTCATAAGGATCGCCGAGCAGGAGCAGGCGCTCACCGCGAGCATTGCTCTCGCAAACGAGAGCATCACCTCCAGCCAGTACATGTATCAGATCGAGGCCGCGCACAACTCTTCACTGCTCGTCGAGCAGGCGCGCCGCGTCGTAAACGTCCTCGTCGTCCGGCAGGACGGGCGCATTGACGACAGCCTCGACCCCGACTACAGGCCGGAGACTGTGAGCGAGGGGCAGTACCATTACTTCAACGTCTCCGACCCCGAAGTTCAACTGCCGAAGCTCGTTGACGCGGGCGAGGCGACGGAAGGCTTCAAGCGATTGCTGCCGACGCTGCCGACGACGGCGCAGCCGGTCGCGGGCGAGCCGCGCACCTTCGCCGTCCCTTTGCAGACGAGCCGCGGGATGAACTACATCGTCGTCATCCTCGGCTCAAGCGCCGTCGCAGACGAGTCGCTCTGGCGCACCGCGAAGACTCTTCTGCCGACGCTCGCCGTGCTCCTGATCGCGACGATCATCGCGGCCATACTCGTCTGGAGTTTCACGCGACCCATCAGCGAGCTTTCGCACGCGACCGAGCGCGTGGCCGCGGGCGACTTCTCGTTTCGCGTCACGGCGGCAGACCGGCGCGACGAGATCGGACAACTCGCCGAGACCTTCAACGAGATGGTCGCGCAACTCGGTCGGATGCGCGAGCTTGAGTTGCAGGTCAAGCAGACGGAGCAGTCGGCGGTCGTAGGCCGTCTCGCCTCGGCAATCGCGCACGAGATTCGCAATCCGCTTAATTACATCAACCTCACGCTCGATCACCTGCGCACTTCGCTCGCGCCCTCCGACCCGAAGAAGCGCGCGCTCGTCGAGCAGCTAACGCTCCAACTCAAGGCCGAGGTCGCGCGCATCAACACGCGCATTACGGAGTTTTTGAAATACTCGCGCCCCGCGAACCTCAACCTCCAGCCGCTCGACCTCGGCGAGACGCTGCGCGACGCGCTCCGCATCGTCGAGCAGCAGGCGGCGGACGCCGGGGTCGAAGTGCGGCTCGACGCCGAAGGAGATTCGCCGCGCGTCGTCGGCGACCGCGAGTCTTTACGTTCGCTCTTCACAAACCTTATCATCAACGGCATGCAGGCGATGGACGCGCCCGGCGGGCGGCTGGCCGTCGGACTCTCGACCGACGACGGCCACGCGCGCGTCTCCGTCTCCGACACGGGCCGCGGGATAAAGCCGGAGCACATAGACAAAATCTTCGAGCCTTACTTCTCGACGAAGGAGACGGGCACAGGACTCGGCCTCGCCATCGCCAAGAAGGTCGTAGAGGCGCACGACGGCTCTATCCGCGTCACGAGCAAGCCCGGCGAGGGCACGACGTTTACGGTCGAACTACCAACTACGGGAGGAAGTGATAAGTGATGAGTGATAAGTGATAAGAAAAAGCTTCCGTCTTTTCTTATCACTTATCACTCATCGCTTATCACTTATTTGTTAATGGCACGCAAAAGCATACTCGTCGTTGACGACGAGAAGTCGCAGCGAGAGATTCTTGAGATGATCCTGTCGGGCGAGGGCTACGACGTGACGACCGCGGCGTCGGGCGAGGCCGCGCTGCGGATCGCGCGCGAGCGCCGGTTCGACCTCGCGCTCACCGACCTGAAGATGACCGGCATGGACGGCATCGAGCTTCTCTCGAAGCTTCTGGCCTTCGATTCCTCGATCATCGTCCTGCTTCTTACGGCGCACGGCTCGATTGACTCGGCGAAGGAGGCGCTCAGGCGCGGCGCGTTCGACTATCTCGAAAAGCCCTTCGAGCGCGAGCAGCTTCTGGAAACAATCCGCCGCGCCCTGAGCAAGCTCGACGCGCTCGATCAGGAGATCATCTCGGCCTCCGGCGAGATGGAGGCCGTCAAGAAGATGATTCTCAAAGTCGCGCGCTCGAACTCGACCGTTCTGATACGCGGCGAGTCGGGCACGGGCAAAGAACTCATCGCGCGCGCAATCCACACGCAAAGCCCGCGCGCCGATCAGATGTTTCAGGCCGTCAACTGCGCCGCGATAAACGAGAACCTTCTCGAATCCGAACTCTTCGGCCACGAGAAGGGCGCGTTCACGGGCGCGCACGCCGAGAAGAAAGGCTTGTTCGAGATAGCCGACAAGGGCACGCTCTTCCTCGACGAGATAGGCGAACTCGACGTGACGATGCAGGCGAAGCTTTTGCGCGCTTTGCAGGAGCGCGAGATTCGTCGTGTCGGCGGCACGCGCGCAATCAAGATTGACGTGCGGGTCGTCGCGGCCACCAACCGCGACCTGCGCGCGATGGTTCAGGACGGGCGCTTCCGCGACGACCTCTACTATCGCATCAACGTCCTCTCGATTGACGTGCCCCTTTTGCGCGAGCGCCGCGAAGACATCCCCGTCCTTCTGGAATTCTTCCTCAAGAAGCACACGCGTAACACCTCGCGCCTCATCCGTGGCTTAACGCCCGACGCGCGCAAGGTAATGCTCGACTACGCTTGGCCCGGCAACGTCCGCCAGTTGGAGTCCGCAATCGAGCGCGCGATTCTGCTCGCAGAGGCCGACTACATCACGGTCGAAGACCTCCCGCTCGAAGTCCGGCAGGAGACGCGCCCCGCCGCCGAGTCGGGCTTTCGCCTGCCGGCAGAGGGCGTCAACTTCGAGGACGTTGAGCGCAACCTCATCCTTCAGGCGATGGAGCGAACCGACTACAACATCACGAAGTCTGCAAAGCTCTTGGGCCTTACCTTCCGCACGCTTCAGTACAGGCTTGAGAAGTTCGGCATCAAGCGCCCAGACCGCCACGGCTCGAAAGATGAGGACGAGCGCGAGGAATAAGCGACGCCGCGCGGAAGACTTCGAGCCTTGCCCCGCAAGCGAAGGCGAGCCGAGACGTTCAAATGTTGTTCTGACAACGACCCGAAACCCCGGAGGCGATTTATGAGAACGACGGTAATATTAATCTTCACTCTCGCGCTCGCGGCCCTTATCGGCTGCGCCGGTAATTCGATGAATCACGCTTCATCGAACGCGTCCGTCTCGACGGCCCCGAATTCGGCTGCGGCTGACCACGCGGCTGCACCACAAGAGCAGGCGAGGGGCGGCGGGCAGGCCGTAATGCAAAACGTCTCGCTCCAACAGGCAGACCAGTCGCAGGCCGCGCCCGTCCCGGTCGAGCGCAAGATCATTCGGAACGCAAACCTCTCGCTCGAAGTCGAAGACCCGAAGAAGGCTATGCAGCGCGTCGCCTCGGTCGCAGAGTCGCGTGGCGGATTCGTCGTCACGTCCGAGTCGCGGCAGGAAGCGGGCGCGGGCGGCGGCAAGGCTCAGGAAGTCATCACGATGGAGGTACGCGTCCCCGCGTCGCAGTTCGACGCGGCGATGAACGACATACGCGGAGCGGCGAGCCGCATCACGTCGGAAAAAATCAGCGGGCAGGACGTGACCGAAGAGTACATCGATCTCGACGCACGACTGCGGACGCAGCAGGCTCTCGAATCTCAACTGCTCGACATAATGAAGGGCGCGCACGCCGTCTCCGACGCGATTTCCGTCGAGCGCGAGTTGGCGAACGTCCGAACGGAGATCGAGAAGATCGAAGGGCGCAAGCGCTTCATCGAAAACCAGACGAGCCTTTCGACGATCAACGTCACGCTCCAACCGCCGTCGCCGCTCGTCAGCACCACGGGCTTCGTTCACAGCGTCGCCGGCGCGCTCGGCGAAGGCGTAGACATGGCCGCGGCCATCACGCTCGTACTGATTCGCATCGTGCTTGCGCTGATTCCTCTGGCGATATTCTTCGGCATACCGATCTATCTTCTCTGGCGCTTCGTATCGCGTCGCGTTCGAAGGCGCGCGGCATACATTCGAGAGATGCAGGCGCAAGCCGCGGACGTGCGACCCGCGCCCGAAGGCTTTGCCGCAGACAGTTCGCCGCGCTTGTGACTTCCGTCTTTAAAAACTAGACTTCAACTCATGCGACGAAAGATTCTTCTCCCACTCGCGCTCTTCGCGCCGCTCGTCCTTCAGGCGTGCGCCGACACACAGACGGGCGCGGCTAACAACGCCGTGGCTTCGCCGACCGCGACGCCCGCCGCGGCTCAAGTCCAACCGACCGCGGCTCAGCAGAAGCAGGTCGTGACCGCGACGGTCGAGGATGCGAAGCTCGACGCGGGCGGCGCGGGCGAGGCCAACATCACGCTCGACATTGCCGACGGCTATCACGTCAACGCGAACCCCGCCTCGGACAAGTTCTACGTCGCGACCGAGGTTCAGGCCGCGCCGCAGGAAGGCATCACGCCGGGCAAGCCCGCTTACCCGTCCGCCGTTTCGCGCAAGCTCTCGTTCAGCGACAAGCCGCTCTCGGTTTACGAAGGCCGCGCCGTCATCAAATTGCCTCTGCGCGCCGACAAGATCGCGGCCAAAGGTCAACACACTTTCCACGTGACTGTGCGCGTGCAGCCCTGCAACGATCAGGCTTGCCAGCCGCCGCGCAACATCGAGGCGTTCATCCCCGTGACCGTCAACTGACGGAGCCGCGAGACATACTTTGTGAATACCGGGCAAAAAAATGAAGAGCCGGCGTTCGCCGCCGACGACGTGCCTGCATCCGCAGCCGTCGAATCGCGTGCGCGCGCGGACGAAGACCGCGACGGTCGCGGAAACGATTCTCGCGGCCCGTCGGTCGTCGAACGCCTTTGGCTCGTCGCCGCCATCGCGTTTTTGATCGCGGCGGCGATACTGCTCTTCGGCTCGCACACGGACGCGGCGTTCGTAACGGCGGCGCTCGGCGTCTGCGCATGGTTCCTCAACGTCCGCGACGGACTCAAGCGCGAGCACGGCCTGCGAAAGAGCGGGCGCAGAAATTGGGAGCCGGGAGGCGACGACGCGGACTAGCCGAGAAGTTCAACCGAAGCGCGTAGGAACGAACGGACGCGAAAACAAAAAGGCCGCCACGTGGCGGCTTAACTTTTGATCGCTGATTCAAACACGATTCGCTTCCGGCCTTCTTCCCTTTCACGGAAGAATCAAAACATCTCGTCGAACGTCAACTGCTGTTCGTCGCGCCCATGCTTTTCAGAATCGCGTGCGGTGTTGCGCGCGCGCGTCGTCCCGTCGAGCGATTTGCAGACCGCCTTGAGGTTGAAGCGTATGAGCCGGGGCGTCAGGCGCACACAGGGTATCCGGCCCTCGCGCGCGAGCCTTCGCACGGTTGACTCGCTCACCTGCAAGACGGAGGCGAGTTGACGCGCCGTTAAGAATTCCTCGCGCGTCTCATCACTTTGAGGATGCGCGTTCTTCACTTGGCCGCCCTACTTCGGGGCGCGTTTCAGGCTGAGCGCGGTGCGGTAGATGGCCGCGCCCTCTATGGTTACTTCCTGCGTCGCCGCCTCCATCCCGCCGGCCTTCGCCGTCACGCGGTAGCGCGCTCCTTCGGGCGGAAGCCTGAAGACGAACGAACCCGTGATGTTCGAGATTTGGTCGCCGAGTTTCTTGAGCGAGCCGTCTGGCTCGACGCGCGCAAGCTCGACGCGAGCGCCGGGGAAACTCCGGCCTCCCGCGTCGAATACGCTCCCCTTGATGAACGCGATTGAGCCTTCGTCAATCGGCAGGTACAGGTGATCTTTGAGCGAGACGGTCTGCCCCGCGCGGACTTCGAGGCTCTCCATCCGACCGATCTGTAATCCCGGCTTGCGCAGCGTCAGCCCGTAAGTGCCCGGCTCGACGCCGCGAAACTCAAACTCGCCCTTCGCGTTCGTCGTCGCCTGCGCGACATCCTCTTCGCCGCGCCGGAGTTGGACGCTGACGCCGGCGGCGCTTCTCCCCGAATCGACGCGCACGCGCCCCGCGACTCCACCCGTCGTCGGTTGCTCATGCTGCTTCTTCGACTTCTTCTGCGCGTCGGCTGACATCGGGCCGGCGACAAAGAGCACGAGCAGTGCGACGGCGAGCGTCTGAAAAAATTTGCTTCGGAGCATCTTGAATCGGATTCCTTTTAGGTCGGCGCGCCGAGTCGAAAATTTCGACCCGCGATTATAACACGCGCTGTTTCTTCACACGCCTGTTGGAAGCCTTCGGACGCGCGACTGTTGCCCTGAAAGAACCGTTGGCGCAAACGGCGCGCGCGGAAGTATAATCCGCTTGCAGAAAAGTCCGGCCCAAATAGTTTTCGAGCAGTAATAAAGTCATGCCTTCCCTTTCAAGCCGACCCGGAAAGACGTGCACGCACGCTTCGACGTTCGTGCTAAAGCGACTCTTAGCAATCATCCTTCTTTCGCTCCTTCCGCAAGCGCACGCCGCGCGCGCGCAGCAGCAGGGCGGTGGTCAGGATCAGCACGACAAGAAGCCGCCGGAGGTCGTTGACGAAGACGACGTGCTGAAGATCGACACAGACCTCGTCCTTGTTGACGTGACGGTGACGGACGCGGAAGGAAAGCCCGTGCGCGGCCTGCGCCCCGAAGACTTCAAGCTCTACGAGGACGGAGACGAGCGCCCCGTCGCGTTCCTCAACGTCGAGCGGCACGGGGGCGCGGAGCGTCCCGTCGCAGTCGTCTTCGCCGTTGACATCTCCGGCAGCATGACGGCGGAGGAGATGGCGCGGCTTCAGACAGCGATGCGCGCCTTCTCGGAAAAGCTCTCGAACCGACCGGCCTCTTTCGCGCTGATGAGCTTCGGCATGAACGCGCGCGTCCTGCAAAACTTCACGAGCGACCCGCACAAGCTCGACCGCGCGCTCGACCGCCTCTCGCACGAGGCCAACGGACTCTCGACCCACACCTACGACGCCGTTGACGACGCCGTGCGCCTGCTCAAGCGCGACGCGCCGCGCACGCTCGATCACCGTCTGATGAAGCGCGCCGTCGTCGTCGTAACCGACGGCTTCCCCGTGGGCGACACGGTTGCGCCATCGACCGTCATCGAGCGCGCCAACGACGCCGAGGTGAGCGTCTATTCCGTGACGCTTCCCTCATACTCGCGCCTGATCGCGTCGGCGTCGAGCGACCATGCGCCGCTGCCGACGCCTCTCGACGTTTCCGGCCTTGTTGACAAGACGGGCGGCACGAACGTCTATGCCAACGAGAAAGATTACGAGCCGCTGTTCCGCGCGCTGGCCGAGGAAGTCACCTCCACTTACGTTCTCGCCTTCTACCCGCCGGACGAAAAAAGGCACGACGGGCGCTCCCACACGATACGCGTCGAAGCCCCGCGCGGCCTTTTCGTCCGCCAGAACAGAACGAACTACAAGAGTAGCGACAAGTGATAATAGAAGCTGGTCAGCGCTCAGCTTTCAGCTTTTTGTCGTAGCTGACGGCTGACAGCTTCTCATCACTCATCGCTCATTACTGTCTTTCAGAAATCGTCCTCTTCGTCTTCCTCGTCTTCGTCTAAATCTCCCTCGACGATGTCCAACTCGACCGGGTCGAGTCCTACGACTTCAAGTTCCGTCCCGCACTCGTCGCACGTCACCGTGTCGCCTTTATCGGCGTCGAGGTCAACGTGGACTTCGGCTTCGCAGTCAGGGCACGTTCCTACCGGCACAGTTCCTTCCTCCAGTTTCATGTTGACAGGAGATGCGCACAGACTTCCTGTGAGACCCCCTTGTCACGTCGCGCTGTGGTTTCAGCCGACAATCTAACTGCGCCCGCGCGATTTTGCAACAGACATTTTCCGGCGCCTGCGCCGAGCCGACGCACGCTTTCTCACACGAACCTAATTCGAGGGAGACTTCTTCGTCTCAAGGCGCGCGCGGGCATCCGCGGCTTCCGGGCTTCGAGGGTAGCGGCGCAGTATCTCGCGCCACGCCGCGCCGTCGTAGTGCAGTTGTTTGTGCGCGGGGTCGAAGGCGAACTTCACGCCGTTGCGGTCGTAGCGGTCGAGTCCGTTGAAGTTCAGAAAGTAGCTCGCGACGGGAGCGCCGCCCGCCTCCATCTCGCGCTCGTCGAGCCGGCGCTGCGCCTCGCGCGTCAGTCTCGTTGCGGCCTCCTCCGCCGTGTCGCCGAAGATGAGCAGCACCGCAGGGCACAGAGTCGAGCGCGGAAACGCGTCGAGGAATATGCGCGCACGAGAGAGGCGGTCGAACTCGTCGGAGCCGCGTATGAGGCGGAGCAGACGCGCGTCGTCGCCTGCGCGCGAAGGCCGCACGACGGCGTCCGACTGAATCCAGCCCGAAGTCCTGCGCGTCACAGCGACGCGGTAGAACGTGACGCCCTCGCGCGAACTACGTTCGCCCGCGACCGCGACGAAGCGACCGCGGCTCAGACGCTGCAAAAGATTCGCCGAAAGCTCCGGCGCGTCGCGCAGCGCCGCCAACCTTTCGTCAACGACGACTGCGACGCGAACGCCTGCGGGCCGCCTTCGCTTCTTCTTCTGCGCGTGCGCGGGGACGAAGAGCGCGAGCGCGCAGGCGAGCGCGAGCGCCGCCGCCGAAAGACGAAGGTGCGCGGGGACGGAGATTGAGCCGTTTGAAACGAAAATGCGGGATGTGACGTGAGACATCGTTTGACCCTCCTTTGGTGAGGTGGACGGCGAACACAGCACTCGCGCGGAGGCTGTCGAAGGAATGAGCGCCCGCTTGTTCGTGGCTTGCTTGCGAGGGTATCTGCTTCAGCGCGGCGCGCGGCGGCGCGGGTTCGCGGCCAGCAGCGCTTCGAGTTTGTTTCGAGCGGGCGAGAGTCTAATGCGTTCGCGCAGGCCCGCGTGGTGCAGGTGCGTGATGGCGACGGCGAGCGCGTCCGACGCGTCGAACGGCGTGGGAGATGCGCGCAGCTTCAGAAGCACGCGAACCATCTCCTGAACCTGCTGCTTCTCCGCCGCGCCGTAGCCGACCACAGTCTGCTTGACGAGCCGCGGCGCGTACTCGGCGATCTCCACTCGCGCGCGCTCCGCCGCGACCAGCACGACGCCGCGCACCTGTCCGAGTTTCAGAGCGGTCTTCGCGTTCGCGGCGAAGAACGCTTCCTCGACGGCGCAAACGTCCGGCGCGAAACGCGTGAGCAGCGATTCGACGCCGTCGCTGATTTTCAAGAGCCGCGCGGCAAAGCGCTCGCCAGCGCGCGCCCTGACAGTCCCGAACTCGACGAGACGATAGCGGCGCGCGTTGCCCTCGATAACGCCCCAGCCCGTCGTCTCGCTGCCGGGATCAATCCCTAAAATTCGCACGCCCCTTTATACAGCAAGTGCGACGCGCTCGTTAAGAATAAAAGTTGTCCGGTGCAGGGATACGACGCACGCCCCGCCGCTCGCATCAGCCGCGCCGGAATTTCGGTCACGCCCGATTAGGCGAGGTGGGCGATTGTAGCGACAAGCTCGTCAGGCTCGACGGGCTTTGGGACTGAATATGTTGAAGCCCGCGGAGAGTGCGCGCATACGGTCGTCAACGCGGGCGTGCGCCGTCAGCGCGACGGCGGGAGTCAGCCTCTCGTCTTCCGCGTCCTTCTCCCTGAGCTTGCCGATGAGCGGGAAGCCGTCTTCGACGGGCATCGTGATGTCTGAGACGAGAACAAGGCTTACTCCGAATCCATGTCGGCCTCGCTGATATCGAAGTTGGCTGAGACCTTCTGCACGTCGTCGTGGTCTTCGAGCGCATCCATGAGCTTGAGCATCTGCTTGGCCTCAGCGCCTTCGAGCCGCTTGTACTCCTTTGGAACCATCTCGACCTCGGCGACCTGCGGCTCGATGCCCGCGTCCTTGACCGCCGCGAGCACGGCGTCGAAGCCGTCGGGCGAAGTGATGATCTCGAAGTTGTCCTCGTCGTCGCGCAGGTCTTCCGCGCCCGCGTCCGTGACGATCTCGAACAACTCGTCTTCGGGCTTCGCCGACTTCGCGACGACGATGTAGCCCTTCTTCTCGAACATCCAGTTGACCGCGCCGCTCGTGCCGAGGTTGCCGCCGTTCTTCGAGAAGGTGTGACGGATTTCGGCAACGGTGCGATTGCGATTGTCCGTCATCGCGTCAACCATGACGGCGACGCCGCCCGGCCCGTAACCCTCGTAGGTTATCTCCTCGTAGCTGACGCCCTCTTCGGCCCCCGTGCCGCGGCGTATGGCGCGATCAATCGTCTCGTTCGGCATGTTCGCGCCCTTGGCGTCGGAGACGGCTTTGCGCAGGCGCGCGTTCGAGTCGGCGTCGCCGCCACCCGTGCGCGCCGCGACCGAAATCTCTTTAATAAGCTTCGTGAAGAGCTTGCCGCGCTTGGCGTCCAAAGCGCCCTTCTTGTGTTTGATCGTGTGCCACTTCGAGTGTCCAGACATGACGGATGAGTTCCTTAAGAAAGTTTTTTCGGCCTGGCGCGGATTCGGGCGGGAATATATCACGCGGTTTTTCCGCGCCGCAACCGCGAGTGCAGCAGGCAAAGAGAGAAAGTTCAAAAGCCTCTCGTCGAGAGTCGAACATTACGCACGCCTCGCGCTTGCTCGCTCACTCTCTACCCCCCCGCCAAGCTCAAAAGCTGTTCCGCCGTCGCGCCGCGGACGCGCACGACTTTCGACTTCGACGCGTGCCCGCTCTTTATCTCTACGTCGCGCGCGGGCACGCCGAACTCCCTCGATAGAAATCTCACAAGCTCTTCGTTCGCCGCGCCCTCGACGGGCGGGGCCGCCACGCGAACCTTGAGCGCGCCGTCGTGCTCGCCCGCGCACACGCTCTTCGACGCGCGCGGCGAGACGCGCACCGGAAAGACGAGCGCATCCTGTTCTTCGCTTAATTTAATCACGCAGCTTCACACAAAGCGGGCAGGCCAAAGCGTCGGCTACATGCGCAGCATCGTCACGGCGACGGCTCGTTGGAGAAAGTCGAGAAGAAGTAGAACGACGATGGGTGAGATGTCGAACACTCCGAGCGGCGGTATGACTCTGCGAAACGGGCCGAGTACAGGCTCAGTCAGGTGTATGAGAAGATGAAGCAGCCTGTTGCGCGGGCTTGCGCCCCAGGACATTACGATGCGTAGGAAGATGGCGAGAGAGTAGAAGGCCAGCACGCCGAAAATCAGATAGCCGACGAACGAGATCGGCGAGCCGAGCAAAGCGCTTGCGATCAGGCCGTGAATCGTACCGAGCACGAGGTTGATGAAACGCGAGGCGAAGTAGCCGAACAGTATCGCGATCAGTATGACGACGAGCGGCGCGACGTTCGGGCTGAAGCCGAGTTGAACAAGCGGCATTCTGACCGGGTTGACGAGCGGGTCTGTCCAACGGCGCAGAATGATGACGGGGCGGCTAAACGGATTGAAGTCCGCCTTGTTCATAATCAGCCGCGCGATCATCAGCGCGATGACGACGAGAATCACCGTCGCAATCGCATACCAGACGAACAGGCTCAGGATGGGAAAGATGTCCATGATTTTGAGAGACGGCGGACGGGCTTGATGCCCGGCGGCTCTTAAATTCCGTGTCGCCCGCGCTCGCCGAAGATCGCCGTGCCGACGCGCAGGATCGTCGCGCCCTCTTCGACCGCGACCTCGAAGTCGTGCGTCATCCCCATCGAGAGGTCGCCCGGGCTTTCGCCGAACACGCCGCGCGCGCGCAACTCGTCGCGCAGACTTCGCAGCCGTCGGAAGTAAGGGCGCACGAGTTCGGCGTCCTCGAAGAACGGCGGCAGCGTCATCAGTCCGCGGCAGCGCACGCGGCTGCAACCATTCAACGACTCGACGAGCGCGTGCAACTCGTCCTCGCTCGCGCCGCTCTTGGTCTCCTCGCCCGCGAGGTCAATCTGCAACAACACGTCCAGCCGCCCGCGCCCGTCTTCCGAGCAGGCGCGCTCCAACTTTTCGACGAGCGAGACGGAGTCAACCGAGTGAATCATGTCGAAGAGTCGTGCCGCACGCCGCGCCTTGTTCGCTTGCAGGTGTCCGATCAGATGCCAATGCAAGTTCTCTCTTTCACTCTTAAGCTCCTCGATCTTCCCTTCCGCCTCCTGCACGCGGTTCTCGCCGAACTCGGAGAGGCCGGTTGCCGCGGCCTCTCTGATGAGACTCGACGGGCGCGTCTTGCTGACGGCGACGAGCGTTATCTCGCGCGGGTCGCGGTCGGCGCGTGCGGCGCTCGCCTCGATGCGACTTCGCACTTCGCCGGCGCGAGCGCGCAGGCTCAAAAACTCTTGCCTCGCTTCAGACTTCATTATTGCGATTCCGTTGCGGACGGCTTCGACTATAACAAGCGCGTGCGCGCGCCCGCAACCGTTTTACCTCGATGCGTTCGAGTGTCCGGCTTCCGCCACACGATACGCTACGGCTCGGCACTGTATGGTGCGAGCGCCCCCGGTATCTTACTGAATCGTTGTGGCTTTCGCCGCGCTTTGTGAAGACCCGCTCTGGCACGAAGCTTGTTATTTCATTCGGTGGGTTTAGTGGCTCTCCCAACGGATGTTGCGAAACGGGCTGATAAACTTGCAGGAGGATTATGAAGATGAAACGCAATGGTCAGGGATTTTTCGCGAAGGTGCTCATGCTCGCGCTCGGCGCTTTCATGCTGGTATCGGTGTCGGCTGTTACCGCCTCGGCGCAGGATCAGGATCACAACTGGCGACGCGATCAGCAGAATCAGAACAGAGACTGGCGACGCGATGGGCAGAGGCGCGATGATGCCAGCCGTCGCGAAGAGTTACGCCGTCAGGAAGAGCTACGCCGTCAAGAAGAGTTACGTCGTCAGCAGGAAGCCGCACGCCGTTACAACAACGGGTACTACAACAATGGGTACTACAATAACGGCTACCGTAACAACGGGTACTACAACAACGGTTACGGAAACAACGGTTACTACAACAATAACTTTACCCAGACCGCTCTAAACGCAGGCTACAACGCGGGCGTTCAGCAAGGTCGTAGGGATCGGGGTCGTGGATACTCTGACTTCCGCAACTCAAGCACGTACAGAAACGCGGACAAGGACTACAACTCGCGCTTCGGCGACCGCTCCATGTATCAGCAGTATTTCCGCCAGGGCTTCGAGAACGGGTACCGCGACGGCCTCAACGGCTATTAATGTGTCAACGACTTGGAGTCGGCACGTGGCCTTCGACCGGAGACTTGAACTTTCGAGTAAGGGGGGCAAAAGAGGCTCAGGCGATACGTCGCCTGAGCCTCTTTTTATCCAAAAGCGCCTCGCTTGACACCCCCCGGACACGCCCGTAATATCTTTTCTCACGCACGCGGATGTGGCGGAATTGGTAGACGCGCTAGCCTCAGGAGCTAGTCACGGCAACGTGGTGGAGGTTCGAGTCCTCTCATCCGCACTCAAGCCAACAGCTTAGCAAGTCTCTTAGGTGGTGGAAAGGTTTCATAAACCGCACTAGCCTAGGAGATTTTTGCTTTGGACAAACTAGAAGAACTCTACGCCAAATTCGCCCGCGAAAAGCAATTCCTTTCCGGCGTCTCTCCGCGCACCGTCAAGTGGTATCGCTTCGCTTTCAACCGCTGGAATACACTCATCGGCCAGATGCCTGACGGCGAAAACATCAAAGACTTCGTTATCCGGCTGACCGAATCGGGAGTCGAGGCTGTCACGGTCAATATGTACGCGAGAGCCTTCAACTCCTTCCTGACGTGGCTGCACACGGAAGGGCATATACCGGAGCGGATAAGAATATCGAGGGTCAAAGAAGGACAGAAACCGCCGAAGACGTACAGCGAAGAAACTCTGAAACGGTTCCTGTCGTGGCGTCCGACAACCTTTGAAGGATTCAGGCTGCACACGATGATCTGCGTTGCCATTGATACGGGCGCGCGAGTGGATGAACTACTGACGCTCAAGCGAGACAGTATCAACCTTGACGACTTGTTCATTACCGTCCTCGGCAAAGGAAATAAACAGCGCACCATCCCTATCAGCGTCGAGTGCCGGAAGGTTCTGTATCACTTCCTGAAGCGGCATGATTCGGATATTGCCTTTCCCAAACAGGACGGTGCACAACTTTCATACGGGGCTGCACTAGACCAGCTAAAATCTGTAGCAGCGAAGCTCGGTGTCAAGGGAAAGGTAGGATTTCACGGCTTGCGGCATACGTTCGCCACGTCCTACCTGAGAGACGGCGGGAACCTTATTTATCTCAGCCGTCTGTTAGGCCACGCGGATCTACAAACCACGCGCATTTACATCAATAACAACGTGGAGGATTTGGCTCTGGTGCACAAGAAAACATCACTACTGAGTAAGCTGCGCTGAACTGTAAACTCCCCGAATAATTTTGGTTGTCGTAATAATAATCCTGTGCTATCCATAGACCGTTTTACGAAACCAACAAGCGGGGTGACAACATGCCAAGAAAGGGTACGAGTAAGAAGGCGGCTAAGGCGGCGTCTAAAGTCCTTCGGAGTAAGGACACGGGCAAGGCTTCCAAGAAGGCCGCCGGAAGTACGCTCACGCAGTATAAGGCTCCGAACGAAGTGACCCATCCCAGCGCGGCCAAAGCCGCGTCGAAGGTCTTGCGGGACGGCAGGACTAGCAAGGATTCCAAGAGGGCGGCGGCGAGCGCACTGGCCCAAACCCCTAGAAAGAAATAACCGGTTAGCTACAACTCCCCCACAATCCCCTTTTATTCGCCTTCGCGTTATCTTGCGCTTCTCTAAAAGCCTTCTGATACTTGTACGGCTTGTTATAGGTATATTCCCTGCCATACCCCTCGGTGATGAGTAATAGGCTTACATTCTGATTTCCCAGATAAACATACCGCAGAAGCCTGCCGTACTTATCCCTATCGTCCTGCGACGGATCTGCCTCAAGCGTTACCTCTTTGCCGGTAAGAAGCTCTTTGGTTTGCTGGCTGGCTTCGGGGCCGTAGCACTGTACCGGCTTTCGTGGATCAACCGTCTCGGGCGTGTCAACTCCTAATAACCTAACTGTCTCTATCGTGCCGTTTAAATTTACCTTGATGGTGTCTCCGTCAATTGTAGAAACCACTTGGTAGGTCTGTGCCAGGGCTTGTGTGCGATGCTGGTAGGCGTAAACAAGAGTCCAGCCGATAAGGATGAAGAGAATGGGGATTAGTTTATTCATTCACTAATAGATCAATTAAAAACTCCTTACACTCTTTGCTTTGGTGGTCGAGGTCTTTGGTTAAATCCCATCTTGCAACGGTTCTTAAATCCAATCTTCCCTTTGGTGAAAACCATTCATGGAAACCACCGTCTGCGTCCACAAAATAACTATCACTACGAGGAAGTTCAGAGGCTATCGCCAGCAACACATCAGCAAGCCGTATGGAA